>CAZRPL010000005.1:59399-81792 GCA_964602045.1 uncultured Collinsella sp. | reverse complement strand
GCGTAATGAGGTCTGACGTGATTTCATGCGCACGCAGCGCAAAGAATAAGCCTCCGGACCCGAAGGGGCCCGGAGGCTTCACGGTGCGACAGGTTTGTACCTGGCACCTTCTTGTCGGCATCCTGTCGACAACGGCAACGGCGGGCTGAAGTGACGCAGATTGCCACGAAAGCCGAGGGCGCACGTCCAGCGTGCGGCACCCGAAGGCTCGGACGGCAAGGTGCGGCGCCTCAGCTGGCCGGTCAGGTTGAGGAAAGCTACATCAGGCGCAGGCCGACCTCCTTGAGCTGGGCGCCGGAGACCTCGCGCGGAGCCTCGGACAGGAGGTCGGAGCCGGAGCTCGTCTTGGGGAACGCCATGACGTCGCGGATGGAATCCGCGCCGGCGAGCAGCATGCACACGCGGTCCAGACCGAGCGCGAAGCCGCCCATCGGGGGCGCACCGAACTCGAGGGCGTCCATGAGGAAGCCGAACTGCTCGCGGGCGCGCTCTTCGGTGAAGCCCATGAACTCGAGCATGCGCAGCTGCAGCTCGGAGTTATGGATACGCATGCCGCCACCGCCGGCCTCGAAGCCGTCCATGACGAAGTCGTAGGTGCAGCTGCCCATGGCGAGCGGATCGGTCTCCAGCAGGTCGAGCTGATCGACGTGCGGCAGGGTGAACGGCTGGTGCTCGGCCTCGTAGCGCTTGGCTTCGTCGTCCCAGTGGAACAGCGGGAAGTCGACGACCCACAGGAAGTCGTGGCCCGTGCGCTCGATACCCAGGGCGTCGGCCATATGGGAGCGCATGCCGCCCAGGATCTCGTCGGAGGCGAGACGCGGGCCGGCGGCGAACATCACGAGGTCACCGGGCTTCACGTCGCAGCGACGGCGCAGCTCGTCCATCTCCTCGTCGGCGAAGAACTTGACGATGGGGCTGTTGATGGAGCCGTCCTCACGGAAGGCGATCCATGCCAGGCCCTTGGCGCCGAAGGTCTCGGCGACCTTGGCGAGCTTGTCGATCTGCGCGCGCGGCCAGACGCCCGCACCCTTGGCGTTGATGGCCTTGACCACGTGACCCTCGGTATTGGCGGCGCCGGCGAACACCTTGAACTTGGAGTTCGCGAACACGTCGGTCAAGTCGACGAGCGTCATGCCGTAGCGCGTGTCGGGCTTGTCGGAACCGTAGGTATCCATGGCGTCCCAGTAGGACAGGCGACGCAGCGGCGTGGGCATGTCCACGCCCACGCGGGCGAAGGCGTCGGAGAGCACGTCCTCGAGCGCGCCCATGACGTCGTCCTGCTCGACGAAGCTCATCTCGATATCCACTTGCGTGAACTCGGGCTGGCGGTCGGCGCGCAGGTCCTCGTCGCGGAAGCACTTGGCAACCTGGTAGTAGCGCTCCACGCCACCCACCATGAGCAGCTGCTTGAACAGCTGCGGGGACTGCGGCAGGGCGTAGAAGCTACCGGGCTGCAGGCGGGAGGGCACGATGAAGTCGCGCGCGCCCTCGGGCGTGGACTTGAACAGCGACGGGGTCTCGACCTCCATGAAAGCGCGGTCGTGCAGCGCGGTGCGGATCGCGAACGTGAAGTCGGAACGCAGCTTCATGTTGGCCATCATCTCGGGACGGCGCAGGTCGAGATAGCGATAGCGCAGACGGGTGTCTTCGGACGTCTCGATGCCATCCTCGATCTGGAACGGCGGGGTCTTGGAGCGGTTGAGCACCTCGACGCGATCGGCCAGGATCTCGATCTCGCCGGTGGAGAGCTTGGAGTTGATCGTGTCGTCGTCGCGGGCGATAACCGTGCCGTGCACGAGGATCGGCCACTCGGGACGCATGGTCTCGGCGATGTGGAAGGCCTCACCGGCGGCGTGCTCGGGATCGAACGTGCACTGCGTGATGCCCTCGCGATCGCGCAGATCGCAGAAGATCAGGCCGCCGTGATCGCGACGACGGGAGACCCAACCGGTGAGCGTGACCTCCTCGCCGATGTTGGCAGCGCGCAGCTCACCGCAGGTGCGGGTATGCATGGAATGGATGTCGGCGGGGTTTTGCATGTGGTCGTGTGCCACGGAAATCCTCCTTTTGATCTGTGCCGCCCCGTGCCGGTACGGGCGGCGTCGTACAGATTCCCGAGCCTGTGTAGACAGCGCAGCTCGGGTCCGCCGCGAATACCCCTTCGGGGGACGCGGCTGCATTAGCATACCGGAAATGCCGTGCGACGCCACCGGAAAGCACGGGTTCTCGCGACTCTTAACAAAAGGGGAAGCATTAATCCGCACCGGAGCAACCCCATCAGCATGCCCCCATGTGCATACGGGCACGTAGGATGCGCAATGGCCTCACGGACGTATGACAGGTGCACCCCGCTTGCGCAAGAAGCACATCCCCCGCGCAATGTCTTGGACGGCTGGGCTCGAAATCGCATGTATAGCTCTAGGGCGCGATTTTTCGGTGTCCCTCCGTGTATAGGGAAATACACGTCGACAAATCCCCAGTTGAATCCTGCGGCTTTATTCGCCTGTATTGCTTTAGCCGCGAATTCGCACCGAAAAATCGCGCCCTAGAAAATACCATTCGCATGACAGCATATTCTCGCGCGCTTTTTTATTCGCCCACACCGCGCAAGACCGACCGTAATATGCATTGTCGGAAGCCCTGGCCACAGCATACCAGATGGGTTGGATGGGGACGTGTTCCTCCCAATCCCTTTTGGGTTGGGAGGAACACGTCCCCATCCAACCCTTTGCGACGCCCTCCAACGAGACCGGACGCGCACTACGTGCCCCCCCCCGCGAACAAAAATCCACAGACATCGGAAGGGTCGCGGCCCGATGCCGCCGCTCCATGCCTTCGATCAGCCGGTGTTCTGAAGGCCGGCGGAGACGCCCGTAACGGTCGCGAGGATCAAGCGCAGCAGCGCCGCGCGCTCGTCCTCCGCAAGCTCCGCATCCTCGTCGCGCACCACGCGCAGCGCCCGCACCTGCGCGAGCGACAGCACGTCCACGTACGGATCGCGCACGCGCACGGCGCGTCCCAGCACGCGACGATGCTCGAGCGGCCATTCGTCACCCACGATGGCGAGCACCCAGCGGCGCGTCAGCTGCATCTCGTCGTACACCGTATGTGCCAAGTCGGCACGCTCCCCCAGCGCCAGGTACATCTTGGCTATGCGCGCGTCGGTCTTGGCGATCGACATCTCCACGTTGTCGACGAAGGTGGCGAACAGCGGCCAGTCGCGATACGCGCGACGCAGCGTGTCAAGGTCGCCGAACGCCTCGCAGGCGCTCCCCAAGCCGTACCACGCCGCCAGGTTGATGCGCGCCTGGCTCCACGAGAACACCCACGGGATCGTCCGCAGATCGTCGAGGGACTTCGCACCGAGTCCGCGCTTGGCAGGACGAGAGCCGATGGGCAGCAGGCCGATCTCGGCAAGCGGCGTCACGGCGGAGAACCACGGCGCGAAACCGTCCGTGCCGAGCAGTGCCAGATAGCGCTCATGCGCCACCCGGTCGAGCTCGCCTGCCATCGCGAGGTAGCGCTGCGTCGCCTCGGTGTTGGCACGCTCCACCGAAGGCGCTGAATTGAGCAGCGTCGCCGCCGCGACGGTCTCCACGTGCCGCTGCGCGAGCACCGGGTTACCGTAGCGCGCGAAGATGACCTCACCCTGCTCGGTCACCTTGAAAAAGCATCGGACCGAGCCGGCGGGCTGGGCGAGCACGGCTCGGTTCGCCGGGCCGCCGCCACGTCCCACCGCACCGCCGCGGCCGTGCATGAGCACGAGATCGATGCCGTGCGCGTCCGCCCATGCCGCGATCCGCTGCTGCGCGAAATGCAGGGCGAACGTCGCCGTGGCGGGACCGGCGTCCTTGGCGGAGTCCGAATAACCGAGCATGACCTCCATGCGGCGGCCCGTCCGCGCGAGCCGCGCCTGCACCGCCGGCAGCTCGAGCATGGCATCGAGCACCTCGGTGCAGCCCTCCAGATCCTCAAGCTGCTCGAACAGGGGGATGACGTCCAGCTGGGGCACGTCCTCGGGATGCGCGAACGCCAAGCTCGCAAGCTCGTAGACATCGGCCACGTTCTGCGCCGACTTGGTGAACGAGATGATGTAGCGGTGCGCCATCTTGGGTGCGTAGCGCTTCTGGATGGAACCGATCGCCCGGAACGTGTCGAGCACCTCGCGCGTCATGGGCGCCAAGTCGCCATGGATGCCGTGCTCGCGGATGTCCGCAAGCGCGCGGGTGTGCACGAGCGAATGCTGGCGGAACTCCATCTCGACCATATGGAAGCCGAACGACTCGACCTGCCAGATGAGCGTCTGGACCGGCCCGTACGCCGCGCGCTCCGCGCCGGCAGAGGCAAGGGAGCGCTGCACTACGCGCAGGTCGGCGAGCAGCTCGTCGGCCGAGGCGTACAGCACGTCCGCGTCGCGCGCCACCGTGCCGTCCAGGCGATCGGCGATGACCAGCATGACGGCGCGATGCGGCTCGGATTCGGAGATGTCCCGCGCGCGGCCCGTGATGATCTCGCTCATCTCGACTTGGTGGTTCCACAGGTTGAGCAACTCGTCGGAGGGCGTCGCGTAACCCGCCTCGAGCGTGAGGTTGCGCCCGACACGGCGGCATTTGTCGGCGAGCTTGGCGACCATGTGCTTGTAGAACAGGGCCGCAACCTGCCGACTCACCTTGGCCGTCACGTTGGGGTTGCCGTCGCGATCCGATCCGATCCAACTTCCCGGATGGAAAAATGCCGGGCACACGGGCGGCACGACCCCCGCGCCCTCACCGAGCGCCCAGTCGTCGAAGCGCCGGTAGATGCATGGCACCGTGTCGAACAGCGTGTGGTCGAAGATATCGATGACGGTGGCGGCCTCCTCGACCGGCGTCGGCTTTTTGATGGCGACCGGCGAGGTGCGCACGAGCGCGTCGATCTCCTGGAGCATATGCCGCTCGTTTTCCACCAGGTCGGACCCGCCCAGATGGGGACGTTCCGCCAGCAGCTTGCCGATCCGGCGGATCTTGCCCTCGACGGCGCGGCGGCGCGCCTCGGTGGGATGCGCGGTAAAGACGGGATGGAACTCGAGCTTGCCGAGCAGCTCGGTCGCCCGGTCCGCACCGACCTCGTCGACCAGCTGGCGGAACGCCACGGTCAGCTCGTTGGAGGGATCGACGTCGGCCTCCATGGACACGAGCCGCTCACGGTCGTGCAAGGTCTCCACACGGTAGTTTTCCTCGCAGAGGTTCGCCAGATGGAAAAACGAGGTGAACGCACGCACGAGCGCCTCCATCGTCGGCAGCGGTAGCTCGTCGATGAGCTCCACCGCCGCACGGAACGCCGAACTGGCGGTGTCGTCGGCAAACGGCACGCCCTGCGCGTCGGTCCGCTCCCGCGCTGCCGCGGTACCGGGGTTCCCCTCGTTGGCATGGATCGCGTGACGCAGCAGCGCGTCGAACAGCTCGCACACGACGGGGTCGTACTCCTTGAGCACCCGACGCTCCAGCCGCGAGAACAGCTCGAGGTTCGCACGCAAGCTCTCGGGAATCTCGATCTCCGCGAGCGGTCCGGCGGCGAGCGCCTCGGCGGTCGTCTGTAGTTCTGCCTTGAGGCGCTCGCGCAACTCCGTTTGATCGTGCGTCTCCATCATCCCCGTGACCTCCTGTTTTCCGGTAGGCAAACGCCATCTGCCAGGTGATTCCTACCGTTCAAGTAAAAGAACACTTCAAAAACACTCGGATAGTATACGGGAGACAGCGGTCAATACAACGGAAAACGCCGAGTTCACACTTTAGCAAACTGCATCGACTCGAATCCATGCGCACGACATGGCCGCGAGCACAGGGCATATGGGACCCGCGATCCGCGCACCGCAGTAGAAAAACTCCGTGGCAAAAGCCCCTTTCGGAACGCTCGTCCGAAAGGGGCTTAAAAAACCTTGTCGCACCACGGCTGTGGCGAAACGGCGCTACGCCAGCAGCTTGCGCACCGCCTCGACAACCACGCCGCGATCGACCAGCTGCTCGTCGTGGCTCACCATATCGCGGACCTTCACCTTGCCCGCGGCGAGCTCGTCGCCGCCGATGACCAGGATCAGGCGCGCACCGAGCTTATCGGCCTGCTTGAACTGGCTCTTGAGCGAACGGCTCTGGTAGTCGGCCTCGGTGCGGATGCCCGCCGCGCGCAGCTCGTGCGCGAGCGAGAACACCTCGCCGCGCAGCTCGGAACCCGCGTTGGCCACGTAGATGCACGAGGGTGCGTCGGCGGCCATATCGACGCCGAACGCCTCAAGGGCGAGCATGGCGCGCTCGAAGCCCACGGCAAAGCCCACGCCCGGCGTCGGCTTGCCGCCCTCGAGCTCCACCAGACCGTCGTAGCGACCGCCGCCGCCGATGGAGCCCACACCGGCACCCGGAGCCTCGACCTCGAACACGGTGCGGGTGTAGTAGTCCAGGCCGCGCACGAGCGTGGGATCCTCCACGTACTCGATACCTGCGGCGTCGAGGTAGCGCTTGACCTGCTCGTAGTGCTCGCGGCACTCGTCGCACAGGTTGTCGCGCATGAGGGGCGCCGCCTGCATCACCTCGTGGCAGTGCTCGTTTTTGCAGTCGAAGGCGCGCAGCGGGTTGACCTCGGCGCGCTCGCGGCACTCGTCGCACATCTCGTCCGCATGGTCGAGGATGAACGAGCGGACCGCGTCGCGGTAGGCCGGACGGCACGCGGGATCGCCCATCGAGTTGATGAGCAGGCGCAAGCGCGACAGGTCGAAGCCCAGGTGCTTGTAGAACTCCATGAGCATGATGATGCACTCGGCGTCGGCCGCCGGGTCGGGCGCGCCCAGCCACTCGATGCCCACCTGATGGAACTGGCGCAGGCGGCCCTTCTGCGGACGCTCGCCGCGGAACATCGCCTCGGCGTAGTAGCCCTTGAACGGCGTGGCGCCCTGCGGGACCAGGTTGTTTTCCACCACGGCGCGCACCACGCCCGCCGTGCCCTCGGGACGCAGCGCCAAACGCTGTTTGGCCTTGAGCTTGGCGTCGGTTCCCTCCTCGAGCACGCGCGCGAAGTTCGCACCGGAAAAGACGCGGAACATCTCCTTGCGCACCACGTCGGTCGACTGACCGATTCCGTGCACGAACACGTCGAGCTGCTCGATCGCAGGCGTCTCGACCGCGTCGAAACCGTACGGCTCGAACACCTCGGCGGCCACGCGCTGCATGCGCTGCCACGCGCGCATGTCGCGCCCGATCAGATCCTTGGTGCCCTCGGCCCTCTGTGCTTGCATGGAGATCCTCCCCGTCGCCTCGATTCGTCGACCACCCATTATATCCATGGTGGCGGCACACGCGGTATCATTCACAGCGAAATCCATGCCCTGCGCCACACCACGCACAGCACGCCGCCGAAAGCCCCGCGCCCGACGACACCGATACCGAGGAGCACACCATGCACCAGTTCCGCAACGATTACAGCGAGGGCGCCGCGCCCGAGATCCTCGATGCGCTCATCCGCACCAACGCCGAGCAGACGCCCGGATATGGCACCGACGCGCACTGCGCCCGCGCCGCCGAGCTCATCCGCGCCGCCGTGGGCCGACCGGATGCGTTCGTGACGTTCGCCCCCGGCGGCACCGTCGCGAACATCCTCGCCATCTCGGCGCTCACCGACGAGTTCGAGGGCCCGATCTGCGCCGCCGACGCGCACCCCACCATCCACGAGACGGGCGCGATCGAGGGCTGCGGTCGCCGCTTGCTCGCCACGCGCGATGGCCTGGGCGTGCTCACGCCCGAGGGCGCGGAGGGCATCTACCGCGTGTGCGCGGCCAACGGCTGCCACACCACGCGCCCCGGCATGGTCTACTTTTCCGACACGACCGAGCTCGGCCACGTGTGGACGCGCGCGGAGTTCGACGCGATCTGCGACTGGGCAGCCGCGCACGAGCTTGCGATCTACGTCGACGGCGCACGCATGGCGAGCGCCATGACCGCCGAGGGCACCGACCTGGATATCGCGCACATCGCTGCGCGCGCCGACGCCTTCACGCTCGGCGGCACCAAAAACGGCATGCTGTTCGGAGAGGCGCTCGTGGTGAACCCGCGCTCCGAGCGCAGCCGCCGCGCGATCGAACGTCTCCCCTACCTCACCAAACGCGCGGGCGCCATGACGGCGAAAGGTCGCTTGATGGGCGTGATGTTCGAGGCGGCCTTCACCGCCGCCGAGGACGGCGAGCTCCCCTACTGGGCATATGCCCGCCACGCCAACGCGTGCGCGACGCGCCTGGCGCACGGTATGGTGGAAGCCGGATACGAACCGTATCTGGAAACCGCGGGCAACCAACAGTTCTTCTGGGTCGCGCCCGAGGTCGGCGAGCAGCTGAGCCGCGCACTCGGCGCCGAGATCTCGCTGGTGGACGACCCTACGGGCGCCGGGCGCGTCATGGCGCGCTTCGTCACCAGCTGGGCCACACCCGCGGACGCCGTGGACGAGGCCGTCGCCTGCGCCGCCGAGCTGCTCGCCTAGGCCTGCGCGCGTCCGCACCCTCCGCGACGTCCGCACCGCAGAAATGAAAAGTGCGTCTCGGACAGCACGATCGAGCAGAAGATCAGCGCGAAGCCCGCGAGCAGGCGGCCGGTGAGCGTCTCACCGGCCAGCACGACCGAGAAGAACACGCCCGAGGGCGACTCCATCGACAGCAACAATGAGCCGGTGGATGAAGGCACGTGCGCCAGACCGATATTCTGGATAAGCAGACCCACGCACGTGCAGACGATCGAGAGGAATGCGATCACACCCACGAGCTGCGGCGTCCAGGCGCCCACCGGTACGGCGGGCTCGCAGACCAGCGAACTGACAAAGCTCAGCACGCCCACTGCGGCGAACATCCAGAACGTGAGCACGTTGATATCCATGTCCTGGCCGTACTTGGCCGCCATCGCGATCTGGAAAGCGAAGAAGATCGCGCCGCCGAGCGTGAGCGCGTCGCCGAGTCCGACGGTCAGGCTGTCGAGCGCCACCAGACCGATGCCCGCCAGGCACAGCAGCGCCGCCCCCAGGTTGTAGCGCGTCAGCTTCTCGCGGCTGATCAGGTAGCTGATGAAGGGCACCAGGATGCAGTAGGTCCCGGTCAAAAACGCGCTCTTGCCCGCCGTGGTATCCGTGAGGCCGATGGTCTGCAGGCTGTAGGCCGCCCATTCGAGCACACCCATGCCGAGCCCCACGGCCAGGTAACGTGCGTTGAAGTGCACCCGCACGCGTCTTCGGAACAAAGCGAGCATGATGATCGCCGAGGAGCCGAAGCGCCATGCGAGCAGGTAGAAGCTCGGCAGCACGTCGAGGGCATCCTTCACCACGTAAAACGAGAAGCCCCAGATGCACGCCATGGATACGAGCAGCAGTTTCCAAAAGAGCGGCGAACGCGCACCGGCACCGCGCAGGCGTCCCGCGCCACGGTCCTCCGGCGCCACCGGCGCGTCGCTACCCCATATGTGCTTCTTGATGGTTTCCATGCGGACCAATGTATCAGGGCATACACGCCCACTCAACGTGGGGCCGAGACGCCGCTGAGAATTAACACAGCACTCGAACCGAATGTAGGAACGCGCGCGGGATATGGTCCTTTACGAAGCGGATAGGTGATCGCGCATGGGAACCGCCTGGGGCTCGGCATGCCATGCAGCGCCCGCACGTCTCTTTATGGGACGGTTTATCCGAGAGACTCGGGTAGATAGCGTATCTACCTTTAAACTACCTGCGATTTTGCCGCCCTATCATCCTCGCGCCACCCGATGCGTTCGAAATAAACCGTCCCATAAAGATGGCAGAGGAGACGATGGGCGGATTTCGTGCGACCGACAATCTCCATCGATGGCGGATAACGTGCGAAACGCTCCTTTTATACCGTCGAACAACGAGGGGGCCGCGGCGATCCGCCGCGGCCCCCTCGTTGCGATTATCGATTGTCTGCCAACGAATCCGTTTAGCGCACCTGCGCCACGTGCACCACGTTCGTGGAGGTCACGCCGTCGGTGAAGGTGATCGAGGTGTCGGGGTCGCCCACCGTGAGGACGGCGACGTCGCCCACGCGCACCACGCCGCGCTTCTTGGCGCACTCGAGCGCCGTGCGGACGACATAGCGCTTGTCACCGATCTCGCCCTCGGTGACCGGGTCGACGCCCCAGTAGATCGTCATCTTACGTGTGGCGGCATCGTGCGGTGTCACGGCAAGGATCGGCAGCATGGGACGGAAGTTGGACACCAGGCGCGCAGAGCGGCCGGACTCGGTCGGGATGATGATGGCGCGGGCCTTGACGTTGAAGGCCGTGCTCACCGCCGCCAGACCGATGGCGCTGTTGATGGCGCGGATGCCCGTCTCGTCGGTATGGATGTCCAGACGGTTGTGCTCGGGCATGGTGGCCTCGGCGATCAGCGCGATGTTGGCCATCATCTTGACGGCCTCGAGCGGATACTTGCCGGCTGCGGTCTCGCCGGACAGCATCGTGGCGTCGGTGCCGTCGTTGATGGCGTTGGCGACGTCGGTGACCTCGGCGCGCGTCGGACGCGGGTTGCGGATCATGGAGTCGAGCATCTGCGTGGCGGTGATGACCGGCTTATACGCCTTGTTGCATTTCTGGATGATCTCCTTCTGGATGGTCGGGCACACCTCGGGCGCGACCTCGACGCCCAGGTCGCCGCGGGCGACCATGATGCCGTCGGACTCCTTCAGGATCTCGTCGAAGTGGTAGACGGCCACGGCGCACTCGATCTTGGGGAAGATGTCGATGTTTCCGCCGCCGTTCTCCTGGCACAATTCGCGGATCTCGCGCACGCCGGCGGCATCGCGGATGAAGGACGCGGCGATGAAGTCGATGCCCTCCTCGATGCCGAACAGGATGTCCTTGCGGTCCTGCTCGGTGATCGTGGGCAGCGACAGCTTGGCATTGGGAACGTTGACGCCCTTCTTCTCGCCCAGCTCGCCGCCGTTGTCCACGTGGCAGATGATGTCCTGGCCGGAGATGCTCTTGACGGTGAGGCCGATCAGGCCGTCGTCGATCAAGATCGTGCCGCCGGGATGCACCTCGCGCGGAAGCTCGAGGTGGTCGAGGTAGAAGTGCTCAGCGGTACCCTGAAGGTCCTCGGAGGTCTCCGCCGCGGTGACGGTGACCATGGAGCCCGCCGCGAGCGTGACCTTGGCATGATCCTTGAGGAAACCCGTACGGATCTCGGGGCCCTTGGTGTCGAGCAGGATGCCGACGGGGATGCCCAGCTCGCGGGAGATGCGCTTGACGCGCTCCATGCGGATGTGCTGCTCCTCGTGACTGCCGTGCGAGAAGTTGAAGCGGGCGACGTTCATGCCCGACTTGATCATCTCGCGCAGGATGTCGTCGTCATCGCAGGCCGGTCCCATCGTGCATACGATTTTGGTGCGCTTGTTCATACAGAACCTCCGTCTTCCGTTGTCCGAACCAGTTTGCAGGGGTTAAACGTAGTCGGTCACAGACAGATTCAGCTTAATGCAAATCCGTCCTCGGAGACGACGATATCGGCGACGATCCGTAATGTTTGGTGAGCGTACCACCAGCTCAGCGATATCAGGCATTCCCGAATGTTATATCCCCCAATCGCGCCCACCGGGCGGACGGAGGCGGTACGGTGAAGAGTGTTCGACGAGGCGCCACGACAGACCGACACGCCCTGGCAGGGCGTCGCCCCTCACGAAAAAAGCCCCGAAGCGCGAGGCTTCGGGGCTCGATACGGCATAGGGGGTCGACAACTTACGCGCGGCCGACCGAACCGAGGTTCTCCATGCGGATCTTGACGATCTTGGTGATCTCGGCCATGCCCGCCTGGCCCGGCTTCTTGGGATCGAAGCAGGTGGGGTTCTCGGCCATGTAGGCCATGAAGCCCTTCGTGAAGGCCTGGCGCAGCTCGGTGGCGTAGTTGACCTTGCAGATGCCGTTCTTCACGGCCTCGGCGACCTGCTCATCGGGCACACCGGAGGTGCCGTGCAGGACGAGCGGCACGTCCACGGCGGCGCGGATCGCCTTGACGACATCCTGCTCGATGTGGGGTTCGGCGGTATAGACGCCGTGCGAGGTACCGACACCGATGGCGAGCGAGGTGCAGCCGGTGCGCTCGACGAACTCGCGGGCCTCATCGGGGTCGGTGTAAGGGCTCTCGCCCTCGACCTCGACGTCGTCCTCCTTGCCGCCGACCTTTCCGAGCTCGGCCTCGACGGGCACGCCCATGGCGGCACCGGCGTCGGCCACGAGCTTGGTCAGCGCGATGTTGTCCTCGAAGGTCTCGTGGCTACCGTCGATCATGACGGAGGTGTAGCCGGTACGCAGAGCCTTCATGCAGCGATCGTAGCCGTCGCCATGATCGAGGTGCAGGGCAACGGGCACCGAGGTGCGCTCGGCGGCGGCCTTGACCATACCGTAGAAGTAATCGAGACCGGTCATCTTGATGGTGCCGGACGTGGTCTGCATGATGACGGGGGACTTGGTCTCCTCCGCGGCGGCGAGCACCGCCATGACGAACTCGAGGTTCTCGACGTTGAAGGCGCCGACGGCATAGTGGTTCTTCTGCGCGTCGAGCAGCATCTCCTTGGTGGTCACGAGCATGGGCGATTCGCTCCCTCCTGCCGCCGCGCACCGCGCGGACCGGCGCACTTGGCGCCGCATCCCTCAGCACGGCGCTCCCGTTGCCCCTATTGTACGAAAACGCGAAACCACCTGTTCATCGCATAGGCGAGCGGCAACAGGGCAACCGGAAAGCAAAGGTAAGCCCCCGCACGCAGCGCGCGATCTCACCCGACGCAAACAGCCATGAAACGGTGCGGCTGCCGCCCGCCCGATCGTCCGTGCCGCCCCGACCGGGCTGCCCGCCGCGTCCGATTTGCGATAAAACAAAGGAAACGCACGTCGTTTGCTTTCCAAAAAGAAAAGTAAAGCAAAATGGTATCAGCACAATCAACACACATTTCCCCCGACACCAGAGGAGCGACCGATGGCGGAAACCACCCATTCGTTTGCCGAGGAGCGCCGCGCCGCCATCATGGACATGCTCGATCGAACGGCATCGGTGCAGGTATCCGAGTTGTCGCGTACGTTCGGCGTATCGGCGGTCACCATCCGCGGCGACCTCGACGCGCTCGAGGCCGACGGCAAGCTGCGCCGCACGCACGGCGGGGCCGTCTCGCTGCACAAGACCCTCACCGTCTCCATCCAGGACCGGCGTGTGAACGTCAACGTGGCGGCCAAGCAGGCGATCGCGCGCACGGCGCTGCGCTTCGTCGAAAACGGCGACGCATTGCTCGTCGACTCCGGAACCACCGCCCTCGAGTTCGTGCGCATGCTCGGCCAGCGTTCGGATATCACCGTCATCACCGCCGACCTGACGATCGCCAACTTCATCGACGAGAGCCTTCCGGGAGTGGATGCCATCCTGCTCGGCGGATCCCTGCGCAAGGGCCACCGGTACCTGCAGGGGCCGCTCGCTATGCGCTCGCTCGACATCATCCATGCCGACAAAGCCTTCCTGTGCCCCACGGCGATCGTCCCGGGATGCGGCCTCATGACGAACTACGAGCAGATGGCGGAGGTCAAGGCCGGTATGATGCGCGCGGCACGCCAGCGTATCATGCTCGCCGACGCCAGCAAGATCAACGGACAAGGGCTGTTCCGCTTCGCCGGCCTCGACGAGATCGATATCGCCGTGATGGACGACGATCCCGACGAAATCGTCGCGGCCGAGATCGAGCAGCTGCCGGAGGGAACACCGCGGCCGCGCCTCATCTTCGACTGAGCGTCTCATCAAAGAAGCGCATCACCGTAGTCGGACGCAGCGACCGATAACCCCTCATTCCCCTTGTCGAAGCAGCCGCGTTTGGGAGATTCGCGAGGGCATCATATAAAACTCCGGTTGACGGGCGGGCGCATCCGGGCAAGTGGGCATAATCTGTCCTATGGAAAAGATCGCGCGGATATGTCCGCGCACGCGCGAAAGGGTGCACGGTGGGCAGATCTGGTTTCGGCGGAGGAGGCCGTGGCGGCGGATTCCGCGGTGGTGGTGGCCGCTCATCAGGCGGATTCTCCGGAGGTCGGCGTGGCTTCGGCGGAGGTCGCGGCTCGCTTGGCGGCGGCTTCGGTGGGGGCTTCGGAGGACCGCGGCCCGGCGGTCCGATGGGTGGTCCGCCGCGCCGTTCGTCGGGCGGCGGTTTTCTCACCGGCATGATGCTCGGCAGCCTCATGAACCGCAACCGCACCGTCGTCGTCAACAACGGCGGCGGCAACAATCCTCCCGCCTCCCCGGCCGCGCAGGCGACCGGATGCGCCGGCGGCTGTTTGGGCATCGTCGTCGCGTTCATCATCCTCGGGCTCATCGGTGCCCTGGCCACGACCCTGTTCCCCTCCTGCTCGGCCGATTACTCCGAGCAGGGCGCCTCGACGGTCGTGCGCGAGCCGCTGTCGGCGGGCTCGGTCCATGAGACCGCCTACTACACCGACGAGGACGGTGACTGGATCCACGACGCTTCCGAGCTCGAAACCGGTCTGCGCACCTTCTTCGAGAAGACGGGCGTCCAGCCCTACGTGTACATCCTGCCCAACGGCACGACCACCTCGACCTCGCAGCTCGCAAGTGCCGCCGAACGCACCTATGACCAGCTGTTCGACGACGAGGGGCACTTCCTGCTCGTGTTCTGCGATGACGGCAACGCCTCCTACAACTGCGGGTATGCCACAGGATCGCTTGCCGCGCAGGTCATGGACAGCGAGGCGGTCGACATCCTTTCCGAGCAGATCGAACGGGCGTACAACGACTACTCGCTGTCCGAGGAGGAGATCTTCTCCGAGGCGTTCTCGCGGACCGCGGACCTGATCATGGGAGCCGCCGAGCGCCAGCAGACCTCGGACACCATGGCCAAAGTCGGCCTCGCCGTCGTCGCCGTCGTCGCGGTCGGCGGTATCGCCTACATCGTGATCAAGCGCCGCCGCGATGCCGAGGAGGCGCGCCGCAAGCAAGCAGAGGAGATCCTCAACACGCCGCTCGAGAAGTTCGGCGACGACGACATCGAGGACCTCGCCGACAAATACGAGGACGACGCCGACAGGTGACCGGCGCTCCGATAGTGCGACTACCGTCGCACGCAACCAGGTAATCGGGAGCCCACGAGAAAGGATACGACCATGGGAATCCTCGACCGCTTCGCGACCATCGTGAAGGCCAACATCAACGAGCTGCTCGACCACGCAGAGGATCCGGCGAAGATGATCGACCAGTACCTCGTCGACCTCACCGACTCGCTCACCGAGGTCAAGAAGGAGACCGCCGGCGTCATGGCGGAGGAGAAGCGCACCAAGCGCCTGGTCGACGAGAACGCCTCCGAGGTCGCGCGCATGGAGGAGCTCGCCAAGAAGGCCCTCACGGCGGGCAACGAGGGTGACGCCCGCGCCTTCCTCGGCAAGAAGCAGCAGCTCGCGACCGCCGGCGCCGAGCTCGTCAAGGCCTATGAGGCCGCACACGCCAACGCCGACAAGATGCGTCGGATGCACGACAAGCTCGTGAGCGACATCGAGAACCTCAAGAGCCGTCGCGAAACCATCAAGGCCAAGGTCGCCGTCGCCAAGACGCAGGAGAAGGTCGCCGGCTTCACGTCGGGCGCCGATCGCGCCGAGAGCGCCATCGCCGCGTTCGACCGCATGGAGGCAAAGGCCGACCGTATGCTCGACACCGCCGACGCCATGGCCGAGCTCAACGAGGAGCCTGTCGACGAGGTGGCGTCGCTCGAGGAGAAGTACGCCTCGGCGACCGACGATGCCGCCGTGGAAGACGACCTCGCCCGTTTGAAGGCGGAGCTGGGGCTGTAAGGCCACCGGGCTGCAGCCACCCGAACGCCGCAACGCGGATTCGCGCGAACGCAAGGCGCCTGCCGGCAACGATCGCCGGCAGGCGCCTTTTCCATGCGATACGCGCGGGGCCGCCGCTACAGCTCGAAGATCTCCACCCCGCCGTGAATCTCGTCCCACTTATCCATGACCAGATGGCCGGTCTGCGGATCCATCGCGTTGAGCGTGCCGCACGCGTTACCGCAGCGCAGCACCTCCTCGTCATCGGCACCGGCGGCGATGGCGTGCGCGAAGCCCGCGATGGTGGAATCGCCCGAACCGGTGGCGTTCACGGCCTCGATGCGCGGTGCGCGGGCGCGCAGCACGCGACCGCCGTGGAAGGCGACCGATCCGGCGGCGCCCATGCTCACCACGACCCAGTCGATGCCCGCGAAACGCGGATCGGCGGCAAGCGTGCGCTGCAGGTCGAGCAGATCATCGGAGGTAAACGACGTGCCCAGCAGATCGTTGATCTCGGTGAGGTTGGGCTTGACGAGCGTCGGCTTGACATCCGCTTCCAGCGCGGCATCCAGCGCGGCGCCCGATGTGTCCAACAGCACCGGCACGCCCGCGGCGGCAGCGATCGCGATCAGGCGCGCGTAGGTATCGGCGGGAACGCCCTTGGGCAGCGAGCCGGACAGGGTCACGCAGGATGCCTGACCGACAAGATCTGAGAAGTTCGCGACGAACGCCTCGAGCTCCTCAGCGCTTACCACGGGACCGCTTTCCAGTAGCTCGGTCTGGTTGCCGTCGTGCAGCAACGCGATGCACGTGCGCGACTCGCCGGCGATGGGCGTGAAACGATGGGAGATGCCGTCGGCATCCATCAGATCGCCGAGGTAGGCACCCGAATGTCCGCCGAGCAGACCGGTCGCGACCACCTCGTCGCCAAGCTGCACGAGCACGCGACTGACGTTCAGCCCCTTGCCACCCGCGGTCTTGGCGGGCACCACGCGGTTCACATCGTCGACGACCAGATGGTCGATGGTATAACGGGTATCGATGGAGGGGTTCATGGTCACGGTGAGGATCATAGCCGTCCCTTTCTTCGGACAGGTTGACGATGATGCCATTGTAACGCGCCGGACCGGTGCGCCCGCGCCGCCCGCGCCATGCGGCACCTATCGCTCCGCAAGCAAACGCAAGCGTCCGCCTACGTTCCGACAGCACGGCGCACATGTGGCAAACGTCGTATCGACGATAACGAAACCCCCTGCCCAGACGTATAATAGGCGCGTCGCTGTTATTCCGTCGTAAGGATCGCCCATGATCACCACCGCACCCTTCGGAACCGCCCCCGACGGCTCCCCCGTCACCTGCTACAGCATCTCGGCAGGCGGCATCACCGTCCGCGTCATGGACTTCGGAGCCACCATCCTCGGCATCGATGCCCCCGACGCCACCGGCAACGTCACCGACGTCGTGCTGGGCTATGGCTCGCTCGACGGCTACGCCGCCGCCAATCCCTCATGCTACGGTGCCACGATCGCGCCGTCGGCCAACCGTATCCGCGGCGGTCACCTCGTCATCGATGGCACCGAGTGGCAGCTCGTCAAAAACGAGGGCGACAACAACCTGCATACCGACTTCGACCGCGGCCTGCACAAGCGCGTGTGGAACGCCGAGATCGATGAAGACGCCGACGCCGTCCGCATGACCGCCACGCTTTCCCATGGGGAGCTCAACCTTCCCGGCGAGCGCACCTTTACCGCCGAGTTCTCCGTGAGCCCTACCGGGGTCTTCCGTCTGTACTACCGCTGCGAGTCCGACCGTCGCACCTTCGCGAACATGACGAACCACGTGTACTTCAACCTCGGCGGTCATGATTCCGGCTCGATCCGCGACCATGCGGTGTCCATCGACGCCTCGCGTTTCGCCGTCATCGACGCCGGCTCGGTCTCCACCGGTGAGCTGCGCGATGTCGCCGGCACCCCACTCGACTTCCGCGCGCCTAAGCCTTTGGGCTCCGAGATCGATGACGACTACGAGCAGATCCAGCTCGCACACGGCTACGATCACTGCATGTGCGTGGACGGTTTCTGGGCCTGCGGGCGTCTCCGCCACGCCCTCCACGCCGAGGATCCGGAAAGCGGACGCACGCTCGACATCTCGATCACCGCTCCTGGCGCGCACCTCTACACCGGCAACTTCCTCGGCGATGAACACGCGAAGGACGACGCCACCTACGCCGCCAACGACGGCTTCGCCTTCGAGCCCGAGTACTATCCCAACTGCCCCAACATCCCGAGCTTCCCGCAGTGCTTCTGCGGCCCGGGTTTTCCTTACGAAAGCACCATCGAGTACCGTTTCGGCACGATCTGATCACGCTGAGGCCTTCGTCTCGTCAGCATCGATGATTATGCACGTCCGAGGCGATAATATGCATACATTTTTGGAGCGTCGCCCTCACGGGCGACGCTCCTTCGTTTCATAAACGGACATACCTGGCATTTTGGTCTTCCCGCATCGGGCGCATTCGTCCATCCTGCGCAGCAGTTACAAAAAAGCGTGCGTTTTTGTCACCCGCACTCCGGGTGAACGTATTCTGTCCGATTCTGCGCCGCCAAACTGGCAGATTCGACCACCCACGCAACCAGAACGGGGCGATCTCCGCATGGAGATCGCCCCGTACACGTCGATGGATCCCGAACGAAGGTCAACCTTCCTCGGGAACGCGCGCGCCGCTACGCCTTGTACACCGAAGTGCCGCCCAGATAGGTTTCGGCAAGCGTCATGTCGTGCCCCAGCACGACGAAATCGGCATCGCGGCCGGGTCGGATCGAGCCACAGACATCGTCGATCTCGTTTGCCTCGGCGGGAGCCTGCGTCGCCATGTAGATGGCCTCGGCGGGAGACGCGATGCCCCAATCGACCACGTTCTTGACAGCCTGGTTCATGCGCAGGATGGAACCGGCCAGTGAGCCGCCGTCCTTGAGGCGCGCGGTACCGTTCTGCACGATCACGGGTAGCTCGCCCAAGAAGTAATCGCCGTCGGGCATGCCGCCGGCGCACATGCAGTCGGTAATCAGGCAAGTATGCTCGTGGCCCTTAGCGCGCATGACGATCGCCGCGGCGATCGGGTTCACATGATGCCCGTCGCAGATAAGTTCGGAGAAGGATTTGTCGCCCGAGAACAGGGCGGCGCCCACCATACCCGGCTCGCGATGGTGCAGCGGGCTCATGCCGTTGTAGGTGTGCACGAACACGCTCGCGCCTGCATCGAGGCATGCCAGGGCATCGTTCGCTCCGGCATCGGAATGGCCGAGCGCCACGACGACGCCCATCTCGCGCGCCTCGCGGATGAACGCGGGACTCTCGGGATACTCCGCGGCGATGGCGATCTTCTTGATCAGGCCGTGCGCGGACTCCTGCCATGAGCGCAGCGTGTCGACATCGGGAGCGGAGAGGTACGCAGGGTTCTGAGCGCCCTTGTGCTTCTCGGTGAAGAACGGACCCTCGAGGAAGATGCCCTGGATGCGCGCCATGGGCTCATCGCCCGGATTCTCAGCGGCCTCGTAGGTGCAGGCACACGCATCGGAGAGCTGCTCGGTGGTGGCGGTGAGCGTCGTCGGTAGCCACGAGGTCACGCCGTTGCGCAGGATACCCCGCGAGATAGTGCGGACGCTGTCGGCCTTGCAGTCCATGACGTCGCAGTTGTCGAAGCCATGGATGTGCGTATCGACGAAGCCCGGCGCGATCTGGTAGCCGGTGTAGTCGACGATCTCGCAGTCGGGCTCCTCGGTCGTGTAGGCGCCGAACACGCCGTCCTCGACCAGCAGGTATCCACCGCGGGCAACACGGGTGGGCAGATAGAATTTATCGGCTTTGATGGCATAGGTGCTCATTGAGCTCTCCCTTCACACTCGGAGCGACGGCACCCACATCGTGGAGCCGTCATCGCAAAGCGCCCGCCCGCCGGAATCGACGTGGCGGGCGCCGAAAGCATCACGGAACGCGCGCGTTAGCCCCAAGGATGGATCGTCACGCCCTTGACGACGCGATTCACGGTGCCGGTGGGGCTCGGCGTGTCCGGCGTGTTGCCCACACGCACGGAGTTGAGCAGGCTCACGGTCTGGCCGACCATGATGAAGGGCAGCGCGAGGTAGCCCTCGGGAAGCGCCTCATAGCCCTCGAAGGTGAACGAGGTGTGGCCGAACGCGGTCTCACCTGCCTGCTGGACGGCGATCGTCTTCATGGCGATACCGTCGCCGTTGATCTCCTCGAGGATGTCGAGGTCGTACTGGCGCGTGTAAGCGTCGTTGTTCACGAACACGAAGACGAGGGTCTTGTCGTCGACGAAGGACTTGGGCCCATGGCGATAGCCCATGGAGGTGTCCCACGATGTGGCCACGAGACCATGCGCGAGCTCGAGGATCTTGAGTTGCGCCTCCTGTGCCAGACCGCCGAAGGAACCGGAACCCAGATAGGTCACGCGGTTGAAGTCGCACGCCAGGAAGTCGGCGATCTCGGCCTCGCGAGCAACGACCTCCTCGCCCATCTTGGCGGCAGTCTCGACCCAAGCAGCCTTCTGCTCCTCGTCGGAGCAGTCGAACAGCAGCATCGAGATAAGCGACATGCAGGAGTAGCTGCCGGTCATCGCGAAGCCCTTGTCGTTGGCACGCGGGATGAGGATGGTGTACGCGTTGGGGTCGTCGGCGCTCTCGACGGCGAGCTTGCCCTCGGGCGCGCAGGTGATGTTCAGGAACTTGACGTTCTTGACCACCTTACGGGCGACCTCGACGGCAGCGAGGCTCTCGGGGCTGTTACCGGAGCGGGCGAAGGACACGACGACCGTCGGGTCCTCGGGACGCAGGAAGTCGAGGGGCGCGGACACGATATCGGTCGTGGCGACGGGCATGAAGTTGTAGGCGTCCGTATCGCCCGCATGGCGCAGGTAGGGCGCCACGGTGTCGCCGACGTAGTCGGACGTGCCGGCACCGGCGAACACGACGGTCACGCGACCGAGCTCCTTGAGGTCGGCCAGGAACGCCTCGACGGCGTCCTTGTTCTGCTGGTAGATGGTATAGGCATCGCGCCACAGATCAGGCTGCTGCTTGATCTCGAGCGTGGTGATGTCGGCGCCGAGGGACTTGAGTTCCTCGATATCCTTCTCGAACATTGCAACTCCTTTGCTCTATAGCCGCCCGGCCCCTTCCCGGACGCTGCCAATCCCTGTGGGATATGACGTTGAGAACAGGTTTCCCCCTATGTGCGACCGTCACACGACGGATCGACTGTCACGGAATCTGCTCTGAACGGCACATCACCCCTCGGTGCGATAGTGGAAGATCTTGTACTTGAACTGGTCGGCGCGGGCGACCGACAGGGTGTACTCGATGATCTCGTTACCGGTGTCGTAGGTCGTGCGGACAAGGTCGAGCACGGGCGCCCCCTCACCGATATCGAGCAGATGGGCGTCGGCCGGACGCGCGATGCTCGCGAAGAACTCCTCCTCCGCCACGCGGATCTTCTCGTGGAAGTCGTGTTCGATCACGTGGTAGAGCGAGGCGCGCTCGAGCATCGGCCGCTTGAGCGACATGAACTTGCGCACCGGCAGATACGTGCGCTCGACCATCATCGGCATGCCATCGGCGCTGCGCAGGCGCTTGAGCTTGAACAGCTTGTCGCCGATGCGGACGCGCAGGTTCTCGGCAAGGTTCTTATCGGCTTCGATCTCGCAGAACTCGAGGATCGTCGTCCTGGGCTCACGACCCATCTCGCGCATCTGGTCCGTGAAGCTGTACGTTTGGGAAAGATTGGTCGTCTGGACGGAACGATCGGCGACGAACGTGCCGCGACCATGCTGTCGAACCACCAAGCCCAGGCGCTCCAGCTCCTGCAGCGCCAGGCGGACAGTCGTACGGGACAGGCCGTAGTGACGGGATAGATCGCGCTCGGAGGGGATGAGATCGCCGGGGCGGTACTCATGCTCGATCTTCTCGGTGAGGATATCGACGAGCTGGTCGTAGAGCGGCTGCTTGCGAGCTCCGATTGCCATAGCGGTCGCCCTCCTTATCCGATCGCGTCACATGGCCGACAAACGTTGCGATGGCGCCGTGCGCGGGCACCGAGATGAACCGTGGAGAGAAAAACGGCCGCGTCCCTCAACGCGTGCGGGGCGCGGCCGTTCACATCAGACACGGCTGATTGGAGGGACGCGCGACCGCGCGGTGCGCGTCCCTTAAAGAACCGTTCCTAGCCCCAGAGGTTGATCATGGGGAGAGCGCCCACGATACCGATGAAGAGCAGCAGGATGATGCCCTTGATCGGGGTGAAGTTCTTCTTGGCGAACAGGAAGTACAGCAGAAGAACGAGCGCGAGCGGAACGAGCTTGGGCAGCACGGAGTCGAGCGTGGAGGCCACGGAGTAGGAAACCGGGGTCTCGGTGACCTCAGCGTAGGTCACGGAGCTCATGCCGTTGCCCAGGTCGGTGATGCCGGTGGTGACGGCGTTGCCATCAGCGTCGGCAGCAGTCAGGCCATTGCCCTCCATGTCGGAGATGGAGGGCAATGGCCTGACTGCTGCCGACG
>CAZRPL010000005.1:55995-59389 GCA_964602045.1 uncultured Collinsella sp. | reverse complement strand
ACCGGCCTCGGCGGTGTCGGTGTCGACGGCGAGGTCGGCGAAGTTCTCGGCATCCTCGTTGGAGACGACGACCGTGTGGGCCACGAGGCCGCGAGTGGTGCCGTTGGGGATCGTCAGGTTGATCTGAGTGGCACCCATGGTGACGGTCAGGCAGCCGACGACGAAGACGCCCAGGATGGAAGCGGCGCGGGTGAAGGCCTGCATGTTGGCGGTCAGCGCGTCGATGGCGCCGGTGCCGACACGGTAGGACCAGTTCATCAGGCCGAAGCGGCAGGCGAACTGCGCGATGTTGAAGATCACCAGGAAGATGATCGGGGCCGCGATGTTACCAGCGATAGCCATGTTGGAGGTGATGCCGGCCGTGATGGGCACGAGCGTCAGCCAGAACAGGGCGTCGCCGATGCCGCCCAGCGGCGACGCCGCGGAGATGCGGACGGCGCGGATGGTCTGGGTATCGACCTTGTTCTGCTCGAGGGACAGAACGATACCCATAACGAAGGTCACCAGGAAGGGGTGCGTGTTGATGAAGTCCAGGTTGTGGTACATCGACGCAGCGAGGTCCTTCTTGTTGGTGTGGACCTTCTCGAGACCGGGGATCATGGCAAAGAGCCAGCCGCCGGACTGCATGGTCTCGTAGTTGAACGAAGACTGGAGCCAGCAAGAGCGCAGGGCCATACGGTTCAGGGTCTTCTGGTCAACCTGCGGAGCAGGAGTCAGATCCTCATAGCGCTCGGGGACAACGAACTCATTAGATGCCATCGGTGAAGTCACCTCCGTCAGCAACAGCACCCTTCAGCTCGGTCTGCTGCTGGAAATCCCAGAAAGCGATGCCGAAGCCGATGAGGGTGAGGATGAGCAGCGCGGGGCCGGCGATGGCCTCGATGTTGCTCGCGATCAGGGCGAGGCCGAAGCCCATGAAGAAGAAGCCCCACATATCGCGATTCATCATGATCTTGAGCAGGATGGCGAAGCCGACGAACTTCATCATGTTGCCCGCCTGGGACAGACCGGTGTTGAGCCATGCGGGGATGGCGTCGACGATCTGCTGGCCGACGGCGAGGCCGCCGATGAAGAACAGGGTCACGATCACGGCGAAGATCAGACCGAGAATGCACTCGGAGATGATCGTCCACTTGGTGATGGCCTTGGTGTCAGCGTTCTCGGCAGCGCCGCGGAAGAACTCGAGCAGCGGAGCACGGAGCGTGAAGAACAGGGTCACGCCGTACTGGCCGAGGAGCGCGAACGGGATCGCGGTGGCGACTGCCATGTCGGGATCCATGTCCAGCGTGCAAGCGAACACGGCAGCCATGATGCCGCCGATGACCGCGTTGGGGGGCTGGGCACCTCCGATCGGCATGTTACCGATGGTCATGAGCTGGTAGGTACCGCCGACGATGAGGCCGGTGTTGATATCGCCCAGGATAGCGCCGATGACGGCACCGGTGACGATAGGCTGGTACAGCGACTCAAGGAAGTCGAACTGGTCGATAGCCGCGACGAAGGTGACCAAGAAGACCAACACGATCTGAACAGCATTTACGTCCATCTATGCTCCTCCTTTCAAAGATTTCAAAGATGTTCTGAAAACGAACCGTCACGTACGCGCGCACGGGCACATGCAACCGTACGCAGAGGATGAGCCCTTACGCGAAGAGCTTGTTGACATCCTCAACCGGCGTGCTCGGAACACGCCTGATCTCCAGTTCCACCCCCAAATCCTGAAGCTCCTTGAAAGCGGCGACGTCGGCGTCGTCAACGGCGACCGTCGTTGCAACCTGCCGCTTTCCTTCCGACATGTGCATGTTGCCGATGTTGACCTTCTTTATAGGCACCCCGCCCTTGACGAGCTTGAGCACGTCATGCGGGTTCTCGGCCACGATGAAGATCTTCTGCTTGGGCGACGCCTTCGAGATGATGTCGATGGTGTGCTGCAGCGAGAAGAAACGGGTGGCGACGCCGGCCGGGGCCGCCATCTTCATGAGGTTCTGACGCATGGTGTTGGTGGACACCTCGTCGTTGGCGACGAGGATGAGGTTGGCGCCCAGCGTGGAGTTCCACTGCGTGGCGACCTGACCATGGATCAGACGGTTGTCGATGCGGGTAAGGAGAATGTTGGGCTCAGCCATGGTGGGTACGCATCCTTTCCTATGCCTTACTGGCCTGTACGTACAATGTCCTATCGCGAGATCCTCGGTCCATTCGACGAGGACCCGTGGGAACCGAACGGTAAACGCTACTTCGAGATCTGTTGGATGGCGTAGCGGGACACATCCAACACGGCACCCGAACGAACCTTGACCTCGATACGGTCACCGTCGATGCTCTTGACCGTTCCGAAGATGCCGCCCGCGAACATGATCTCCTGGCCGGGGGCGAGTTCGGTGTGGAGCTCCTTGAAGTAGTTGCGCTTCTTGCGTACGCCCACCTGCGTCCAGATGATGTAGACGACACCCATGATGGCGAAAAGTATCAGCAGCGCCACCGAGGATGCCAGCACGTTCTGCCAGAAGTCGGCACCCATTAGATGCCGTCCTCACCGAAGTCGTCGGCGTCGGCGGCGACCGGCTCGAGCTTCTTGTGGACGATACCCGCCTGGCCGACCGCGACCGCCTGGTCGGCGAGCTCGTCGAGCGTGGAACCGGCACCGCGGGTGAGCAGCAGCTCGATGAGCATGGGAAGGTTGGTACCGGTGACGACCTCGACGTTGTCGATGTCCTGGGAGATCATCATGGCCTGGTTGAACGGGGTGCCGCCGAGCAGATCGACGAACACGAGCACACCTTCGCACTCGCCGCGCATAGCGGTGATGGCGGCACGGAGGTCGTCGCCGTAGGAAGCGGCCTGGGCACCGTCGAACGGCACGATCTTGAACGCAGGCTGATCGCCCGCGACCATGTCGACCGCGCTGGCGAGACCATTCGAGAACTCCGCATGACCCGTAAGGATGAATCCGATCATCTAAGCCACCTCTCCTGCGCATCCCTGCGCCCCGGACCACCGAACTGGTAGTAACCATGTAACGTGTGCCCCTATCATAGCAGGGTCGCTGGTGTTCTTCATGTGTTTTCGCCTAAGCGGTTGTTTTATACCGTTCGCAGGCTGTTCCCTACCGTTCATCGTGAAGGGGCGGATTATCCATCGATTTTGTTGACAACTTGACAACGGTGTGTCCGATTTTGACAAATCGGACAGTCACGATAGGAAATACCAGTGGTACGCTCATCCATCCATACTTCCTCCACCATTGTGGAGAAATCGATACTGGTATGAAATCGGTCCCATGACCGCACCCCTAGATGGAATTAAGTCTGGCGTAATTTCACATGACCTGATTTCACATGGCCGAGCCCCGCGCCGCCATCGCGGTTCGAATCCGCCCGTCTCCCCCGCAAAC
>CAZRPL010000005.1:21388-55895 GCA_964602045.1 uncultured Collinsella sp. | reverse complement strand
GAAAAGGGCCCCTTCGCAGGAGCCCTTTTGGATTCGATGGAGCCAACGAGCGGATATCCCCATGCCTTCGACATGGGGCGGCTGCGGGCGCTCGCGCGCCCTTGCCCGCTGCGCCGGCAAACGCTCGGCGCGTTTGCCAGGCTCCGCGCCGCCATCGCGGTTCGAATCCGCCCGTCTCCCCCGCAAACGAAAAGGGCCCCTTCGCAGGAGCCCTTTTGGATTCGATGGAGCCAACGAGCGGATTCGAACCGCTGACCCACGCATTACGAGTGCGTTGCTCTACCAGCTGAGCCACGTTGGCGTACCTATCTGCAGCGCACACGGGTGCCGCTGCGGTTATTTATAGTACGGGCAAACGCCGGGAAGTGCAAGCGGATTTTTGTATCTTCACGAGCCTTCGGCCTGCCAACCGTGGGAAAATAGTGCCTGTCCCCCATTTCCTGTCCCCAATTTCCCACGGCGGAATATTGTATCTTCACGAGCATACGGCCCGCCGTCCCCTAGCGGCCTCCCAGTGTGTGCAGCACGCCCAAGATCACCTTGCCCGCGTCGTGCGCGGCGGCATCCGCGCGGCGCAGTACCTCCTCGTGGGCGTTTCCGGCAAGCCCGGCCTTGTTGGTCACGATCGTGAGACCGAGTACCTGCATGCCGAGGGCATGGGCCATGATCGCCTCGCACACCGTCGACATGCCGACGAAATCGGCGCCGAGCACACCGAGCGCACGGACCTCGGCGACCGTCTCGTACGTCGGTCCGAGCAGACCCGCGTATACCCCGCGTGCGAGCGATACGCCCGCATCGTCCGCGGCGGCATGCGCGCATTCGGACAGATATGCGGAATAGGCACCTGCCATGGCGACGAACGGCTGATCGATCTCGGCTGCGGCGACGCACTCGGCGCTTGCCAGCGGGTTCACCCCCGTCAGGTTCATCTGGTCGTCGATGATGCCGACGGTCCCCGGCTCGATATCGCCCACCGCACCCGAGGCGCAGGTCAAAATGATGTCATGGCACCCGAGTCGGCGTGCATGACGCACGAGCGAGGTCACCTGCAGTGCCGAATAGCCCTGGTACAGGTGGACGCGCCCCGGATACACCACGACCGGCACCTCGTCGATCGTGCCCACGATCACCTCGAAGCGATGACCTTCCACCGGAATCGCCTCGTGCGGAAACCCGTCGATATCCTCGTAGGGGATACGCCGTACCACGCGGACACGATCGGCCAGCGCACCCAGTCCGCTGCCCAGCACGATGGCCACCGGATGCTCGAAACTCGGCTCACAGAACCCGACCAGTTGCTCATCAACCACGATGCACCCTCCTCGTCTCAAGGCCGTCGCCGCCACACCGTCGCCTGCGATGAGCCGACCGGAAAAGCTCCCGTCGTATATCGCACCGACACCGCATGCCGGACTTCGTGATTTCAGGATAGCAAGCGTGGCGCGTGTGCTCCGCGCGATATCGACCGAGCGGGCGGCTCCGTCCGTATACGCGCGCGTCACATCGTCGCCCTCGCGCGTCACGACCCGATCGCCCGAGCGCTCCGCCGCAGGGCGGGGACACGGCAGACCTCCGAGCATCTCGGGGCAGATCCCGGCCATCGCATCGGCGCCACCGCGTTCGCGAAGGCGACGCGCCAAGCGCGAACAGGCCGGATACGGCTTGGAGCCCCCGTCGTAGCGACAAGGGGCCCCAAGCAGGCACGAACTTATGACGGCGCGAAGCGGCATCGTCGGCGTTTACGCGTACAGGCCGTACAGATCGATAGTCGCGTTCGCGAACAGCGTGTTTTGGAAATCGGTCCACGCGGAGCTGTACTCGCTGTTGTCATCGGCATACACTTGGTAGGCCGCGTAATACGCCAGCAGCGCCTCCTCGTAGCTCGCGGAATCGGCGGAGAAATCCGTATCGGCGAGGGCCTGAGCGTACACGCTGTCCTCGGACGCCCAGTCGCCCTTATCGGCATCCCAGTCGTCGCCGGCGAGCGCGATGATGTAGTCGGCGTAGTCCTTGGAGCGAGCGGACGTGTCGCCGTCCTCGGGCTCGGTGGGAACCTCTGGCTCGACCAGCTCGTTTGCGGGCATGATCTGCTCGTAGAGCTTCTGGATCGTGGCGTTCTGGCGCACGACGGCACGGGCCTGGTCCTCGGTCAACTGGTACTGCTCGGCCATCGCCGCGTAATCGGACGTGCCGATCGAGGCCTCGGCGTACTCTGCCATCTCGTCATCGGTCACCTCGATACCGCGCGCGTCGGCCTCGGCGAGCACGATCTGGGTGCGGACGTAATTCAAGATCCCGTCGGCGGACGGCGTGGGATAGGTGCCGTCCTCCTGCTTGTAGGCATCGAGGCTGTACTGGGACTCCATGACCTCGCGCGCGGTGATGTCGTGCGACGCACCGTCGTAGGTGTAGTGCGCGACGACGGTGTCGAGCTGGTCCTCGGTCAGCGTGGCGGACCCGGCGCCACCGGTACCGGCGAATCCGCCGGAGCCCACGAAGTAACCGGCGATACCCGCGACGATCACGGCGATGAGCGCGATCGCGATGAGCGCGGCGCCCGGACCGCGACGGCCGGCGCCATCGTCATCATGATCGCCGCGAACGGCGGCATCTTCGTCATCGGAGGCAGGCTCGTCAACCGACTCGTCGGCGTCCTCGCCATTCGCGGCGATATCCTCGGCGCTCTTGCCGCCGACCAGATCGTAATCGGTCGTGGGGAGATCGTCGGGCGTATCTCCGCTCTCGATGACCTCGATACCCTCGATCACCTCGCGCTCCTCGTCCTTCTTCTGGATCAGTCCCATGTGGATCAACTCCTTGATGTCCGGAAATCCGCAGCGGCGGCGTAACCGCTACTCCTCATCGTCCAAGTCGTCGTTTTTCGCGACGACACGAGCGCGTTTCTGCGGATGATCGAGTTTGAAGCGCTTGACGAGCATGTTGTAGATCTCGGCGGAACGGGCCCTGAGATAGCTGCCTTTGCCGTTCTCGGCGTCGAACTGCAGGCGCCCGGCGAGTTCGCCGGCAACCCCGCCCTCGATCTTGCCGTTCGCGAACTCGAGCAAATAACCGAGCATATCGCGATACTCGAGGTCACCGTGGTAGCACTGGATCGCCTCGTCGAGAATCGGCCAGACCTTCTTGGAACGGCCGCGCTCGGTCGCACCCCAGCAGCACAGCAAGCGGAACGCCGACAGGCGCAGCGTGGACGAGAGCTCGTCGAACAGGGCGGTCTCGGCACCCTCGAATGCCGCGCCGATCTCCTTGGCATGATCGGGTACGAGAATCGTCAGCGCATCGAGCACCTCCCAGCGGGTCTGGGCCTCGGGGCGGTACAGCGCGTCGATGAGATCGGAGATGTAAGGCGCTAGCAGTTCCGGCTCGCGCTGCGCGACGAGATGCACCACGCGGGCGGCGAGCTGGCGCTTGCGACGGCTGTTGCCCGAAAGGTCCTCCACCAGCGCGGCGAGGGCGGCGCGGTCGTGCTCGACCGACGCGAGCTGTGCGGCCTCCTCGCTGGAGATCTCCTCGATTGCCTGATCTACCATGTTGTATTACCTCGCATTCCTCGCGTTATCGTCACCGTGTGCGGCATCATCGGCCACCGAGATCACGTCGGGCGCGGACGCACCGGTACGCTTGCGGCGACGGCGGGCGGCACCCGAACCGCTCTCGGCGGCATCGCGGTGCGCCTTGTTGATGTTATAGAACCGGTCGAGCGCGCGCCACGGACCGCTCGACTCGCCGAACCCCATCTTGAGACCCGCGATGCAACCCGCCAGCAGCCCGATGATCGCGCCGTAGAGCAGGGGTAGACCCGCCAGGATGCAGCTCAAAAGCACCGTCACGACGATCGCGCCGGCGTTGAGCTTCCAGTAATCCGCCGTGGTGCAGGCTCGTTCACCCAGGTGGCTGCCGATGGAGAACCCCACGTACAGGCCGAACAGCAACAGCAGCAGGGCGCAGATGAAGAAGGCGACACCCATCGGCTACTCCGCGTGCCCGTGGTGCCCGCAACCGCACTCGTGGTCGTGGTCGTGACCATGGCCGCCGCAGCACTCGTGGTCGCCGTGCTCGTGATCGTGCCCGCAACCGCACTCATCGTCATGCTCGTGCGCGGAGGTGTACAGCGACCAGTCGAGCCCGGCGGCGACCGCCTCGGCCTCCTCTTGATACAGCAGCGTGATGGCCTGGGTGCCCAGGTTGCCGCCGCCGATGGCCTCGAGCATGTCGTAGAGCGTGAAGGCGGTGTCGGCACCGGGCAGGGCGATCTCCTTGTCCTCGGCGACCTGCAGCGCCAGGCCGATATCCTTGAGGAAATGCTTGACCATGAAGCCGGGCTTCCAGTCGCCGTCGAGCGACTTGGGCGCGAGCTGCTCCATGGCACCCGAGGCACCGGTGCCGCCGAGGATCATCTCACGGGTGAGCGCGAGATCCAAGTCGGACTGCTGGGCAAACGACAGTGCATCGGCCATGCCCACCATGGAGGCGGCGAGTGCCACCTGGTTGGCGAGCTTGGCAGCCTGACCCTTGCCCGCGCCGCCGAAGCAGAAGATCTTGGACGAGAAGGACTCGAGGATCGGGCGAACTGGGGCGATATCGGCCTCGGTGGCGCCGACGATCAGCGTGAGCGTGCCGTTGACGGCGCCGGCCTCACCGCCGGTGACCGGGCAGTCGAACGCGTGCTTGCCCATGGTCTCGGCCGCCTCGGAGATATCGCGGGCGAGCTCGGGCGAGCTCGTGGTGAGGTCGATGAGATAGGCGCCGGACTTGGCCGTGGACAGCAGGCCGTCGCCGGACAGGTAGATCTCCTCGACATCCGTCGGGAATCCGACCATGGTGAACACCACGTCGGCGTCGGCGGCCGCCTCCTGGGGGCTCGCCGCCCAATGCGCGCCGCGCGCGACGAGCGCGTCGGTCTTGGACTTGGTGCGGTTGTAGACCGTCACATCGTAGCCGGCGTCCATGATGTGCCCCGCGATGGGCGCGCCCATGATGCCGGTACCGATGAATGCGACTTTCTGCTTGCTATCCGCCATAACCTCTACTCCTTCAGCCGTTGGAAACAAATGGCGATCGATCATGCGGCGCTTCCCCGCGCTCGCTGCGATGGATGGGGAAACGCGGGCGATAAGCTATCCGCGCACGCGCTTCGCGATGCGGTCGGTCAGCGAGATCTTATCGGCGCGGTTGCGGCCCCAGAAGATGACCGCCACCATGCCGGGACCCACGTGGGCACCGATCGTGGGACCCACCGAGCCCCGGATGATGGTCGCGTTGGCGCACCCCTCCTCACGGCGCAGGGCGGCCTCCACCCAGTCGGCGTCCTTCTCGGCGTCGGCCGACACGACCGTGATGGGCAGCGCCGGATCGGGCACGTAGTTCTCCTTGAAAGACTTGACGAGCGACTTGAGCGCCTTCTTGCGGCCGCGGTTCACGCCGATCAGCGACAGCGAACCGGACAGGTCGAACGACAGCTCGGGCTTGATATCGAGCTTGGAGGAGAGCTGGGCCGCTGCAGGCGGGATGCGCCCACCCGCCGCCAGCGAATCCAGGCTGTCGAGGGTGAAGTAGCCGTGGACGTAGGTCTTGGCCTCGTCGGCCCATGCCGCGAGCTGCTGGGCGTTGAGCCCCGCGGCGCGCTGGCGCACCGCCTCGAGCGCCAGCAGCTCGCCGCACGCGCACGGCAAAGCGTTGTCGACCACGTACAGCTCGAAGTCGGGATACTGGGCGCGCACCTGCTCGGCCGCCGTGACCGCCGAGTCGTAGCTGCTCGAGAGCGCGGAGGTGAAGCACAGGTACACCGTCGGCGTGCCCTCCTCGGCGCACTGCGTGAAGTACTCGAGGTAGCGGCCGATCGAGATCGCCGAGGTGGACGCCTTCACGCCCGCCCGGATCTGGTCGTAGAACTCCTGCGGGGTGATGGACGTCCAGATGTCGTCGGTATGCTCGACCCCGTCCAGGATATACGGGAAGCCCAGGATGTCGACGTCGAGCGACGCGGCGATCTCGGGAGTCAGGTCGGCGCAGGTGTCGACGACGATCCTGCAGCGCTGCGCATGGCCGGAGCCCGATGTGGTGCTGTTCAATGTACGCCCTTTCGCGAAACGGTCGTTCTCGTATCGTGCGAGCATCACGTCCACAACAAAGAGGCGGCCGTCCCGCATGGGACGGCCGCCGCTGTGATCTCATGCTCGGGTATGTATTTTACCCGTCAAGTTCCTCGATCTTGGGCTTGATGATGCCGTATCCACCATTCTTACGGTGATATACCACATTGATGAGGCCCGTGGTCGCGTTCTCGAACACGTAGAAGTCGTGACCGAGCAGGTCGGTCTGCACGAGCGCCTGCTCCTCGGTCATCGGCGTGATCTCGATGACCTTCTCGCGTACGAGCTGATCGTCCTCCTCCTCGGGGATGAGCAGGTCGGCGAGATCCTCGACGGGCTCGAACGGCGTGACCTCCGCCGCGGACGGCCCCTGCTGGCGGTTGTCGACGACCTTGGTCTTGAACTTGCGCAGCTGACGCGTCACCTTGTCGGATGAGGCATCGATGGCGGAGTACATATCGGCGCCGTGCTCGGCCACGCGGATGACCGAACCGCGGGCGCGGACGGTGACCTCGACGATCGCGGGATTGGGGTTGGAGGGATTCTTCTCGTAACGCAATACGACGTCGACGGTCATGGGTTCTATGTCGAACACCTTGCAGGCATCGCCGACCTTCTCTTCCACGCGCGCACGCAGAGCATCGGTAACTGTGGTCTTACGCCCAGAAACCTTGATATCCATACGTGGCTCCTTTTCTATCCGGGAACAGGACGTATCTGTTTTGTACCCACAAATGTTGGGAGGTTTACGCCGAATCGAACCCATCCGTTGACGAAACGGACACCACCGAACACCGAAGAGTGCCGCCCTCACCCGAGCGTTTCGGGTAGGGGCGGCACTCGGAACGTCGCAGCTGTTCAGACGCGAAGGCTAGCCGTCGAACTCGTTGATATCGGAGAGATCCAAACCCTGCTCGGAGGCATCCTCCGCCGCCGAGGTCGCGCTCTCGGGCTCGTCGGCATCCTTCTCGGTCAGCTCGACACCGGGCAGCAGGACATCGGATAGCGACAGGGGCAGCGAGCCGTACCACGAGGCGTGGATCGCGCCGAGCGAGCCGTCGGCCGACAGGCTGTCGAACGCCGAGGACACCTGCTCGGTCAGGACGCTGTTGCCGGCGCTCACCGCGATACCCGACACCGTCGTCGTATCGAGCGTGCCCGCGAAGGCGATATCGCCGTAGATGCTCGCGAGATACGCGCCCGCGGTCGCATCGCACGCCACGCAGTCGGCCTGACCGGAGGCGACCGCCTCGAAGCACTCGTTCACGTTGGAGCATGGAAGCTGTTCGGCGGCGACACCGGCCTTGTTGAGCGCGTCTTGCGCGGCGGACGCCGTCTGCACGGCGACCGTCTTGCCGGAGAGCGCCGTCACCGATGCGGTCTGCGCGTCGGCATCGAGCATGAACAGGGAGGGGGCGTCCTCCAGACAACTGCCGAACACCGTCAGCTCGTCGCCGGCGTCGGCCGCCTTCGCGCCGATGAAGATATCCGCGGCGCCCTCGCCCACCGATGAGCTGGCAGAGGCGGCGTCGACGAAGGCGACGTGCAGCCCCAGTTTGGACGCGAGCGCGCGGGCGACGTCGGCGTAGTAGCCGGTCATCGCACCCTCGGCGTCGACCATGCACTGCGGAGCATCGGTCGTGTCGAGGGCGACGGTCAGCACGCCCTCTTGGACGAGCGAGCTCGCGTCGACGGTGGCGCTCTTCGCGGACTGCTCGACCTCATCCCGTGATGGCGTCATCAGCGAGCATCCACACGCCAACAGCGTGACGAGCAACGCCGCCACGGCGGCGACGAACCTCACCGGATGCGCGTTCCAACCCTGAATCATATCGACCGTCTCCAATCCCCCCGACACGATGCGCGTATACATGACCGCGCCGGCATACGCCGGCGTCCCATGCGATCTTAAGTTCCCTCCAGCTGACCTGGTCTTTGACCCCACACCTGCGCACCGGGGCGTTTGCTCGGACGGCCGCAGCCGACCTCACGACTAACCCGCTCGCCCGCGGGGCGCGTGTCGCCCCTCAAGTAGAACGGACGGTGCGGCTTACCTCTAGGACGCGCCATGATCGCGGCCGCGCGCACGCGACTCGCTTACGTGGATCCCTTTGGCCGCGTCTGCCTTGGACTGAGAAGGCCTCCTTGCGGACGCGATGACGCGTCCGACGGCCCTCCGCAACCACAGCCTGGTGGGAACGACGGCATTATAGCAGCTCGCAGGCGAGCATGCTCGACAATCGGCGGGGTGTCGGTTCCATCCCCACACGCTATGCGGAATGTGGACGGCTATCGGTCCGATATGGGAATCCTTGCCGACACGGGATGCGCACGGCTCGGCGGCCGCCTTGTACTCGTCGGGGATATCGTGCTCGGTCTGCGCGGGAAAGCCTTGCCTCGTCCCGCGGGAAAATGGGGACAGGCACCTTTTTCCCGCGGAGCCGCACATACCCCTATCGACACCGCGGGCATTCCACCGGGGCGCGCCTCAGCGTCCCCATACGCGCGCGAGCACGAGGGCATCCACCTGGTGCGCCCCCGCCCGTCGTAGCGCCTCGGCGGCGGCGTCGAGCGTGGCGCCCGTCGTGCAGACGTCGTCCACGAGCACGAGGCGCATGTCGCGCACCCGCTCCACCACCTCGAAAACGCCTCGCATGCCCGCCCGCCGATCCTTACGTCCGAGCGCGCGTTGATCGGCGCCGCCGAGCTTTGCCAGCGCATCGAGCATAGGCACACCGCTTCGCCGGGAGAGCTCGGCGGCGATCTGCTCCATGTGGTCGTAACCGCGCCGCACATACGCCACGGCCGTCGCGGGCACGAAGACCAGCGCGTCGGCGTCACTCACCACACCGCCGTAGCGCTCCGGCGCCACGCGCTCGGCATGAGCCGCCGTGTCGGCGAGCATCTCGGCGAGCAGGGGCGCGAGCCCGCGTTCGCCGGCATCCTTGTAGACGCGGATGATGCGATCCAGAGGGTCCTCGTAGGTCGCCATGGCGAGACATCGGGCAACGGGCGACGCATTCGCACCCGCACCGTCCCGATCGCACTCGGTGCACAGGATCTCCCCGAACGGGGCGCCGCATCGCATGCAGGCGTGGCGCGGATCGATAAGCGGCAGGCGCGCAAGACAGCGCTCGCAGATAAGCGTCCCCGGCCGCTCGCATCCCGCGCAGCGCGTCGGGGACAGCGCCTCGAGCGCGGCGACATGCAGGCACCTTGCCGCACGGCGATACCACGACGCCTCGACGTCATCGGCATCGCAGGCGATCGAAGACGCACCCGATTCGTATCCGACAGGATTCCGACACGACATAAACGACCCTCCTCCAAACGTGCCGTGTGGAGGAGGGCCTGAGTTGCAATCAGTATAGCGCGGACGCTACGCCTCGGACGAGGGCGCGGCGCCGGGATTCTCGCCACCGGAGCGCGGCTTGCGCGAACGACGGCGACGACGGCGTTTCTTCTCCGCCCCCTCGGCAGGATCGGCACGAGCGACATCCGCGGAAGCGGCAGCGTTGCCGTCCGCGCGTGCGGCGCCCCCGCCATCGCCCGGACGACGGCGTGCAACTCGGACCTCGCCGGTCGCGACCTGCTCGGCCACGGAGGGCACGTCGGGCTTGACCGACTTGCCGCGCGGCGTCTCGGAGGCCTGCTTGTGACGACGGCGCTGGCGACCCTGACCGGATGCCTGCTCATCGGAACCCTGTTGGCGGCGCTTGCCCTCGGAAGCCTGCGAGCGCTCCTGCTCGCGGCCGGCGGCGGCGCGGAACGCCTCGTCGCGCTCCTCGGGACTCAGATGACGGCGGCGACGGCGCGACGGCTGGCCCTGCGAAGCGGCAGCCGTATCGGCAGGCGCGGCATCCTCGGCCCGACGGCGACGGCGGCGCGACGACGGCGCCTCGGACGCGGCCTCCTCGCCGGAGCGGGTCTTGCCGCGCGTGCGACCGGACGCCTTGCCGCCCTGCTCGCCTGCCGCGGACTCACCGCGTTGCTTCTTGCGGCGAGGCGTGGGACCGGAGGTCACGATGCGGTCGGCGCGGTCGAGCCCGTCGCCAACGTCGACACCCATCTCGCGGTCGAGCTCCATGAGCGCCATGCGCATTTCGGGCGATTCGATCCGATCGAGCACCTCGCGCGTCACCGTGTCGGGTCGGCAGGTGCAGTTCTGTTCCTGAGATCGCTTGATGCACTCGTCCGAGCACGTCATATCAGACAGGTTCACGCGGAACACCTTGCCGCTCTCAAGGCGCAACACGAGCTGCTCCTTGGGCGTGTCGTACTCCTGGATGCGCGCGCGGCCGAGCGGCGTGTCGATCAGCGTCTTCTTTTTGGGAGCGCGGCTCTTGAAATCCTTGTACGCCTCGAACTCGTAGCGCAGGCAGCACATGAGACGCCCGCACACGCCCGAGATCTTGGACGAGTTGAGCGGCAGGTCCTGCTCCTTGGCCATGCGGATGGACACCGGCTCGAACTGCCCGCCGAATCGGGTGCAGCACAGTTCCTGGCCGCAGTGGGCGTATCCGCCCACCAAGCGGGTCTCGTCGCGCACGCCGATCTGGCGCATGTCGACGCGCGTGCGGAACCTGCTCGACAGATCCTTGACGAGCTGACGGAAGTCGACGCGATCTTCCGCGGCGAAGTAGAACACGGCTTTCTCGCCACCGAACAGGAACTCGACGCCCACCGGCTTCATGTCGAGCCTGTTTTTGGCCACGAGCTCACGGAAGTCGGCCATAGCGGCCTCTCCCTTGCGTGCCAACTCGTCGGCACGGTCCAGATCGGCGTCCGACGCGATGCCGAGGACGGGCTTGAGCGGGGCGGAAAGATCGGATTCGGCCACCTCGTGCGGATCGGCCGTCACCAGACCGAACTCGGTGCCGCGCTCAGTGGAGCAGATCGCGTAGTCCCCTTTGACGATATCGAGCCCCTGCGGGTCGAACCACAGGTCGCGCGAGGCGAAGGGGAACTTCACGGAAACGACTACAGGCATGTAAGCGCCTTTCTGATATCGAAGAGCATGACCTCGATGGTCAGCTGGGGGGTAATGTTGCGGGCGATGCGCCGCTCGGCGTGCGCCACGGCGTCGAGCGCGGCGACGGCACCGGATACCGTGCACGTCCGGCTCAACCGCTCGACGATATCGGACGCATCGGCGTTCACGGTCTCGTCGGGGGCGCCCTGCACGACCATCAGCACGTCGCGCAGCAGGGTGCGCGCGCTCGCCAGCGCTTCCATGATACCCGAACGCTCCCGCGCGGACAGTTCGCGCTTGTTTCTCTCCTCGAGCTGCTTCAATGCTCCACGGGAGAGGTAGTCGGCGTTCTGGTCGAGAATCGCCTGCTGCGTGGACTTGACGTCCGCCAACGGCGCCTTGATGGTGCCCATGAGATCGCGGACGGCCAGCAGGATATCCGCCTCATCCGCGCGTGGAAGCGAGTCGACGAGGCGTAGCATCGCCCGTCGCGCCTCCTGGCGCTCGGCGCTCTTGAGGAACTCGACCGCACGCGCCGGGCTTCCCGCCACCGCGACCGCCATGCGACAGCGCGGCTCGTCGAGCCCGGTCGCCCGGGCGACCGCGGCCGCCGATTCGCGCGCCGACAGCATGCGGAACGGAACGCACTGGCAGCGCGAGACGATCGTCGGAAGCATAACGTCGGTCGAGGTTCCCAGCAGCACGAACGTCACGTTCGCCGGCGGCTCCTCGAGCGTCTTGAGCAGGGCGTTCGCGGTGTTCGCGCGCAGCTGCTCGGCACGATCGACGATATAGACCTTATGGCGTGCGCGGATGGGCGCGAGCGCCACGTCGTCGATCAGGTCGCGCACCTGCGCGATCAGATAGCCCGTCGCGCTCTCGGGTGCGAAGTAGTGGACGTCGGGGTGCGTGTGGCGCGCCACGCGGATGCACGCGTCGCATGCGCCGCAGCCGTGCTCACCGTCGCGTTCGCACAGCAGCGCCTGGGCGAGTGCCCAGGCGGCGTCGAGTTTACCCGACCCGGGCGCGCCCACGAACAGGTAGGCATGGCTCGCGCGATCGGACGCCACGGCACGCATGAGAAAGTCGCGCACACGGGATTGCGTATCGAGTTTTGCGAGCAGGCCCTGCGGGGTGACGGCGGTCATCTCGATCACTCCGTCGGCGCCATGAGGGCGGCAAGCGCCGAACGCGCGTCATCGGCGCTGGTGGCGATGCCCGCGCTCGCAAGCTCCGCCAACGCGCAGGCGAACACGGCGTCGACGGTCTGGCTCGCGTCGATGAGCCGCACGCGGCCGGGCTGCTCGCGCGCGATGGTGCGAAAGCCCTCGGCCACGCGGCACTGGTAGTCGAGGCCCTTGGCCTCCATACGGTCGGGCGCTCCCGCACGTGTATCGGCGCGATCGGCGGCGAGTTGGGGATCGATGTCGAAGACGAGGGTCAGCGCGGGCACGCAGCCGCCCACGGCGAGCGCGTTGGCCATCTCGGCCGCCTCGCGGCTCGAACTGCCGGCAAAGCCCTGGTAGGCGGTCGTGGAATCGAAGAACCGGTCGCACACGACCACGCGCCCAGCATCGAGCGCCGGACGGATCACCTCGTGGACGAGCTGGGCGCGGGCCGCTTCGTAGAGCAACAGTTCGCATGCGTCGCACATGGCGCCGTTTTCGGGGTCGAGCAGCAGCGCGCGGATCTTCTCCGAGATGGCCACGCCGCCCGGCTCGCGCAGGCTCAGCACATCATGACCGGCATGCGTGAGCGCCGCCGTGATCAGGCGCGCCTGCGTCGTCTTGCCGCAGCCATCGATTCCCTCGAGCGTGATGAACGGCATGGCCTCTCCTCTTTCCTCTCAGTTGAGCACCCCGTCATGATACCCCACGTTCGCGCCCCCGCGCCGCCGCGAACGCTTGCGGTCGATCTCCAACGCAAGCCCGAACGCGCACGGCGTCGGTCGTATCATGGATGCGGACAGATACGTACCCTCCCGGCACCGCTGCCGGGGGCGTCACCGAGTGGAAAGGCGGCACATGTTTTCCACGAACTGCGGAAACAAGCTGAAAGAAGGAGCGCGCTTCTGCTCGCGCTGCGGAACGCCCGTCACCCTGACGCCCCCGGACGGCCCAACTGCCGCGCAGGCGCCCACCATGCCGGAAGATGCGGCGGATCAGGCACCCGTCGACGCCAGCGCCCCTGCTGCCACCGCGTCGGCGCCCGCCGATACCGACGCTGCCGCCGCTTCTTCGGCCGAGGCGCACCCGTCGACTACGGCGAGGACAACCCCGAAGCCACCGACGAAATCGTCGTCGCCCCGTCCGCCGAAGAGGACCCCGACGAGCAGCTCCCGCACGCCTACGATCAGCAGGCTGCGAGCGCTTACGAACTGTACTGGGAAAAGTGCTGTGAATACCTCGACGCCTACGGTGATCCGAGCTGGATTCGCGCGGAGGACGGATCATATATGATGACCGGGCTGTGCGTCGCGCAACTCATCGATTTCGACGGTGACGGCACTGAAGAGCTCACACTTGTCTGCAACACGCTCGACGACTTTGTGCCCAACACCGTCAACGGCTATCTCGACCAGCAGATCGATGGATTCGCCGTCGAAATCTGGGCATATCGTGACGACCGGATCGACCTCGTCTACGACGAGGCGGGCAGTCTGGAGATCGCCGACGGCGGCACCGCCTGGTTCGCTATACTCCCTTGAGCAGGCCGCCTCGGGAGAGGATGGCGAGACCGATTCCGGGTCGTCGCTCGCCTGATCGAAGACGCTTCGGACTGGGACGAGCCGTTCGTTTTCGCGCCGCTGGTCACGCGGATACGATTCTTGTCGGATCAAGCTCCCCCGTCCCCTCGGGAGCGCCCGATTCGGGCGTTCCCGAGGGGCCATTGGGAAGTCGGCCGGGGACTGGATGCCCACCGCACGGTATCTCCGCAGGATTCGCCTTGCGCAAAACGTCTGCGGACCGCTCGCCGCAGCACCTGTCTTGCAGGAATCGTCCTCTCGTGACCACAGCGGGTATCACGAACGCAACAGGCCGCCCAAAAGGCGGCCTGGCATCACTTGGACGTCGACGTTTTCGTCGCCGTCTTCTTCGTCGTCTTCTTGGCGGTCGACTTTTTCGCCGCAGACTTCTTGGATCCCGACGCCGCCTTGCGCGCGCCGCCGCGGACACGGGACGTCTTCTTCTCCTTGCCGGGGCAGTCCATGTTCACGCAGATACGCCACGGACCGCGCGCGGTCTGGACCACGACGATGGGCGCACCGCAGTGTTCGCAGACCTCACCGGTCGCCTCGAGCTTGCCGCGGCCGGGCAGCGGGTAGGACACGCTGCACTCCTCGTAATTGGTGCAGCGGATGAAGCGCTTACCGCTCTTTTCCGACTTATGCGCGATCAGGTCGCCGTGACGTCCCGCTTCGGCGCACACCGAGCACTCCCCCACCTTGAGGTCGGGCTCGTAGTTGGTGGGGCACTTGGGGTTGACGCACACCTCATAGGCCTTCTGCCTGAACGGCTGGCACTTGATGCGTGGCGCGCCGCACTCGGGGCACACGGCAGCCTCGCCCTCGAGCGGACTCACACGCACGCCGGAGGGTACCGGATAGGTCACGTCGCAGTCCGGCCAACCCATGCAGCCGATGAAACTCCCACGGGTCTTGGCACTCGTCTTCATGACGAGGTCCTTGCCGCACTTGGGGCAGGCACCCACGCGCGCGTCGGCGGTCACGGCGTCCGAGATCGCCTCGCCTAGGTCGTCCTTGTGCTCGATCAGCGCATCGAGCATGCCGGCGAGCAGCGCACGCGAGTGGTAGACCACCTGGTCCTGGGTATCGGTGCCCTCGGCCACGTGCGTCATGTCCTCTTCGAGCTCGCTCGTCATATCAGGCGTGGTGATGCGTGGCGCGAACTCATGCAGCGCGTCGATGATGGCCATGCCCAGCTGGCTCGGCTCGATGGGGCCGCTCGGCGCGCCCTTGAAGTACTTCACCGCGTAGAGGCGCTCGATGATGCTCGCACGCGTGGACTTGGTGCCCAGGCCGCGCTTTTCCATCTCCTGGACGAGCTTGCCCTGGGAATAGCGCGCCGGCGGCTCGGTCTGCTTGGCCTCGAGCTGCATGTCGCGCACGTCGACCGCATCGCCGGTCTCGAGCGCCGGCAGCTGCTCATCCTTCTTGAGGCCGAAGGGGTACACGGCGCGGAAGCCCGGTACCTTGAGCACGTCGCCGGAAGCCACGAACGGCTCGCCCGCGACGTCGATCTCGATCTTGGTGCCCTCGATGACGGCGGGGTCGGACAGCGTCGCCAAGAAACGACGGGCGATGAGGTTGTAGAGCTTCCACTGAGCAGGTTCGAGCTGTGCTGGGTCGGCCGCCGCCGTGGGATAGATGGGCGGATGGTCGGTCGTCTCGGTCTTGCCGCGCGTGGCGGTGAGCTTCTCGCGGGACAGCAGCTCACGGCAGGCGGGCGCGTACTGCGGGACGCTCGAGATGGCCTTCACGGTGGCGCGCAGGTCGAGCGAGCGCGGGTAGACGGTGTTGTCCACGCGCGGGTAGGAGATGAGGCCGTCCATGTAGAGGGACTCGGCGATGCGCATGGTGCGTGCGGGGCTGATGCCCTCGGCGGCGGCCGCCGCCTGCAGCGACGTGGTGTTGAACGGCGTGGGCGGGCGCTGGGTTCGGCTCTTCTTCACGACGTCGGTGACCGTGCCGGTCGTCGCGTTCTCCACATGGGAGAACGCCGTGGCAGCTACAGCTTGGTCGGTAAAGCGCCCCTGCGCATGGGAGATCTTGAAGGCGTCCTCGTCACCGGCGCCGGCAGGCCGTGCTTCGCCGGAGATGATCCAGTAGTCCTCGGGCACGAAAGCCAGGCGCTCGCGCTCGCGCTCCACCACGAGTGCCAAAGTCGGCGTCTGCACACGGCCGGCGGAGCGGACATTGCCGAAGCCGCCGAACTTGGCCATGGTGAGGTAGCGCGTGAGCGCCGCACCCCAGATGAGGTCGATGTACTGGCGGGATTCACCGGCGTCGGCCAGGTTCTGATCGAGCTCGACGAGGTTATTGAAGGCGTGGTCGATCTCGGCCTTGGTGAAGGCGGAGTAGCGCGCGCGGGACACGGGCACGTCGGGCGCCACGTCGCGCACCATGGTGAGGGCGTCCGAGCCGATAAGCTCGCCCTCGCGGTCGAAGTCGGTGCCGATCACGACGGAGTCCGCCTTCTTGGCGAGGTTCTTGAGCGCGCGGATGATCTCCTTCTCGGCGGGCAGCTTCTCGATGGGCGCCCACACGAGGTACGGCAGGCTCGGCACCTTCCAACCCTTGATGTCGATGCCGTCCTTGAGGAAGGGCTTGCGCTTGGACTCATAGGGCGGGCGGGCCAGGCCATCGGGCACATCGGCGTGAAGCATCTCGCCCTCCTGGCTCACGGCGTACCAGCCGAGCTTCTTGTCGAACTTAAGCTCGGTGGGAAAATCCGGGGCCAGGATGTGGCCGCGCAGACCGATGGTGACCCACTCCTCGCCGTCCACGGTGAAGCGGTAGACGGGCGTGTTGTAGACCTTGTCGGCCTTCGGTTTTCCGACGCTGCACAGCAGGCGTGCGATCTGCTGGGCGGCGTCGTTTTTCTCGGTGATGACGAGCTTCAAAGCGGCTCCTTACTCATATATATGCTGCCGCGGCCACACGGCCGCGAGCGTCAAGTCGTGTACCGCAACGTACCACAAGTGAGCCGCAAGCGCGAATTATTCTCAAAGCGAACTATGTCGAACCATGTCGAAAACCCCTGGGGTTTTTGCGTGACGGAACATGTAGAAAAACCCCAGGGGTTATTTTACATGGGAGGCGAGCCAGGTCACCCATTCGTCCATGCCGGTACCGCGCGTCGCGCTGATGGAGAAGCGCGGTGCGGTGGGGTTCAGGTCGTCGAGCACGCGCGCGTAGCCCTCCATATCGAAGTCGAAGGCGGGCGCCACGTCGATCTTGTTGAGCAACAGCGCACTGGCGTGTTGGAAGATACCCGGGTACTTGATGGGCTTGTCGTCGCCCTCGGGAACCGAGAGGATCATGACGGCGAGGTTCTCGCCCAGATCGAAGTCGACAGGACACACGAGGTTGCCCACGTTCTCGATGAAGATGACGTCGATCGCATCGAGCCCCACGCCGGCATCGAGCGCGTCGATCGCCTTCGAGATCATGTTGCCCTCGAGGTGGCACAGGCCACCCGTGTTGATCTGGATCGCCGGCATACCCGCCTGCTTCATCTTGACGGCGTCCACGTCGCTCGCGATATCGCCCTCGATGACGGCGCAGCGCAGACCGTAGCGCACACGCAGCAGCTCGTTGGTGGCGAGGATCGTCGAGCTCTTGCCCGAACCCGGGCTTGAGAGCACGTTGATCACGTAGGTGCCCGTGCGTGCGAAACGCTCGCGCAACTCCGCCGCCAGACGCTCATTGCGCGACAGGATCGAGCTGCCGATCTCGATCGTTTTCCCCGCCATATGATCCTCCACTCCACGATACCTGAGCGACAAGTTCGTACCCGGCCCCAACTTGTCGCGACAAGATGGGGCCGGGTACGAACTTGTCGCTCAGGTATCGTCTTCGATTTCCATGGACACGATATCCATCTCGCGCCCCGCGACGAGCACCGTGTCGGCGCTCCCGCACGCAGGACAGCGCATGTGGAAGCGATCGTGCTCGAACTCCTCGCCGCAATCGAGGCACACGCTGCTCGGATGCACGTAGGCGACTTCCATCGTCGCCTCCGCGCACAGCGGGTCGTCCTCGCGCAGCACCTCCCAGGCGAACTCCATCGTCTCGGGATTGACTTCGGCCATGTCGCCGATACGCAGCGAAACGGAAACGACGCGCGAAGCCCCCGCCTCGCGCGCCGTCTTACCTACCGTCTCGAGTATGCCGGAAACCAGGCCCAGCTCATGCATGGCTGCTAGTCATCGTCCTCGTCGTCGGACAAAAACGACAGGCGGCTCTCCGTCAGGCCCTTCTTGCCCTCGCGCGCCACGATCACGAAACGCGTGATGGCGAGCGCGATCTCGTAGAGCGACAGCATCGCCGCGTACATGAAGATAAGCGTGACCGGGCTCGCATCCGGCGTGATGGAGGCGGACACCACGAGCATGATCACGTAGATGTAGCGCCAGGCGGCACGGAAGCTCGCGTAGGGCACGATGTGGAACACGGCGAGGTAGAACACGATGAGCGGCAGCTCGAACGCCACACCGAAGCCGATCATGAGCAACAGCTCGATGTTGATGTAATCCTCGAGGTTCGGGGCGATCTGGCCGATCGTCAGCGATTCGCCGATAAGCCACTCGAAGCCCGCCGGGATGATCACGAAATAGCTGAAGATCGCGCCGAGGAAGAACAGTCCGACGGCGGCGAGCACCGTAGGCACGACCCATTTACGCTCGTTGGGCTTAAGCGCGGGCAGGAAGAACGCCAAGATCTGCCAGACGATCATGGGCGTGCACATGACGATCGCCACCTTGATGGCGATGTTGAAGCGCAACGCGAAGCCGCCGAGCGAGGTGAAGATGTAGAAGTCCGTACCCTCGGGAAGCTTCGGCAAGATGGGGTCCTTCAGGATGTCGACGAGCACCGGGGTGGCGAAGTACATGACCACCGTCGCGATGAGCACCGACGCGATGATAATGGTCAGGCGACGACGCAGCTCGCCGATATGGTCCATGAGCGGCATGCGCGCGGGTCCGATAGGCATTACCGCTCACCGCCTTCCTCGGCGGCGGCATCCGTCGCAGCCGGCTCGTCGGCCTCCGCAGCGTCACGGCGGCGGCGCGGACGGCGGGCGTAGAGATCCTCGGTGGTGAGCTCCGCGGGTTGATCGTCCTGGGGCGCGGCGAGCGCGTCGCCGGCAGCCGGCTCGACCGCGGCGGCGGGCTCGGGGGTCGTCACGGGCTCAGCCGCAACAGCCTCCTGTGCGCCCTCGCCCTCTGCCTCGGCGGCCTCCTTCTGCGCCTTCTCGGCCGCCAGGCGCGCACGGCGCTCGGCGAAGGTCTCCTTGCGGCGCGGCGCGGGTGCGGCCTCGCCCTCCGCGACGTCGGCGTCCTCGTCGTCGACATCCACCGACACATCGTCAGCCTGCGTGGCGACACCCTTCTTGGGCGCGTTTGCCGCAGCGGCCATGGGGTCGACGACCTCGGTCTGGACGACGTTGGTCAGTTTCTCCTGCGTCTCGCGGAACTGGCGCAGGGCGCGGCCGATCGTGCGACCCATCTGGGGAAGCTTGTCGGGGCCGAAGAGCAGAAAGGCGAACACCAGGATGATCACCAGCTCCGTTCCGCCGATACTTGGCACGGGGCACCTCCACAAACCATCGGATGCGGCCGGCGCGGAGCCTGCCGCCGATTTTATCCATACACAGTTGCAACAGTATACCGCGCAGGGCGGCAGCTCGCCGACCCTGCGCGAAATGCGCATGTAAAGAGCGCGTTATCGGGCGCCTCTACGCGCCGATGATGCCGATCTCGCCGTCGACGCCGAGCAGCTGCGCCACGCGCATGACGTTGGGCTGGGCGTTGATGACCTCAAAGCCCTTTTGATGCTCGACGGCGTGATGCGCCGCTCCGACGAGCACGCCGATGCCCGTCGAGTCGATATAGGACACGTTGGCGAAGTCCAGCGTGAGCTTGGCCGTGGGCTGCTCGAGCGCCAGATCGATGATGTCGCGCAGTGCGTCGACGTTGGAGATGTCGACCTCGCCCGTCACCGACACGAGGTAACGCTCGGGCGTGGGCGTGGTGTTGATTCCGAGTTCCATAGGTGTTGCTCCTTACCGTTGAACAACCAAGGATAGCACGAACGCGACGATGCGCCCAACCACGCCCGCGCATCCGGGCGAACAGCGACGATGCGCGCGTCGCCTACGCGCGCTCCTCGCGCGCAAGTTGGGCGGAGACCAGCTTGACAGCCAGCACGAGCACGTCGAGCGCCGCGGCGAGCTCGTCCACGGTCGGATAGGTCGGGGCGATGCGGATGTTGGTGTCGCGCGGGTCGTGGCCGCCGGGCCAGGTGGCGCCCGCCGGCGTCAGCTTGACGCCCATCTCGGCGCACAGGGCACCCACGCGCTTGGCCGATCCTTCAGGACCGTCGAACGACACGAAATAGCCGCCGTTCGGATGCGACCAGGTGCCGCAGCCCGTACCGGCCAACCCCGCCTCGAGCTTCTCCTCGACGCAGGCGAAACGCGGACGCAGGAACTCGGCATGCTTGCGCATGTGCTCGCGCACCGCGTCGAGCGTCGGTAAAAAGCGCGTGTGCATGAGCTGGTTGAGCTTGTTGGCGCTGATGAGGCCGACCTTGAGCGTGTTGGCGACCTCGGCGACGTTGGCCGGGCTGGAGCCGAAAAACGCGATGCCCGCGCCCGGGAACGTGATCTTGGAGGTCGAGGCGACGCCCAGGATACGATCCTCGTTGCCCGCCTCGCGCGCGTAGTCGAACACGTTGGCGAGCCGATCGGGCTCATCGGTGAAGTCGTGGACCGCGTAGGCGTTGTCCCACACGATGCGGAAGTCAGGCGCGGCCTTCATGGTCGCCAAACGGCGCACCGTGTCGTCGGAGTAGGTGACGCCGGTGGGGTTCGAGTACTTGGGAACGCAGAACATGCCCTTGATGGAGTCGTCCGCCGCGCACAGGCGCTCGACCTCGTCCATGTCCGGGCCGGTCTCGGTCATGCGCACCGGCACGTTCTCGATGCCCAGGTCCTGCGTGATGCCGAAGTGACGGTCGTAGCCCGGCGCGGGGCACAGGAACTTGACATGGTCGAGCTTGCTCCACGGCGTGTAGCCGGGCACGCCCTTCTCCCAGTAGTGGATGAGCACGGACTGCATGATGTTCAGGCTCGACGAGCCGAGCACGATGGTCTGCTCGGCAGGCACGCCGAGAAACTCACCGGCCAGACGGCGCGCCGAGGGGATGCCCTCGAAGCAGCCGTAGTTGGAGCAGTCGACGCCCTCGTCGGTGAGGTCGGCACCGCTGCTCAGAAGGTCGAGCATGGGGCGGGAGATGTCGACCTGCGCCGGCGACGGCTTGCCGCGCGCCATATCGAGCGCAAGGTTCTTCGCCTTGACGGCCTCGACCTCGGATGCGAGCTCGGCGATGGCGGCATCGAGCTCCTCGGTTCCCATCTGCTGGTAGATCGTTTGCATAGCGATCCCCTCCCCCTTCAAGCGATGCCCGGCGTTCTCGCAGCTTGGTGGCGTATACCGGAGCTTCGCGAATCCACATGCTGCATAAGTATACCCACGTGTGCGTTTCGACTGTGTATCCGGGGTCGTGGTTTTTCTCAGCGGATCCCGGTGCCCGGCCATGCTGGGCGATGCCGGACGATCGCGCATCCCGCGGTCCGCGTATTCCGCTAGACTGGACACGTGAACGCCATCGCATGAGAGGGAGGACGCGCCGGCATGAGACTCGGATCGTTTCAGGCGGAGGAATTCGGCGACCTGCAGCGCCTGGTGGACGGTATGTTCATCGGACGCGAGACCGTGAACCGTCTCGACCTCGTGGTTCAAGCCGAGGTCCTGGATCTCGCCGACGACCTCATGGAGATCGTGACGCTTCTGCCGCCGGGTACCTACGACCGGCAGCGCCTATGTGACCAGCTCAACTCGGCACTCGCCGCCCACGGCTGGGGCGGCACGTACGGCACGGTCGAGTAGCGGCGCGATACGACCGCACCGGACACGAAGATATCCGTCGGCATCTGACGGCACACGGGAGAGATGGACCATGGACGAGGACCGACAGCACGAGATCGACGAGGCGCTGCAGGCGGCCGACACCGCCTTGGAGCACCTGTACCGCGCACGCGACCTGCTCCACTCCGCGCGCAACTGGGGCGCGTTCGATATCTTCGCGGGCGGCTTCATCTCGTCGCTCGTGAAGCGCGGCAAGATGAGCGATGCCCAAGACGAGCTGGACGATGCACGCGGTGCCTTGGCGGCCCTGGCGCGCGAGCTGCGCGATATCGACGGCGTCGCCGGACTCGACCTTTCGGGCAGCCGCCTTTCCTTCGCGGCAGATGTCTTTTTCGACAACGCGTTTTTCGACCTGTACGTTCAAGGACAGATCGACGATGCCCGCTACCACGTCAACCGCGCGATCAAACAGGTCGAGGACGTGCGCGACCGGCTGCGGACCGTCAACTAGGCGACACGCAGCCGCATCGCCCCGCAAACCGCTTTCCAACGGGATCTTTCCCGCCTCGCACCGCCTGCACACGGGCGCATCCGCGCTTCATCGTACTGCAGATCGGCTGTTGCCATCTGTTTTGCCCAATCGAGCCGATGTCCCGGTAGCCAGATTTCCAAAGTGAGTGTTTTGTTTCGGGTTTTGTGAGTAGGGCGCCGAGGGGACACGTGCGGTACCTGCACGTATTGCCCGCAGAAGCACATCTCTACTCGGCAATTCCAATAGTAAACACCCACTTTAGAACTCGAATCAACGCAATACATATTCTATATGTGGTTGAATGCGTTATATGATATTCAATCTGTGGGGATTCCCTACCGGACGAATAGCGCCCCTCGCGCAGGCGGAAAAACCGTCGTGCTACACGAGGGGCGCCTGCATAATCTCGTCACTTTTGCGCCGGAGTTCCCTCGCCGCGACATGCGAACGCCATGAACACGAGGCCGACGATCGCCGCGGAAACCGATCCCACCAAAATGGCCGTCTTGGCCGCCAGCAGCTCGGCAGGAATCTCGGTGAACGCCAAGCCCGCGATCAGGATGGACATCGTGAACCCGATGCCGCCCAGGATGCCCATGCTGACGATATGCGGCCAACGCACGCCCTCGGGCAGCTCCGCCATACGGGCCTTCACCAAGATGAAGGTCATGCCGGCGATGCCGATGGGCTTGCCGAGCAGCATGCCGAAGTACACGCCGAGCGCGACCGGATCGAACAGCAGCGTCGCCGGCTCCACGCCCACCAGACGGACCTGGGCGTTGACGAAGGCGAAGATGGGAAGGATCAGGAAGTTCACCGGAGTCGAGATGGCGTGCTCCAGGCGCTGCAGCGGCGGGGTCACGCGATGCATGACGCGCTCCACACCGCAGACCGCATGCGTGAAGCGGTGCTGGCCAAGGATATGCACGTCGTCGTCGAAACGGTCGTCGAGTTCGGGGAGCTTCGCGTGCAGCCATTCCACCAGACCGCCCGCATCGATATCGGAGCGCGCCGGGATCGTGAACGCCAAGATCACGCCGGCGAGCGTGGCATGCACGCCGGACTGGTACAGGCAGAACCACAGCATCAGCCCGAGCGCCATGTACGGCGCCAAGCGGAAGTGCCGGCGCACGTTGAGCAGGATGAGCAGGCCCGTCACGACCGCGGCGGCACCGAGCCAGAACATACTCGGCGCATGGCCGTAGAACAGCGCGATCGCCACGATGGCGAGCAGGTCGTCGGCGATGGCGAGCGTCGAGAAGAACACCTTGAGGGCGGCGGGCACGCGATTGCCCAGAAGCGACATCACGCCCAGGGCGAAGGCGATATCGGTCGCCATCGGGATGGCCCAGCCGTAGACCGCGCCGCCGCGATTCACGAACGCGTAGATGCCCGCGGGCACGATGACGCCACCTACCGCGGCGAGCATGGGCAGCATCGCCTGACGGGGTTGGCGCAACTGACCGACGGTCATCTCGTACTTGAGCTCCGTGCCGACGAGCAGGAAGAAGATCGCCATGAGGAAGTCGTTGACGAACAGCTCGACGGTCAGCGTGAATTCCCATCCGGCGATACCGATGGAGACCGGACGCATGATGAACTCGTGGATTGCCTCGTAAGCATCGGTGTTCGCGCAGATGACCGCCGCCACCGCCGCGAGGATCATTACGCACGCCGAGATGGTTCCGTTGGAGGTGATGCGGTCGAGCAAACCGCGGCGCTCTATACGCAGGCGCTGCTCGTCGCTCATGAGCGGAACGGGAATGCCTGGGGCGTCGAGGGCAAGCGCCTTGCGCTCGACCACCTTGGCGACCGATCGCGTGCTGTTCTTGCGCTTGCGCTTTGCCATGTTCTCCTCGATCCTTCCAGCCGAGTTCGTCGGCATCATCCGTTCCGAGCACCGCACTGGCCCCGGAATCTAGTAATAAATTATTATCCAACCAAGCGCATGTGGTGGGTTCTCTTTGGGGGCGGGCGCCGTTTTCGGGCGAACGGTCATCGCGCCCTCTGACAGCTTGCCCGCCGCACACGCATGGAAAGCTCTGCCGCCGCCGGTACCATGGAACCTCCACGGGTTCCGACCGCCGCAGGTGAAATAACGTCAGACATGACTTCACGCCCCGATCACAGGTGGAATTACGTCTGGCGTTTCTTCATATCTATCGACATTCAGTGCCGAATCGACTTCATGTCGACCTCGAGACGGCGCCGCAGAACCTCAGCAAATTGGGATGGTCCCGCCAGACGATGATCAAACGCTGGCAGAAATGCACCGTATGGCGAATCCTTACGAAAAATAAGAGCGATGAGGTGAAATAATGCGGATAAAGGCCCCCCATCGCTTGTCGCTAAGGAGCGTCTATGGACAGAAGGACATATGACGATGCATTCACCGACCGATGGGCGACGTACTTCACGCAATGATGAAAAACCAACTGCTGCTCAGGGTGCTGTTCGCCATCTTCATCTGCTTTTGCCTCGTCGCGGGAATTGCCATGAACACATATTATAGCCAGTTAACGGGCGGCCCGTTCCCCATACTGGAATCCGTCCGGGGCACAGTCGAGGACGTCCGTCGCCTGGACGGACGGCTGGAGATCGTCCACGGCCATAAGCCCCAAAGGCGCTACTCGATCCTGACGGTCGCCGATCTTGACACCGACCCGCCCGTGACGTACGAGTTCACCGTGACGAATGAGACCGATTACTGCGACGAGCCATCCGAGGGCGACACGGTCGAAATCGAATTCATCTACAGCGGCGGGCCGGAGACGAGCTATAATGCTCGATCGGTCAAGATAATACCGTGAGATGGTTTCTCATCGTGCTGTATATCGCGCCAACCAACCTCGCGTCCGTCCAAGCGAAATCAACACGATGAGGTCTGCAGACCGGAGAAGCGAGCATCCCGGCCATCAGGCCGGTAGAATGTCGAACGTGCGTCGAGCAGACACGCCCTCAGGCGACCAGCCCGGGTGAAGATAGGTAGGCCCACCCCCCGGTAGCTCCGGGAGGGACGGACCGGTTTTGCCTCTTGACAATGCTTAGCCCATATAAGAAAAAAGCCCGATGCCGAACGGGCGGCATCGGGCCTCAAAGGCATTCGCGTATGCGCGATCGGGGTTACTCGGCGGCGGCGAGGATGGGCGCAGCGACCTGCTTCTTGCGCGACAGCACGCCGGGCATCCACACGCCGTCGGCGGCGTCCTCGACGCCCAGGCCCTTCTGAGCCACGGCGGTCTCGCCCTCGAAGAGCACCTGGGAGCCCTCTTCCATGATATCGGTGAGACACAAAACGATACCGTCGGCGCCCTTCTCGGCCTGGTAAGCGCGCATGGCCTCGCGGATCTCGGGGATCATGCCGAGCGCGCGGGTCTTGTCGACCGTCTCGTACTGGCCGATGAGCAGCTTCTTGTCGCCGACCTCGAACTTCTTGATGTCGTTGCCCACCATCTGCGCGGGCGTGAAGGAGCCGGACGGACGGGTCATGAAGACCTCCATACCGAACTTGACCGGATCAACGCCGAGCTGCTCGCCGAGCTTGGCGGCGACGGTGGCGTCCACGGCGGTCGCCGTGGGGCTCTTGAGCATGAGCGTGTCGGTCATCATGGCCGACAGCAACAGCTTGGCCTGGGTGTCGGTGGGCTGCTGGCCGAGAATGTCGAACAGCTTGGTCACGATCGTGCAGCTGGAGCCCCAGGGCAGCGCGACGATGTGCAGCGGGGCCGCCGTGGTGAAGCCGCCGAAGCGGTGATGGTCGACGACGCCGACGATCTGCGCGCCCTCGAGCCCGGCGACGGACTGGCCGGCCTCGTTGTGGTCGGTGAGGATGACCTGCTGGCCGGCCTCCACCGACTCGATCAGCTGGGGCTCGTCGATGCCGGCGTCGGCCAGCAGCTTGGCGGACTCGGCGGGCAGCGGACCCAGGCAGCAGGCCTGGTAGGTGTCGCCGTTGTAGTTGACCTGGTTCAGCAGCTGAGCGAGGACCACGGCGCTCATGATGGCGTCGTTGTCGGGATTCTGGTGTCCGAAGACAAGCACGTTGCTCATGGAAATCCTCCAAGGTGCGAGGTGGTTTGCAAACATCCCTATCCTAGCACGCTGCACCGTCGATGGAATCGAAGCGACAGGAAGGTGCCCGGTTCTAACCTGTCGCCGCGTTTTGTCCATGGGTTTGTTTCATGAAACGTCCTTTAACTGAAACAAACCCATGGGCAGGATGGTTTCGGCCACGGGACGGCCGTAGCGGATAGGTGCCCCGCGTCAGTTGAAGGTGTTCACACGGCGCCATTCGCGCGGGCACAACCCGAACGAGCTTTTGAACGCACGCGAGAAATGCAGCTGGTTGGGATAGCCCACCGCGCGCCCCACCTCGCCGACCGACAGCGCCGTGAGCTTGAGCAGCTGGGCTGCCTTGGTCATGCGGTAGTCGATAAGGTACTGCTGCGGCGACTTGTCGGTCGCGCTCTTGAAGATCTTGCCGAAGTAGCTGCGGTTGAGGCCGGTCTGGCACGCGACATCCTCCACGGTGATCCCGTTTTGGTAGTTCTGCTCGATGTAGGTCATGGCCTCGCGGATGTAGAGGTCCTGCAGCTTGTTGGTCGACGCCGCCTTTTGCGTGAGCACCGAGCGCAGCAGGTAATCCAAGAACAGGTACGTATGCCCGATGAGCTGGAAGGCGGACGCATCCTGATGGTCGACCAGGTAGCGCATCTCCTGCTCCATCGCGGCGCGCATCTCGGCTTTCTCGGTCTGGTAAACCGGCGACGACTCGGAAAGGCCCACGAGCGACAGCGACTCCTTGACGCGGATGCCATCGAACTCCACCCAGATATATTCCCATGGGTCGTCCATATCGGCGTAATAGGTGTTCGTCTGGCCGGGGAAGATCATGAAGCCCTCGCCTGCGCTCAGGTGGTAGGTGCTCTGCTTGCCCGTCTCGTCGGTCGCCACGAGCGTGCCCGACCCCGAGATGATGTAATGGAACAGGTAGTGGCTCCTACGGAACGGCCCGAACGCATGGCCGGGCGTGCACACCTCGCGTCCGTACTGATACGGCATCAGGTCGATGTACTTACCCCTGGAAAACGTCGAGGAGACGATTTCGTGCGCTGGCATGGGCGTTCCTCCCGCGATCGAGCATATGGCAACATGCTGTCTCAGGCACCGAATCCGTGCTGAGCTCGATATAAGTTTATGCGATTTTTATCACCCATCAGGGTATATCTCTATACAAATATGTGACTTCTTATCAAAATGGCAGGTAGAGCACGTAAATATACCTATTTGCGAGTTGACCTGCCCCGTATACAAAACCGTTACCGGCGCATTACCGGCCGTTGACCGAACATGACCACTTTTCAACCCTCTCATGCTCAGATATCTACCTGCTTAGAGCAGCATTACGCAAACTCATATATCTTGATGGATGCTTTTGTAGGCAAAATGCCAACTTACTATAAAACACGCAGTACGAATGGCCCGCGCGCCAACATCACGCAGGCGGGCACACAGGAAGGGGTTTAAGCAATGGCAGAACTCTCTCTTGAACACGTGGGGAAGAAATACCCGAACGGTTATGAGGGCGTCAAGGACTTCAACCTCGAGATCGCCGACAAGGAGTTCATCATCTTCGTCGGTCCCTCGGGTTGCGGCAAGTCCACGACCCTGCGCATGATCGCGGGCCTGGAGGACATCACCTCGGGCACCCTCAAGATCGACGGCCGCGTGGTCAACGACGTCGAACCCAAGGACCGCGACATCGCCATGGTATTCCAGAACTACGCGCTCTACCCGCACATGACCGTCTACGACAACATGGCCTTCCCGATGAAGCTGCGCAAGGCGAGCCCCGACGAGATCGACAAGGCGGTCCGCGAGGCAGCGCGCATCCTCGACCTCGAAAAGCTGCTCGACCGCAAGCCTTCCGCGCTCTCCGGCGGCCAGCGCCAGCGCGTCGCCATGGGCCGCGCCATCTGCCGCGCCCCGAAGGTCTACCTCATGGACGAGCCGCTGTCCAACCTCGACGCCAAGCTCCGCGTCCAGATGCGCGCCGAGATCTCCAAGCTCCATGACCGCCTGGGCGCCACCATCATCTACGTCACGCACGACCAAACCGAGGCCATGACGCTCGGCACCCGCATCGTCGTCATGAAGGACGGCGTCATGCAGCAGGTCGACACCCCGACCAAGCTCTACTCCGAGCCCTGCAACCTGTTCGTCGCCGGCTTCATCGGCAGCCCGCAGATGAACTTCATCGACGCCACCGTGGGCGAGGCCGCCGGAAAGGTCACCCTCACCTTCGGTGCCAACACCATCACCTTGCCCGAGGCCAAGGGCAAGGTGCTCAAGGACCAGGGCTACGTGGGCAAGGTCATCGTACTCGGCATCCGCCCCGAGGACGTCGTCGACTCCAACGAGCATCCGGCGGACCGCAACCTCTCCGAGGCCATCGACGCCACGGTCACCGTCTACGAGCTGCTGGGCTCCGAGGCCATGATCTACGCCGACGTCGACGGCGGTGCCATCTCCAGCCACGTCTCGTCCACCAACCCCGCCCGCGTCGGCTCCCGCATCAAGGTCGCGTTCGATCTGGACAAGATCCATGCCTTCGACAAGCAGTCCGAACTCGCCATCGTTCACTAGTCGCAAAGGAAGGCACCCGATATGCTGAACAAGCCTATTTCACGCCGCTCGCTTCTGGGGCTCGGCGCTGCAGGAGCGGCATCGCTGCTGTTCGCCGGCTGCACCTCGGAGCGCGCAGACGGCAAGATCGAGGTGGAGATCGTCAGCTACAAGCAGGAGGCCGTGGGCATCTTCGAGCACCTCATGGAGGAGTTCAACGCCACGCATGACGACATCTACCTCAACATCACGAGCCCTGCGGACGCCGTGACCATCATGAAGACGCGCTTCGTCCGCGAGAACTACCCCGATGTCATCGGCATCGGCGGCGACGCCGACTACGCCAGCTTCGTGGACTCCAGCATCCTCGCCGACGTCACCGACTACGAGGGCATGGACAAGGTCCAAGACGCCTACAAGGACATCCTGAAGAGCGTGACCTACGTTCCCATGGACGGCATCTACGGCGTGCCGTATGTGGCCAACGCCGCCGGTATGCTCTACAACAAGGACATGTTCGAGGAGAAGGGCTGGACCATCCCCGAGACCTGGGACGAGATGATCGATCTTTTCGAGCAGATCAAGGCCGAGGGCGAAGTCCTGCCCATCTATCTGGGATACCTCGACACCTGGACCATCCTGTCGCCGTGGAACTCCATCACCATCAACATGGTGCCGGCAGACCACTGCCGCCAGGTGAACGCCGGTGAGGCCAAGTTCGCCGACTTCTACCGCGAGCCCGCCGAACGCATGCTGCAGCTGCTCGACTACGCCGAGGAGGGCCCGTTCGCCTACAGCTACAACGACGCCTGCACCGCATTCGCGCGCGGCCAGGCCGCCATGTACCCCTGCGGCTCGTTCGCCGTGCCCCAGATCCTGTCGGTGAACCCCGACATGAACATCGGCATGTTCGCCATGCCCTCGGCCGACGATCCCGACGACCGCATCGTGGTCTCCGGCGTCGACCTGCAGTGGTGCGTGGCCGAGACCTGCGAGCACAAAGACGCCGTCTACGAGGTCCTCTCCTTCCTGAACGAGCAGCAAAACGTCCAGACCTACATCGACGACCAGCGCGCTCTGCCCTGCACCGAGGGCGACTACGAGCTCGACCCGCTGTTCGACGACATCAAGACCTTCTTGGACGAGGGCCAGGTCCTCGACTACCTCGACCACTCCTACCAGTCCTCCATGGCCTGCGACGCCCAGCTGCAGACGATGCTGCTCAACGGCGACATCGACGCGTTCTTGGAGAAGTGGGACACCGATTGGCAGCGCTATAACCGCAACGTCATCCGCAAGGTACAGGAATACGAGAGCCAGCAGTAAGGAGGACGCGCTATGGCAAGTACGGCCGCAATCGGGTCGAACCGCAGGAAGACCTTCATGGCGATTCTGATCCCGGTCCTGGTGCTTTTCTGCGCATTCAATACGTTCCCGCTCATCACGGGCTTTTTGTACAGCTTCACCGACTCCAAGGGCTACGGCGCCTTCAACATCGTCGGCATCCAGAACTACATCGACATGTTCAGCGATACCCGTATCCTGAACTCCTACCTGTTCACGTTCAAGGTGGCCATCGTCGCCACGCTCGGCACGAACGTCATCTCGCTCATGCTGGCCATCGGCCTCACGAGCAAGATCAAGTTCAAGAGCGCGCTGCGCGGCATCTACTTCGTGCCCCGCATCCTGGGCGCCCTGGTCGTCGGCTACGTGTTCAGCTACTTCTTCACCTACATCGTGCCCGCCATCACCGGCGGCGAGTCCATCCTCGCCAGCACCGAGTGGGCATGGGTCGCCATCGTGATCGTCGTCGTATGGCAGGCCTGCGCACAGACCACGATCATCTACATCACCGGTCTGTCGTCGGTCCCCGAGGACGTCTACGAAGCCGGCGCACTCGACGGCGCCACCGGATGGGACAAGTTCCGCTACATCACGTTCCCGCTCATCATGCCGAGCGTCACCACCAACATGGTGCTCGTCATGAAGGACATGCTGATGGTCTTCGACCAGATCGTCTCGATGACCTCCGGCGGTCCGGCCCAGTCCACCGAATCGATCTCCTACCTCATCTACAACAACGGTCTGTCCGGTGGCCAGTTCGGCTACCAGTGCGCCAACGCGGTGATCTTCTTCATCCTCATCGCCGTCGTCTCCATCCTGCAGACCAAGTTCTTGAACAGTAAGGAGGAGCAGCTCTAATGGCTAAAGATAAAGTGAAAGAGCGGGTCAACTGGCCTGTCACCATCCTGCTCATCATCGGTCTCGTCACCATCATCTTCCCGCTCTACATGGCGGTCGTCATCGCCTTCAAGGATCCCTCCGAGATGACGAACGACATCGCCGGCATCCTGTCGCTGCCGAGCACGTGGAGCCTCGACAACTTCATCGAGGCCATCCAGGTCACCGATTTCTTCCATTCGTTCATGAACTCGCTGATCATCACCGTCGTGGCCGTCGTGGCGTCCATCCTGATCCACAGCCTCGCCGCCTACGCGATCGGCCGCAACATGGACCACAGCCGCGTCTACAAGGCGTCCTACTACTTCATCATCGCCGGCATGTACGTGCCCTTCGCGATCCTGATGATGCCGCTCGTCAAGCAGACCGCCGTGATGCACCTCGACAACATGGTCGGCGTCATGCTCCTGTACATCGTGTTCTACATGCCCATGAACATGATGCTCTACACCGGCTACCTGCGTAACATCCCCATTGCGCTCGAAGAGGCCGCGCGTATGGACGGCGCCTCCACCTGGAGCACCTACTGGAAGGTCATCTTCCCGCTCATGAAGCCCATGCACGCCACCGTCGCCGTCATCACCGGCCTGGCCGTGTGGAACGACGTCATGACCCCGCTCGTCATCATGGGTGGCCAGGGCGTCAACACCCTGCCGCTCGCGCAGATGAACTTCCAGACCGCGTTCTCCACGAACTACAACCTGGCGTTCGCCTCCTACCTGCTCGCCATGCTCCCGATGATCATCTTCTACATCATCGCGCAGAAGCAGATCATCGGCGGCGTCACCAACGGCGCGGTCAAATAGCTCTTATGCGACATTACATGCATATGATGCGACATATGCATAGCAAATGTAGCTTATAACCCCTGGCACTTGGGCTCCGATTCCGGGGCCCAAGTGCCGTAAAATACCAGCCGCGTGCACCCTTCGTGCGCGCGGATCCCATCTGTTCCTACAAGGAGAAAACGAGCGAAGACGATGCCCATTCTCATCGACGAGGCAACCCGTACCTTCACGTTGCACACGCGGAACACGACCTACCAGATGCAGACGGACCGGTTCGGCTACCTGCTGCATCTGTACTACGGCACCCGTGCCGAGGGCACCATGGACTACCTGCTCACCTATGTGGACCGCAGCGGATGCTGCACGAGCCCCCACGAGGCCGAGACACGCACGTACTCGCTCGACGTCCTGCCGCAGGAGTTCCCCTTCCAGGGCAACGGCGACCTGCGCAGCACCGTGTTCGTCATGCGCGACGGCGACGGCGCCTTCGGCTGCGACCTGCGCTATGTGCGCCATGAGGTCCGCGAGGGCAAGTACGACCTGCCGGGCCTGCCCGCCGTCTACGCGGACGCCGAGGCCGACGGGGCGCAGACGCTCTCCGTCACGCTCGCCGACGAGCGCTGCGGCGTCGAGGTCGAGCTGCTGTTCGGCGTGCTGCCCGAGCTCGATGTCATCACGCGCGCCGCGATCGTGCGCAACGTCGGTGCCCGACGCGTGGTCGTCGAGAAGCTGCAGACCGCCTGTCTCGATTTCGTCCACGGCGACTTCGACGTCATCACCTTCAACGGCCGGCACTGCATGGAGCGCAAGCCCGACCGCCACGAGGTGCGCCCCGGTTCGTTCAGCGTCGGCAGCCGCCGCGGCCAGTCCTCACACCAGTACAACCCGTTCATGATCGTGTGCGACCACGACGCCACCGAGACGGCGGGCCGCGCTTGGTCGATGTCGTTCGTCTACAGCGGCAACTTCAAGGCCGAGGTCGAGCAGACCCAGTACCAGCAGATCCGCATGCAGATGGGCCTGTCCGACGAGCTGTTCTCCTATCCGCTCGAGGCGGGCGAACAGATCGTGGCTCCCGAGGTCATCATGACCTACTCCGCGCACGGCCTCGAGCGCGTCTCGCACAACCTGCATCGCTGCATCCGCACGCACGTGTGCCGCGGCGACTGGCGCGACCGCCCGCGCCCGATCCTGGTCAACAGCTGGGAGGCGCACTACTTCACCTTCACCGGTGACGAGCTCGTCCGCCTTGCCGCCAAGGCCGCCGATCTGGGCATGGACATGCTCGTCATGGACGACGGCTGGTTCGGCGAGCGCGATGACGACTACCGCTCGCTCGGCGACTGGACCGTCAACGAGAAGAAGCTCGGCGGCACGCTCGGTCAGCTCATCGAGCGCGTCAACGCCTTGGGCGTCAAGTTCGGCATCTGGGTGGAGCCGGAGATGGTCAACGAGAACTCGCGCCTGTTCCGCGAGCATCCCGACTGGGCGCTCGCCGTTCCGGGCAAGCAGCCCGCGCTCGGCCGCGATCAGCTCGTGCTCGACTTCTCCCGCGCCGAGGTGCGCGACAACGTGTTCGAGCAGCTGTGCCGCGTGCTCGACCAGGGCAACATCGAGTACCTCAAGTGGGACTTCAACCGCAGCCTCGTGGACATCTACTCGCATGCGACCGCAGATCAGGGCCGCGTGACCTACGACTACTACCTCGGCTTGTACGACGTGCTCGAGCGCTTGGTGCAACGCTATCCGCACCTGCTCATCGAGGGCTGCGCCGCGGGCGGCGGACGCTTCGACGCCGGCATGCTGCACTACACGCCTCAGATCTGGACGAGCGACAACACCGACGGCCACGATCGCATGACCATCCAGTACGGCACGTCGTTCGGCTACCCCTGCTCCGCCGTGGGTGCGCACGTCTCGGCTTGCCCCAACGAGGTCAACGGCCGCACCGTGTCGCTGTCCGCGCGCGGCCTCATCGCCATGGCGGGTGGCGGCTTCGGCTATGAGCTCGACCTCCTCGAGCTGCCCGAACGAGCCTGCGAGCTCATCCGCGGGCAGATCGAGCGCTTCCGCGACATGGAGCGCATCGTACGAGAGGGTCTGTACTACCGCTTGACGAACCCCGCGACCGACGACCTGTACGCATGGGAATTCGTCACCGAGGACGGGTCCGAGGCCGTCGTGAACGTCGTTGTCGCGCGCGCCGAGGGGTACGGCGAGGCCAAGTACGTCGTGCCGCGCGGCCTTGTACCGGGCGCGCGGTACCGCGAGGTCAACTCCGACACCGTCTACGCCGCCGACGCGCTCATGGACATGGGACTCCCCCTGCCCGTCGGCTCGGCGCTCTACATGGCGCGCAGCTATCACTTCGAGCGCGTGGACAAGTAATGCTTTAGATGCGCTGGGGGCAAGAAGGCCCGATAAATGGGGCCGGGTTCAAACTTGTCGCACATACAGGGAGGGCCTCGCGCCATGGCTGCGCGGGGCCCTCCCCCTTTTTTTCCGAAGGCGCGCCACAAGGGTGGGATGCTTCATTGTGCCCATGGGTTTGTTTCAGGTAGAT
>CAZRPL010000005.1:0-21288 GCA_964602045.1 uncultured Collinsella sp. | reverse complement strand
GAACCCGGCACCCTCTTGTCGGCTCGCAAAAAAGCGCTCCGTGTCGGGGCATCGAACACGGAGCGCCATGAGAAAGAGGGATGATCGGAAATCGTTACAGAGCGTCGATGAAGCGCGCCATCGCGGCGCGGCCGGCCTCATCCCATTTGAATACGCCGGCATCGGCGAGCACATGCCCGAAGACGTCGCTCACACCGTCGCGGATGACCTGTTCAGCGGTATCGGCGGTGATGTCGGGATGGGCGCAGGCGAGCTCCAAGGCCCACGCGGCATGCGATGCCGTCAGCGGATCGGCGTCGAGCTCGGCGGCAAGCGCCGCGTGGTCGGTCTCCCCCGCATGCGCCAGCAGATGCTCGCGCACGGCGCCCAGCTCGTCGACCAGGCGCGGCGGCAGGATCGCCAGACCCATGACCTCGATCAGGCCGATGTTCTCCTTCTTGATGTGGTGCCACTGCGCATGCGGGTGGAACACGCCGAGCGGGTGCTCGTCGGTCGTGATGTTGCAGCGCAGGGCGAGGTAGAGCACATAGCCCGCGTCGGTCTTGCACGCGACCGGCGTGATGGTGTTATGTCGCACCGTCTGCCCGTCCTCGACCGTCTTGGCGACCACGCCGACGGCGTCGTCGGAGTAGCCGCGCCACACATCCAGCACGTGCGCGGCGGCGTCGAGCAGCTGCTCGCGATCCGTGCTCGTCAGGCGCAGCACCGACATAGGCCAGCGCACGACCTCGCACGAGACGCCGTCGAACCCGTCCATCGCAAACGTCGACTCCGCGGGCGCCTTCATCATGGGGAACACGTGCCGTCCACCCTGGAAGTGGTCGTGCGACAGGATCGAGCCGCCGACGATCGGCAGGTCGGCGTTGCTGCCGACGAAGTAATGGCCGAACAGCTCCACGAAATCGAGCAGGCACCCCATGTTCTCGCGGTCGACATGCATGAGGCGGTGCTCCGCGCTCATGGCGATACAGTGCTCGTCGAAGTACGCGTACGGGCTGTACTGCAAACCCCAGTGCTCACCGCCGAGCGTGATCGGCAGGATGCGCAGGTTCTGGCGGGCGGGATGCGCGCCGTGGGCGGCTCCCGCACCGCGTCCGGGATAGCCCTCGTTTTCCATGCACAGCTGGCAAGCCGGATAGACATCGCCCGTATCCTTGGCGGCACCGGCAGCAGCGATGGCCTTGGGGTCCTTTTCGGGCTTGGAGAGGTTGATCGTGATCTCGAGCTCGCCCCACTCGGTCGCCGACGTCCACGCGATGTTCCTCGCGATGGCGGCCTTGCGCACGTAGCGGCTGTCGCAGCTCATCTTGTAGAACCAGTCGGTCGCGGCGACCGGGCCATAGGCACGATACAGCGTGGCGAAGCGGCGCTCGACCTCGGAGGGGCGCGGCATCAGGATGTTCATCACGCGTGTGGCGATGCGGTCGGCACCCGACGGGGTGTCCTCCTCCTGCCCGTTCGCCACGCCGGCCGCGGCGATGCGCTCGATCGTGCCCTCGAGGTCGAAAGCCTCATCACCGGCGGCGACGGCCATCGGCGCGTCCGCATCCAGATGCGACGTCGGAGCCATCGCGTAAGCGGCGCCGAGCAGCACCGAGGCGTTCGGTGCGGTGGGACCGATGGCTCCCACGGCCTCGAGCACGGTGTTGTACGCCCAGACGGCATCGCCGGGCAGTACGAGGCCGCAGCGGACGGCGTAGGTCACGAGCGCCTCGATATCGGCCGCGAGCTCACACGGCCCGTACGTCGATGTTACAGCCATGCCGCATACGCCCCCTCGGATGCGATGCGGTAGGTGCGGCAGTTGCCCTCACCGAGCCACGCATCCATGCTCTTGACGAAATGGTCGACCATGTCGAGCGGCACGAACGCCTGGATCGAACCGCCGAAACCGCCGCCGTGGATGCGGACGGCACCGTTGTCGCCCAGCACGTGCTCGGCGAGCGCGAGCGCCACCATGGCGGGCTGGTCGTTGCCGCCGTTGGCGACGTTTTGCAGATACATGCCCGAGCTTGCACCCGAGCGACGCGTAAGATCCAGGAAGGTATCGATATCGCCGGCGCACAGGGCGTCCCAGCGCTCGATGACCAGTTGGTTCTCGATGTAGTAGTGCAGGGCGCGCAGCACGGGACGGTCGCCGAGCTTGGCGCGCAGGTCGACCACGCGCTCATCGAACGCCTCAGCCGGCACGTCGCACAGGCGGGTCTGGCCGAACTCTGCCGCCACCGCCTGCATCTCGCCGGGCACGGCGGCGTAGTCGGCGGTGCTCACGCTGTGGTCGGTGCCCATGTATGCCAAGCAGAGCGCATAGCCCTTGTCGGCGAAGTCGAAGTCGAGCTTCTCGGACACCGGATGCGCCGGGTCCTTGAAGTCGATGTGCGCGATGCCGCCGAGCGCCTCGGACAACTGGTCCATGAGGCCGCAGGGCTTGCCGAAGTAAACGTTCTCGGCGCGCTGGGCGGACTGCGCCATGGCGGTCGGGGTCACGGGATCTCCGGGCCACAGGGTCTCCATCACGCGACCGACGGCGAGCTCGAGCGCCGCCGAGGACGACAGGCCGCTGCCGCCGGGGATGTCGCTTGTCATGACGAGGTCGAAGCCCTTGACCTCACGTCCGGTGGCGGCCAGCTCCGCGGCCATGCCGCGCACGAGCCCGGCGGTACTCACCTGCTCCTCGGGACGAGCGGACACGTCGGAAAGGTCGATCTCGAACGGCTCGTAGCCCTCGCTCGCCACGCGTGCGACCATCGTGCCGTTGAGCGCCGCGATACCCTCGATGGCGACGTCCAGGGCGCCCGCCACGACATGGCCGCCCTCGTGGTCGGTGTGGTTGCCGGCGATCTCGCTACGCGCCGGCGCGTGCACGTGGGCAAGCGCCCGATTGCCGCCGAATTGCTCGACGAAACGGTCGATCAAGGTGGGATCTGGCGAACTCATGGCGTGTCTCCCCTCTATCGGGCGGGGTTCGCCGCAACGGACGGCCCCGCGAATGTCGTCATCGCGCGGAGCACATGCCCTCTTCCGCACGACGCCCTCACCTCCGCTGTGCGATTGTGTGAGGGTTTGTTATCTCTGGTTCTGACTGTAGCACACGGGATACCGCCCGACCCGAACGGAATGCGACCAATTCGGCCGCCGGCTCCTCCGATATGGACAGTTCATGCCATTGGTTTATTACACCTATGTCTACCAGTGCATTTAGCGATGTAGACTGCAACGTGACAACCCGGACTCGAACATTTGGACCTCCTGCATCTGATCGAACGTGGTGGCTCCGTGAATACCGACCGCTCACCCGCGAAGACTGACCGTCCACCTCGATGTTGACCGAGTTTGTTCGTTTATGTTGAAATACGTGAGAGGTGGTAACGAATGCTCAAAGCCCAACGCCAGGAACAGATCTTACGCCGACTCGCCCGTGAGGGGACCGAGTCGGTGAGCGACACCGCTCGCGCGCTCGGCGTGTCCGAGATGACCATCCGACGCGATCTGGAGGAGCTCGCAGACCGCAACATGGTCGAGCGGGTCTACGGTGGCGCACGCCTCCCCCGCAACCTCCGGGACACCTTCTCCGCCGACGGCATCCCCGTGCCACGCGAGTACAGCCACACCGAGAAGCGCCATCTGCACATCGAGGAGAAGGCACGCGTCGCGCGCTGCGCCGCGTCGCTTATCGAGGCGCACGACACGGTCTTCCTCGGCGCCGGCACCACGGCCGAGCAGATGGTCGACTATCTGCCCGAGGTCCCTATCCGCATCGTCACCAACTCCCTGTCCATCTTCCATAAGCTCGAGCATGCCGCCGCCGTCGAGCTCTACCTCGTGGGCGGCCTGTATCGCCGCCAGACCGGTTGCTTCGTCGGCGTCATGGCCGAGGACGCGGTCGCGCCGCTCGGTATCGACAAGGCGTTCATCGGCACGAACGGCATCGTCGGAGACTCGCTGTTCAACGCCGATATCGACGAGGGGCGCCTGCAGCGGCTCGTGTTCGACAAGGCGCACCGCCGCTACGCGATCACCGACGCGAGCAAGATCGGCCGGCGCGACTTCTACGCGTTCTACCGCCTCATCGACCTCACCGCGATCATCTGCAGCGGCCAGATCGACGCGGACAAGCGCGAGGAGCTCGAGCAGCAGGTCCAGATCATCGAGGCGTGACGACGCCGGGCGCAGACGCGAGCACGTGCATCCCGCGCACCGGCCCTCGAGCGCACGCGAGCACGGCAAATGCCCGTCCGCCCTACCCGACCGTCGGCACCAAAAACGGCTCGCGCTCGCGGATCAACTCGTCGGGGAACTCGATGATGTGCCCGCCGAACGCGTTGACCACCTTCGTACCACACGGATGCTCGATCGTGCGCGCCACGCGCCCGTAGTTCATGTGCACGTGTCCATGTACAAGATAGGCCGGCTTGAGCTTGTCAACGTAGTAATCGAAGCATTCGAAGCCCTGATGCGGCAGGTCGTCCATATCGCCGTACCCGCGGACCGGCGCATGGGTGACCATGAGGTCCACGCCGCCCGTCGCACGGGCGAGCAACGCGAGCTTACCCACCCGTGAGCGCATCTGCTTTTCGGTGAACCCGAAGATCCGGTCGTTGTACTTCATGGATCCACCGACACCGAGGATGCGGATGCCATGGAAATCGCACAGCTGCCCCTCGATCGAGATGCACCCTTGCGGCGCATGCCGCGCATACGACGTATCGTGGTTGCCCCACACGTACAGCAGCGGTACGTTGGCGAGCGTCTCGATGTGCTCCAGGTAGCGCGCGGGCAGATCGCCACACGACACGATGAGCTCGACGCCTTCCATGCGCTCGCGGTCGTAATGGTCAGTCAGCCACGACTCCTCGACGTCCGAGATGACGAGTATCCTCATCGCTTGACCTCGCGCTGCGCGGCGACCAGCGGGTCGATGGGGATCACGCCACTGACCGAGACCTCGTCGAGGGCGCGCTCGGACAGCTCGCGCTCCTCCGGCAGACGGCCGACGATGTTCTGGTTGAGCCATGCCATGCGGGCGATGTCGTTGCTCGACAGGCGCGGCGCCCCGTGGGGCTGGATCACGCCACCCTGACTCACCAACTCGTCGGAAAACGGATGCGTCTGACCGGCGAGCATGCTCTGCTTGAACACCTCGACCAGATTGCGCTGACGCGCCGGCACCACGTCGGACACGTGCACGTCCATGACGCCCGAGGACAGGCCCCACCAGTAATTGAGCGCCTTGTTACGCAGCTCGTCGCCCTCGCGTCGCCACGAGTCGTCGCGAATGGACTGGACGATCCGCTCGTAAAAGCGGCCCCAGCGCCAGACAGGCTCGGCAAGGCGGGTGCGCGTGCCGTCGTGCTCGACCATATAGAGGCCCCACGCCTCGTCGGCGCGCTGCGGGTTGGGCACGTCGCGCGCGCAGACGATGCGCACGTCGGTCTCGGACAGCTCGCGGCGCCAATCGTAGTCCTTGGCGGAGTACCACTTGAGGTACACCGTCGCGTGCGGGTCGACCGTCTGGACGCCCACGGCGAAGGCGTTGATACCCGCCACCGTACCGTACACGGGGGAATCCGCCACGTATCCCACGCGATGGTTGTCCGACAGGCTCGCCGCCAGCACACCGAGCAAAAACTTGACCTCGTAGGTCTTCGTGGCAAAGGTGCGCACGGCCGAATGCGACAGACTGACCGAGCAGTTGAGTACTTTGAGCTGCGGATACTTGACTGCAGCGCGCAACGCCTGGGACATCTGGGTGGGCACGTTGGTCACGATGAGGGTGTTCCCCGCGCGCACCGCGGCATCGACCGCCTCGTCGAAGGCGGCATCGCCTGCGCAGTCGTAGTATGCCGACGTGGCGACCACGCCGCCCAAGCTGCATTCGAGCTCCCGCCTCCCCTGCTCGTGCGCGACGGCCCAGCCGGAGGTCTCGGGACTCCGCTCGTAGATGAACGCGATGTCGATCGGCTTGACGGGCCTCGCTTTCTTGTACAGGCCCTTGAGGTCGGACAGGATCGTCCCACGCTCGTGAGCGGAGGGCTGCTCCAGATAGGCGATCGGCTCCGCGCTCGTCTTGACCTGCAGTTCTCCCCAGATGCGTCCCAAGCGGTCCGCGATCTCGACAGGTGAGGCACAGACGGCGAGCTCATAGCCGTAGAGCTTCAGGTAGACGAGGAAGGCGTCGCCGGCGGTCATGTTGAGCGCGTCGCCACCGCGCTGGGCGAACGCCACCGCGAAGCTGCCGAACGCGGAGCGCAAGGTCTTGACGTCGTCTTCGGGCCACGATGTGTCGAGGTCGTGCCCGGCGAAGACGGCGAGCCGCTCGAAGGACCCCTCTTCCGAGAAGTCGATGCCGTAGATGGGCGCGACGCGGTAGAAGCGCACGAACTCCTGGTAGATGCGCGACTCCTTGTCGTCTGAGGGCATGGGCAACACGCGCGTGACATTGGCTGTGATGGTCGGCGCGCCCACATAGCGCGAGACCGAGACGCGCTTGTTGCCCTCTTGGACGTAGAAGCGCTGCAGATACTCGTAGACGATGATCGGTTCATGCAGGCCGACGTCGCGCTGGGAGTCGATCAGCGCGCTCCATTTGGCCGCGAACTCGGAGTCCTCTTCGAGCAGTGGCATGAAGTCGCCGGAAAAGGAGTTCTGCCGTCCATGCGTGCGCGTGCCGGCGATCAGGGAGAGGTCGATCTCCATGACACCCAAGGGGACCTCGCCTTGATAGCCGCGGTCCTTGAGGATGTCGCTCAACGCGACCGGATAGGGATAACGCCCCGCAGACACGTCACGCTGGACCTGCCGCAGGCCTAACTTTCTCGCCTTGCGATAATCCTCGATCATGGAAGCCTCCTCGCGCACCGCTTTCGCGACCCCCGCTTCGAGACTATTATCCCCTCGGCGGCGACGCGAACCCGCGTTCGGCGCAGGCGACAGAACTATTGCGCATCTCATACCAAGATGATGGGTTTTTCCTGCGCAAACCTGCCATTTTGGGACATCGGCCCATGCAGTGTCCCAAGGGGGCTGCTGTCCCAAAGAGAGCCGGGAGGGAATCAGGGCATCTCCCTGAGACGGCATCCTGAGTGCACTTTTGCAAACAAACCGAACGCCATCCGTCGAACTGAGTTTATGGGACGGTTTATCGACGGCGCAACGGATACACCGAAGCATCGATTAGCAAGATTCCGCAGGTCGCTATCGATCGATCGTCCCGACTACTCATCACCGACACGACAAACCGTCCCATAAACAACCGCTCTCGCGTCGAGCCCGCACCACAAGAGCGGACTTCGATCCATATTCCACCGATAATGGTTCATCGACGTGCAAGCTTGGCGTGCCCGTATCCGATCGCAGCCGCAACGAGCGACGGCACGACCCACGCGAGCCCCATATCTGCCAGCGGCAACGCATCCGTCGCGATCCAGGCACCCGGCGCGAACGCATCGCGCAGCGCGATCGCGACGCTCACGACTGCGGTGACGCCCACGACCCACGGCCACACCTGGGGCACGTGGTCGCACACGCCGTGCAGCATCCCCATGATCACGAGCACGATCGCGATGGGATACAGCGCGCCGAGCAGCGGCACCGAGAAGGCGAGGATGGCGTCGAGCCCGAAGTTGGAGATCACACACGAGAACGCGGCGAAGGCCAGCGCGCACCATCGGTACGGCACGGCGGGAATCTCCTGCGAGAAATACGTACCGCAGCAACTGATGAGCCCGATGCACACGTTCAAACACGCGAGCAAAAAGATTGCGGCGACGACCACGGTGCCGACCGCCCCGAAATGCGCCGTCGCCGACGCCGTGAGCACCGTCGCACCGTTGGTCGCGCCGGCGGCCACCTCGGTCGCGTTGACGCCGACGTAGGCCAGACCGCAGTAGATGAGCACCATGAGCACGCCCGCGATCACACCGGCGCTCGAGATGGCGCGAGCGAGCGGACCCGGCTCCGTGACGCCCATCTCGCGGATATTCGTCGCGATGACGATGCCGAAGGTAAGGGATGCCAGCAGGTCCATCGTCTGATATCCCGTCAAGAATCCCTGAATCGCCGGAGCATGGTCGTAGGGTACCTGCGGAGCGGCCGCCTGCACACCCGGCGAGACGAGCGCCGCGCCCGTGACGACCACGATCAGCGCGATGAGCGCCGGTCCGGTCACCCGTCCCAGCAGACGCGTGAGACGCCCGGGATGCATGGCGAGCAGATACGCGACCACGAAAAACGCGACCGAGAACACCAGGCGTACCGTATCCAGTGAGATGCCTGCCGGAAGCAGCGGCGCCAGCATCTCGAAGGCCGTGGACGACGTGCGGGGAATCGCCAGGCAGGGCCCGATAGCAAGATACACCGCTGCCACGAACACGCGGGCGAACAGCGGATGCACGCGCCCGGCGAGCTCGCGCACGGTACCCGCAAGCGCCACGGCGATGATGCCCACCACCGGCAGGCCGATGCCCGCAATCAGAAAACCGATCGTCGCCGGCACCGCAGACGTTCCGGCCTGCAGGCCCAGAAGCGGCGGCAGGATAAGATTGCCCGCTCCGAAGAACATCGAGAACAGCGTCACCCCGACGACAGCCAACTGCCGAGGTTCGAGCGTCCGTTGCGTCATGACGCATTCCTTCCATCCGGTAGATCGTCGCATCCGCGTCGGCACGTACACCGCGCGCGGCATATGCACTATGCGCCTTCGCGCACCCCAATACAAGAGCGCACCGCGTCCGCATACGAAAAACGGGCGCACGCCGGTATCGACGTGCGCCCGCAAAGCGCCAAGGCGATCGAGCCGTCCTACAGCTCGCGTCCCGGATAGTGGCAGTTCACGAAGTGACCGGGCTTGACCTCCTTGGAGGGAGGAACCTCGGCGGAACACTTCTCCGTCGCGTGCGGGCAACGGGTGTGGAACGGGCAGCCGCTCGGGATGTTCGTGGGACTCGGCAGGTCGCCTTCGATGAGGACGTGCTTCTTCTCGATCGTGGGATCGGGCACGGGCACCGCCGACAGCAGGGCCTGGGTGTAGGGATGCTGCGGGTTGGAGTACAGCTCCTCGTTGGGAGCGACCTCCATCACGGTGCCCAGGTACATGACGCCGATGCGGTCCGAGATCATCTCGACGACGGCGAGGTCGTGCGAGATGAACAGGTACGTCAGGTTGTAGCGCTCCTGCACGTCGCGCAGAAGGTTCAAGACCTGGGCCTGAATGGACACGTCGAGCGCCGAAACGGGCTCGTCGGCCATGATGAGCTTGGGGTTGACCGACAGCGCGCGGGCGATGCCGATACGCTGGCGCTGGCCGCCGGAGAACTCGTGCGGGTAGCGCTCGCCGTGCGTGGCAGGCAGGCCGACGACCTCGAGGAGCTCGTGGACGCGCTTCAGGCGCTCGCCAGGGCTCATGTTGGTGTGGACCAGCAGGGGCTCGGCGATGATGTCCTGAACCCTCATGCGCGGGTTCAGCGAACCGTACGGATCCTGGAAGACCATCTGCATCTCGGAGCGCAGCGGACGCATCTCCTTGGTGGAGATCTTCGCGATGTCCTTGCCCTCGAAGATGATCTCGCCGGAATCAGGCGTGATCAGACGGTCGATCAGGCGGCTCGTCGTGGACTTGCCGCAGCCCGACTCGCCCACGAGCGAGAAGGTCTCGCCGGGCATGATGTCGAAGCTGACGTTGTTGACGGCATGGACCCACTTCTTGGGCTTACCGAAAAACGTCTTGCCCACGGGGAAGCGCTTGCTCAGGTTCCTGACGGACAGCAGGGGCTCAGTTGCGGTAGCAGCCATCGCTTACGCCCCCTTTCGTGCGTTGGTGTGGAACGGGCAGGCGGCGTAGTGGTTCTCGCTCACCTTGTGGAGCTCCGGCAGCGCCTGGCTGCACGAAGCCTGCGCGTACTTGCAGCGCGGCGCGAAGCGGCAGCCCGAGGGCATGGCCGCCAGATCGGGCACGGAGCCCGGAATGGACGGCAGGCGATGCACGCGACTGCCGAGCTTGGGCACCGACTCGATCAGACCCTGGGTGTAGGGGTGCTGCGGGTTGGCGAACAGCTCCTTGACCAGGGCCTCCTCGACGATGTTGCCCGCGTACATGACGATGACGCGGCTGCAGGTCTCGGCGACGACGCCCAGGTCGTGGGTGATCATGAGGATGCCCGTGTTGCGCTTGTTGCGGATGTCCTCCATGAGCGCCAGGATCTGCGCCTGGATCGTGACGTCGAGCGCCGTGGTGGGCTCGTCGGCGATGAGCAGCTTGGGCTCGCAGGACATGGCCATGGCGATCATGACGCGCTGGCACATGCCGCCGGACAGCTCGTGCGGGTAGTTGCGCAGCGTCATCTCGGGCTCGGGGATACCCACGAGCTTGAGCGCGGATACGCAGCGGGCATGCAGCTCCTCTTTGGAGAGGTCCTTGTTATGCAGCGAGATGGCCTCGACGAGCTGGTTCTCGATACGCATGATGGGATCGAGGGCGCTCATGGGCTCCTGGAAGATCATCGAGATCTCGTTGCCGCGGATGGACTGCATCTCGGACTCGGAGAGCTCGAGGATGTGCTTGCCGCCGAAGGAGATGTCGCCGGTGATGCGCGTGGACAGCTTGTTGTGCAGGCGCATGATGGACATCGAGGTGACGGACTTGCCGCAGCCCGACTCGCCCACCAGACCGACGATCTCGCCGGCGTTCACGTGGAAGGACACGCCGTTGACGGCGGTGATCCAATCCTTCTTTCCGCGCTTGAATTCTGTTCTGAGGTCCTTGACCTCGAGCAAGGGTTCAGCCATGAGGACCTCCGACTAGTTGAGCTTGGGATCGAGCGTGTCGCGCAGGCCGTCGCCGAACAGGTTGAAGGCCAGCACGGTCAGGAAGATCACCAGACCGGGGAACAGGACGAGGTGCGGAGCGATGGCCAGGTAGTTGCGGCCCTGCGACAGGATGGCGCCCCACTCGGCCTGGGTGACGTTCGCACCGAAGCCCAGGAACGACAGGGAGGACGCCGACAGGATGGCGCCGCCCACGTTCATGGTGAAGTTGACGATGAGCGCCTGCATGGTGCCGGGGAAGATGTGCACGAACATCGTGCGCGCCGGCGTGCAGCCGATGGACTGCGAAACCTCGACGTACAGCTCGCCGCGGACCTCGAGCACCGCGCCGCGGATGATACGCGCGAACGAGGGCACCGTGAACACGGCCAGGCCGATCATGATGTTGGTGATGCCCGGACCGATGATGGCCACGATGGCGATGGCGAGCAGGATCGACGGGAACGCGAACATGACGTCGCAGATGCGCATGATGATCGAGTCGATGATGCCGCCGAAGAAGCCCGCGATCAGGCCGAGCACGACGCCGCCGGCCGTGCCGAGGATCGACGCGGTCAGCGCCGTGCCGAGCGACAGCTGGGTGCCCGCGAGGATGCGCGAGAAGACGTCGCGGCCGAACTCGTCGGTGCCCCAGATATGGCGCGCGGACGGGCCGGCGAGGATAGCGCTGTAGTCGTAGGCGTTGGGATCGTACGGGACGATCGACGGGCCGATGACCGCCATGATGAGGATGAACACGATGAACGCGAAGCCGAGCACCGCGGTCTTACGGCGCAGGAACTTCTTGATGAACTGCACCGTGGGATTTTGCGCCTGGGGCAGCTCCTCTGCCGCCGCGGCGGCGGTGGTGGTTTGCTTGGTATCAGCCATGGTCGCCTCCTATTCGTATCTCACGCGCGGGTTGATGACGGCATAGAGGATGTCGGCAAGCAGGTTGATCACCATGTACTCAAACGAGAAGAACAGGATGAGCACCTGCACGACCTCGTAGTCGCGGAAACCGATGGAGTCGACCAGCAGACGGCCCATGCCCGGGATCGAGAACACGCTCTCGACCACGACGGAGCCGGCGATGAGGGCGCCGATCTGCAGGGCGGTCACGGTGATGATGTCGATCGAGGAGTTCTTGAACGCGTGGACCATGATGACACGCGGCTCGGGCAGGCCTTTGGCGCGCGCGGTGCGGATGTAGTCCTTACCGAGATTCTCGATCATGGACGAACGGGTCACGCGGGCGAGGATGGCCATGATGCCCGCGCCCATGGCGATCGAGGGCAGCACATAGCCGCGCCAGTCCTCAAGGCCGCCGGTCGGGAAGATGCCCAGGTTGACCGAGAAGATCTGCATGAGCTGCAGGCCGAGCCAGAAGTTGGGCAGCGAGATGCCGGCGATGGCGATGAGCATGCCGAGCAGGTCAAGGGCGCGACCGCGATTGATCGACGCGATGACGCCGATGATGATGCCCAGGATGACCGACCAGGTGATCGAGCAGATCGTCAGGTAGATGGTGATCGGCAGACGCGGGGCGAGCAGGTCTGCCACCGACGTGTTGTTGGTGAAGGAATGGCCCAGGTCGCCCTGGAAGATGCCGGTGATCCACTGGATGTACTGCGGCACGAGCGGCTGGTCGAGGCCGAGCTCGCGACGGATGTTCTCGATCTCGCCGATCGTCGCGGTGGGGCCGCCGATCTGGCGCGCCGGGTCACCCGGGATCAGGCGAACGAACATGAAGATGATGATGGAGATGACGATCAAGAGCGGAATCATGCTCAAGACGCGCTTAACGGCATATTTCCCCATGTAGTTCCCTCCCTTTCTGTCTTAATCGAGGTGATACGGGGGCTGCCAGCCCCCGCGGCGCGGAAGCTGGCAGCCGACAATCACCCTAGATGTAAGACTCAGGACGTGTGCAAGTTACTAGACGTTCAGCGTCGCGTGGGTGACGTCGATGCCCTGCGCCACGTACTTGATGCCGTTGAGGTAAGCCTTGTAGGACAGGAGGGTGTTGTCGCTGGCGAGGAACAGCCAGGGGCACTCCTCCCAAGCGATGTCCTGGCACTTGCCGTAGTGCTCGTTCTGCTCCTCCTCGGTGGGCGCGGCGTTGCCGGCCTCGAGCTCGGAGTCGAACTCGTCGTTCTTCCAGAAGGCGGTGTTGTAGCCGGTCGGCGGCACCATGGCGCTGGAGAGCAGCGAACGCAGGAAGCCGTCGGGGTCGGACTGCGACCAGTTGACGTACCACATCTGGAGCTCGGTGGTGTCCTCGGGCTCAGCGGCGATCTCGGCGTTGGTGGCAGCCTCGTTGGGCAGGACGTTCACCGTGACGCCGATCTTCTCGAGCTGCTGCATGACGAACGTGGCGCCCTTGGTCTCCTGCGTGGAGTTATCGCAGATGATGGAGACCTCGAAGCCGTCGGCGTAGCCGGCCTCCTCGAGCAGGCTCTTGGCCTTGTCGATGTCGGTGTCGTACGGCGTCTGCGCCTTGTAGCCGGGAACGAGCTCGGGCAGGCAGGAGGTCGCAGGCGTGGCGGCGCCGGAGTACATGACGTTGACGTACTCGTCCTGGTTGAACGCATAGTTCAGGGCCTGGCGCACGCGGACGTCGGACAGCGGCTCATAGTTGGTGTTGAGCGTGACATAGCGCATGGTCGTCGAGGGGATCGAGATCATGTTGATGTCGCCGGCGGAGCGCACCGTGGCGACCTGGTCGGTCGGCATCGGGTAGATGGCCGTGGCCTCACCGGTCTGCAGGGCGGCGATACGGGAGCCGGCCTCGGGCACGACGCGGAAGTCGATGCGGTCGATGGAGGGAGCCTCGCCCCAGTAATCCTCGTTGCGGACGATGGAGACGTGGTCGCCCTGCGCGTACTCCTCGAGGACGTACGGGCCGGAACCCGCGGACTTCTTGGAGTAGTCCCACTCGGGGTCGGCCAGCGCCTTCGGGGAGATCAGGTAGAACTGCGTGATGGAGTTCATGAACGGCGCGTACGGGTTCGGCAGATGGAACTCGACGGTGTACTCGTCCACGGCGGTGCAGGCATCGACGCGGGTGTTCTCGGTGTTCTCGTCGATGGTCTCGATGAACATACGGCGACGACGCCAGTTGTTCTCGGGGTTGATGGCGGCCTCGTAGTTGGCCACGACGGCCTCGGCGTTCAGCGGCTCGCCGTCGGTGAAGGTGATGCCCTCGTTCAGGTGGAACGTGTAGGTGCAGGCATCCTCGGAAACCTTGTAGTCCTTGGCGGCACGCGCCTTGTACTCGTAGTTCTCGTCGAGATCATACAGGGAGTCATAGATGTAGTACACGACGTTACCGGAATTGCCGTCGGACCAATCCATGGGGTGCATCTCCTGGAACTCGCCCTCGAAGGCCAGGATGCACTCGTTCTTGGGAGCCTTGCCGTCGGTCTTGGTGGCCTTGACGACGAAACCGTCGGCGTCGGCCGTGATGGTCTCGACGTTCGACTCGCCGGAACCGGCAGGCGCGCTACCGGTGGTCTCGCCACCGCCGCCGCAGCCAGCCAGACCGAGACCCGCGACCGTCGCCGCAGCAGCGGCAGTGGCGCCCACGAACCCACGACGGGTAACGCTGGAGCCGGCCCAGTTCTTGCTCTGTTTGTCCATATCAGACACCCCTTCCGCACCTCTCTTATACAAGATATGGCGCATTTGATGTATTGGCACCAAAAGCACGAGCGCTCCGCAGATGCGCGTAGCGAAACGGCTATACTACGTGCCCGCGAGAACATAGTAACGCTTTATCGCATAGAAGCGCGACTATCGCCAAAGCGGACATGGCGTTCATGCGCTCGACCTGCGAGGTATCGAAAATCCTGTATACGGCCATAACGGTCACTCAAACAGATGTGGAGGAAACGTTGGCTTACCAGTTTGACCGCACTCGGTACGACGAACGTATGAAGTGGTATCTGCACGACCGCTTCGGTCTGTTCATCCACTTCGGGCTCTACGCGATCCCCGCCCGCGGCGAGTGGGTCCGCAGCACCGAGGAGATGCCCGAGGACCAGTACCTGCCGTTCTTCGACGAGTTCAACCCGACGGCCTTCGACGCCCGCGCCTGGGCGCGCGCGGCAAAACGAGCCGGTATGCGCTACGCGGTGCTCACCTCCAAGCATCACGACGGCTTCTGTCTGTTCGATACCGCCACCACCGACTTCAAGTCGACCAACACGCCGTTCGGCCGTGACATCGTCGCTGAGTTTATCGAGGCCTTCCGCGCCGAGGGCATCCGCGTGGGCCTGTACTACTCCATCATCGACTGGCACCATCCCGACTTCCCCCAGTACGGCGACCGCCAGGCACCGCTTCGTAACGACCCGGTCGCGGGCTCCAACGAGCACCGCGTGTTCGACCGCTACCTCGACTACATGCATGAGCAGGTGCGCGAGATCTGCACCAACTACGGCAAGCTCGACCTGCTGTGGTTCGACTTCGCCTATGACGACCTGCGTGGCGAGGCGTGGCGCGCCACCGAGCTCATGAACATGGTGCGCGAGCTCCAGCCCGATGTGGTCGTCGACAACCGCCTCGAGGTCTCGGGCGAGGGCTTCGGGTCGCTCGCCAGCGGCAACCCCACCCCCTATCACGGCGACTTCGTCACGCCCGAGCGCATCCTGCCCCCGCAAGGCCTGTTCGACGCCAACGGCGAGCCGCTCGCGTGGGAGGCGTGCATCACCATGAACGACAACTGGGGCTACTGCGCGACCGACACCAACTACAAGCCCGCCGATCTGCTCATCCACAAGCTCGTGGAGTGCGTGTCCAAGGGCGGCAACATGATCTTGAACGTCGGGCCCGACGCCACCGGCCGCTTCCCCGACCAGTCGCTCGCGATCCTCGACGAGATCGGCCGTTGGATGGACCGCAACGGCGCGAGCATCTACGGCTGCGGCCGCGCCGCCGGCGGCCCCATCGAGGTCGACCGCCCCGAATACGGCCGCATCACGCGCAACGGCAACACCTATTACTTCCATCTCTACGAGAACGCCCTCGGCCCCGTGCCGCTGCTCGGCGTTCCCAAGGATCGCATCGCCCGCATGCGCCTGCTGCGCGACGGCACCGAGGTGCCGCTGTCGAACAACTGGATCCATAGCGATTATCCCGATATCGCGTTCGCCGACCTGGGCCCCTCGCCCGTGCTACCCGACCCGGTCGACACCGTACTCGCCGTGACCATCAAGGAGGACTGACGCGGTATGCCCTTTCTGTCCGAATCCCTGCACGCCTATGCGCAGGCGCGCCTCGACGCGCGCCGCGAGCTCCTGGCCCCGCTCGCGCACGAGATCGACGCTGTGCTCGCCGGTATCGCCGACCGTAGCGAGCAGACGCTGTTCAAGCTCTATCTGGGTACGCTCCCGCTGACGGATGTCTTCGACAACGACCTCGACCTGCTGGTCTCGTATGCCCGTCAGGCCCGCGAGCTGCGCGCCACGAGCCCGTGGTGCAAAAACGTCCCCGAGCGCGTCTTCGTGCACTACGTCGCCTGCCCGCGCGTGAACAACGAGCCGCTCACCGACGCCTGGCCCGTCTTCCGCGCGGCGCTCGCCGAGCGGGTCGCCGGACTCGACGCCGACCGCGCCATCCTCGAGACGAACTACTGGTGCGCCGAGACGGCCACCTACCAGGCATCCGACGGCCGCACCCTCGGCCCGCTCGGCGTGCTCGCCTCCGGTGACGGCCGCTGCGGCGAGGAGTCGACCTACCTCGTGACCGCACTGCGCTCCATCGGTATCCCGGCGCGCCAGATCTACACGCCGTGGTGGGCGCACTGCGACGACAACCACGCCTGGGTCGAGGCATATGCCGACGGCACCTGGTACTACCTCGGCGCCTGCGAGCCCGAGGAGGCGCTCGACCGCGGCTGGTTCACCGCCGCCTCCGGCCGCGCCATGCTCGTGCACACGCGTCTGTTCGGCGACTTCGGCTGCGACTTCGAAGGTGACCGGCACCTGCTCTCCCGTGAGGGCAACCAGGTGATCGTGAACCTCACCGGCGCCTACGCCCCCACCACGCTGCTCACCGTGACCGTCCGCGACGCGAACGGCGCGCCCGTCGAGGGCGCCTCGGTGCGCCTGCGCCTGGTGAACGAGGCATCCTGGCGCGACATCGCCCATCTGACGAGCGGCGCCGACGGTACCGCCGAGATCGTGGTCGGCAAGGGTACACTGCGCGTCGTGGCGACCACCGCCGACGGCATGGCCGAGCAGATCATCGACACGACGACCGACGACAGCATCGAGCTGACCCTCGGCGAGACCGTGACCGGCGACACCGCCTGGACCGACTTCGACGTCCACGCGCCCGCCGACCACCCCGCACCCTGCGGCCACCTGACACCCGAGCAGGCCGAGCTCGGCCGTACCCGCAAGCGCGAGGCCGACCGCAAGCGCACCGAACGCGTCTCGGGCAACGTCGAGCGCGCTCGCCAGATCGCGCGTTCGTGCGGACACGCCGACGACGGCTGCCTCGCCTTCTTCGAGCAGGCATTCGCCAACGCCGACGAGGTCGCACGCTTCCTGGGCGTCGACGACGGCACCGACCGCGCCGCCCTGCTGGGGACGCTCACGTCCAAGGACTTCCGCGACCTGTCCGCCGACGTGCTCGAGGATCATCTGTCCGGCGCCCGTGCGGCGCACGATGACGCGCTCGCCTACCTCGCACGCGAGGGCGTGACCGACCCCGAGCTCGCCGAGCAGCTCTACGTCGACTACGCGCTGTGCCCACGCGCCCACTTCGAGCACATGTTCCCCTACCGCGCTTTCATCCGCTCCTTCTTTAGCGCCGAGGCTGTTTCCGGCTTTGTCTCCGATCCGCTGAACGTCTGGGCCTACATCTGCGACCATATGTCGTTCGATTCCGTCGAGCACGTCAAGAAGCACGTGGGCTCGCCGCGCGGTGCCCTGCTTTCCGGCCAGGCCAGCGCCGTCACCCGTCGCGCGCTGTTCGTCGCCATCTGCCGCACCTTCGGCATCCCGGCGCGCATCAACCACATCGACGCCGGCATCGAGTACTTCGCGCACGGCGAGTTCGTACCGGTCGAGCATGCCGAGAAGGGCACGAACGTCGCCTTTTCGAGCGACGCCGACCCCGCACCCGGCTACTTCCAAACCTGGAGCGTGGCGCGTTACCTGCGCTTCACCGCGGTGAGCGGCCAGGGCGCCCAGGGCTTCAAGGTGCTCGACTACTGGAACAAGGCGCAGTTCGTCGACGGCGTGTGCCACCTGCGCATGCCGTACGGCGAGTACCGTCTCACCACCGCGGTGCGCCTGCCCAACGGCGACGTGCAGGCTTCCGAGCGCGCGTTCGAGGTCGTCGAGGGCGGCAGCGACGAGCCCATCGAGCTCAAGCTGCGCGAACCCGACGTCTCGCAGATGCTCGCCGACATCGCGCTCGACCCGTTCCAGGTCGTCGACGGCGCGGGCGCGCCTGTTGACCCTGCCGCCATCGCGCTCGCGCACGGCGCGGACGTACACCCTGTCATCGTCGCCTTCCTCGAGCCCGGCATGGAGCCGACCGAGCATCTGCTCAACGAGATGCGCGAGCAGACCGACCGCCTGAGCGCCGCCCAGGTACCCGTCGTGCTCGTGGTGCGCGACGCCGAGACGCTCGCCGACCCGACGCTTGCGCGCACCCTGCCCGAGCTCACCGACGTCACCGTCGCCTACGATGACTTCTCCGAGCTGCCCGAGCGCTTGGCGCGCCGCATGTTCGCCAACCCCGAGAAGCTTCCGCTGTCGCTGCTCGCCGTGGCGAACGGCGACGGCACGCTCACCGGCCGCTACGCCGTGGGCGGCTACAACGTGGGCAGCGTCGATCTGATGCTCAAGCTCATCGCCCTGGAGCACTAGGCGCGCCTACGCACATATGCCCAGCATGCCAAGCGGCCCGATCGTCTTACGAGACGATCGGGCCGCTTTTCGTTGTCCAGATGTCCCAAAAGGGACCAGGCCCCTTTTGGGACATGTTCAGATGCGAGGTCCGGCAGCGCGGGAAGCGCGGCCGGACCTCATCGCATCATATGGTCGGGATCGGGATGCCCTTACGCCTCCATGAGACCGGCGTAGGCGGCACCGATCAGACCCGCATCGTTGCCGAGCGAGGCGATCTCGATCGGCGTGTCGGTGCACACGGACAGCGTATAGTACTTGAAGCGCTCGACGAGCTTGTCCAAGAACAGGTCGCCCGCGGCGGACAGACCGCCACCGAGCACGATGGCCTCGGGATCGACCGTGCATGCCAGGTTGGCGAGCGCCAGGCCGAGGTACTCGACCATGGTGTCGACGGCCGCCGCGGCAGCCTCGTCGCCCGCCTGATAGGCGTCGAACACGCTCTTGGAATCCGAGGGACCGGAGAGTTCGACCGGCTGGGTACCGCGCTTCTCGCACTCCATCTTATAGGAGTTCACGACACCGGTCGCCGAAGCGTACTGCTCGAGGCAACCGCGGCGGCCGCAGCCGCACACGCGCTCCTCTGCCGGATTCACGCAGGTATGGCCGACCTCGCCGCCCGCGCCGTTGGCTCCGCCGATGACCTTGCCGTCGATGACCACGCCGGCACCGATGCCGGTACCGAGCGTGACGAGGGCCATGCTGCGATGGCCGAGCGCCGAACCACGCCACATCTCGCCGAGCGCGGCGGCGTTCGCGTCGTTGACGAACGCCACGGCAGCACCCTCGAAGGCTGCCTTGAGCGCGGCACCCAGACCGGGCAGGTCGAGCGATGCGTTGGCGATCAGCTTAACGTTGCCGTCATCGGGCACGGGGCAGGGCACGGCCAGGCCGATACCCTTGAGGGCAACGTCGCCGTCCTGGGCATCCAGCAGATTCTTGATGCCGTCGATGACCGCTGCGTAACCCGCCTCGTCGATGAGCGGAGGCGTGGGCACGCTCAGCTTGGAGAGCACCTCGCCGTTACGGTTGACCAGGCCCTCCTTGACGGTCGTACCGCCCACGTCGATGCCCACGAACAGTTCCTCGGCCATTTGCGGCCCCCTTTCTGGATATGTATCGGTGCCACCCATGATACCGCGACGATATACCGTTTTGTCCGTGTTCGGCGAGCGGCGCGATAGAACGGAAAACAGGCTCGCTCGTGGCGCCCGAGCCTATGAGGCGAACCCCGCCGCCAGCTCCTTGTCGAGAACTGCTTTCAGGTCGTCCTCGTCGAGTTCCAGATCGACCTCGAGCCGCAGGGGCTCGCCGTCGCCCACGAAATGGAACACCGTGGGCACCGTCTTCACCCCATGCCGGTCGCGAAACGCCGCCAGCTGTTCATCCTGCGCGGTATCCGTGCTGTCGAGGTAGAACAGGTCGACACCCCGCTCGGCGAACACGGCGGCCATCGACGGCAGCAGCTTGCGGCACCACCGACACGTCGGGCGGCCGATATACAGGTAGAAGTCCTCCCCTGCATCCTCTTTCGCCGCGGCCTCGGCCGCATCGATCCCAATGAATCCCGCGGCAGCCTTGTCGTATGCCGCAAGTTCGCGCTGCAGACGCTCGTCCTCTTCGGATATCGTCGTCGCCGGCGTGAGCTCGCACACGCCATCGATCGAGCACGCGCCCGCAGCCTGATTCCTATCGCCCATGACAACCCCTTTCGAACGTGACCGTCGCCTCCATCATACCCGCCGCGGCAAGACGATGGGCGCCCGGCAGCACGAGGGCGCGGCTCACGCCGCGGACGGCTTTTTTGCGGACAAACCGGGCGATCGGGACCCCGGACGTTTTTCCGGACTATTCCGGCTACGCCGCCTCCGCGAGCCCCTCTCGGGCCTGCCGGATCGTCTTCCATCCTAGCGCCTTCTTGAGCTTCCCGCTGCGGTACCACTCGATGTAGCGGTCGAGCGCGGCGGCGAACTCCTCGAAGCCCACGCCCGCCCAGTCCCTGCCCTCGAAGAAGTCGCACTTGAGCGTGCCGAAGAACCCCTCGGCGCGGGCGTTGTCGGGGCTCCTCGCCTTGCGCGACATCGAGCGCACGACGTGCCCCGCCTCGCACGCCGACGCCCAGTCGCCGGTCATGTAGACCGAGCCGCCGTCGGTGTGGAGCACCAGCGGCCTCTCCTCGGTGGGCCCGACCTCCTCGACGAGGTCGGAGAGCATGCCGACCATGAGCTCCTTGTCCGGGTGCAGGGACACCCTCCAGCACACCGGCCACCCGTCGAAGCAGTCGATCGCCGGGGAGAGGTAGGCCTTGTACCCGTCGAGCCTGAACTCGGTGACGTCGGTGACGACGAGCAGCCCGGGCTCGGGCGCGTGGAAGTCGTGGGTGCCGTCCTCGGCGAGCGGGGCGTTGGCGGGCCGCTCGGACAGCTCGCCGGCGTAGCTCGACCACCGCCTCCTGCGCGCCATCTGCGCCGCCTTGCGGGCGACGAGACCCTCCTCGGCCATGATGGCGCGTGATACCGTCAACCTACTTTTCGCCAATCGCGCAAACGAATCGGCGCCGATC
>CAZRPL010000004.1:0-85438 GCA_964602045.1 uncultured Collinsella sp. | reverse complement strand
TGGTCGTGGGCACGCTGTGGGCTTTCGCGGAAAGCACGATATCCCGAAAGCCCCGCTGCTCGAAATGATCGACGAAGCGCAGCGAGGACGCGACGAGCTTTTGAGGCAGCGTCAGATCATCACGCTCGGCGATATCCTGCTCGAGCGAACCGGCGTTGACTCCGATGCGGATGGCGGCGCCGTGCTCCCCCGCCGCATCGATGACAGCATCCACGCGATTCCACGAACCGATGTTGCCCGGGTTGATGCGGAGCTTGGCGGCACCGGCCTGAACGGCCGCAATGGCAAGCCGATAATCGAAGTGGATGTCGGCGACGATCGGAACGGGGCTCATGGCGCAGATGCGCGCGAAGCTATCGATGGCATTCTTGTCAGGCAGCGTGACGCGGACGATATCGCATCCGGCTTCGGCAAGAGCGCGGACCTGAGCGAGCGTCGCCTCCGTATCCGAAGTCGGCGTGCAGGTCATCGATTGGACAACTACCGGCGCATCGCCGCCGATGGCAACGTTGCCGACATGAATCTTGCGCGTCAAGGTACGGGGTGATACCTGACCCATCGGATAACCTCCTTAGCGGGCATGATATGAATAAGCTGTCAGCCGGATCCCTCAGATCAATCGAACGATATCCTGATGGAACATATAGACGAACAGCATCAAGAAGAGTGCGATTCCGATATACGATACCGCGTTCTTGATCTTGGCGGGCACCGGCCTCCTGACGATAAGCTGAATCACCTCGAAAAGCAGCTTGCCGCCATCGAGCGGCGGAATGGGAAGGAGATTCATGAGACCGAGCGAAAGCGAGATGAGCGCGGCGAACGTCAGATAGACCGCAGGTCCGCTTGCCGCCGCTTGGGCGGAGATCACCGAGATGCCGACGATCGAGGTCGAATTATCGAGCACCTCCATGGTTTGCGACGGGATGAGCAGCTGAACCACGCCGGAAGCGGTTTGATAGATATAATCTGCGGACACGCGAATCGCATCGATGACGCCAAGGCGACGATGCTCGTACATGATGCCGATGCCGACCATGCCATCGTCGTCGGGTGAAAGAGATGTCGTATCGAGGACACCGTCGCGTTCGAACGTGATGACGAATGACGGATCGTCCGACGTCTTGGAAACCTCCTGTATGGCTGTAAGAATGTCTGTCCAGGAGTCCGTCTCGATACCCGAGATGGAGACGATTTCATCACCCGCTCGAAGACCCGCTTGAGCCGCAGGCGAAGATTCCTCGACGGAGCCGATCACGTTCGAATCGATCGCGACATCGAACCCGATGGCCGCGTAGACGAACACGAGCAACGCGAAACCGAGTAATAGGTTCATGGCAACACCGGCAACCAGCATGAAGACGCGTTTTGGAAACGCTTTGCCGACATAGGTATGCGCCCGCTCGGCACGATAGAATGCGCGCTCCCCCATCGACGGATTCCAAGGCTCCCCTTGCCGCGTCGCATGCGAAGCGTCGAAAGAACGACCGTCATAGATGGTGTGACCGTGCGCATCTCGGGGCATGGCGGCATACGCACTCGGGTAATAGCGACCTTGGGGACCGTCGCCGTCGAGGTAGACGGGAGCGATCGAGCCCCACTGCTCAAGTTGGGCACACGCTTCCTGGACCGACTCGATGTCCAAACCAAGCTCTGCCGATAGACGATCGCACGTGATCGTGCCGGCCCGATGGATCGAGGAGAGAACCGCTGGCGCGCAGGAGGATTCCGTCTCCTCCATACCGCAGATGGCGGCATATCCCCCAAGAAGAATCGGCGTCACACCGATCTTGGTGCCGGTCCCCTTAGACACCATATGGATATTCTTGCTACAGGGCATGCCGAGGAAAAACTCGGTGACGCGAACATGGCACGCGCGCGCCGCGAGGAAATGGCCGAGCTCGTGGATGAATACGAGCACCGACAGCGTGAGTACGCCCCAGAAGAGCGATGAGACGAATGTGAAGACGGCGGTCATAGGCAAGATCCCATCGTCAGCCGAACGGGTTACGAAAGATCGGAGACCACCTGCGATGCGCGCGCGCGAGCCCAACGATCGACATCGGCGAGCTGCTCCAACGACTGGACAGGACGAACGTCGTGGTCGTCCATGCAGCGCTCGACGACGCGGTCGATATCGGTGAACGAGCACGCACCGCCGAGGAACGCGGAAACCGCGATCTCATTCGCCGCGTTGAGTACGCACGGAAGCGTACCGCCGGTACGACCGGCGCGTTCGGCTAAGCCAAGGCACCGGAACGCATCCGTATCGGGAGAACCGAAATCGAGACGAGCAAGGTCGCGAAAATCCATACGCGGTGCAGGTGACGTCCAGCGCTCGGGATACGAGAACGCGTACTGGATGGGAATTCGCATATCCGATACGCCAAGGTGGGCGATAACCGATCCGTCTTCGTATTCCACCATCGAATGGATCTTAGACTGACGCTGGATGACGACGCATATATCATCCATACCGACCCCGAATAGATGCATGGCCTCGATACGCTCAAGACCCTTGTTCATGAGCGTCGCGGAGTCGATCGTGATCTTGGCACCCATATTCCAGGTGGGGTGTGCGAGGGCATCATCGACATCGACATGCGAAAGCTCATCACGCGAACGACCGAAGAACGGACCTCCGGAGCAGGTAAGCCAGATCTTATGGACCTCACGGGGGTTTTCGCCGAGCAGGCACTGGAATATCGCGGCATGCTCGGAATCGACGGGCAGCAGCTGTCCCGGTGAGGCCATGGGCATGAGCAGCTCACCGCCGACGACCAGGGATTCCTTGTTCGCAAGCGCCAGACGCTTGTCGGTAGCGAGGACGGCGGCACTCGCCGCGAGGCCCGCCGCCCCGACGATGGCGACGAGCACGCAGTCAACGTCATCATGAAGACAGATATCCACAGCAGCCTGAGCGCCGACGGACAAACCGGTCGCATCGGGAAGGTCTTGCAGGATGGGGTCATGCCCATGCGCGGGATCGGTCACGGCGACCCGGCGAGCGCCGAACTCGCGTGCCGAGGCGACGAGCTGCGCGGTGCTGGCATGAGCCGAGAGCGCGACGACCTGGAGTTTATCGGCGTGTTGACGACATACATCAAGCGCTTGCGTTCCGATCGAACCGGTACAACCGAGGATGGCGACGCGAAGACGATCGGATGTAGCGGAGGGTACGCTGGTACGAGCCATCAGATGATACCCCCGATCTTCAAGATGAGATAGGCGGTGATACAGCCGAAGATCAGCGAGTCGGATCGATCGAGCATACCGCCGTGTCCCGGGATGAGATTGCCGGAGTCCTTGACTCCGACACCGCGTTTGATACGGGACTCGAGAAGGTCACCGAACACGCCGAGAATCGCCACGGCAAGACCCGTGATGACCGCGAATACGATATCGATACGGTAGAGACCGGTCACCAAAAGGACCAGCCAGACGATAACGGACCCCAAAAGGCCGCCGAAAAAGCCCTCCCAGCTCTTATGAGGTGAGATCTTGGGCACCATCTTATGTTTGCCGAAGCGACTGCCCACAAGATAGGCGAACGAATCGCTCACCCACAGCGAAGCGCATACGCCGATCGGCAAGAGCGCGCCGGAAAATCCCTCGAGGGAGTCGCGGAGCAACACGATCGACGAAAGCATGAAGCCGGTGTAGATCGGTCCGAACGCCGTGACCGCGATATCCGCGATACGTGTTCTCGGCGAGAAGACGTACCAAAGCCCGAGCGTGAGCACGAGCAGGAAGATCAGGGCTGTCAACCAAAGCGGATCGACGAGGGCAGACAAAGGGAACAGCACCGCAGCGGTGAGCCCGAGCAGCTCGTTGGGAACCTTGCCATCCAGGCGCATCATACGGAAGAACTCGAAGCAGCATAGCCAGCTCATCGCCGCAACGAACAGCGCGGTCGGAAACGTGCCGAGCAACAGGCATCCGATGAACAGGGCGACGTAAATCAAACCGAATGCCGCGCGGACCACAAGACCGTGCAGGCCGGATGATTGTGATTCGGTATCGGGTGCCGTCTGCTTCCGTGCACCCTTAGAAACGGGTTCCAACAAGATGCTCCTTGAACGACTATGCCGGAAAGCACTCAACGCTTGGCGCTGAGCCCTCCGAAGCGCCTGTCTCGATGCTGGAAGGCTAGGATGGCCCTGATGAGCTCCCAGCGGTCGAAATCGGGCCAATAGGTATCGGTAACGTAGAACTCCGCGTATGCGATCTGCCAAAGGAGGTAGTTGGAGACGCGAAGCTCGCCGGAGGTCCTGATCACGAGCTCGGGATCAGGAAGACCGGCGGTGTAGAGCTGCTCCGACAAGCACGCCTCATCGATGTCCTCGACGACGAGCTTGCCCTCGAGGACGCGTTGCGCGATCAGCTTCGATGCGCGTACGAGCTCGGCACGGCCGCCGTAGTTCACGGCGAGTGCGAGCACCATACCGGTATGCGAAGCGCACTCCGCAAGGCCGTATTCGAAGACCTCGCGCGTGCGTGCAGGCAGGGCGCTGATGTCGCCCAGGAAACGTACCTGGACGTTCTCCTGCTTGAGTAAGGGCAGCTCATCGATGAAGGTCTTGGCGAACAAGTGCATGAGGAGGTTGACCTCATGCTGGGGACGGTTCCAGTTCTCGGTGGAAAACGCATATGCCGAAAGAACGTCGACACCGAGCCGGACGCATGCGGTGATGATCTCGCGAAGCGAGACGATGCCCGCTTTATGGCCTTCGGTGCGAGCCATGCCGCGTTCGGTCGCCCACCTGCCGTTGCCATCCATGATGCAGGAGATATGGCGCGGGATGCGCGCCATATCGAGCGACGGGAGATCTATGTCCGCAGGTGGATCGAGTAGATATTCCGTCAGCTTTGCCTCGTCGTACTGCACGATCAGATCTCCATGACCTCGGCCTCTTTGGCCTTCAGCAACTCGTCGATCTTGGCGACGTAGGTATCGGTGTGCTTTTGCACCTTGGCCTGCTCACGACGGACGTCGTCCTCGGTCAGGTCCTCATCGCGATCCAGCTTGTTGTTGGCGTCGCGACGGATGTTGCGGATGGCGACCTTGGCGTGTTCGGCGAGCTCGCGGCATTCCTTGACGAGTTCGCGGCGACGCTCCTCGGTCGGCGCGGGGAACGGCAGGCGCACGACCGTGCCGTCGGAGGAGGGCGTGATGCCGAGATCGGAGGCCGAGATAGCCTTGACGATGGCGTTCACGAGCGCCTTGTCCCACGGCTCGACGAGCAACATGTGCGCCTCGGGCGTCTTGACGGCGGCAACCTGGGTGATCGGGGTGGCGACACCGTAATAGTCGACGGTGATATCGGACAGGATGTTGGCATTGGCGCGACCGGTACGGACCTTACCGAAGTTGTGCTTCAGGTTCTCGATGGTCTTGTCCATTTGCGTGGTGATATCCGCCATGGTTAATCCTCCTGTACGACGACGGTTCCTACGGGCTCGCCTTTAAGCGCGCGCTTGATATTGTTCTCGCCCTCGATGTTGAGGACGATGATCGGCATGTGGTTGTCCTGGCACAGAGCCGCGGCCGTGGTATCCATGACCTGCAAGCCACGGACGAGCACCTCGTGATAGGTGATGCGATCGAAGCGGACGGCATCATCGTGGGACACGGGATCCTTATCGTAGATGCCATCGACCTTGGTTGCCTTGAGCAGGCATTCGGCGCCGATCTCACAAGCGCGAAGCGCGGCGGCGGTATCGGTTGTGAAATAGGGATTGCCCGAGCCGGCGGCGAAGATGACGATATCGCCCTTCTCGAGATGGTTGATGGCGCGACGGCGGATATAGGGTTCGCACACCTCGTTCATCTGGATAGCGCTCATGACGCGGCACGGAGCGCCCACACGCTCGAACGCATCCTGAAGGGCGAGTGCGTTCATGACGGTCGCGAGCATACCCATGTAGTCGGCTTGGGCGCGATCCATGCCCTTGGCGGAACCGGCAAGACCACGGAAGATGTTGCCGCCGCCGACGACGATGCCGATCTCCACGCCGTCATCGTGAAGCTGCTTGATCTGTGTGGCGAGCCGCTCGGTGACATGAGGATCGATGCCGTAGCGACCCTCCCCCATCAAAGCTTCACCGGAAAGCTTGAGGAGCGTGCGCTTATAGAGGTACTCAGACAAGATGTCCTCCTTCGTAGGTCGAATTGCACCTATTCTAGCGTACTTGGGCGATCGTTCCGGTCGACCCATAAAAAAGCAGGCTATAGGTGCACCCCATAGCCTGCTCGAAATCCATCGAGAAATGGCTTAGTTGGCGGCCTCGCCGCTCACGAGACGGTCGAATGCGACGACGCGGACGGTGTCGCCGATCTCCTTGGAAACCTTCTCGGCGTACTGCTTGATCGTGATGCTGGGGTCCTTGATGAACTCCTGCTCGTTCAGGACGAAGCCCTTGAAGAACTTCTCGAGACGACCGAGGGCCATCTTCTCCTGAATAGCCTCGGGCTTGCCGGACTCGGCGGCCTGCGCCTTGTAGATGGCGACCTCGTGATCGATGGTCTCGGCGGGCACGTCCTCGCGCACAGCGCTGATCGGAGCCGTGGCAGCAACCTGCATCGCGACGTCGTGGGCGAAGGTCTTGAAAGCGTCGCTCGAGGCGGTCTCGGGCTTGTCGAAGGCGAACTCGACGAGGGCGCCGATCTTGCCGCCCATGTGGATGTAGCTGGCGACGGCGCCGGCGGCGGGCTTACGGATGGCGAAGCGGGTGAGCTTCATGTTCTCACCGATGACGTGGATCATCTCGGTGAGGGCCTCGCCGACGGTCTCGCCGTCCATATCGGTGGCGAGCAGCGCGTCGACGTCGGCAGGCTCGGTCTCGCAGGCGACCTGGGCGATCTTGGCGACGAAGCCGGTGAACTTGGGATTGGAGCTGACGAAGTCGGTCTCGCAGGCGACCTCGGCGAGCGCGCCGGCGCAACCGTTCTCGGCGATGTAGGCGGCGACGGCACCTTCGTTGGTGGCGCGACCGGCCTTCTTGGCGGCCTTGGCGATACCGTTCTTGCGGAGGACGTCGACGGCGGCGTCCATATCGCCGTCAGCCTCGACGAGAGCCTTCTTGCACTCCATCATCGGAGAGTCGGTCATCTCGCGGAGCTGCTTGACCATAGCGGCGGTGATCTGAGCCATGTTGGTTCCTTTCGAACTTGATGAACGATCGACAGGTACGAAACGATGCTACTCGGCAGCGGCCTCAGTGGCGGGAGCCTCGGCGGGAGCGGCCATCTCGGCCTCGGAGATCTGCTCCTTACCGGTGCCTGCGAGGCAGGCGTCGGCGAACAGCTCGCACATCAGGGAGACGGCGGAGATAGCGTCGTCGTTGCAGGGGATGCCGTAATCGACATCGTCCGGATCGGAGTTGGTATCGATGAGGGCGACCACGGGGATGTGCAGGCGCTTGGCCTCCTTGATGGCGTTCTCCTCACGCTTGGTGTCGATGACGAACAGAGCGGCGGGCAGCGACTTCATGTCGCGAGCGCCACCGAGGTTGGTCTGGAGCTTGGCGAGCTCCTTGCCGAGCACGGCCTGCTCCTTCTTGCCGCGAAGCGCCATGGAACCGTCGGCCACCATGCCCTCGAGCTCCTCCATGCGGTTCATGCGGGAACGGATGGTGACGAAGTTGGTGAGCATACCGCCGAGCCAGCGCTGGTTGATGAAGGGCATGCCGGCGCGCTCGGCAGCGGCCTTGACGGCCTCCTGGGCCTGCTTCTTGGTGCCGACGAACAGGACCTTGCCGCCGTGGGCGCAGGTGTTCTTGAGGAAGGTGTAGGCGCGGTCGGCCTCGACGATGGTCTGCTTGAGATCGAGGATGTAGATGCCGTTGCGCTCACCGAAGATGTAAGGACGCATCTTGGGGTTCCAGCGACGGGTCTGATGACCGAAGTGGCAGCCGGCCTCGAGCAGGGTACGGATGTTGATCTTGGTAGCCATTGATACCTCCTGTGGTTCGCCTCCGCGCCGGCATCCGACCTCGCCGTCCACCCGACCCTAAGCTACCGATGTGTCGGGCACCACGGCCGGCGAGTAGCCGCGCGTGTGTGATGGAATACGTTGCGAGCAATCGCAACCTGAAGCATGATAGCAGGCTTAAGCCGCGAATCCAAGCATGATCGGGGCTATGTGTGCAGCTTGTGGGTAAGATGACGCTCCTACACCGCATCGCCGCGCGGGTGGGCTTGCTTGACGGCGCCCTTGAGGCGATCGGGGGTCAGATGCGTGTAGATCTGCGTCGTCGAAAGGCTCACATGGCCGAGCAATTCCTGGACGCTGCGAAGATCGGCACCTCCTTCCAAAAGATCGGTGGCGAACGTATGGCGCAGGGCATGGGGCGTGATGTCGACGGGAAGGCCGGCGGCACGCGCATGCCGCGCGAATCGGTGCCTGAGCGAGTCCGCACTCATGGGAAGACCTCGTGTGGATATGAACACCGCCTGGATGGGCTCGGCGGCAATCCCCTTGCGAGATCCGAGCAGCTCCGGTCGCGCACGCTCGATATAGGCGGCGAGCTTTTCACGCGCCCGTCGATAGAGCGGAACGATACGCTCCTTGGACCCCTTTCCGAAAAGCGTGAGCATGCTCTCGGCAAGATCGACACGTGAAAGCGTCAGCGAGGCGATTTCGGAGATTCGAGCGCCCGAGGCGTACAGGATCTCGAGGAATGCGGCATCACGAAGCCCGTCGGGCGTCTCCCTGTCAGGAGCGGAAAGCAGCGCGTCGATTTGAGCGGGAGTCAGCACATGCGGCAGGGGCTTCGGCAGCTTCGGGCTGACCAGCGCGGCCGCAGGATCGGATGGCGCGCGGCACTCGAGCGCCAACCACCGATGAAGCGCACGGATCGACGAGAGATGGGCCGCGATCGTTTTGGGGGCATAGCGCGCGAGCTTCAGCTCGGCGAGGTAACGCCGTATATCGCGTGAAGTGAGCGCCTGCAGCTCATGACCCTCCCGCTTCATCCACCTGAGATAGGCATCGAGATGCGAGCCGTACGCCCGTACGGTCTCGGGCGACATGCCGTCGATCTTACGGATGTATCGAAGAAACTCATCGATGGTATCGGCGTCGCGCATCGACCCGTCCATCACGCGCCCCTCACTGCGAACAGGTCATGTCGGGTGGCGATATACGCTTCGAGATCACCTATCGCACGCTCGGCATACCGTGCGTAGCGGTCGCGCTTGGAACGCTTGACACCGTCCTCGAGCGCGGGAACCAAACCGAAATTCACGTGCATCGGCTGGTAATCCTGCGTCGAGGGGTCGGTCGCATACGCGACGAGCGCTCCGAACGCACCGGTGCGCGGCAACGCGACCGAAGGGGCTCCGATAAGATCCGCATAGGTATTGAGCGCTGCAAGCAATCCGGATGCGATCGCCTCGGTATATCCTTCCGTACCGGTGATCTGACCGGCAAGTCGGACATGGGAACCGGGAATGCAAAACGTCGCATCCAGGACGTGCGGCGAGTCGACGAAGGTGTTGCGATGCATGACGCCGTAGCGGAAGAACTCCGCATGCTCGAGACCCGGGATCATACGGAACACGCGGCGCTGCTCGGAAAACGTGAGGTTCGTTTGGAAGCCGACGAGGTTATAGGCGCTGCGCTCAGCGTTCTCGGCACGGAGCTGGACGGCGGCCCACGGGCGACGACCGGTTCGCGGATCGACCAGACCGACCGGCTTCATCGCGCCGAAACGGATGGCGTCACGACCCGTGCGGGCGACCTCCTCGGCGGGCTGACAGGCGGAGAACAGCTCCTTGCGCTCGAAATCCTTGAGTACGACACGCTCCGCACCGACGAGCGCGTCGATGAAGGCCTCGTATTCGTCTTTGGACAGCGGCGCATTGAGATAGTCGCCGCCGCCGGCTTCTCCGTAGCGCGACTGCGTGAACAGCACGTCCATGTCGAGTGTGGATGCATCGACGATCGGCGCCGCCGCGTCGAAAAACGACAGCGAGGACCCTCCGGTCCGGTCGAGCAACGCCCCGGCGAGGGAAGCCGCGCAGAGCGGACCGGCAGCGATAACCGCATGGCCTTCGGGAAGCTCGCCGACCTCCTGACGGATCACCCGAATGCGCGGATGCTCGTTCACACGGGTCTCGACGAGGCGGGAGAATTCCGTGCGATCGACGGCCAGCGCTCCCCCGGCAGGAACAGCGGCCTGCTCGGCGCACGCGAGAAGCACCGATCCCATGCGGCGTAGCTCCTCCTTGAGGAGCCCCGCGGCGGAATCGAAGCGGGTGGATTTAAAGGAATTGGAGCAGACGAGCTCCGCCAAGCCCTCGGTATGATGGGCGGGCGACAACGTAAGCGGTCGCATCTCGTACAGCTCCACATCCACGCCGCGATCGGCGAGCTGGCAAGCGCATTCGCAGCCCGCAAGACCGCCTCCTATGATCTTGACCTGCATAGCGTCCATCGATATGTCCAATCCTCAGCTACGGTGCGGTTTCCACGATAGTCGAACGTTCGCGCATGGAGCGCACGGTCGGCGCATAGCGCCCGTCCGGCAAGCGTTCGATGCATCCGCGCATCTCGAGGGCACTCACCGGAGGAAGGCAATCCATCACGCCTACGGAAAGCATGGCGGCAATCTCGTCCATGCGCAAGGGGCTCGCAAAAAGCGCGTGCATTATCTCCGCTTCCTGTCCATTGCCCGCAAACGCACCATGCACCTTCGCTCGACAGTATCGCAACGTACCGAAAATGCGCGAGACCGCCATCTCGACCGAGTCCTCATCGATCAAACATCCCGCTCCGGAAGCAATGAGATGGTTGGTACCGCGCGATAGCGGGGACATGATCGACCCCGGCACCGCCAGCACCTCACGGTCGAGCGCCACCGCCGCCTCAGCCGTCGAGAACGTTCCCGACGGTAGGTCGGCTTCGGTGATGAACAGCGCACGGGACAACGCCGCTATGACGCGATTGCGCTTGGGGAAAGCATACTTGCGGGGACCGGTTCCCCATCGCTCTATCGATACGATCGCGCCGCCGGCGTCGATCGTACGCTCGATGAGCGATGCGGCGGAGCGCGGATACACGATATCGGCCCCCGTACCGAGCACGATAACGTGCTTGCCTCCCGCGTCGAGTGCCGACCATCCCGCAGCCTGGTCGCATCCGCGAGCCCCGCCCGAGACGACCGTGATCCCGGACTGCGCAAGCGCCGCCGCGATGATCTGGGCGGTGGCGATTCCATAGGGGGTCGCCCGCCTCGAACCGATAACGGCCGCGCAGGGGGTGCGCAATACATCGAGATCGCCTCTTATATAGATCATCGAGGGCGAGGGTTGGAGCTCCCGAAAGCAATCGGGGTACTCCTTATCGCCCAGCGCGATCTCATGCCGTACATCACGGTCGGTCATCGGACAACCTCCCTCGAAACATCGAAGCCTCAAGCATATGACGTTCCAAGATCCGCTCGCTTTCCTCGATATCGGCGATCGTTCTGGCTATACGGCAGACCCGTACCATACCTCGAGCGGTCAACGCAGCGGTATGGGCAAGCGAGATCAACACCCTCTCGGATTTATCATCGAGCACATACGAGCCGATGTCACCGTTGGGGCGCGACGGCGTATCGGCATCGCAAAGACCGGAACGCGTGCTCCGCCACGCACGATACGCTATCCCCCGTTCGACGAGAGCACGCATGGCGGCCGTGTCCATCCCCTCATCTCCCCTGACGATCAATTCGGGATCCGGCCTCACCACATCGATGCAGATATCGATTCGATCGGCGAGCGGTCCTGAAAGTTTGGACCGGTAACGTTCGATCGCAGCGGGGGCGCACGTGCATACGACCTCGCGATCTCCCAGATAGCCGCATGGGCATGGGTTGCTCGCCGCCAGCAACTGGAAGCGCGCGGGAAACAGGTAGGACCCGTCGGCGCGCACGATGCGAACGCGCCCGGATTCCATGGGCTGCCGTAGGGTCTGCAGGACATGGGCGGAAAACTCGCCGAGCTCGTCGAGATGGAGCACCCCGCCGTGCGCAAGGCTGATCTCTCCCGGCCTGACGGGCCTTCCGCCTCCGATTAGCCCCGCCGATGAAATGCTGTGATGCGGACATCGAAACGGACGTTCACCGGCAAGTAGGCGATCGATCGGCTCCCCGACGACCGAATGGATGCAAAGCGCCTCCTGCTTCACGGCCTCCTCGAGTGGAGGCAAGATGGTCGTCATGCGCTTAGCGAGCATCGTCTTGCCGGCGCCGGGGGTCCCGATCATGAGCATCCCGAGATTCCCCGCCGCCGCGATCACCATGCCCCGCTTCGCCATGTCCTGTCCAAGCACATCGGAAAAGTCCGACGTCGGAATTTTCGAGTCGAGGTACGCGGGACGGTCCCTCACGGCGGAGCACGCATCGCGCACCCCGAGCCGCAACATACCGATATGGTCGAACGCGACATGATCCACGCCCTCCATCGGTACATGGTCGCCCGCCCGTGATGTCACAAGGGTCAAGCGGTGATCGCGTGCGAGCAGCTGGAAGGCGACTTCACCCTTCACGCCGTTCACGGTCCCATCGAGGGCGAGCTCGCCGACGAAGAGGCAGTCGTCGACCCCCTCGCGCGGAATCTGCCCGGACGCGACGAGTATCGCTACTGCGATGGGGACATCGAAGCCCGAGCCGGTCTTCCGCATGTCGCCAGGAGCAAGGTTGACGGTGATGTGCTTGCGCGGTATCTCGTAACCTGCCGACCGCAGCGCACAGCGGATACGCCCACGCGCCTCCATGATGCTCGAATCGACCATGCCGACGAGCGTGATCCCCGGGATTCCGTCGGACATCGAGACCTCGACGGTGACCGGGTGGGCCTCGACACCCTTGAGGCACGCGGCGTGGACGGCGAACACGCGTGACGCCTGCCCGCTCATCGGTCGCCATCCCATTCGAAGGCGGCGTACAGATGCTCGATCTCGGCGCGAAAGCCGGGCATCAAGGTAACCGCGATCACGTCGAACCGCATGGAACGGACAGGAAAATGCTCGAGCACGTAGCATGCGGCGATACGCGCATAACGGCGACGCTTCCGTTCATCGACCGCAAGCTCGGGATAGACGGTATCGCCTGAAGTCGAAAGCCGCCTGGTCTTGACCTCGACAAGCACCGTCTCGTCGCTGTCGACATCCACGACGACGAGATCGGCTTCCCCTTCCGGGCACCGGTAGCCCTGGCAGACGAGCGCATAGCCGCGCTGCTGCAAAAACGACCGGGCGATCGCCTCGCCCAAACGTCCGAGCTCCTGCGGCGTCAGCGTCGAGAGAAGCGATGGGTCCTCCTGGCAGCTTCGTATGAGCCGCTCATCCCGCTCGCGTCCGCAATCGTCCTTGTGGTTCCCCATATGTGCTCCTTTCCATCGGATGGAAGGAGTATGGAACCATCGATCGAACGCGTATCGAGAAGAGGACGACCGCGGCGAAACCGAATACATGAAGAACCCGACGGCGCCACGACACGCCAGTTCGCAAAACGCTCAGGGCAACCCGTCTTGAACGCGCGAACGAAACACGCCTAGAACAAACGAGCGGTCTCCAGAAAATTACCGCAGAAGCTCACACGATGAATCGGACTCAGCCCAAGATCCTTGATCGCCTGAATGTGCTCGGCGGACGCGTATCCTTTGGACTGAGCGAGATGATAGCCGGGATATTCGGTGTCGAGTTCCACCATCATGTCATCACGCGTGACCTTCGCGACGATGGAGGCGGCCGCGATACAGGCGATCTGGGCATCGCCGTGCACGACCGAGATCTCGCGCGGATGGGCGCCGAGCGGGTTGCCGTCCATCAGCACGCAATCGGGATCGAGACCGGTGTCCTCGATCGCACCGGCCACCGCCACGCGGAGCGAACGCGCCATACCCCAACCGTCGATATCGGCGGGGGAAACATGGCAGATGCCGATCGCAGTCGCGGTTTCGGCGATTTGAACCGCAAGCGCTTCACGACGGGCAGGCGTGAGCTGCTTGGAATCGTTGAGACCCCAGATCTTCGGCTCGGGCGGCAGGCAGACGGCGCAAACGGTCAGAGGCCCCGCGACAGACCCGCGGCCGACCTCGTCGACACCGAGGATGACGCCTTCGCCTCCCAGCGACCGCATGCGGTCGTACATGCCGTCGACGCGCATACGCTCCGCCGATTCGCGCTCGAGCCGCTTGCGCGCCCTCTCGCACGCCTTCTGGACCTGCACGCGCGGGTCGTCGCGATAGCGTTCTATGAGACATTCGATATCCTCGAGCGGAGCGCTCGCCAACTCTGCCGCCACATGGGTTGCCGACTGCGAGCTCGTCATATTGGCCATGCGATCACCTCAATCGAAAAGAAGGGCCACCCAACCGGGCGGCCCTTCGAAGATACCATGATGTATCGGGTGCCTTAGCGCTTCTCGGGGATGCGGGCGGCCTTGCCGATCTTGTCGCGCAGGTAGTAGAGCTTAGCGCGACGGACACGGCCGTGACGGACGACCTCGAGCTTGGCGATCTTGGGGCTATGCAGCGGGAAGGTACGCTCGACGCCGATGCCGAAGGAAAGCTTGCGGACGGTGAAGGTCTCACGGGAGGAGCCACCGCTCATACGGATGACGTCGCCCTGGAAGACCTGGATGCGCTCGCGGTCACCCTCCTTGATGCGATAGTGCACCTTGACGTTGTCGCCGACGCGGACCTGCGGGATATCCTCACGCATGTCCTGACGCTCGATAGCGCGGATGTAATCCATGGTTCGATCCTAACTCTTACCAGAGGTGCCGCGATCTGACGACACATGGGTTGAACAAACGAAATCATTATACGCAAGTTGATTCGTCGCGCAAGGCAGATATCGCGTAGTTCCTGTGATGATTGCGCGGGTATGCCGTGCGATTCCGCCCTGGTGGACCACGAGATGGAAACGAACGCGCTGAAGTATACCGCGTACTGCGTACCAGGGGTTCCAGACGGTGGATAACTTCCTGCATCGTTTACCCCGCGTGGCGGAATACGCCCCGCTGGCGCGACAATGCCTCACATGCAGTAGCGCTCAGAAGCTCAACGATCCCTCGATTCGCGGGGAAGCCTATGAGCTCCGCGTAATCACGCGGCACATGGTCTGGAGTATCACGTTGAACGGGTAAGGCGGCAACATGAACCGCCGCGCCACCCCGTCGCCGATTGATCGCCTGGCAAGGGGGTCCCGTTACGGGACCCCCTTATTGAAGGAGAGGTTAGGCGCGCTTGAGTTTCGCGTGGGCGGCTGCGAGACGCGCCACGGGCACGCGGTAGGGCGAGCAGGACACGTAGTCAACGCCCGCCACGTTGAAGAACTTCTCGATGGACGCCGGATCTCCGCCATGCTCACCACATACGCCGAAGTGCATCTCGGGGTTGGCCGCGCGGCCCTTCTCAACCGCCATGCGCACGAGTTCCAGGACAGCATCGTCGATAGTCTCGAACGGGTTGGTCTTCAGGATCTTGCGGTGTAGGTAGATGGGGATGAACTTCGCCTCGGCGTCATCGCGGGAGAAGCCGAAGGCCGTCTGGGTGAGGTCGTTCGTACCGAAGCAGAAGAACTCCGCATGCTTGGCGATCTCATCGGCCACGAGGCAGGCGCGCGGCAGCTCAAGCATCGTGCCCACCGGGATATCGAGCGCCACGCCGGTCTTCTCGGAAACCTCCGTGATAACCTGCTCGATGACCTCGCGAGTCTGGACGTGCTCGGCCGTGATGGCAACGAGCGGGACCATGATCTCGGGCTTGGGGTCGAAGCCCTCCTGGATAAGCTGGGCGGTCGCGGTGGTGATAGCGCGAACCTGCATGAGGGGCAGGTCCGGATAGACCACAGACAGGCGGACGCCGCGCAAGCCAAGCATGGGGTTGGCCTCGGTCATGGCGTCGATACGACGCAGGCGGGACTTCAGCGCGACGAGGTCGCCGGCGTCTGCGCCCTCGGCCTCGAGGCGTGCGATCTTGACTTCCAGCGCGCGGGGGTCGTCCAAAAATTCGTGGAGCGGCGGGTCGATGAGACGGATGACCATCGCGCGACCCGTCATGGTCTTGAGCATCTGTACGAAGTCCTCGGTCTGAACGCGCAGCAGCTCGTCGAGAGCGGCGTGGCGCTCGGCATCGACGTCGCTGAGGATATAGGTCTGGATGATGTTCTTGCGCTCGCCGAGGAACATGTGCTCGGTGCGGCACAGGCCGATGGCCTCGGCGCCGAATTCGAGCGCGAGTTTCGAATCGGCGGGGTTGTCGGCGTTCACGCGTACGTGGCAGGGCGCACCGTTCTCGTCGGATAGGCGCACCTCGTCGGCCCAGGAGAGGATGGTCTCGAGGTCCCCGGTGAGCTCGGCGGACACGAGCGGCACCGCACCCTGGACGACGATGCCCGTGGCGCCGTCGATGGAGATGATATCGCCCTCGTGCAGGACTATATCGGTGCCCGCGACGCGGACCTCCTTGTTGGCGGCGTCGATGCGGAAGGACTCCACGCCGCAGACGCACGGCGTGCCCATACCGCGCGCGATGACGGCGGCATGGCTCGTCTTGCCGCCATGGCTCGTGAGGACGCCCTCGGCGGCGACCATGCCCTTGAGGTCGTCGGGGTTCGTCTCCCAACGGACGAGCACCACAGGCCTGCCCTCGGCGGCGCGTGCCACGGCGTCGTCAGAGGAGAAGACGATCTCGCCGACGGCGGCGCCGGGGCTCGCGTTCAGACCGCGCGCAAGGATATCGAGCTCGACCGTCGCATCGAACTGCGGGTGCAGCAGCTGGTCGAGCTGACCGGGATCGATGCGGCGCACGGCCTCCTCGCGGGTGATAAGCCCTTCGGCCACCATCTCGATGGCGATCTTCAGGGCCGCGGTTGCGGTACGCTTGCCCACGCGGGTCTGCAGCATCCACAGGCGACCCTGTTCGATGGTGAACTCGATGTCACACATGTCGCGATAGTGGTTCTCGAGAATCATGAAGACGCGTTCGAGTTCGGCGCCCGCCTCCTGCAGGCCCTCAACGGTCTTGAGGTCAGAGATAGGTTCGGTGTTGCGGATGCCGGCTACGACGTCCTCGCCCTGGGCGTTCACGAGGAAGTCGCCGTAGAACTCCTTCGTTCCGTCGGCGGGGTTGCGGGTGAACGCCACGCCGGTAGCGGAGGTCTCGCCCTTGTTGCCGAAGACCATGACCTGGACGTTCACGGCCGTGCCGAGGTCGTCGGGGATATTGTTCTGCTTGCGGTACAGGATGGCGCGCTCGTTCATCCAGCTGCCGAACACGGCCTGGATGGCGAGGCGAAGCTGGAGGGCGGGGTCGGTCGGGAAGGTCACGACGCCGCCCTCAATGAGTTCGGGATGATCCTCGGCACCCACGTGGTCGGAGAAGATCTGCTTGAACTCGGCGACAAGCTCCTCGAGGTCCTCGGCGGCCAGCTCGGAGTCGTTGCGCACGCCGGCTACGAGCTTCTTGGCAGTGATGGCGTTCTCGAACAGCTCGGCGTCGACGCCCAAGACGACATCGGAGAACATCTGGATGAAGCGACGGTAGGAGTCCCAGGCGAAGCGGGCGTTTCCAGTCTGCGCGATCAAGCCCTGGACGGAATCGTCGTTGAGGCCGAGGTTCAGCACGGTGTCCATCATACCCGGCATGGAGAACGGCGCGCCGGAGCGAACGGAGACCAGCAGCGGGTCGTGCGGGTCGCCCAGGCGCTTGCCCATGCGGCGCTCCAGATCCTGCTCGGCCTGGGCGATCTCATCGAGCACGCCCTCGGGCCAGGTGTTTCCGGCCTCGGAGTATTCGACGCACGTCTGGCAGGTGATGGTGAAGCCCGGAGGTACGGGCAGGCCGATACGGGCCATCTCGGCGAGGTTCGCACCCTTGCCACCGAGCACGAAGTTCATGCTCGATGCGCCCTCGGTGACGTCCCTCCCCTGCTCGTCGGCACCGAAACGGTAGATCCTCTGCTGCTTGCTCACGATAATCCCCTTTCTCGCGCCGTTACCGACGCACTATCGTGGTGAGCACCGCGCAGGCCGCGGCGACAGGGGATATCCTATCCCAGAACAGGTAGCCACAATATGGGGTCTCGTGAGCTTGGCTAATGGGATAACTGGTTTAGTACCAGTTGATAATGGTAAAAGGTTTAAGCATGGAGAATCGTTTCGCACCTCGTGAAGAAACGGTAGGCCGTGTATTTCACAAGTGTTTCTGAAAAAGAACACTTGAGGGGTCATTCCGTCGAGATGCCAGGTGGCAGGACATCTCCCGGCTCCCACTAGCCAAGTTCTGCACGCCAGGATTGCGTTTCGCCCTAGCTTGTCATGCGCGCAAGGCGCGTTTCCTTCTTGCCTCCCGAACGGCTTCGAGATGACCAATGATTTCGGCAGCGGACTCCTCAATGGCTTTGCGGTCAGTCCTCACGACGAAGCAGCCGAGCCGCTTCATGAGGGCGCGTGCCTCCTCGAGCTCGCGCGTGATGGACTCTGGGTCCGCGTAGGAGGAGGCGACGGCACGTGTCATGTCGTCGCCCAGCCGCCGGTCGCGGATGCTCGCGATGACATCGGTGGTGGACAGCAGACCGAACAGGCGCATAGGGTCCACCTCGTAGATGGACGCGGGCGGCTCCATGCCGTGGGCGAGCGGAATGTTCGCTACCTTGTAACCCTGGAAGGCGAGATACATCGACAGCGGGGTTTTAGACGTGCGCGAGACGCCCAAAAGGACGATGTCGGCATCCGCGATATCGTCCGCCCCGCGGCCGTCGTCGTGCTCGACGAAGTACTCCATGGCCTCTATTCGGTGAAAATAGCGCTCATCGGTCCGGTGGATGGTGCCCGGCGTGCCGGCCGGCGCGATGCCGATCAGGCTCGAGAGCGTGTTCAGCGTCGGCCCCATAAGGTCCACGGCGGGAACGCCGAGATGATGCAAAGTGAAAGTCAGGTTTTCGCGCAGGGTCGCGTCTGCGATCGTATAGAACACCGCAAGGGGTTCTCCGCTTGCGATACATGGCGCCAGGTACCGCTCGACCTGCCCAATATCGGATACCTTGGGCAAACGGGCGATGTGGATCGATCCGTCAGGGAACTGTCCGGCGGCCGCGAGCACGACCTCGCATGCAGTGTCTCCCAAAGCGTCTGAAATCACATGCACCGTCACCCGCTTCATTTGCTTTCGGTCCACGGGAACCTCCTTAAAACATACGGGGTCGTACGGCTGATAGCATACCTGAAGATGCCATCTGGCCGTACGACCCCGTCGTCAGCGATGCGAAGTGCGGAGCGTAGCTCGCTCTACACCCCTTTCATCAACCCTTGAGCAAACCGATGTTGGCGACCCCTGCGAATACGGCCTCGAAGCGATTGAGGAGGCGCAAGCGGTTCTCTCGCAGCGCGATGTCCTCGTCCATGACCATGACGTCGTCGAAGAAGTTATCGATCGGCTCGCGCAAAGACGCAAGGCTCGCGATCAGCGCTTTGAAGTCCTTGGCGTCAAGCGCGGAGCTGACAGCCTCGGCAGCGGTGTCGGTCGCGCTCATGAGCGCCGCTTCGACCTCACCCAGAATCGACGCATCGATCTCGCAGCCAAGCGACCCGTCCGCGAGGTGGGCAGCGCGGGCATAGGCGGTGGCGAGGTTCTCGAACGTCTCGGCGTCATGTGCACGCGCGTCCTCGAGGGCGTGCGCAAGCGCGAAGTAATCCACCGGGGCGGTCACGGTGCCCGCTGAGACCGCGGCGACCGTGTCGGGCGCGATCTTCTCGTCGCGCGCCATCTGCTCCATACGTCCCTTGATGAAGGCGCACACCGCTTGGGCGACAGCGTCCTTATCGAAGGCAAGGCCCTGCTCGGCATACGCGTCAAGCGCCGGTCCGACGAGCTCTTCGTAGCCGCAGTGCAGACGCTCGCGCAGGATATTCAGAACGCCGATGGCGCTGCGGCGTAAGGCAAAGGGGTCCTTCGAGCCGGTGGGCGGCTCATCGATGGCAAACATGCCGACGATGGTGTCGAGCTTATCGGCAACGGCAACGACGCAGCCTGCAATGCCGGCGGGCAGTTCATCCCCAGCGAAGCGGGGATGGTAGTGATCGCGGATAGCGTTGGCGACCGCATCGCTCTCCCCCGCTGCCTTCGCGTAGTATCCGCCCATGACGCCCTGCTGACTCGTGAACTCAACGACGGCGGAGCTCACGAGGTCGGCCTTCGCAAGATGGGCGGCACGCTGCGCATCCGATGCGGCATGTGCGCCGATACGGGCTGCCGACGCGATGGCCAGGGCGAGGTCCTCCATACGCTCGGACTTTTGCAGTACGCTGCCAAGCTTCTCTTGGAAGGCGACGTCAGCCAGGCGCGCGCGGAAGTCCTCGAGCGACACCTTAAGATCCTCGTCATAGAAGAACTTCGCGTCATAGAGGCGCGCGCGTACGACGCGCTCGTTGCCGTCGATAATGACGGCGGCGTTGTCGGGGCGTCCGTTGGCGACCACGACGAACTCGCGGGTCAGGGCACCGGAAGCGTCGTAAATCGGGAAATAGCGCTGGTTGGAGAGCATCGACTCGCAGATGATCTCATGGGGAACGTGGAGGAACTCCTCATCGAAGGTACCCACGAGCACCGTCGGCCACTCGCAGAGGTTTACCACCTCGTCGAGAACCCTGCTCGGCGTGTCGACATGCGCGCCGGAACGCTCCGCCTCGATGCGAGCGATGCCCTCAGCGATCACCTGGCGGCGACGCTCCTCGGAAAGGACGCCGGCGTCTTCAAGCACCTGCTCATAGACGGCGGGCTCGGCGACGATGTGCTCACCGGGCCCGAGTACGCGGTGTCCACGGGTGGTGTTGCCGCTCGTGACGTCGGCGTAGCTGACGGGAATGACCTCGGAACCCAGCAGGGAGCAGATCCAACGGATCGGTCGCACGAACGTATCGTGAGACGCGCCCCAGCGCTGGCTGCGGTAATTGGGCCATTCAAGATTCGCGATGATATCGTGGAACAGCTTGGAGAGCAGCGGCATAGCGGGTGCGGCGGGAATATCCTTCTCGGCGAACACATACTCGCGGCCGTCGGAATCCTCGCGTCGGATAAGCTCGGCGGCAGCGATGCCGCACTTGCGCGCGAAACCCTCGGCAGCCTTCGTGGGGTTGCCATCGGCGTCGAAGGCGATGCTGGCGGCGGGACCGCGCTTGATGTCATGAATCGCCTCGGTCTCGGTCGCCACGCTCGATAGGACGGCCAGACGGCGCGGAGTCGAGATCACGCGGATCTCCCCGTGCGCAAGTCCGGCGGCATCGAGTCTGCCGGCGACAAGCCGGGGCAGCTGCTTCACAGCGTTCATGAGGGGCGCGGACGGCATCTCCTCGGTGCCGATCTCAAACAGAAAGTCACGAATCTCGGCCATGTTAGGCGACCTCCCCGTGCGAATCGTCGGCGCCGGCGACCTCGGCCATATAGGCCTCGCAGCAGGCCTTGGCGACGGTGCGGACGCGTAGGATGTAGTTGGCGCGCTCGACGGCGGAAAGGGCTCCGCGGGCATCGAGGATATTGAAGGCATGGCTGCACTTCATGACGCAGTCATAGGCAGGCAGCGGCAGGTTGGCGTCGAGGCACGAATGGCACTCGCGCTCATAGTCGTCGAACTTGGCGCGCATCATCTCGACGTCGGCGACCTCGAAGTTGTACGCGGAGAATTCGCGTTCGTTTTCGAGGAACACATCACCGTAGGTCATGGGCGTGCCGTCGGGCAGATAGCTCCACACCAGATCGTAGACGGACGTGACGTTCTGCACGTACATGGCGAGACGCTCGAGACCGTAGGTGATCTCGACGGGAACGGGATCGACCTCGATACCACCCACTTGCTGGAAGTAGGTGAACTGGGTTACCTCCATACCGTTCAGCCACACCTCCCAGCCAAGGCCCCAGGCGCCGAGCGTCGGGCTCTCCCAGTCGTCCTCGACGAAGCGCACGTCATGGTCGGCTGGATCGATGCCGATGGCCTTCAGCGAATCGAGGTACAGTTCCTGCGAGTTCGCGGGGCTCGGCTTGATGAGCACCTGGAACTGATAGTAGTGCTGCATGCGGTTGGGGTTCTCGCCGTAGCGACCGTCGGCCGGACGGCGGCAGGGCTGGGCGTAGCAGGTGCGCCACGATGCGGGGCCGAGCGAGCGCAGCGTGGTCGCGGTATGAAACGTACCGGCGCCGACCTCGGAGTCGTACGGCTGCATGATGACGCAACCCTGACTTCCCCAATACTGCTGGAGACGCAAGATAATCTCCTGGAAGGTGAGTTGTGAGCTGTCTTTGCCCATGGTATCCCCTCGACTCGAATGTTCAACAGACCGTAATGATAGCCCAAGTGGGCGGCATGTCAGGCGAAAGCGTATGGTTACAGCGTTCCGAAACGGTGCAGGGGCCAATAGCGCAACACGACAACACCGATGACATCGTCGACCTCGACCGCACCGAAATACCGGGAATCGGCGGAATTCTCACGATTGTCGCCCATCACCCAGACACATCCATCGGGAACGGTATAGGGATAGCGGATGATGACGCCCGGAGCCTGGCTCGCCAGCGGCTGACTCTGGCCGATCGCATACGGCTCATCGAGCGCCTGCCCATCGACCAGCACGCGGCCATCGACCATCTCGACCGTTTGACCGGCGGTGGCGATAACGCGCTTGACGAGCACGTCGTGATCGGAGGAACCATCGGGATTGCGGAACACGATGATGTCGCCCGCCTGCAGGGACATACCGAGATTCGTCGTCACCTTCTGCGCGAAGACCTGGTCGCCGATCTCGATGGTATCCTCCATGGAACCGGTCGGAACGACATACGGCTCGATGACGAACGTGCGTACGACGAGCATGAGGCCGCACGCGATGGCCACGATCACCAGCCATTCGACGAGGCTGCGGAAAAAGGTATCGGTATGCGGGGTCACCTTGGCTCCTCTACTCGGTCTCACTCGACTGTCGCCCATGATAACGCTCGATGAGCTTTCGAGCGCGATCGCGCTCCTCGGGCGTCAGGTTGGCCGCATCGATCAGGTCGGGACGCAAGCGGCACGTGCGCTCGATCGCGTCGGCGCGACGGAAGGCGTCGACTTTTGCATGATCGCCCGACAACAGGATATCGGGGACCGCCATATCGCGAAAGACCGCCGGTCTGGTGTACTGGGCGTACTCGAGCAGTCCGCCGTCATCCTCGGTCGAAAACGACTCGTCACGATTGGACATCTCGTCACCGAGCGCCCCGGGGAGCAGGCGGATCACGGCGTCCGCGACCACCATGGCAGGCAGCTCGCCACCGGTCAGCACGTAATCCCCGATCGAGATCCGCTCGTCTGCGAATGCGTACGCGCGCTCGTCCATTCCCTCATAGCGCCCGCAGACCAATAGGATGCGCTCATAGGTGGCGAGACGTTCGGCCGTCGCCTGACAAAAGGGGGAGCCGCATGGCGTGAAGAAAACGACATGCGGTCGAGGGCCCTCGGCGGCGATCGCCTCGATGGCCTCGGCGAGCGGCTCCACCTTCATGAGCATACCCTGGCCGCCGCCATAGGGCTCGTCATCGACCGTACGATGACGGTCATGCGTCCAATCGCGCAAGTCGTGTGCGTGGAATTCGAACAGACCGGCACGGCGTGCGCGACCCAGGATCGAAGTGGACATCACCGGCTCGAACATCTCGGGAAAAACGGAGAGCGCATCGATGATCATCGGGACGGACCTCCCGACGAGACCCCGTCGATCAGACCGTCCATGATGCGGACCTCGATGGTGCCGGAATCGGGCAGCAAGTGCACGACGTCGGCGATGACGGGAATGAGCACCTCGCCATAGGAGGAGCCGGAGACGACCCAGACGTTGTTCGCCGGCGTCTCCATCACCTCCTCGATCGTGCCCAGGTCGCCGTAGCGCTCATCGTGGACCGCACGGCCGATCAGCTCGGAGAACGGCACCTCGAGTGCATCGAGGACGACGTCGTCGGCACGCGCCAGCACGTGGCAGCCGACGATGGTCTGCGCGCCGTCGATGGACGAGATGCCGGAAAAGGTCGCACGGGACGCGACCTCGTTCACGGACGTCACCGTGCAAAAGCGGTCACGCGTAAGCGACGGAGGCGTAAGCGCCACCGTCATGCCGACGCGCAACAGAAAGGGAAGCCCCCGTAGTGGAACCACGGAGACCTCCCCTTTCGAACCATGTGGAGCGCCCACACGGGCGATGTTCCTGTAGGCTATCGTCAACAGACTATCCTAAAACCTCGACTTCGACCGACGTGCCCAACCGCGCAGCCAAGGCTCGCGAAAGGGTGCGGATCGCTTTGATGGTACGACCATGGCGACCGATCACCTTGGCCACGTCATCGTCTGCGACGGAAACCTCGATCGTGGAGGACAGGTCGCCGTCGATAACTTCGAGACTGACGGAATCGACGTCGTCGACGATGCTCACGACGAGGTATTCGACGAGATCGGCGATGCGGTCCGAAACCATCTCCTCATCGGAAGCATACTCGGTCACGGCATCGACCTGCTCGTTTTGAACCGCGGACAAGACTACTCCTCGGAACCCTCGGCCTCAGCGGCAGCCTCGGCGGCGCGCTTGGCCTCCTCGGCCTCACGGGCGAGCTGCTTCTTGGACTTCTTCTGCTCGGTCGCAGCCTTGGGACCGGCCTCGGCGGCACGGACGAGCGCAGCGACGGAATCGGTGAGCTGAGCGCCCTTGGACTGCCAGTCGGCGATCTTCTCGAGATCGAGGTCGATGACCTTGGGGTTGGTCAGCGGATTGTAGCGGCCGACCTCCTCGATGAAGCGACCGTCGCGAGGCGAACGGGAATCGGCGACGACAACACGGTAGTACGGACGCTTGTGCGAACCGTGACGAGCGAGGCGGATCTTAACTGCCAATGAAAACTCCTCCAACCAAGCAGCATGATGCTGCGACGTTAAAACAAACGGTTTGTAATGATACGCCAACGGCGTGAGCAGGTGAAGCCCGTGAGAGTAACTTCTTCGGAATTGCCGCAGGCACGTTCATATTTTGACCACTTATCGGCTAAATGCAAGCTCTTCACAAAATCGATGAGCGTACGGAGCGTCACGACTCACTCGGTCGGTTTTCCCTGACCGGGAAACTTATCGCGCCGTATGAGATCGCCCTCGAAGCGAACGGCACGGCCGAACCCGACCGATCCGGAACCGAAACGCTCGCGGACGCGATCCATCGCCACCGAAAGGCTCCTCCGTTCGCTCGCCTGCACGCCGCGCTCGTCGACCTCGCAGAACAGATCGGTCTGCACGCCACCGGAGATATCGAAGTCGCTCATGCCGATGCCGGCGAGCCTGATATGCATACCGGGGGTCCAAATGCTTCGTAACAGCTCGATCGCGACCGGAACGAACACGTTCTCGTCGTCGGTCGGATGCGCGAGTTTGCGCTGGATCGTCCTGCCCGACCCGTAGGAGAACTTGAGCTTGACGGTGACGGTCCAGCCCGCAAGGCCGCGTCTGCGAAGCCGTTGACCCACCGATTCACCCAAAAGCGAAAGAGCCGCCTCCACATCCCCACGATCGGTGAGGTCGCGAGCGAACGTCCGCTCGTTGCTCACCGATTTGACATCGTCCGCCTCATCGATCGCGCTCACGCGGCTGACCTCGCGCCCTGCCGCGCGCGAGCGCATCGCCTCGGCACCTGCACCGAAGATACGACGCAACACGAGCGGATCGGCGCTCGCAAGCTCACCTAAGGTGTGGATGCGCGCCTTCAGCAGCGCCGTTTCGGCGGATTTACCGATGCCGCTCATGGCACGCACCGGCAGCGGCGCGAGAAACGCCCGTTCCGTTCCGGGAACGACGACGGTGAGCCCTCGGGGCTTATCGCGCTCGCTGGCGATCTTGGCGATGGTCTTGTTGACACCCAACCCGATAGAGCAGGTGATGCCGAGCTCGCTCACCGCATCAGAGATACGGCGACAGATGACGATGGGATTTTCGGACGAAAAACGACCGGGCGTGACATCGAAGAACGCCTCGTCGATGGAAACACGGTCCACGAAGGGGGTTTCACGCTCCAAGATAGCCATGACCTGCGCGCTCATCTCGCGATAGCGATCGAAGTGGCCGCGCGTCCATATGGCCTGTGGGCACAAGCGCCGTGCTTGGGCGGAAGACATCGCCGAGCGGACACCGAACGTCCTCGCCTCATACGATGCCGTCGAGACGACGCCGCGCTTATCCGGATCGCCGCCCACGATCACCGGTTTACCGCGCCATGATGGATGGTCCAGCTGCTCCACGCTGGCAAAAAACGCATCGAGGTCGAGCAGGCCGATCGCCGGACCCTCCCACGAGCCGATCAAAGCCTCGCCGAACGCCTGGGCGTCGTATGTCGCATCCGTATCCATGCGCAAAGTATAACGCGCCGCACCGACCACCAGAGTCGGTGCGGCGCGTCACACGGCATAAGGCTATGGAGGACTAGTCGAGAACGACGTCGAGCGTGGGGGCATCGCCCCAGAGCTTTTCCAGGCGGTAGTAGTCGCGCGCCTCGGGCGTGAAGACATGAACGAGCACCGAACCGTAGTCCATGAGGATCCACGTGCCCTCGTCACGGCCCTCGATCGCCAGCGGATGCTCGTGACAAGCCTTGGCAACCTTCTCCTCGACCTCGTCGATGACGGCGTCGGCGAGCCTGCGGTTGGAGCCGGTCGCGATCACGAAGTAGTCGCAGACGTCGGAAAGCTCGGTGAGATCGAGGACGACGACATCCTCCGCCTTCTTGTCATAGGCCGCCTGGGCCGCCACACGGGCGACCTCACGTGCCTCCACGCCCGCTGATGACACGCTCGCCGCGCTGCGGTCGGCATCGATCTCGAAGGCGGAGGCCTCGTCGTACAGGGTGGAATCGGTCATCGTGTCAGTCATACCGTACCTTTCCGGTGCGCCAAACTCAGCGCATAGTGATTGTAGATATCGATCGCCGTGGGATACAGATAGCGGCCCGTGGAGATCACGTAGGTGATGCCCTGCGAGAAGCAGGAGAAGAGCAGCTGTTCGAGGTCGACCTTCCCGACCAGGGCGCGAAGCTCATCCGCATAGGCGCCATGGCGCATGGGCTCGATAGCGTCGGCGACGAACACGACCATGTCGAGCTCGGTCATGTCGACGGCACCGGCGGTATGGCGTGCCACGGCCTGAAAGACGCAAGCCGGAAGCTCGCCGAACAGCTGTGGGAGCTCCACGGCGGCAACCGGTCCGTGGAGCAGCGCGATGGCATCGGACGGCGAACCCGCGACGGAGACGTTGTACTGCACCGCGCGCGCCAGGAGCTCCTCGTGCGTCAGCACCTTGTCCCAATCATGGATAAGACCCGCCGCCTCGGCCAAAAACGGATCGACGCCGTAGGTCGAGGCGAGCTCGGAGGCCGTACGGGCGACACCGAGCGAATGGTTCAGACGATGGTTGTCATCGGCCATGCGGACGTTCAACATGTCGCGCATACGCGCAAGGTAGGCGCGCCTATCGGCGATATCGTACGAAGAATCCATGCTCATACCTCCTCACCTAATGAACGGAAGCCGCGTCGACGCGCTCGACGACCCGCTTATTATACAGGCCGTTCTTTCGAATGTATCCGATAACGGATTCGGACGTCAGGTACCGGACGCTTTTCGCACGGCTCACGCGCTCGCGGATGTTGGTCGAGCTTATCGCCAGGGCGGGAATCTCGATGTAGCGCACATCGAAGGGCACGCCCGACGCAGCGACACGCTGTCGGGCCTGCTCGATGTCGTATCCGGGACGCGTGGCGGCGATGAAGGTGGCGAGTTCGGCCATGGCGGCGGCGTCGTGCCAGGTCACCAGATCGAGAATGGCATCGGCGCCGGTGATAAAGAACAACTTGACGTTATCCGGATAGTTACGACGAAGCGCACGGAGCGTATCGATCGTATAGGTGATGCCATCGCGGTCGATCTCGAAGCGGCTGGCATCGAACGCGGGATTGGCAGCCGTCGCGAGCACGGTCATCGCGTAGCGGTCCTCCGCGTCGCTCACCTCCTGATCCTGCTTGAACGCAGGCTGACCGGCAGGCATGAACAACACGAGGTCGAGCCGGAGCGCCTCACGGGCCTGTTCGGCGGTGACGAGATGCCCGTAATGGATGGGGTCGAAGGTACCGCCCATGATGCCCAGACGGTACTCGCGGGTAGGATCCGCCCCGAGCTCGGGAAGACCGGTGGGATGCGAGCGCATCGTCACGCCTCCTCATCCTCGATGGGCAGATCCTCTTCGTATCCGTACTCCTCGGCGCCCTCGTAGGCGAAGGAGTATCCGGCGATGCGGACCTCATCGCCCGCCACGCAACCGGCCTCCTCGAGCGCAGCGTCCACGCCGATCTTGCCGAGGGCACGCTGGAAATAGATGACCGCTTCCTCGTTTTCCCAATCGGTCTTCACGCACAGGCGCTCCACCCCTCGACCGATGACGCGCCAGATTCCGGTGCTCTCGCATACGACGGTGAAGGCGCGGTCACGCTCGCGACGACGACGTTCCCACTGTTCGTCGTACAGATCACTCGGATCCTGCTCCTCCGCGAGCTCGCGACGGAGCTCGGCGACGCGCTTGCCGCAGGCGAGCATGAGCGTCTGCATGCCGGCACCGGTGAGGGCCGAGACGGCGAAGAACTCATGGCCGTCGGCGATCGCAACCTCTTTGAGGGCAGCGACGCGTTCGGTCATGCCGCTGACATCGCACTTGTTGGCGACGACGATCTGGGGACGGTCGGCAAGCTCGCTCGCGTAGGCCGCGAGCTCCTGGTTGATGATGCGATAGTCCTCGATGGGGTCGCGCCCCTCGAATCCACCGGTGATATCGACGATATGCATGATGAGCGCGGTGCGCTCGATATGGCGGAGGAACTGGTGGCCCAAGCCGCGACCGGAGCTCGCACCCTCGATCAGACCGGGAACGTCGGCGACCACGTAGGAATAGTCACCCGCGCGAACCATGCCGAGATTGGGCACGAGCGTGGTGAAGGGGTAGTCGGCGATCTTGGGCCTGGCGGCGCTCATGCGCGCGATCAGGGAGGACTTGCCGACGCTGGGCATGCCCACGAGGGCGGCATCGGCCATGAGCTTCATCTCGAGCTCGATCCAGTGTTCCTCGGCGGGCTCGCCCTTCTCGGCGAACGCCGGAGCACGGCGAGTCGGCGTGACGAAGTGCGTGTTACCGCGACCGCCCGTACCGCCGGGAGCGACGATCACGCGTTCACCATCGTGGGTGAGGTCGGCGATCTCGTAAGCGACCTGCTGGGTGTCGGGATCGAGCTCACGGACGACGGTCCCCATGGGTACCTTGAGGATCAGGTCCTCGCCCGACTTGCCATCGCGGCGGGAGCCCTGGCCGTGCGTGCCGCGCTCGGCACGGAAATGATGCTTGAAGCGGTAGTCGATCAACGACGAGAGCTGGGAGGACGCCTGGATGATGACGTTGCCGCCGCGCCCGCCGTCTCCCCCGTCGGGGCCGCCTTTGGGCACATAGGCCTCACGTCGAAAGGACATGCAGCCGGCGCCGCCGTCGCCGCCCTTCACGTTGATGCGACAGATATCGGTGAACTGGGACATCGTACTCCTCGAGATGGTCCGAGAACGGTTCGGGGTTCATTGTAGACGGTTTGCCGATGGCAAAAAAGAGACCCTTGGAGCAGCTCCAAGGGTCTCGGTGATGCTTGGAATGAAGAGCGTCGACTAGGCCTCGACGGCAGGGCGCACGTTCACGCGATGCTTGATGCCGCGCGTGTACTCGACGGTGCCGTCGACGAGTGCGAACAGGGTGTCATCCTTGCCGCGGCCGACATTGGCGCCGGGGTGGATGTGCGTGCCGCGCTGACGGACGAGGATGGTGCCGCACTTCACGGTCTGGCCGGCGAAGCGCTTGCAGCCGAGACGCTGACCGCGGGAGTCGCGGCCGTTACGGGAGGAGCCGAGACCTTTTTTGTGTGCCATGGTGTTTCCTTCTTTCTACAGTTCTCGGTGCGGGTTGCTCAGCTGCGGGAGCCTCGGCCTCGGCCGTGCTCTTCTTGGCACGGGACGTAGCCTGGACCTTCGTGATCTTCAGACGGGTCAGCTGCTGGCGGTGGCCCTGGAGACGACGATAGCGCTTACGCTTGTGGAACTTGAAGACGAGCTGCTTCTTGCCCTTGAACTGCTCGACGATCTCAGCAGTGACCTTAGCCTTCGCAAGCTTGGCAGGATCGGTGATGATCTTCTTGCCGTCGTTCAGGAAGATGACGGGAAGCTCGACCTTGTCGCCGACCTCGCCCTCGATCTTCTCGACGTTCAGAACATCATCGGTGGCGACCTTATACTGCTTGCCGCCGGTTGTAACGATTGCGTACATTGTTTTGCCCTTCATGCATCAGTTAGTGCAACAGCCGAATACTCTATCAGGTGGTTTTGCGTGCGTCAACAGAGCAAACCTGCATTTGCCCTGCTAATTCACAAGGACGGCACAGACGAGACGGAAATGGGAGCAGATGGTGTCTCGCCAGCGCGCAGAGGACTCAAGAGGGATCCGTCAGCATCCTCCACGTACTGGGCAGTCCGGCATACAGCATAGCGCTTTATGCTCGAAAGGTCCTGAATTCCCGTCGAAACGATAGGACCTTCACGAACCTCATCGCACCCGACTGCGCCTGCGAGCACGCGATCGAAGGCGACGATGAAGATCTCGGGGCGAAGCGATCCGTCGTTTCCGATCCTCGTATCGAGGTCGAGCACGATACGGCCAGCCGAGCATTCGGTGACGGACGCCTCGACGAGCGTCGCCGAAAGGTCGAGCACCTTAGACTTCTTACCGCGTAGATACGGGATGCTTTCCATGGCGACGACGCGGTCGAGCGTGTCGACGACAACCTTGTCATCGCAGACAAGGCCATCGCGCATCGTCAAGACGACGCGATAGGTCGCCCGCGTGATAGCGGCGGTCAGCGCGGGGGTGCGCATATCGACATAGCAGACGCTCGTCGGAGCGAGATCACGCGGTGCGGCGGCCTTGAGGCGCGCCAGCGCATCGACGGGCGGTACGTAGGAGGTCAGGACAAGGTCGAACAGCTCCTCATCAGACGACGTACCCACGGGAAGCGCGGACGTGAAGGCGACGCGCATATGCGGCGAGAAGCCCTGCGTGACGGCAAAGGGCAACTGCGCTCGGCGAACGATACGCTCGATGGTGTGCAGAACCTCGAGATGGCCGAGGTATGCCAGCCTCCCCTGCTTGACGTAGGAGCACCTCAGTTTATAGAGACCGCCGACCTGGGTATCGCTCACGACCGATCACCTACCAAAACATTATCGACACCGAGCGTCGGGCAGATTCCGCATCCGGTGCAGGATGTCCGCGTGCAGTCGGGCGTGGTTTGCGCGTTCAGGGCACGACGATATTCACGCTCGAAAAAGCCACGGCTCGCGCCGGTGCTGACATGCTCCCACGGCAGACGGACGTCGATGGCATACGGGGTATGCGCGATCGTGCGGAGGTCCATCGAGGCCTCCTCGGCCGCCAGCTCCCAGCGCTCGAGCGAGAACTGCTCGGTCCACGCATCGAAACGCGCGCCGCGCCTCCAAGCACCCTCGACGATGTCGCCGACGTCGCGGCCGCCGCGGGAAAGCACGGCCTCGATCAGGGAGGTGTCGGCATCGTGATAGTGGACGCGGACAGCGCGGTTGCGCACGCTGTGAATCAGCAGCTGCTGACGCCGCTTGACCTCGGTATCGTCGAGCTGGGCGCACCATTGGAACGGCGTGGACGCCTTGGGGATGAACACCGAGCAGGAAACGGAAACCGAAATGCCGCCGCGCTGCGCCGGCGGAACCACCTCGCGGGCGAGCTCATAGGTTCGATCCGCCAGCTGCGCGATGGCGACGATGTCGTCGTCGGTCTCGCCGGGAAGACCCATCATGAAGTACAACTTGACGCGACGCCAACCGGCTTCGAAGCCGGCACGGGTGGCGCGCTCCAGATCATCCTCCGTCACGTTCTTATTGATCACGTCGCGCAGACGCTGGCTGCCCGCCTCCGGTGCGAAGGTGAGACCGCCCTTCTTCTCTCCCGCCACGCTGGCTGCCATGTCGACCCCGAACGAATCGAGTCGCTGGGAGGGGATCGACACGCGCGTGCCGGTGTCGGCAAGTCGGGTGTTGAGACGGTTGAGCATCTCACGACAGCAGGAATGATCGGTGGTGGAAAGCGAGGTCAGCGAGACCTCGTCGTAGCCGGTCTTCTCCAGGCCACGGACGACAGCCGACACGATCTGGTCGGGGGTACGCTCGCGGACCGGGCGGTAGGTCATACCGGCCTGGCAGAAGCGGCACCCGCGTGCGCAGCCACGCAGCACCTCGATCGAAAGGCGATCATGGACGAGCTGGGCGAAGGGGACGACCGATTGGGGAACCGGATCGGTCGCGGCGAAATCGGCGACGACACGCTTATAGATGGTCGCAGGCACATCCCCGCCATCGACGGGGATAGCGTAGCCGTGCTCGGTACAGGGCCCCTCATGGCTCACGGTATACAGGCTCGGAACATACGTACCGGGAATCCGCGCGAGCTCGCGAAGGATCTCCGCGCGCGAAACGCCCCGATCGCGCAGGCGCTCGTGGGCACGGCAGACCTCGACGATATGCTCCTCACCCTCACCGATGAGGAATGCATCGATGAAGGGCGCGAGGGGCTCGGGGTTGTAGACGGAAGGGCCGCCTGCGATGATGAGCGGATCGTCGTCGCCACGGTCGCTCGAGCGAAGCGGGATACCCGCCAAATCGAGGGCCTCGAGCACGTTGGTGGCCGCCATCTCGTGCGGGATATGGATGCCGACCACATCGAACGAGGCGACCGGCGCGGCTCCCTCCAAGGAGAGCAGCGGGACACCGGCTTCGCGCATGAGGTCCGCCATATCGACCCAGGGAACGTATCCGCGCTCGCAGGAGATGCCCTCCTGCGCGTTGAGGGTCGCGTAGAGGATGGCGATACCTTGGTTGGGCAAGCCGACCTCATAGACATCCGGGTAGATCAAACATGCCCGATAGCCGGCCTCCGGTGAACTCAGCGTGCCCCATTCATGATCGATATAGCGGCTCGGCTTCTCGACACGGGGCAACAGCGGTTCGAGGTCGCCGAAACGATTCTCGTAAGGTACGCGCACGATCACACCGCCTGCATGTCATCGACGACGATATCGGCGCGGCCCATAAGGCCGCTGGCGACGCGGCGGCACCGGTCGGCGATGGAGGTCAGCACGTCGTTCGCGCGCGAATAATCGATGTCACGTTCGTAGGCGTACATGAGGGCGCGCCCCATGGCGAACGTGCCGCCCGCGGCGACAAGCGACTTGACGGCAAACCCCAGGCGCGGGGCGGCCTGGGTGGCGGCACGCGCCGCGGCGCGCAAGGCAAGTCCACCCGCAAGGACCGCCGCGATCTCGTACCCGCGCTCCATACGGAGGGGCTTACCGAACACCGCGGCGAGATCGAGCAGCATACCGACCTGCGCGAGCGTCATGACGGGATAGTCCGCGCCGGGGATGAACACGAGCGCACCGGTGGCCATGTTCGCCATCGCGCATGAGGTGATGATGCGATTGGCCGCGGCGATGCGCATGAATGGGAAGTTCGAGGCGAACGACGTCTGCTTCTCGGTGCGCTCGAGGATCCAACGGGCGAGGGTCTCGAGCAGGTAGGTCTTATCCGTGGAAGAGATGAGCCCGAGCATGGGCGTGTCCTTCGTGATGAACGGAGCCTCAACGCTCGACTCGCACAGCACGACCGTCGGCGTGCCCGTCACGATGATGCGCTGGACGGCCTCCTGCAGCTGCTCGGAGCCGCAGGTGACGACGATCGCCACATCCGTATCAGCCTTGACCTCGACATCGCCGGAAAGGCGCGCGACGCGCACGAGCGCGGACGTCGTCTGGGGAACGAAGCCCTCCTTAACGCAGCCGACGAGGGAGGGCGTGGCGGTCGCGTCGACGAACACGGCCACACGTACCGGTTCGTCGGCATCGCGTAGCGTCGAGACGCCCATCTTCAGCGCATCTGCGATGCGATGGAACGGAATATGCATGGGAACCTCCTAGGAGTTATGACTATGCGGCCTTGTTCCTCAGACGCCAGATAGACTGGACGATGCCGACGTTCGCCATCTGCATGAGCATGGAACTCGATCCGAAGCTGATGAACGGCAGCGGGATACCGGTGATGGGCATGAGTCCGATGCACATGCCGACGTTCTCGAGAATCTGGAACATCCAGATGCCGACGATGCCGACGGCGACGAGTTTGAGGTAGAGCGAGGAGGCGCGAAACGCGATGCGGATCGTTGAGAAGATCAGTAACGCGAACAGGGAGAGCATGATCAGCGCCCCGATGAAGCCGAACTCCTCGCACAGCAGCGCGAAGACGAAATCGGTGTGCGCTTCGGGCAAAAAGCCCTCGCCCGCCTGCGATGCCGCCCCGATCCCCTTGCCGAAGAATCCGCCGGAGCCGACGGCGATCAGCGATTGCATGAGGTTGTAGCCCGATCCGGTCGTATCGGCCGTCGGGTCGATGAACACGAGCAGGCGGTTGATCTGATACTGGCGGAGCAATACATCCTGACCGAGCAGGCTGTCGACGACGGAATCCGCCGCGAGCAGCACGGCGACCATGCCGATGATGATGGCGATGGTGGATAGCACCCATTCCTTCTTGGGTCCGCTCATCATGATGATGACCGCTCCCGAAAAGAAGACGACAAGACCGCTGCCGAGGTCATCGGCCAAGATGATCGCGCCGAACGGGATCGCGAGCATGCCGCAGAGCTTCACGTAGTCGCGCACCGAATCGATCTTTCCGTTGTACTGGGCCCCATAGGCCGCGATCACGAAGACCGTGATGATCTTCGCGAGCTCGACGGGCTGGAAGGTCAGGTTGATGAGGGGAAAGCGGATCCATCCGGTCATACCCATGGCGTTGTAGGACAAGCCGGGGATATACGGCGAGAAGATCACGAGGACGTCGAGTACGAGCAGCGGCGTCGTGATATTGGCGAGGCCGCGGAAGTCCTGTCTCCAGCAAAAGACACCGAGCACGGCGCCGAGGCCGATGCCGAGCAGATGACGGGGAAACGACGCCTCGGGCATGGTGAGGGACGCCGACCAGATCACGATCGCGCCGTAGATGATCAGCAGCACGACGGCGATCAGCACCGGTACGTTGATAAAGCGCTTGATGGGTCCACGCTGCGCGGAAGCCTGACGGTTGACGCGCTTGAGCGCGTCCGCGGACGCAGCGGCATCTGCCTGTGCCATGGCAACCCTCCTAACGTGCGCCGTCGCCGGCGGAGATCGTGGCGGTATCGGGCTCGTCGTAGATGGCGCCAAGCACGGTGCGCACCGCGTACATCGCGGACGTGGATCCGAATCCGCCTTCCTCGACGATCGAGGCGATGACGTACTTGGGATCGTCGGCGGGAGCATACGCGACGAACCAGGAGTAATCGTCCTGGCCGTTCTTCTCGCCGGTGCCGGTCTTGCCCGCAACGCTGACGGACAGGTTGGTGAAGTGCGAGGCCTGCGACTCGGATTCGTCGTAGATAACGCCGATCAGGCCGTTGCGCACCAAGTCGAGGTCGGATTCCTGGCGATACGAGGCGTTCAGGCGCTCTTTGGGCTCGTAGGTCACCGCATCGCGACTTCCATCCCTGCTGATGGCGGAATGGAAGATATGCGGAACCGGTTCGGATCCCCCGTTGGCGATACCCGCATAGACGCATGCCATCTGAAGCGGTGTCACGAGGATGTCGCCCTGGCCGATGACGATGTTGCACATATCGCCGGGATTCCACGTGCGATCGCCTTCGTCCCAGCTCGAGAAGTACTCGTTTTTCCATTCGGCATCCGGCACGCGGCCCGACCCCTCGCCCGGAAGGTCGACGCCGGTGGCATCGCCGAGCCCCCAACGACGAAACACCTCCTGAAGGCCCTCGGGGTTGTCCTCATCATAGTAGAAGCCCTTGCCGATCTCGTAGAAAACCGGGTCGCACGACATCGTGATCGCCGACTGGAGCGTCATGGGACCATGGCCGGAATGATCCCAGCAGTAGCGGCCGTTCGACTCGCCCATACCGGTCCACCAACCGGTGCAGACCGTGGATTCGTTCTCGGTATAGATGCCGTATTCGAGCGCAGCGAGCGCCGAGAGGGGCTTGATGGTCGAGGCCGACATGTACTCGCCCGCGATCGCGCGGTTGATCATGGGATAACCGCTGTCCTCACTGTTGAGCATCGACCAGTCATCGTTGGAAACGCCGCCGATGAAAACCGACGGGTCGAATTCGGGCGCGCTCGCCATGCCAAGGATATCGCCGTTCGTGCAATCGATGCAGACGCACGCACCGCATTTGGCGTTGGGATAGCCGAACTGATGGGCGGTGCTGATAGCGAGGTCGAGTCCGTCCTCACAGGCCTGCTGGATCTTGATATCGAGCGTGAGCCTGATGTCGCTGCCGGGCTCCGGCGGGATGGCGGCGGTTGCATCGGTGACGTTGCCGGAAGCATCGACCTGCACCGTCTGCTCACCACGGATACCCTGCAGCAGGCTCTCATAGGCGATCTCGACGCCGGCCTGGCCGACGATGTCGCCCGACTCGTAGACGATGGTTCCGGGCGAATCCTCGCCGAGCTCCTGCGCTTCCTGCTGAGCGGATAGCTGCTCCTGCGTGATGGTGCCGGTGTACCCGAGAACATGCGCCGCGAGCTCTCCGTGGGGATAGACGCGCTCGGTACGCTCGACGACCTGCACCCCGTCGAAGTCGACGGGGTGCTCTTGGATATAGGCGACCGTGGAACGGCGCACATCGGACGCGACGGTGTGCAGGCTTTGGGCGCCCTGGTTGTAATCCTGGATATTGCGACGGACGGCGATATACGGCATGCCGAGCACGTTCGCGAGATGACGCACCACGATCTCGTTATCCGCAAGGTCGCGGTAGGCGGCGACGGTCAGGCTCGCGCGATTGGTGACGAGCGGCTCGCCGTTGCGATCGAGAATCCGGCCGCGCGGCGCAGGCGTCGTGACGGTGCGCGTCTGATTTTGCTGAGCGAGCTCCTCGTAATAATCGGAGGAGACCATCTGCATGCTCCAAAGACGCACGCCGATGGCGGCGAAGATCGCGCCGGCGGCAGCCGTGAGCATGGTAAAACGGCCCTTGAAGGTCACACCGGGGGTGTTGCCCTCCCCTTCCGTCGCTTTCGGCTGGGTTCCATGTTGGGTGTCGAAGGTGAACCGACCGCCATTGGACCGAAGCACGATCAGCGAAGCGATGATCACGACGAAGAGGACGACACCGGCGATGACGACAACGAGTCGAGCGTCCACGGGCATCCCTCCTATCGGTTAAGCTTGTATCGGGATCCGCGGGGACGGGACGAGAACGTGCGCTGCGGCCCCTGTCCAGATAGCACGAGCAGGAACAACGCGGTCAGCAGGATATCGATAACCGTCGACGAGATACCGTGCCCGAACAACGCCCACACCAGGTCGCCTTGGACGCCCATGAGGAACAGGCAGAGCCCATAGGCGAGGTTCACGAGCAGGATCACGATGCCGGCAAGACGCAACGACTCAGGGGTCAGCCCGCCCATCACGCCGCGCGATGCGGTCGCAAGGCCGAATCCAGCGACGGTCATGATCAGCGCCATGAGCCCGATGGGACCCGAAGAGGTGAGATCGAAGAACAGGCCGCAGCAAAACCCGATATAGACGGCACTTGAGACGTCACTGGTGAGCGCCAAGGTGCAGCATAGCGCCAGCATGAAATTGAGCGTTCCGCCCATGAACGACAGCTGAGGCGCAAGCCCGATCTGCAGCAGGGCGGCGACAACGGAGAGCACGATGATCGAGCGCAAGGGACGGCCCGTTTCACGAAGTTGCATGCGGACCTCCTATTCCTCATCCGTGCCGTCATCGACGTCAGACGTATCGTCTGACGTATCATTCCCGGAATCCGTAGCGTCGGAATCGTCGGCAGACGTATCCGCGGAAACATCATCCGAGTCGTTGGCAGAGGCCACATCGTCATCGGAGGCCCGCTGCTCGTCGGTCAGGGACGTGATGACGAGTACCTCCTCGTTATTCTCGGTCGATGCCTGCATGCGAACGACGATCGTGTAGTAGATGTCGTTGTCGCTTCGGTCGACCGACGAGACGGTACCGATCGGCAGACCTTTGGGGAAGACTCCGCCGATACCCGACGTGATGACGATATCACCGGTCTTGACGTCGTCGTCGACGGAGACGTACTCGAGACGAAGCGTTCCGTCGGGCTGCCCGCGCAGCATGCCCTGGGCACGCGAGCGCTGCGACATGGCCGAGACACCGGAAGATTCGTCGGTGATGAGCAGGACGGTCGAGGTGTTGAGCGAGGTCTCGGTGATCTGACCGATCACGCCGTACGCGTTGCACACGGGCATGCCGATGGCCATGCCGTTGGCGGACCCCTTATCGATGGTGACGGTCTGGGACCAGGCATCGCTCGAGCCACCGATGATGCGGGCAGCGGTCGATTGCAGGTTATAGGTGGACTGCAGCCCGACGAGCTCCTGCAGGCGCTCAGCGGTCTCCTGTGCCTCGGACAGTTCGGCGACCTTGGCGGTCAGCTCATCGTTTTGCGCCTTGAGTTCGGATAGCGTCTCCTGCGACGCGGTGAGGTTCGAGAACACGTTGCCGAGCGCGTTGAACGGCGTGGCGGCAAGCGAGCCGGCGAAGCGCACCGGGCTGGTGATGGTCGTGACGGCGGACCGCACGGCATGGATGGGCCCATACTCCCCTTCGCGGATGTAGAACGTCAGGACGACGATGGAGAGGACGCATAAAACAATCAACGGGCGCATCCCCGTTGATTGCCGTTTCGTATTCAGATGTGAAGACGGGTATCTCCTCTGATTGCGTGGCACGCGATTGAACCTCCAGCTACGCGTTGCTCTGGACGAACCCGCCGTCGAACGCGTTGGCCTCGAGCACGCGAGCGCAGCCGTTGACCACGTTGTCGAGGGCGGTCGGGCTCACGTTGACGGCGACGCCGGTTTCATCGCGAAGACGAACGTCGAGGCCGCGCAGCAGGGCGCCTCCGCCCGTCAGCAGGATTCCGTAGTACATAAGGTCGGATGCAAGATCGGGCGGCGTGGCGTCGAGCGCCTCCTTGACCGCTTTGGTCATCTCGTCGAGCGGTTTGTTGAGCGCGCGGCGGATCTCCTCGCTCTCGATACGGACCGTCTTGGGAAGACCGGAGATGACGTCGCGTCCGTTGACCTCGACGTCGAGCTCGTCTTTCAGCGGCACGGCGGAACCGACCTTGATCTTGATATCCTCGGCGGTGCGCTCACCGATCGCAAGGTTGTACGCATCGCGGACGTGCGACAGGATCGCCTGATCGAACTCGTCGCCCGCAACGCGGATGGATTGCGAGACGACGATGCCGCCCATGGCGATAACCGCGACCTCGGTGGTACCACCGCCGATGTCCACGACCATGGAGCCGGTCGGCTCCTCGACGGGAAGGTCGGCACCGATGGCGGCGGCCATGGGCTCCTCGATCAGATACGCCTGGCGCGCACCGGCGGAGATAGTCGCCTCGAAGACGGCGCGTTTCTCGACGCTCGTGACACCGGAGGGAACGCACACCACGACACGGGGACGCGGAGTCCACGGATAGCGCTTGTCGCTCGCCTTATCGATGAAGTAGCGAAGCATGGCCTCGGTAACGTCGAAATCGGCGATGACGCCGTCCTTCAGGGGGCGAACCGCCACGATGTTGCCGGGCGTACGGCCGAGCATGCGCTTGGCGTCGATACCGACGGCCAAGATGCGCTCGTCGTTCTTATCGATCGCGACGACGGAGGGCTCGCGGATGACGATGCCCTTGCCGCGAACGGACACGAGCGTATTGGCGGTACCGAGGTCGATCGCCAGATCGCCTCCATACTGACCGAAGAACATATCCATCAAAGAAAACAAAACCGCTCCAAAGGGCTGTAAAGAACGTTCATAGATCCATCAGGTATGCAGTGTAGTGCAGACGCGACGCGCAGGGCATGCGAGGTCGCGTCTGCAAAGAATCAACTTACGCGGCGGAACCCGGGTCGACCGTCGTATCCGTAGCGACATCGGCGGTGTCGGTGTCTGAGGAGCCGGACTCGTCGACATCACCGAAATAGGGTTCGAACGACTCGATAGCCCAGCCGATATGGTTATCGCTGCGCACGAAATGCACCTCGTAGGTGAGCGTGCCACCGGGAGCCAGGGAAACCGTGACGGTCGCATCGCTCTCGGTCATGCCGGCATCGAGGCCGGAAACCTCGGCTGTCGCCTCACCGATACCCTCGATGGTGCTGACAATGCGATTCTTATTGTCCTCCGACAGGCGCGGCGACAGATACTGGTCGGTATCGCCTCCTTCGGCGACGGCGGTGATCAGGCCGGACACGGCATCCTGCTGCGAGGGGAACCCGAATCCGCGCGTGTACAGGAACCCGAGGGCGCCGCCGGCGATGAGCAGCAGCAACACGATCACGAGGAAGACCTTGAGCCCGGTGTGGCGGTGCTTGCGACGCACCTTGGTACGGCGCTTGTCCTCCTGGATCATCTCGGACTCCGTCATGGTGAAAAAGCCGGTGTCGGAGGGATCGGGCATGAAGTTACCGGTGGTACCCATGGGATCAAGGGGGTCGGCGGCCGTCACGGGGACAGATCCCGTGGTGTTGACGATCTGACGCTGCGCGACCGCCGCCTCGCGGGCCGCGGCGAAGGCCTCGGACTGCTCAGCGGTAAGCTGATAGATGCCATCGGAGGTGGCACGGTTGAAGGAATCGACCGCATCGGCGCTGCGGCCGGCAGCCTGATAGGCGCAGCCGAGGTTGGCCTCGATGGAACGCGGATCATCGTGGGCTCCGACGTAATCGAGCGCGGTGAGATAGGACTCCACCGCGTCGGCGGGACGGCCGAGCTTGACGAAGCAGTCACCGAGGCTCGCCAACGCCGATGCGGGCGCAGGATTGGTGCCGTCGATCGCGGCGGCACGGAAGGCGACACCCGCCTCGGCTATGTTACCGAGCTTCATCTGCGCGTTCGCAAGGCCGATGAACGCCTTGTACGGAGTGGCGTAGCTGGTATCCTTCGTCGCTGCCGTAAAGGAATCCACGGCAGCGTGAAGGTCGCCCGATGCAGCGTAGGCTTTGCCCTGGTTGGTGAGCAGCGCGCCGGACTTTCCGTAGGAGGTGTCCTCCAGGGCCTCGGCGTAGGCCTGGGCGGCATCGGCGAACAGGCCGAGCTTCATAAGCGAATTGCCCCTCAGGTGGTCGGCCTCTCCGGCGAGCTCGCCGGGGTCCTTGGCCGCCAGGAACATCTGTGCGGCGGCGGAATAGTCACCGGCACGGTAGGCGCTGCGGGCGCGATCGAAATACTGTGCGTTCACGGTTGCTCCTTCTAGACGATCTCGATATGGATGATTTCATCGCCCGCCCGGAGCTGGGAGATGACGTCGAGGCCCTCGAGCGTCTGGCCGAACACCGTGTAGCCGGAATCCAGCCCATGCTGGGGGCCGAGGCAGAAATAGAACTGCGAGCCGGCGGAATCGGGATCCATGGAACGGGCCATGGCCAGCGCGCCGTCATCGTGGCTGTTGCGGGGATTGGTGGCGAACTCACCCTTGATACAGTACCCGGGGCCGCCGGTGCCGGGCCTACCCCCGGGACCTGCCACACCACGCGCCACGTCCTCGCTGGACATATCGCGCGTATTGGGGTCGCCCCCCTGGATGACGAATCCGGGAACATAGCGATGGAACTTCAAACCGTCGTAGAACCCGTGGATGGCGAGCTCGCAGAAGTTCGCGACATGGATGGGTGCCCCCGCGGCGTCGAGCTTGACGCGAATCGTCCCCTTCGACGTCTCGATCGTGGCGACTTCCGTACCCGTCGGGACATATGAAGGCGTGTAGAGTTGCTTACCGAACATCGGATCCCCTTTACACAGAAAACAGCTATCTTGGGTATTCTACCAAGAACGACAAGGGTTCACACGTTCGGCATACCACCGCGCCCGACAAGCGGTCCTAAGTCGCCCGATCGGCATGGGTGCGGGTCAGTTGGGGACGTGTTCCCTCCAACCCATTCATGTTTCCACCAGCACCGCACGAGGCGCGATGTGGCACTCTACTTCTCCTGAGGCTCCCATTCACCCAGGTGGGCATCGAACTGATCCAGATCGCTGGATCCCGCATCGCGCATGGGCTGCAGGATGTCGTCCTCGGCGGCAAGCGTCGACTCCCCTTCCGGGATCGCAAGAGAGACATCCCACGATGCGCAGATCTGGTCGACACGCCCGTACATCCAGGTCGCGAGCTGGATCATATGGTCGATGTCCTCGGCATACACCGTATCGGCAGGCGCCTCGATTCCCTCGAGCTCGTCGATCGTCTCCTGGATCTCGTCGCGAAGCTCGTAGGCGGAACGCGAGTTCGCCTCGCGCGCCGCCAGGTCGGGATCGAGATAATACGAATTGAACGAATCGATGACCTCGCCGATGCCCTCTTGGGAATCGTACTCGAGCAGCTTGTCGTACGCATCGGTAAGCACCGCGAAGACCTCGTCATCGGTAAGCTCGTTCTGTTCGTCGGACTCGGGCTCGACCTCATCGGAGCCCTGCGGAACGACGGGTTCAACCGTTTGCTGATTCCGAGAATCCTCGGCCACCTGCCGTGAAGGGAACGCCTCCTGTGCGGCGTTCTTGAACGATTCGTAGAAACCGGGCATGACGCCGAGCGGATCGAGGGCGATAAACGCGGCGCCGCCGCCGATCAGCGCGATGAGTACCAATGCGATGATGAGCCCGCGATAGGAGCGGCGATGCGGATGGTAGGGGTCCTCGACGGGCATAACGGGTTTCACGGTGCCGGCGGCACGATCGAGGTCGCCCCGATCCAACACGTTGGTCGAAGAAGGGTCGACGGAATCATCGAGCTCGCGAGCGGCCGAGACGGGCTCGACCGCAGGCGTCTCGGTCTGGATCATATGCTTGGTCAGACGGGGGAACGACGCCGTCTTACCGGCGGCGAGGTCGGAGGATGAGGATTCGACCGACAGGATGCCGGGAGCGGGGCGACCGCATTTGGGACAGGTTCTATCATGCGTGGAGAGACGGGCGCCGCAGCCTTCGCAGAAGACGAACTCCGCGCTCGACGAGCTGCCGACGTAACCATGGCAGTGCGGACAGAAGGTCTCGTTGTCGTCGATAGTCTTCAAACAGTGCGGACAGATCACGGCGCTCCCCATTTCGTACATGCGGAATCGAACGGTTCATCGGAGAGATTCCCCGAAGCAAGAATACCACCTTGCCGTTCCCTACGGACGGCAAGGCGGTAAGGCATCACGCATCATGGGAGGAGCGCTTCTTCGCCGCCCCCATGCTCATCTTGATGCCGTGGGAAGATTTGACGATACGACGACGGCGCTGTCGCTTGAGGGCATGGCTCTCCCCCGTCACCGCGCGCTGGGCAGAGGTACGCGCCCGGCGCAAGTCGGCGCGTTCCTTTCTGCGCGCAAGCGTGGAAGAGATGAAGCGGCGCGCCGAAGACCCCGTGGAGGTCACCTTGCCACCGCCGCGACCGAGCGACATCCTGACGCCGCGACCGAATCCTGTGGCGGAATGCGTTTGCCGCGAGGCGATGGAGTCCACCGCACGCGCCATGGCGAAGAACAGCACGCATCCGACGATGGCGACGATGAGCGTCGCCACGATGATGCTCGGTGACAGGGCGGCGATGGAGAACAGGTCGGGAAACGCGATGACACCAAGGCACAGACCGGCCACGACGACGATAAACAGCGCCAAGCGAAGACGCGTGAACGGCCAGGAGATACGCCAGATGAGACAACATCCGACCGACGCGGTGGCGATCAGGCACATGGTTGATAGGGCAAGCTCGCTCAAGCCGATGGAAGAAGATGCGAACATGCACAGCGCGCACGCGACGATGACCGCGATCGACGCGGGGCAGGCGCGGCGCAACACGTTGGTGAGGAAACGCCCCTGAACACGCGAACGATTGGGCTCGAGCGCAAGCACGAAGCTCGGGAAACCGATGCAGAAGAAGTTGATGAGCGTCATCGTGATCGGTTGGAAGGGATACGGCGGGCACAGGATGCAGATCGCGGCAAGTCCCATCGAGAACAACGTCTTGGTGAGGAACAGGGCGGCGGAGCGCTGCAGGTTGTTGATGGAACGACGCCCCTCGGCGACGACGGCGGGCATGGAGGCGAAGTCGTTGTCGACGAGCACGATCTCGGCAACGTTGCGCGCGGCATCCGAGCCGGCGGCCATTGCGATGGAGCAGTCGGCCTCCTTCAGCGCGGGGATGTCGTTGACGCCGTCGCCGGTCATCGCCACCGTGTGGCCCTGGGCCTTGAGTGCGACGACCAGGTCGCGCTTCTGCTGCGGCGTGACGCGACCGAATATCTGGTACTTCTCGACCGCGGCATCGATCTTTGCCGGCGTATCGAGCTTCGTCGCATCGATGTAGCGGTCGGCATCGGGAATCCCCACCACCGATGCGATGGAGGAGACCGTGCGTGGATCGTCACCAGAGATGACCTTGAGGGTCACGCCCTGCTGGCAGAAAAACCTGATGGTATCCTCCGCCGAGGAGCGAATCTCGTCGCGGATCCCCACAAGACCGATCGGCGCGGCGCGCCCGACCATATCCCCCTCGACGGTGAAGCCGTCGACACGTGCGACGACAAGCACGCGACAGCTCGCGGCGAGACCCTCGACCGCGGCGCGCACCGACTCGAACGCTGCCTCATCCAGGCAGAATTGAGCCGCACCCATGATGTAGGAACCTTCGGAAAACGAAGCGCCGCTCCATTTCTTGGTCGACGAGAACGGTACGACCGTGCGCGCCTCGGGATGGGCGAGGCCGCGCGCGGCATAGTAGTCGAGCACGGCGCGACACGTCTCGTTGGCATCGGCCGAGGTGGCGAACGCGATACCGGAAAGAGCGCGATGGAGCTCGGAGTCCCCGTCGTCGGCGGGTACCGCGGACCCGTCTCCATCAAGATCGTAGACACCCGCGACCTCCATACGACCGGAGGTGATCGTACCGGTCTTATCAAGACACAGCACGTCCACGCGTGCCAGGGTCTCGATGCAGTAGAGTTGCTGGGCGAGCACGCGACGACGCGCGAGGCGAGCGGTGGCGATGGCGAGCACCGAGGAGGTGAGCAGGACCAACCCCTGCGGAATCATCCCCAGCAAGGCACCGACCGTCGACAGGATCGCACGCGAGACGTCACCCCATGCCGCGGAACCGGACACGAGCCACGAGAAGATCCCCGCAGCGGAATCGGGGGAATGGTTCGCCCACGCCACGTAGGAGCCGTGCACGCTCGCGACGAACAAGGCGACGCCGAGCGGCAGCATGATGACGCTGGCGAAGCGCACGATCGCGTTGAGGGCGTTCATGATTTCGGAGTTGACCTTTTTGACGTACTTCGCCTCGTTGTTGATCCTCGAGACGTAGTTGTCGGCGCCGACATGACGGACCTTCGCGTAGATAACGCCGGAATCGACGAAGCTTCCACTCATGATCTCGGAGCCGACGACCTTGCGGATGAGGTCGCTCTCGCCGGTGAGCAGGCTCTCGTTGACCTGCGCCTCGCCCGATACCACGACGGCGTCGGCGGGAATCTGGTCGCCGCGGCCCAATCGCACGACATCGTCGATCACGATCTGTTCCAGATCGACATGGGTCTCGACTCCCTCGCGTACGACCGTCGCCTGTTTGGTGGTAAGCAGCGTCAGCCGATCGACCAAGCGCTTGGAGCGCCACGCCTGAACGATGCCGATACCGGTGTTCAAGACGACGATCAGCAGGAAGGTGAGGTTCTTGAACGAGCCGGTGACGATGACCAGCGCCGCGAGCACGACGTTGATGAGGTTGAACAGGGTGCATACGTTCTCGAGGACGAGCTCGCGCACGGACTTGGTCTTAAGCTCGACGTTGACGTTGACCTTGCCATCATCGATACGAGCCTGCACCTCTTCAAGCGAAAGGCCGCGCAGGACGTCGCGATCGTCTACCGAAACGTCGTCTTCACTCATATCGGGTCGCGCCTGAGATTGCGACATCGTACCTCCCGAACCGGATGGCCGTTCGACCGGTAAGAAAAAAGCCGCTCAGGGCGACTTTTGAAACGGCGGATGATGGTGCCCCATGTCGGATTCGAACCAACGGCCTTCTGCTCCGGAGGCAGACGCTCTAATCCCCTGAGCTAATGGGGCACAACGCTAGCCATTATAGCGATGTGCCCGTGCGCATGCCACCGCGCACAGAAAATATACGCGCGCCCGAAAACGCCGAGCAGGTACGACACTCCACTCTATTAAAGTTCATCGCACACGCGTCCGAAGCCGTCCCGAATGGTATACACTGCTCCATTACACCACCCGCCCGACGACCGCCGCGATGCCGGCGAAGGAGGCCGCATGATCACCATCTTGCGCAACAGTGCACCCGACGAAGCCGTAGACCAGCTGGTCAGCTGGATCCAAAGCAAGGGCCTGCAAACGGACGTCTCGCGCGGCGAGAACGAGATCGTCATCGGCCTGGTCGGCGATACGACCAAGATCGATCCGTTCCTGCTCGAATCGATGGACATCGTCGATCGGGTGCAGCGTGTCTCGGAACCGTTCAAAAAGGCGAATCGCAAGTTCCATCCCGTCGACACCATCGTCGACTGCGGTCACGGCGTCAAGCTCGGCGGCGGGCATTTCCAAGTCATCGCCGGCCCCTGCTCGGTCGAAGGCGAGAACCTCCTCGCGATCGCGCGTCGCGTGCACGCCGCCGGCGCGACCATGCTACGTGGAGGAGCCTTCAAACCCCGCACTTCCCCCTATGCCTATCAGGGCATGGGAGACGAGGGCTTGGACCTGCTTGTCGAAGCCTCCCGTGAGCTGGACATGCCGATCGTGACCGAGATCATGGATCCGCGCGACGTCGCCCTGTTTATGGACAAGGGCATCGACGTCATGCAGATCGGGGCACGCAACGCGCAGAACTTCCCTCTACTCAAGGAAGTCGGCAAAACGCAGGTCCCCGTGCTGCTCAAACGCGGCATGTCCGGAACGATCGATGAACTGTTGATGGCTGCCGAATACATCATGAGCGAGGGCAACCCGAACGTGATCCTCTGCGAGCGCGGCATCCGCACGTTCGAGACGCGCACGCGCAACACCTTCGACTTGAACGCGGTGCCGGTCCTGCATTATCTCTCCCACCTGCCCGTAGTCGCCGATCCGAGCCATGCGACCGGATACACGCGCTACGTCGAGCCCATGGCACTTGCCGCCTGCGCCGCAGGAGCGGACGGCCTCGAGATCGAGGTCCACGATATGCCGGCGCGCGCATGGTCGGACGGCGCACAGGCGCTCACCCCCGATCAATTCGACCACCTCATGGACCGCATCCGCGCGATTCGGGCGGTCATCGCCCAGGACGGTGATCGCTCATGAGCGAAGATGCGTCCGGCATGCGCGTCGGCATCTTGGGACTCGGCCTGATCGGAGGCAGCTTCGCGCGCGCCTACCGCGCGGCAGGTGCCGAGGTCGTCGCCTACGATCCCGACCAAGACACCATGGGAGCCGCGCGAATCGAGACGATCTGCGACGAGCTCGACGATACGACGATTCCGACCTGCGACCTGATCGTCCTTGCCGCCTATCCCAAGGCATGCACCGATTGGCTGCGCGAACATGCGCAGACGCTCGGCGATGCTTCCGACGTGGCGATGGAGAGCGGCCCTCTCGTGATCGACACGGCGGGCGTCAAGGCGACGGTCTGCCGCGAGGCCTTCACGTTGGCCCGCGAATACGGCTTCGCGTTCGTCGGTGCCCACCCCATGGCGGGCACCGAACATTCGGGGTTCGCCCATGCCCGTGCCGACCTGTTCCGCGACGCTCCGATGGTGCTCACACCACCGCCCGTCGACGACATGGCCCGCCTCACGCTGCTCGACCGGACCCATACGCTGCTCGCACCCGTCGGGTTCGGCCGCTTCAGCGTCACCACGCCCGACGCGCACGATACCGTGATCGCCTATACGAGTCAGCTTGCGCACGTGGTGTCCAACGCGTACGTGAAGAGCCCGACCGCGCAGATGCACCACGGCTTCTCGGCGGGGAGCTATCGCGACCTGACGCGCGTGGCCCACATGAACCCTTCCATGTGGGCGGAGCTCATGTGCGATGACGCCGAGCACCTCGGACAGGAGATCGCCTGGCTGATCGAAGCGCTTTCGGCGTATAGGGACGCCCTCGGGCAGCGCGACCAGGACCGCCTGCGCATGCTGTTGGCCGAAGGAGACCGCATCAAACGTGCACTCGACGACGAAGGACGCGAATAACCATGGCTGACTCCAAGATCTTCTACACGCTCGACGTTGACACCGGGCGACCCTACCAGGTCCATATCGGCACGTTTTTGCTTGAAGCCGCCGGCTCCATCGCCCGCCAGGTCTGCGGCGGCGCGCGGGCGGTCGTCGTGAGCGACTCGAATGTGGGCCCGCTCTATGCGCAGCCGGTCGTGGAGAGCCTGCGAGACGCCGGCTACACCGCATCGCCGTTCACCTTCGAGGCCGGCGAGGCGAGCAAGCGCGCCGACACGCTGCTCGACATCCTCGAATTCATGGCCTCACAGGAGCTGACGCGCAGCGATATCGTCGTCGCCCTCGGCGGCGGCGTAGTCGGTGATGTCGCGGGATTCGCCGCAGCGACGTACATGCGCGGGTGCCGCTTCATCCAGATCCCCACGAGTCTGTTGGCGATGGTCGACTCCTCGGTAGGAGGAAAGACCGCCATCGATCTTGCGGCAGGCAAGAACCTCGCCGGCGCTTTTTGGCAGCCGAGCGTCGTGATCGCCGACGTGGGATGCTTGGCCACCCTGTCGCCCGAGCAGTTCGCCGACGGTTGCGGCGAGGTCGTCAAGCACGCCGTGATCGCCGATGCGGACCTGTTCGCCGAGCTCGAGCGCACCCCACTCACCCTCGAGCTCCTCATGCGCGACCTGCCACGCGTCGCGTACCTCGTCGCGCGCAACATCGACATCAAACGTGCCGTCGTAGCTGCCGACGAACACGAAACCGGCACCCGCAAGCTGCTCAACTTCGGGCATAGCATCGGACACGCCATCGAGTCGTGCGCCGCGTACCGTCTAGGCCACGGCACCTGTGTCGCCCTCGGTATGGGAGCGATCTGCCGCGCCGCAGCCCGCCTCGGCATCTGCGAGGTGGATGTACCGGATCGCATCGAAGCGCTCTGCCGTGCCCACGGATTGCACGGATCGAACCCCTACTCCGTCGACGAGCTCTACGACGCCGCCCTGCACGACAAAAAGCGCGCCGGTGACGAGATCGACGTCGTCCTACCGCGGCGTATCGGGGCGTGCTCCATCGAGCGCATCCCGCTCGCCGAGTTCCGCTCGCTGATCGAGGAAGGTCTTTCGGAAAGCGAAGGTGACGGTCAATGCTAGCAACCATCGAGCCGCGTCGGCTCTCCGGAACGGTACCGGCGATCGCCTCCAAATCCGTCGCCCACCGCATGATCATCGCCGCGGCGCTCTCGAGCAGTACCACGCACGTGATCTGCAACACCACGTGCGAGGACATCGAAGCCACCGTCCGCTGCCTTTCCGCGCTCGGCGCCCGGATCGCCAAAACCGACGATGGCTTCGAGGTGCATCCGATCACGAAGAGCATCGAACTCGGCATCCTCAAGGCCTTCCAGGGCGCTAAGCTCGATTGCGGGGAATCGGGCAGCACGCTCAGGTTCATGCTGCCGGTCGCTTGCGCGCTCGGCGCCGATGCGACCTTTATCGGATCCGAGCGACTCGGGCAGCGTCCCCTGTCGCCGTTGGATGATGAGCTGATGGCGGCGGGATGCGGGATCGAGCGCGACCACGGTTTTCCGCTGCGGACATCTGGCCGCATCCGCCCCGGCCGGTTCACACTGCCCGGTACGGTCAGCTCCCAATACATCACCGGTCTACTGCTCGCTGCCCCATTGTTACCGGGAGCGTGTGAGATCGAAGTCGTTGGCCGCATAGAGAGCCGACCCTACATCAATGTCACGCTGCAGGTCCTCAAGCTGTTCGGCATCGATGTCCGCGTCGATCGCGGCGTCGCCGCGAACGGAATCGACGAGGTCACGCGCTTTTGCACCAAGGATCGCTCCTACCGCTCCCCCGGCGAGGTTCGCGTCGAGGGCGACTGGTCGAATGCGGCGTTTTGGCTGTGCGCCGGCGCACTCGGAACCGACCCGATCGAGGTCGCCGGCGTCTCGCTCACCTCGGCGCAGGGCGACCGCAACGTGCTGGCGGCATTGTCCCGTTTCGGCGCGAGGACGCGGCGTTCGGCCGATTCCGCCATCGTCCAGCCCGACCAGCTCCACGCCTTCTCGATGAGCGCGCAGGATATTCCCGATCTCGTACCCGTGATCGCCGCCGTCGCCTCATGCTGCGAAGGCACGACCGTCATCCGCGATTGCGCGCGCCTGCGCATCAAGGAATCCGATCGCCTCGCCACGACCGCCTCGGAGTTGAATGCACTCGGTGCTCAGGTGGAGATCGACCGCGACAGCCTTGTCATCCACGGGGTCGGCAGGCTACGCGGCGGTATCGTCGACGCGCACAACGACCATCGCATCGCCATGATGGCGGCGATCGCCGCGATCCGCTGCGAGGGCACCGTCACGATCCGCGGTGCGCAGGCCGTTCACAAATCCTACCCGCTGTTCTTCGACCACTATCGCCTCCTCGGCGGCCAGGTCGAACTCACGGACGCGTAGACGAAGGGATCCCATGGCTTCGATATACGGAACATCCATCACGCTCTCCATCTTCGGGCAGTCCCACTCCCCTGCCATCGGGTTCTCACTCGATGGCGTTCCCGCTGGCATCCCGATCGACGCTGAGCTGGTCCAGCAGCTGCTCGACCGTCGGGCACCCGGAAGAAGCCGAACTGCCACGGCGCGTCGTGAAAGCGACACCGTCGAGTTTGTCGCGGGCCTGACGGACGGGCACACCAACGGTGCGCCGATCGCCGGCATCATCCGCAACGGCGACATGCGCTCTCGTGACTATGACGAGCTTCGCCGTATCCCGCGGCCTGGGCACGCCGACTATCCCGCCCATGTAAAATATCACGGCTACCACGATGTCGCGGGCGGCGGGCACTTCTCCGGGCGCCTGACCGCACCGCTGTGCGCGGCCGGCGCCATCGCCTGCCAGGCACTCGAATCGCGCGGCATCCACATCGTCGCGCACATCTCATCGCTCGGTCCCGAGCCGACTCTGGACATGCCGCTCGACCCGTTGCGACTCAATCCCTCCCAGGTCACCTTGATTCGAGCGAACGCCTTACCATGCATAAGCACATCTGCGGCAGCCGCGATGCACGATACTATCCTGGAAGCGAAATCGAGGCAGGATAGCATCGGCGGCGTCATCGAGTGCGCAGCATACGGTATGCCGGCGGGCATCGGCGATCCCATGTTCGGCGGTATCGAGAACCGCATCGCGCAGATCGCCTTCGGCATCCCGGCGGTCAAGGGGGTCGAGTTCGGTGCGGGCTTCCAGGCGGCACGGATGTTCGGCAGCCAGAACAACGATCCGTATCGGATTATCGACGGCGAGGTTACCGTCCCGTCCAATAACGCAGGTGGCATCCTGGGTGGCATCACCACCGCGGCCCCGATTATCTGGCGCATGGCCGTGAAACCGACCCCGTCCATCGCACAGGCGCAAGCGAGTGTCGATCTCGAGCACATGAGCGATGCCGATCTGTCGATACGGGGCCGGCACGACCCCTGCATCGTGCCGCGCGCCGTGCCGGTCGCCGAGGCGGCATGCGCGCTCGCCCTCATGGACGCCTTGCTTGCCGATGAGGGAGCGTCCGCCTTCACCGACGCTTCGACCGCCGACGATCATAAGGATTGACCCATGGACCTTTCCGACATCCGAACCCGCATCGACGCGATCGATAGCGCCTTGCTCGACCTCTACGTCGAGCGCATGGAACTCGCCGCGAACGTCGCGGCATCGAAACGCGAGACGGGCAAGGCGGTCTTCGACCCCGCACGCGAACGCGAGAAGCTCCTGAACATCGCCCGTGCGACGCCTGAGCGCTACCGCGATGGCGCGCTGAGTCTCTTCTCGCTTCTCATGAGCATGAACAAAGCCGAACAGCTCAGTATCATCCATGGCGATACTCCGAGCGCCCCCTCCAAGGTCTTGGAGGCGTCGCGTATGGAGGCCACGTTCCCCGATATGGCGTCCGTCGCCTGCCAGGGCGTCGAGGGCGCGTACAGCCAGCTTGCCGCATGCCGTCTGTTCCGCATCCCGCAGATCGCTTACTGCGAATCGTTCGATGATGTCTTCCGCTCCGTCGCGGACGGCACGTGCGCCTACGGTGTGGTCCCCATCGAGAACTCCACCGCCGGCTCGGTCAATGCCGTCTACGATCTGCTTGCACGGTACTCCTGCTCGATCGTGCGATCGCTGCGCCTGAAGATCGACCATCAGCTTGTGGCCAAACGCGACACCGAGCTCACCGAGATCAAAGAGGTCTACTCCCACGAACAAGCGGTCGCCCAGTGCTCGCACTTCCTCGATGGCCTCGATGCCCACGTGAACGTCTTCGAGAACACGGCGATGGCAGCGGCGTTCGTGGCTGCCTCCGACCGCGACGATGTCGCGGCGCTTGCCTCCAAGGCCTGCGCCTCCCTCTACGACCTCGACATCCTCGCCCATGACGTACAGGATTCCGACAACAACTACACGCGCTTCGTCGTCGTGTCCGCACGTCCCGAGATCTATCCCGGCGCCACCCGCACTTCGCTCATGGTTCGCCTATCACATGAACCGGGCTCGCTGTACCGCGTGCTCGAACGCTTCTATGCACTCGATATCAACCTTGTCAAACTCGAGAGCCGTCCGATCGTCGGGCACGACTTCGAGTTCATGTTCTACTTCGACGTCGAGTGCCCGGTCGAAAGCGACCGACTGCCGGCCCTTCTCGACGCCCTCGACGACGTTTGCGAGCATGTCGACTATCTCGGATCCTACACGGAGGTGCTCTGATGGGAAATGCGACGCGCCCCTATGGCGTCCTCGGCCGCACGCTCGGCCACAGCTACACGCCGGTCATCTACCGCGAACTCGCGGGTATCGACTATGTGCGCTTTGAGCGCGAACCCGAGCAGGTAGAGGCATTTTTGCATGGTGACGAGTGGGAAGGTGTCAACGTCACCATCCCGTACAAGAAGACGGTCGTCCCCTATCTCGACGAGTTGTCGGACGTCGCTCGCCGCATGGGCAACGTGAACACGATCACGAGGCTCGCCGACGGTCGCCTTCGCGGCGACAACACCGATTATTTCGGCTTCAAGTTCCTGGTCGAGTCGACCGGCGTCGATCTTGAGGGCGCATGCGTGCTCGTGCTCGGCGGCGACGGCGGTGCCGGGACGACCGCGCTGCGCGTCCTGACCGATATGGGCGCGAGCCCGGTCTCGGTCAACCGTACCGGGGCAGTCACCTATGGGGATCTTGACCGTTATGCCCATGCCGACATGATCGTCAACTGCACGCCGGTGGGCATGTATCCCTCCTGTCCAGAGTCGCCCTGCACCCTCGAGGGCTTCGATCGCCTGAAAGCCGTCGTCGACATCGTCTACAACCCGGCACGCACCGGCCTCATGATGGAAGCCGAGCGCCTGGGGATTCCCGCCGTCGGCGGCCTGCTCATGCTCGTCGCCCAAGCCGCCCAGGCGACCGAGCGCTACACCGGCGCGACCGTTGATGCCGCACGTATCCACGAAGTCTGCGATACGCTTTCGGCGGCCGAGCAGAACATCGTGCTCATCGGTATGCCCGGGTCCGGCAAGACGCGCGTAGGTCAGCAGCTCGCCGATATGCTCGACCGAGAGCACATCGATATCGACCACGAACTCGAGCGCCGTCTGGGACGCACCTGTGCGGAATACATCGAGTCCGAAGGGGAGCAAGCGTTCCGTGAGCAGGAGACCGCCTGCACGAACGACATCGCGCAGCGCTCGCGCCTCGTCATCTCATGCGGCGGCGGCGTAGTGACGCGTGAGGAGAACTATCCCCTGCTCCATCAAAACAGCCGGATCGTCATGCTCAACAGACCGCTCGACCAGCTCTCGAAAAAAGGCCGTCCCATCACCGCCCGGGACGGTATCGAGCGCCTCGCCGAGCAACGCATGGACCTGTATCGCTCCTGGGCCGACACCATCGTCGATTCACGGGAGAGCGCACAGGCCACGGCACGCGTCATCCTCGAGTGCCTGCCACCCATGCTCGCCGTATAGGCTCATCGCGTTTCCAAGCACGAAGGAGCACCCATGGACATCCTGGTCATCAACGGCCCGAACCTCAACATGCTCGGTATTCGCGAACCCGACATCTACGGCCGCGAAACCTACAAGGATCTCGTCGCACTGTGCGAGCGGACCGCATCTGAACTCGGATGCGGTCGCATCGAGGTATTTCAATCAAATCACGAGGGCGATCTGATCGATAAGATCCAAGAGGCGTATGGCACCTTCGATGGTATCGTGATCAACCCGGCAGCCTATACGCACACGAGCGTGGGCATCCTCGACGCCCTGAAGGCGGTCGCCCTCCCTGCCGTCGAGATCCACATCTCGGACGTGGACCAACGCGAGGCATTCCGGCAGATCTCCTACGTGCGCGACGCGTGCATCGCCACCGTCTCGGGCGAAGGGCTAGACGGATACGCGCACGCGATGCGCATCCTCGTCGAACATATCGGCAGGCAAGACGCCTGATCAGCCGACCGACGTGCTCACATCCAGATGACCCGCCTCGCGAAGCATCTGCCGTGCATGCGCGAGAGATGCCTCGCTGGCATCGCCTGACAGCATACGGGCGACCTCTCGTACACGGTCATCGCCACCGATGCGTGAAAGCGTGGTTTTAGGGATATCACCGTCCGTCTTATGGACGACGTAGTGCATATCGCCAGTGACGGCGACCTGCGCGAGGTGCGTGACGACGATCACCTGGTGCGTGCGCGAAAGATCGGCGAGAACCGCCGCCAAGCTGCGGGCGACCGAGCCGCCCACGCCGGCGTCGACCTCGTCGAACACGAGCGTATCGACGCCGTCGGCCTCGCCGAGCACCACCTTGCAGGCGAGCATCACGCGTGAAAGCTCACCGCCCGAGGCGATACGGCGCAGCGGACGCGGCGTCATGCCCGAGCCGCTGCGATACAGAAGTTCGTAGCTTGCCGGCCCGTTCTCGCTCCACTGCTCACGCGGAAGCTCGCGCGCATCCCAGACGAGCTCGGATGAGCCCATCTCGAGACGGGCCATCTGCTTACCGACCTCACGGCAAAAGCGGGGCGCTGCGGCGTTGCGGGCGCGTTGCAGGTCGCGCGCCGCCCGTGCGAGCGTCGTCTCGGCTGCGTCGCGGAGCTCGCGGGCCTTGGCCACATGGCGATCGGCATCATCGACGAGGGAGAGCAGCTCCTCTGCCTCCTGCCGACGGGAGAACACATCCTCCATATGCGGACCGAACTGACGCATGAGCCCCTTGAGCGCGGAATAGCGCTCTTGGAGGTGCGCCAAAGTCGCAGGGTCGAAATCGATGTCATCCCGATATCTGCGAAGATCGGTTGCGGCATCCTCGATGAGGATGGCCGCCTCTGCAAGCCTGTCGGCAAACTGCGAGAGCGCACGATCGACCGAACCCATACGCGACAGCTCGGCGATCGCGGCGTTGAGCGAATCCAGAGAGCCGCCATCGCCGGAAAGCGACTCATCCGCATCGAGGGCGCACGAGACGAGCGATTCGGCATGCTGGGCTCGCGGGAGCGTCTCCTCCAGTTCCTCGAACTCGCCGAACTGCGGATCGACATCGCAGATACGCTCGTAGGCGAAACGTGCCTCCTCGAGTCGAGCTCCTTGCGTGCGCGAAGCCCGCTCGACGCGGTCGAGCTCACGTTGCGCTTCGCGCGCCTCGCGCAAGGCGTGACGATAGGCGTCGAGCGCGTGCGAGACCGCAGGGCCCGCCCATAGGTCGACCATCTCGACGTGGGTCGCGGGGTCGAGCAGGCGCTGATGCTCGTGCTGTCCGCAGAGGTCGATATGCGATCCGATACGCGCGGACAGCTCCTTCACGCTCGCCAACGTCCCATCGATACGCACGCGGCTCCTGCCGTCGGCGGCGACCCGTCTCACGACGACGGTCCCATCGGTATCGTGCGGACCATCGAACAGACGGCCCTCGATCACCGCTGCATCCGTGCCCTCACGGACCATCGCCGAATCGGCGCGATCGCCCATGAGCAGCTTGCAGGCGGACAGCAGCGCCGTCTTGCCGGCACCCGTCTCGCCGGTGAGCACCGTCAAGCCGGGCGCCGGTTCGAGCACGGCGTCCTCGATCAACGCGAGGTTCTCGACATGCAACTCATCGATCATGGCGCCTGACTCCATAGAACACGCGGGACACCGAGTTATAGAAGCTCTCCGGACCGTAGTCGAGCAACAGGATATCGGCATCGCCACGGCGCGAGACCACACGGTCGACCGCGCCCTCGGAAAGGATATACTGGCCGTCGACGGCGATCGCGGGCTGTGAGGGGCGGTCGCGCGACATCGTGACCTCGATCACATCGGAAGGCGAGGTCAAAAAGGCACGGGCCTGGATGGTGTGAGGGGCGATCGGCACGCACACCATGCCGTCGAAATCCGGACTGACGATCGGACCGCCCGCGGAGAGCGCGTATCCCGTCGAGCCGGTCGCCGTCGATACCACGACGCCATCGCCACGCAGGCGGTCGATGTGATGCCCGGAAACCGAGATATCGAATTCGACCATGTCGGAAAGCGGGCCACGCGCGAGCGCCATGTCGTTCAGACCGGTGGCGGAGATGACCTCCTCGCCACCGTCAGGCGTCACGACGTGGACGTCGCAGGCGATCGTCGCGCGCCGGCTGACGTGCATCTCGCCGGCAAGCGCATCGGACACGACGCCCAAGATATCGCGGTCCTGGGGACTCGCCGCCGTCAGGAATCCGAGATGCCCGTAGGATAGGCCCAAAATGGGGATCTCGCGCGCTCCGACGAGATGCGCGGCACGAAGCAAGGTGCCGTCACCTCCGAGGGAAATGACGAGCTCCGAGCCGTCGATATCGGGAACATGATCGACGACGATCTTCGAATTCTTGTCGGCAGCCCACACGACCTCGTACCCTTGACGGGCGAGCCACAGCTCGAGGGTAAGCCCGCTTTGGACGGCCTCATCCTTGGAGTAATTCACGACGAGGAAGATCTTCATAGGTTCTCGGCCTTTCGTTTGAGGTCATCGACGTGCATGGACGAGGTCTCGTCGTCGACACGCGTTCCCAAAAGGAAGAACTCGCGGTTGCCCTTGGCTCCGGTGATAGGCGATGCGCAGATGTCATGGGGAGCGAGCCCGTGTGCGGACACGTAATCAAGGCACTCGTGCAGCACGCGCACATGGACAGCAGGGTCCCGCACGATACCACCCTCACCGACATCGGCGGGCGCGGCCTCGAACTGCGGTTTGACCAACGTCACGAAGGTCGCGCCGGGGCGCAGCACATCGATGACGGCGGCAAGGATGGTGCGGATGCTCGTGAACGAGACGTCGCATACGGCAAGGTCGAACGAGGAGGTGTAGCCGATACTCGGGAGTTCGACGATGTTCGTACGCTCGAGCAAGGTGACCCGAGGGTCGTTGCGAAGCGACCAGTCGAACTGAGCGCGGCCGACATCGACGGACACGACATGATCCGCGCCGCGCTGCAGCAGACAGTCCGTGAACCCGCCTGTGGAACAGCCGATATCGAGACAGGAACAGCCACGTGGGTCCACCCCGAAGGCATCGAGCGCACCGGCGAGTTTGAACCCGCCGCGGCCGACGTAGGGAATACGTCCCTTGACGTGCAGCGCGACGCCCGGCTCGACCTTCGTCGCCGGAGAGGAGTAGCGCACGCCCGGCCCGGACACGAGTCCCGCCATACAAAAGCGCAGGGCCTCATCCCGATCGGCACAAAGACCCTGCGCAATCAATTCATCGTCGAGTCGGACACGCTTCATTTCCGACGTTACTCCCCCACCTCATCGGCGGTCGTTCCGACAGCCTCGGCATCGGCGTTCGCGTCGTCATCCATCTGCCGGGCGAGCTCGTCCGCCTCGCGCGGGGACAGCTCGAACGTATCGACCATATCGACGGCACGCGAGCCGAGCTTGATGGCCTCATCGAACAGATCGAGACTGCGCTCGAGCGACGTGTCCTTGGATCGCACGGTCGCGATGATCTCATCGAGACGCTCGGTGATGTCGTCGAAGGTGTTGATCGTCGATTCAGCCATCGATGGCATCCCCATCGGCATCCTCGGTCGTATCCTCGACAACAGGCTCAGGCGCGCCGGGAAGCTCGTCGGCACGGGCGATACGGCCGAGCACGCCATTGATGAAGCGCGCGGACCGGTCGGTGCCGTAGGCCTTGGCGATCTCGACGGCCTCGTTGATCACGATCGAATCCTCGATCTGATCGTCGCCGTCGAGCAAGCGCATCTCATAGGTGGCGATACGCAGGATATTGCGGTCGGCGGCGGGCATACGGTAGAGACTCCAATTGTCGGAGATGGCATGCAGGGCGTCGTCGATGCGATCGAGGTGCTCGTAGCACCCGCGAACGAGCTGCTCGGCATAGGGCAGCAGCGGACCTTTGGAGAGCAGGAAATCGCCCGCGAGGACATCGTCCACGGACACATCTAGCGCCTCGGCCTGGAACAGGATCTGCAAGGCCTGACTGCGGGCGAGGGTCCGCCCACGCTCAACTTTCAAACTCACGCATTACTCCTTGGGAAACACAAGGCTGTCGATGCAGACATCGACGCTGGAGACCGGGACCCCGACCTGACCGTCGATTGCCTTGGCGACAACGGTACGAACCTGCTCGGCGAGCTTCTTGAACGGATAGCCGAAAAAGACGGTCAGGCGCACCGTGATATGAAGGGCGCCGTCCACGACCTCGGCCTCGACGGGAGGCAGCGCGGGCTGGGTATTGCGAGCCGTGAACATCGAGACGAGATTGGCGGTGAAGTCGCTGGTGCCGACGGAAGCGACGCCCTCGACCCCCTCGACCGCATGGGAAACGATGATCGAAAGCACCTCAGGCGCGATGGCGATACCGTCGATAGTGATCTCAGCAGACATGTTCTCACCCATTCCAGCGATTGATCGGCGTCCGAAGGACATATATGGAACCAGTGTACACGATACCCCGTATCGTGGTCGCAAGAAGCCCGATAAGCGACCTCGATGAAAAAAGGGCGGGACCGGATGTGCGGCCCCGCCCGAGGTCAACAGACGTTTTGCCAGCCTAGACGCGGGACACGAACTTGCCGTCGCGCGTATCGACCTTGATGGTCTCGCCGACGTTCAGGTACATGGGGACCTGGATGGTGGCGCCGGTCTCGATGACGGCGGGCTTGCTGCCGCCCTGGACGGTATCGCCCTTGAAGCCGGGGTCGGTCTCGGTGATCTCGACCTCGATGAACATCGGCGGGTTCACGCCCATGAGCTCATCATCGGCGTAGAGCAGCTGGCAGATGTCGTTCTCCTTGAGCCACTTCTCGTTGTCGCCGATGAAGTCGGCCGGAACGGGCACCTGATCGTAGGTCTCCATGTTCATGAAGTAGTAGTTGTCGCCGTCGTTGTAGAGATACTGCATCTCGGTCGTGGTCAGGGTGACGCTCTCGAACTTGGAGCCGGCGTTGCAGGTCTGCTCGACGACGCGACCGGTCTTGAGGTCCTTGGTCTTATAGCGCACGAACGCACCGCCCTTGCCAGGCTTGACGTGCTGGAACTCGACGATGGTGCAAACCTTGTCCTTGATGCGCAGACCGAGACCGTTCTTGAAATCGGCGGTGGTGATGGAAGCCATGGGTTATCCTTCCCTACTCAATACACATAACATCGAAAGTATACTCTAACGGCATCGTGCACGTGATGGCGTGGACACGATTCCACGGGTCACGCGCAACACGCGGCACGTTCCCGTTAACAGTGGATGACCTGCAGCTCGTGAGGACTGGCGGTGAACGGCTCGTAGCCGTCCTCGGTCACCAAACCGAAGTCCTCGAGGCGCACGCCGCCGATACCGGGCAGGTACACACCGGGCTCGACGGTGATGACCGAGCCGGCCTCGACGATATTGCTCGCTCGGCCGAAGTTGGGAAGCTCATGGATATCGATGCCCACCCCGTGGCCGAGACCGTGACCGTAGCAGTCACCGTAACCGGCGTCCGTGATGATCTTCACAGACAGCATGTGGATATCGTGCCCGTCGACACCCGCATGGATGGCGCGGACGCACTCCTCATGGGTACGCTGCACCAGATCGTAGAGCGCACGTTGCTCATCGGTCGGCTCGCCGAGCACGACGGTGCGGGTCATGTCGCTACGGTAATCGCGGTAGCCCGCACCGTAGTCCATGAGCACGAAGTCACCCTTCCGGACGACGCGGTCGCTCGGCACGGCGTGCGGGTTGGCGGTGTTCGGGCCGCTCGCGACGATCGAGTCGAACGCGAGCGAGTCGGCGCCGTTCATGAACATGAAGGTCTCGAGCTCGGTACGGATCTGCTTCTCGGTCAAACCGGGCTTTATGAACTCGAGCATATGGGCGAAGGCCGCGTCGGTGATCGACTGGGCATGCTTCATGAGCGCGATCTCCTCGGCGTCCTTGACGGCGCGCATGCGACGGATATCGCCGTGCATGCAGGGCAGCTGCGCTACGATCGAACGGTCCTCGAGGCCGCGAAGGATACCGCGGTAGAACGACAGCTGCATGTCGTCCTCGATCGCGATCGTACGGGAACGGGTCTCAAGCGCGCGCTGGGCGACCCAGCCGGGGATATCGTGGCCCTCCATATCGACCTGCCAATCGCCATCGACGGGCAGATTCTCCATGAAGCTGTTGTAATACCGCGAATCGGTATGCAGATAGCAGGCATCGTGGGTGATGAACGCGGCGTGAGGGAACTCGTAGGTATAGTCGAACACGCCCATCGCCCCGGTCAACCAGCGCAGGTTGGCCTCATCACGCACTACGACCGCGTCGTAGCCGCGCTCATCCATCATCGAGCGGACACGCACCAGGCGCGCGATAGGACCGGTTGTGCAATCACTCATTATCAAACACCTTTCTCGTCGAATATGGAGGGCGGTCACCTGTAAAACGGGCGCGCAGCGGACAAGCCGTCCCGGGGCTATAGGTCGGCATCCGCATCGGGACGGCGGGAGGCCAAGAACGCCTCGGCGTGACGATGCAGCATGTCGTCATCGACGTTGGCGAGCCGGATGGAGCCTGGGAACCGCGGCAACGCAAGCATGAATCGGTTGGAACGCGAAAAACGCTCGCGACGGAGCGCCTCGATGAAGCGATCGGCATCGAGCTCGAACACGAGCTCCTCTATACCAAGGTCCTCGAGAAGGTCATCCTGATCGAACAGGGTATCGGCCTCGAAGCCACAGGCATCATGGGCAAGGCGAGCCTCGAAGCGCATGCCCTCGGCAAGCAGGCGGTATGCGGGAACATCCCCGTCAAGACAGGCTCGCAGTGCACGCGCGGTCACGGTGCCGTACAGCACGGCGTTACGCGACGAGGGATTCGCGGAGCGGATGGCCGCCCCACGTGCGGTCTGAGCTCGGCAGAGCGCATCGGCGAACGCCTTCTCGCGGCCGGCGAGCATACCGTCGACCAGATCGGGAAACTGCTCCCATGCGCGCTTGCTCTCGGCGAGGGCGCAGGAAACGAGTTGAACGTACCCCATTCCGACCTCGTCGACAGGCCTCGCGGTGACCAGGTCGATGTCGCAGACGACCATGTCCCAATGCGGCAGGATGCCGACCATCTCGACGGCATCTCCGACATCGAGCTGACGCATCGAGGTGGCGACGGAGCACATGGCGTCGAGCGTCAGAGGGATGGCGGCACTCGAGGCGCCCTGGCACCAGACGGTCGAGCAATAGGAGACGAGCGAGCAGAGCTCGAACCCTCCGACCGCGACGATCAGGTCGTCGGCGGTGATCGCGGCGTTCGCGATCCGGGCGAGCAGGGCGTCGGCATCCTCGAGTCGCGTCAGGGACGCATCCGCCCCGAAGCGCACCTCCTCGACGGAAAACCCGATATCGACGAGCGCGCGCCGGGCGAGCTCGTGCGCCTCGTCGGACACGAGCGCATCGCAGATGAGCATCGCTCGCTTGGGCGAACCGACGACATGGGAGAGCAGCGAGTCGAGCTCGCCCAAGGCGCCGCATCCGACTCGATAGTCGGTCGTCGTGCGACCGAAGTTGACAAGCTGACGGCGGATCGTCATAGCAAACCACGCTCCAAAAGAATACCGGCACAATCATAGGAGACCTCGATGAACGACCTACCCCGTATATCGATCGTCATATCGGCAGCCTGCTCATAGAGCGGTCGACGATGCTCGAGCAGACGTCGCGCATGCGCCTCGGACCGAAAGTCGGGACGCGTATCGCGCCGCCTGATCTGACGAAGGGAGTCATCGATATCCCCCTCGAGGTACACGCAATACCCCATCGAGCGCATCAGATCGATGTTGCGCGGGGTCTCGATGATACCGCCCCCGCAGGACACGAGCAGACTGCGCTCGTGCGCAAGCGACTCGAGGATCTGCGTCTCGAGCTCACGGAACCGCGCTTCCCCATCGATGTTGAAGATCTCGGTGACCGAGCGGCCTTGCGTTCGTTCCACGAGACGATCGGTATCGACGTAGCGCCGATTGAACATGCGCCCGAGATTGCGGGCGAGCGTCGATTTCCCGGCACCCAGGAACCCGATGAAAAAAACGTGATCGCATCCGCGCTTGACGCTCGTCTGCATGCGTCAGCGCTCCTCACAAGGCACATCGCGCAGAGCACGACGCTCGAAGATGCGGAAGATCTTGGTATACCAGAGGTCGACGGTCGTCTGCGGTTTGACGAGGATCGAATCGACCCCGGCCAACGTGCCCGCCCACACATCGGTGTAGAGCTGGTCGCCGATGATCACGGCGGCGTCGTGTGAGACGCCGAGTCGACGCAAGGCGGCGTTGATGGCGAACGGTGCGGGCTTCATCGCAAAGCAGATGGCATCGAGACCGAGTTCGGAGGCGGAGCGCTCGACTTGGTCCTTATGCCAGTTATTCGAAACCATATACAGCGAGAATCCGAGCTCCCGTGCGCGATCGAGCCACGCGGCGACCTTGGGCGGAGCGCTGGTGCGATCGCGCGGCACGAGCGTGTTGTCGCGATCGAGCAGCAGCGCGCGCTTACCCTGCGCGTACAGCTGCTCGAGGTCGATCACATCGACCGACGCCACATAGCGTGTGGGGGAAAAGATGCTCATGACAGCGACGCCTCATACTCCTGACGGAACGTTTCGAACTCGTCGTAATCCGCGGTGAACCGGTGGGTCCCGTCGCCGTCGGGAGAGGCGACGTAGTACAGGTAATCGGTGTCGGCCGGAGCGAGTGCCGCCTCGATCGAGGAGATGCTCGGACTGCAAATGGGGCCGGGCGTCAGACCGTAGTTCTTGTAGACGTTATACGGCGAGTCGATCTCGAGATCGTCGTAGGTGACCAGATCGCTGCCGCCGCCGCGAGCATAGACGATCGCGGCGTCGATCTGCAACGGCATGTCCACGGACAGGCGATTGTAGATAACGCTCGCCACGGTCGGACGCTCGTCGATAACGGCGGTCTCACGCTCGATAAGCGAGGCGACGGTGACGACCTGTTGCGCATCGATGCCCTCGGGGCCGGCCGAAAGGTCGAGCGAGGCCGTTTCGGCGACGAACTGGTCGAGCATGGCGCGGATGATCGTGTCGGGCGTGCGATCCGAAATCGAATACGTCTTCGGATACAGGTAACCCTCGAGCGAATCGTTGTAGGCGCCCTCGAGGAACGGATAGTCATCGACGTAATTGGACGCCTTCGCCTGAGCGAGGAACTCGTCGGCGGAAATGCCGTACGTCTCCTCGACGCGCTGTGCGGTCTGCTCGACGGTCAGGCCCTCCTGGATGACGAGGACGGCGCCCTCCACATTAGGGCCGTCGACGAGCTGCTGGACGACCTCCTTGGGATCCTGCCCGGTATAGAGCAGGTACTCACCCGGTTTGATAGATGCCTCGGCCCCCAGCTCGGTGACGGCGGCATAGTAGTCCTTCGGATTATCGATGATATGGTTTTCGGCCATAAGCTGCGCGATCGTGTCGCCGGATGCGCCTTCGGGAATGGTCAGGCGAACCTCCTGGCCGGCCTCGACGGCCTCGTCGGGACCCGAGAGGGAACCCATGACAGCGGGAACCGCGAACCAGGCGATAACGCCGATGACGACGATCGCGACGATGGCCGCGATCACAGCCGGCAGCGAGGAGGATGAGGAGCGCGCGCTCCTGCGGCGCGGGGTCTGATAGCCGCGCGAGGACCGCGCGGCGGTATAGGGACGGACTCCGGATGTGGAGGTACGCGAGGAGGTGCGATGATCGGTGGCAAAGCGTGTGCCAGCCGGACGCGAACCGTTCGCGGAGGTGTTACGCGGCGCGAGATGGCGCCCGCGATTCGTCTGGTTATCCACGTTCTTCCTTTCCATTCCTGGCATCGAGCCACGCCTGCAGGAACAGGGATGCGGCGATCATATCGACCTTACCGCGCATCTGACGCTCGGAGAGCCCCTGCTCACGTAGGATGCGCTTCGCCTCGCGCGAGGAGAGGCGCTCATCGGCGAACTCGAGCGGCAACCCGAGATGGACGGCAAGCTCGCAGGCTATCTGCTCGACGCGACGGGCCTGCGGCCCGTCCTCCCCCGCCATCGTCTGCGGCCTTCCGCAGACGAGCACGTCGGGCTCATGGTCCGCGACGAGCTGACGGAAGGGACGCGACAGGCCGACGACCTCGGCTGCCGGCATCACCTTGATCGGCATCGCGACCGAGCCCGTGCGGTCCGAGACGGCGATGCCGATTCGGGTCTGGCCGATATCGAGGGCGAGCGCGATCACGCTACAGCCCCAGCTCTCCGCGAGCGGCCGCGAGCGCGGCATCGATTCCATCGGCGTTCTTGCCACCAGCCTGAGCCATGGTGGGTCGACCGCCGCCGCGGCCATCGACCGCCGGCGCGATCGCCTTGATGATGGAGCCGGCGTTGAAGCCCGCCTTCGCGGCGTCATCGGTAGCGGCGGCGAGGAGGGCGGGCGTACCCTTCTCGGTCACCGTGGCGAGCACGCACGCGACCGGCGTGTGGATCTTCGAACGGACGGTGTCCCACACGTTGCGGAGCTCGGCGGCTTCGAGACCGGAGAGCTTGGCGATGACGAGCTTGTAGCCGGACACCTCGACCGCCTGATCGATCGCGGTGGCGATGGCGTCGGAGGAGCCGCCGGTGAGCGCCGCCTTGAGCTTCTGGTTGGCATCGCGCAGATTGCGCTGGAGCGCCTCGATACGGGCGACGACCTCGTCGGGACGGCACTTGAGCGAATCGGCGGCGGAGTCGAGCATACGCTCGCGCTCCTCGAGGTAGGCCATGGCGCCGAGGCTCGTCACAGCCTCGATGCGGCGGACGTTGGAGCCGGTGGAGGACTCGGAGACGATGCGGAACAGGCCGATCTCGGCGGTGTTGCGGGCATGGGTGCCGCCGCACAGCTCACGGGAGAAGGGATGCTCCTCCTCGCCCACCGAGACGACGCGCACCACATCGCCGTACTTCTCGCCGAACAGGGCGACGGCGCCGGAAGCACGGGCCTCGTCGATGCCCATCACGCGGGTCACGACCGGCTTGGCGGCGAAGATCTCGCGGTTCACGATCTCCTCGATGCGAGCGAGTTCCTCGGCGGACAGGGCCTCGAAGTGGGTGAAGTCGAAGCGCAGGCGATGGTCATCGAGCTGCGAACCCGCCTGGTTCACGTGGTCGCCCAGCACCTTCTTGAGCGCGGCGTCGAGCAGGTGGGTCGCGGTATGGTTGCGGCGGATGAGCTCGCGGCGCGTGCCGTCGACGACGGCGCGCACGACATCGCCCACCTTGAGCTCACCGGCGCTCGTGACCTGGGCGCGATGTGCATACAGGCCGTTGTGGGAGACGGTATCGGACACCGTCACGCACACGTCACCGCACATGAGCGTGCCGGCATCGCCGACCTGACCACCCATCTCGGCGTAGAACGGGGTGCGGTCGAGCACCACGTCGACGGTCTCGGTCGTCGCGGCGGCATCGACCGAGGCACCGTCGCGCACGATGGCGAGCACGCGGGCGCCGTCGACGTCGTCGGCATCGTATCCGCAGAACTCGGTCGCCGCAAGCGTATCGGAAAGCTCGGTCCACACGTCGTTGAACGAACCCCATGCGTCGCCCTTGACGTTGGCACGGGCGCGTTCGCGCTGCGCCTCCATCTCGCGGTTGAAGCCGTCGATGTCGACCTCATGGCCGGCGCCCTGGGCGATCTCGACGGTCAGGTCGATCGGGAAACCGAACGTGTCGTGCAGCATGAAGGCGGACGCGCCGTCGAGCACCTCGCCCTCCCCGAGTTTGGCGAGCGCCTCGTCGAGGTAGACGCGACCGTTATCGAGCGTCGTGGAGAAACGCTCCTCCTCGGCGCTCACAATGCCTTTGACGAGAGCGACGTTCTTGGTGAGCTCCGGATAGGCATCGCCCATGAGCTCGTTCACGCGGTCGATGAATCGACCGAGGAACGGCTCGGTCACGCCGAGCAGACGTCCGTGGAACACCGCGCGGCGCAGCAGGCGGCGCAGCACGTAGCCACGACCCTCGTTGCCAGGCAGGATGCCGTCTGAGATCATGAAGTCGACGGAGCGAGCATGGTCGGCGATGATGCGCAGCGAACGGCTCGGACCGGTGTAGTCGTCGCTCACATAGGACGCACCCGAGATCTCCTCGCCGAGCCTGATGAGACCCTGCATGATGTCGCCGTCGAAAAACGAGGTCTTGCCCTGCATGATGGCGCTCATGCGCTCAAGGCCCATGCCGGTGTCGAGGTTGCGATGCGGAAGCTCCGGCATCGAGCCGTCCTCCTGGCGGTCGAACTGCGTGAACACGAGGTTCCAGTACTCCAGGAAGCGGTCGCAGTCGCACCCCGGCGCGCAGTCGGGACGGCCGCACCCGACGTCCTCGCCCATGTCGTAGTAGATCTCGGAACACGGACCGCACGGCCCCGTGGGGCCGGCAGCCCAGAAGTTATCGTCCTCACCGAGACGCGAGATGTGGCTCTCCTCGACCCCGAGGGAGCGCCAGATCTCGTAAGTCTCATCGTCGTCGGTGAAGACCGTGAAATACAGGCGCTCGATCGGGAGCTTGAAGACCTCGGTGGACAGCTCGAGCGCCCATGCGCACGCCTGCTGCTTGGAAACGCCGCCGAACGAGAAATTGCCGAGCATCTCGAAGAACGAGGCATGGCGACCATCGGTGCCGATGATGTCGATATCGTTGGTGCGCACGCACTTCTGGCAGGACGTCGCGCCGATCTCGTGCATGGTCTTCTTGCCCTGGTAGTACTGCTTGAACTGGTTCATGCCGGCATTGGCGAGCAGCAGGGACGGATCGTCGGGGATCAGCGACGAGCTCGGGAACAGCTTGCACCCGCGCTCCTCGAAGAAGTGAAGGAACGCCGAGCGGATCTCGGCGGTCGTCATGGTCGGATTACCAGCGGTCATGCGTTCGTCTCCTCATGTTCAACACGGTAGATAGGCGTAAACGCACCTAGTATAGCCGACACGTGCGGCCGTAAAGGTAAAAACAGCCGCACGCACCGAAGCACCGCATATGAACACGGGAATATGGGATCCGGCCGCGCTCAGCGGCCGTCGTCCTCCGTTCCGTCATCCGACGGGGAGTTCGTCTCGGAGGTCGATCCGAACGGGATCTTGAACATGCCGGTCGAACCAGGCTGCATGGATGCGAGCTTGACCCACGGGTTGTCCAGATCGGATTTGGGCTTGGGCAGGGCCGTCGCATCGGGCACGACGTCATCCGGGATGAGCTCGGAATCGCTCGCGAAGGTATCGTCGCCCAGGGCATCGAAGGCGGGGACCGGATCGCCGTTCTCATCGCGATAGGGCGTGCCGCGGAAAATCGCGCCGTCATAGCCGACGAGCTGACGCTTGGTGCTCTTCTCGAAATAGAAGATGAACAGACCCTTGAGCGCCGCGCACAGCGGGATGGCGATGACCATGCCCATCGGCCCCATGAGAGCCGAACCGATGACGATCGCAGCCAGGCTCATGGCGGGATGCACCTGTACGGTGGATTGCATGACCTTGGGCGACAGGACGTTGTCGGTGATGTTTTGCGCGACGACGACGATCACGAGCGTCCAGATCGCGAGCGCCGGGCTATAGAACACGGCGATGATGATGGCGATCGCGGCGGAGAACCACGGACCGATCACGGGGATGAGGTGGAAGATACCGGTCGCGATGCCCATAAGGCCCGCATAGGGATGCCCGGCGATCAAAAGACCGACGAACACCATCACGCCGTTGATGGCCGACGTGATGATCATGGAACGCATGTAGCCGCCGACGGAACGCGAGAGGATGGCGACGATGAAGCGGTAGTCGTCGTCTTTGCCCTCGCCGAGCGCATAGCCGATCTCGCCGTGGATCTTCGGGTAGTCGCAAGCGAGCCAATAGGCCAAAACGAGACCGAGGAACACGGTGAACAGCGTGTTGGCCACGCCTCCGAGCGCGGGCATGACGCCGCGGCCCAGGTCGGTGGCAAGATCGGTCACGAACGCGGTGGCGTTATGCTGCAGCGACAGCAGCACGTCGTCGACGCCGCCGAACATGTCGCTCGAGGTGAGCGACCGGACGCTTTCCATGAGGTCCTGGATCTGCAGGGAGAATGCGGAGAAGTACCGCGGCATCTGGTTGAGCACGTCCACGATCTGCTCGATGAACATGGGCAACAGCAGGGTGAACAGGAGCGCCACGACGGCGATCACGAGCAGAAGGCCCACGAGCGCACCGAGCGATCGCGGCACGCCGCGATGCTCGAGGGCGTTGACGATCGGCGACTCGACGAAAGCGATAAGCGAGCCGACGGCAAGAAACTCGACGACCGGCGCGAGGACGCCCACGACGTTCAGCAGCATGGCGCAGATGATAAGAAGGCCGACGATCGACCAGATGCGCAGCGTCACGATGCGCGTATCACGCAAAATCCTATCCTGCGGATTCTCGGATTGGGAGGAGCCGCTCATCGTTTCTGCATGACCCCCTCGGGATCGATCTTCTCCTGGATCTTCTTGAGCGTGCGACGCAGCAGACGCGACACCTGAACCTGCGAGACACCGAGTTTCTCGGCAATCTCGATCTGGGTCATGCCCTGCACGAATCGCATCTCGATCACTTCGCGCTCACGCGGGGAAAAGCCCTTCAGAGCGTCCTCGATGACGAGGCGGTCGTCGGTGAAGGATAAGGCGCTGTCCTCTGAGGCGTAGCGGTCGAGAACCGAGGGGGTGTCGTCGGAATCGGTGCTGCCGGGCGCCTCGAGCGGCACGGAGGTATAAGCCGAGGAGGATTCCATGGCCTCGAGGACCTCGTCGACCGAAGCGTCAAGGTAATCGGCGATCTCCTCGACGGTCGGGGAACGCTGGAGCTGCGTGGTCAGTGCGTCGGTCGCCTGGTTGACCTTCGCGGAAAGCTCCTGTAAGCGGCGCGGGACGCGGACGCTCCAGCCCTTATCGCGGAAATGACGCTTGATCTCGCCCATGATGGTGGGCGTGGCGTAGGTGGTGAACTCGAGCCCGCGATCGGGGTCGAATCGGTCGATGGCCTTGAGCAAGCCGAGATACCCGACCTGCATGAGGTCATCGAGCGGCTCGCCGCGGTTCTTGAATTTGTTGGCAAGGAAACGGACGAGGTTCAGATGGGACATGACGAGCTTCTCGCGAGCGTCCATGTCGCCGTGTTCCTTGTAGCGTCGGAACAGCTCGTGGGTCTTCTCCTTATCCCATGCCGCCTTGCCCGAAGCGGTCTTATCTGCCATTACACATCAGCTTTCAACGTCATGACGAGTGCGGTCGGAGCGGTGCGCTTCTCGTATTCGTCGCACACGGCGCCGAGGATGAGGTCGGCATAGACCGCCGACTCGGAATCCGCGGCATCTTCGAAGGACGCATCGCCGAGCTCGAAGACCATGCCCACGTGCGTCGCGTCGACGTCGAAGCGGACGGCGACGTCGGCGCCGGGGCAAAGCCCGCACGAGAAGACGAACGCCTCCTCGGCGGCCATGCGCATGTCCTCGACGCGCTCGACCGACATCGAGCTCAGCATGGCGACGTTGGCGGCCGTCATGCGAACGAGACGTGCAAGATGCGGATCGGCCGCCACGGTTAGGCGCACCGTCGTCATGGAATCACTCATCGGTCTTCTCCTGCTGCTCGGTTACGGGATCATCGTAGGTGTAGTACTGGCGGCGCGGCGCGGTCTCGGACGTCTCGACGCCATCGGGATCCTCGTCGCCCGAATCGGGGACATCGTCGCGCTGTTCGAGAACATCGGATGTCCTGTCCGCGATCGCGCGATCGGCGGCGCCGGCATCGGCGCCGTGCTTGGAAAAGAAACGCTGGACCTTCTCCGAAGCGGCGGACGCGAGGCCCGAGACGGCTCCGGAAGCGCTCGACATGCTACCAGTCACCTCGGAGACGTCACGCAGTACGCCGTTGACCTCGATCAGATCGGCGGAAAGCGCCTCGATGGCGATACTGCCCTGCTTAAGCAACGGTTCAACCTGATTGAGCGCGGGCTGCAGGTCGTCGAGGGTGGTATTGAGCTTGGCGATGACGGGACGTGCCTCGCCGAGCGTCTCGTTCAGCTCGCCCACGACACGGTCGACCGTCTGAATCGTGGAACGGCTCTTGCGCAGCGTGAGGGCAAGCTCGATGACGGCCCAGATACCGGCGATCGCGAGCACGATGAGGATGATCTGTAGGGGCTCCATGCTAACTCCCAACGTCGAGATGGACCCTCCGCATCGATCGCGGAAGATGCATATTCAATCATAGTACCCAACCCGCATGCCTCCATGCGGATCATCACATCAATTCGCCGCTTCGCCGTCCGATGCATCGGGAGCGTTTCCCGACCGGTCGCGAGCCGACTGCTCGAATCGCCATTGCTCCCATCCCCTGCCGGACGGCTGCCAAAAGGCACCGCGCTCGAGCCCTTCGGGCAGGTAGCGCTGATCGACCCACCCGCAGGGGTAGTCGTGCGGATAGCGATAGGTGCCGTACTCGTCGGAGCCGGGACGATGGCGATCGCGCAGATAACTCGGCACCTCGCGCTGTCCGCTCGACCGGACGTCGGCAAGCGCCGCATCGATAGCCGCCTCGCAAGCGTTGCTTTTGGGGGCGAGCGCGTTGTAGAGCGCCGCTTGGGCGAGATTGATGCGGCACTCGGGATATCCGATGACCTCGGCGGCTTTGAACGCCGCCTCGGCGATGAGGAACGCCTGCGGGTCGGCGTTACCGATATCCTCGGATGCCTGGATCATGATGCGCCGCGCGATGAACTTCGGGTCCTCGCCGGCATCGATCATGCGCGCGAGCCAGTACACCGTGGCATCGGGATCACTGCCGCGCATCGACTTGATGAACGCCGAGATGATGTCATAGTGCATGTCGCCGCTCTTGTCGTAGGACAGCCCACGTCGCGGGTTGGCGGCCCGAACGTCGGCGACCTCGATCGCGATGGGCGCATGGTCTGCAGCCTGCAGCTCGACGGGGTCGTGACGCGTGAGGGCGATCTCGCTCGCGAGCTCGAGCGTCGTCAGCGCGCTGCGCGCATCGCCCGCGGCAAGCGTGCAGATGGTCTTCACGGCATCGTCGCCGAGCGTGTACGCTCCGGCAAGACCGCGCTCGTCGTCGACCGCGCGGCGCACGAGCACCCCGATGTCGGCATCGGAGAGATGCTCGAGCTCCACGACGCGACCACGGGACAACAGCGCCGAATTCACCTCGAAGTACGGATTCTCGGTCGTCGCGCCGATCATGATGACGGTCCGGTTCTCGACCGCATGGAGCAGTGCATCCTGCTGGGATCGAGAGAAGCGATGGATCTCGTCGATGAACAGGATCGTCCTGCGGCCGAACGCCATCAGGCGCCGTGACGCCTCATCGATCTCGCGACGCAGGTCCTTGACGGAACCGGTCACCGCCGAGACCTCGACGAACTCGCTGCGGGTATGCGCGGCGATGATATGTGCGAGCGTCGTCTTGCCGGTACCGGCCGGACCGTACAGGATCACACTGGAGAGCACGTCGTGCTCGATCGCACGACGCAGCCACGAATCGGGACCGACGGCCTTCTGCTGCCCGACGTACTCATCGAGCGTCGTCGGACGCATGCGGACGGCGAGCGGGGCGTACTTGACGCGTTGGGCTCGCTCGTTGTTGCTGAATAACGTTTCCATAGCGTCCAGTCTACCCTATCCCGCGCCGCTCGGTGCGTCCTAGCGCTCGTTGATGTAGGTGCGCTGCGGAAAGCGGATCTCCGGGAACAGCTTGGTGGCGAGCTCCGCGAAGTACCCATCGCTCATGCTCGCGATATAATCGACCACGGTCTGGTCGAGGTCGCGATCCCACTCGTAGCGCTTCCCGTAATGGGAGAGTGCGGCATCGATGCGCCGGATGTGATGGCGGAAGATGTAGCTCGATTCGTCGCGGGCGCGCAGGTCTCCCAGGCAATGCTCGTACATGAGGCTGAACGCGCGCGCCAGCACCTCGGCGCGCTCCCCTTCGATGCCGTTCGATCGGTAGATCTTCTCGTAGTTCTCGGCCTTGGCGCGACGAAGCTCGGCGAACATCTCCTCGCTCATCTCGATGCGATCCTTGCCGTAGCTGTGCTCGATGATGTCGACCGTCGCATGGGACAGGATCCATGAGTTGTAGCGCCCGCCGAGCCCATCGGAAAACACGTCCTCGTCGAGCAAACCGGCCGCGATGGCATCCTGACGATCGCGCCCGACATAGGCGATGATGTCGGAGATGCGCACCACGCAACCTTCGAGCGTCATGGGACGGAGCTTTCCGATCGCAAGGTCGCCCATCGAACCGCACTGCTCGACCGTCCGATCGAAATCCTCGAACGATGAAAGCCCCGAGAGCTCGAACGTACGCTGCTCGTATTCGCCGTTATGCGTCAGACACCCATCGAGCGTCTGCAGAGTGAGGTTGCGACCGTACAGGGTATCGAGCACGCGCACCGAATGGACGTTGTGGAAGAACCACCGTCCGGTGCGCGCATGGTACACGTCGTTCAGGGCCCGCTCGCCGGCATGGCCGAAGGGCGTGTGGCCCAGGTCATGACCGAGCCCGATCGCCTCGATGAGATCGCAATTGAGCCCGAGGGCGTATCCGATATCGCGCGCGATACGGCTGACAAGCTGCACGTGGATGCCGCGACGCGAGAGGTCGTCGTTGCTCCTGAAGCTGAACACCTGGGTCTTGCCGGCGTATCGGTTGTAGGCCGGCGTGTGCATGATCTTCTCGACGTCACGCACGAACGCGGGCCGCCAGATGCTCGCCGCATCATGCAAGCCGTCGTCTCGACGGAGCGCCCGGGCATCATCGGTACGGAAGGGGTTGATCCACCCACGCGCGCGGTCGTCGCGCATGCGTTCGGTGAGCTCGGGCGTAAGATCATCGGGCAAGGAGGCGATACGCCGCCGCACGTCCTCACGAGTCGTCGCATCGGTCACGATATCCATACATCTTCCTCTCGTCGTCTTTCTCGCCGATATCATCGCATACCGCGCGGACACACCGACGCGCGCGCGGTGTGCGGACGGACGGGCGACCTAGATAGCGGCACAGAAGGCAATCGCCACCGGAAAGCACGCGACGGCGAACGGAAGCAACGGCAACGATGCGCGGCGAAGCATGGTACCGACGGCGGCGAGCGACACCAGCGCGCAACAGAACGCGAGAGCCGCCACGACGGGATCGAACAGACAAGTGGCAAACAGGTACTTGATGTCCCCCATGCCGATACCGATCACGCCGCGGTATCGTCGCCAGACAAGCTCGACGGCGACCAGAATCAGGCACATCGTGAACCCGAACGCGACGTTGCGGGCAAGCATGATGGACCCGTGCGCGATACCGGTGCGGCCAGCCGCGCACAAGCCCAGACTCAGCCATAGCGCACGCGGAAAGCGCCGATACCGCGTATCGAGCAGGGCGGATATCACCATAATCGCAGCATAGGCCATATCGATGACGACAAGCATTCCGTCCGCCCTCCCCATATCCCCAAGAGCACCATCGTTCGGATGGATATATGGTAGGGGCTGCGACATCGAACGGAACCGGGATCCGGCCTTCGGATCCTCAAACCCGACAGGAGTCCGACACCGTACATCCGAACACGACGCTGGCGAGAAGATGCCATATAATCATGGATATGTCTGAAGAGAGGAAGCACTCGTGCACCCAAGCGATACCGTATCGCCGGCAAAAGACGATCACTCCGTATCGGTCATCCCATCCGAGCGCCATATCGAAAGCGCGAGCGCTTCGACGGCACAACAGAACTCGACGCGTTTCGCCTACGCGCTGACCCTCGGCGTACTCGTCATCGTATCGCTCTTCGTCATCGCGCTGGCACTGCTCATGTACACGGTCGCCGCCCGTGCGGCCCAAGAGGGGGATCAGCGGTCTTGGTTCCAGGAATACCGCGAAGCGCCCCTGGCGTCACAAGGCGAACCATCCCGCACGATCGACTTCGATCGCGAGTGGGCGGTCGGCGAAATCACCTTCATGTACTAGGATCACCGTAAAACCCGATGCGCCCTACCGCGCACCCTCCATGACCTCATCGAGCGTCACGGAGACATCGTGGGGCGTGGGCACCCAGTCGACCTTGAGGAAGAGCGCCGCGACGGTGATCGGGATATAAGTGAACATGAACAACGGGAACGTGAACAGGTTCGTCACGATGCGCAGTTTGCTCGGACAATGGATATGGGAGCGCTCGATCACCGTGGTGAGCAATCCGAGCACGAAAAACGTCGCATACATGGAAACGAGCGTCATCACCATCGAACCGAAGCACATGGAGAGCTCGGCCTCGGTGGCTAGGAAACCATGGCTCAGCGAACCGACGATGATGAACGTCACGTTGACGAGTACCGAGATCAGCGTGAGCAGCATTCCGGGAGCGATGGTCATGAGCAGATCGTACGCGGCAAAGCGCCGGAAGAACGCGATCGACTTGACCAGGTGCGAACCATAGGTGAAGAAGACCTGGTAAAAGCCCTTCGTCCAGCGCATGCGCTGCTTCCATGACGCGGCGAGGGTGACCGGCTGCTCGTCGAAGAACTCCGCAGGAGCGTAGCCGATGCGCACCCCGTGGATGGCGCAGAACGTCGAGAACTGGATATCCTCGGTCAGGGTATGGAAATCCCACCCGTGCATGCCCTCGATGATCTTCGCCGACACCAGATAGCCCGAACCGGAAACGGCGCACGAGGTGCCGCACAGCATGCGCGCGTTGTTGAGGAAGCGCGCTTCGCGCAAAAACCACGTCGCGTACCCGGCCGAGATCCACGAGCTGCCGAAATTCTTGGAATTGCGATAGCTCGTGATGGCGAGGTATCCCTGATCGAACACGTCGTTCATGACGGACACGTAGTTCTTTGAGAGCAGGTTGTCCGCATCGAAGATGATGAAGGCCTCGTATTTGCCGGGATACTCGTCGAGGATGCGGTCGAACCCGTAGTCCATGACCCAGCTCTTGCCCTTACGGGCGAGGTCGTTACGCTCGTAGACGATCGCGCCCGCCTCGCGGGCGACGCGGGCGGTGTCGTCGGTGCACGCGTCGGCGACGACGAAGATGTCGATCAGCTCGGAAGGGTAGTCCTGGTCCTGGATCGAATGGACGAGGTTGGCGATGACGGATTCCTCGTTATGGGCGGCGATGAAGAAGGCGTAGCGATGCTTGCGGGTCGCGGGCGGGACCTTCACCTCGCCACGGAAGAAACCGACGAGGAAGAAAACGACCTGGTAGAGGAAGCAGACCGAGAACAGGCCGCCGACGATGAAGTTGAACATCACCAGCGGGGTCATATGCGAGAAATCGAATAGCATGCCGAGCCCCTATCGATAACGAACGTACCGGTCAGTGTAGCGCAGGGGTGTCAACCGTTGGTGGAGCTTATGTGGCAACACGGACGTCGCAAAGAGCAAGCATCACATCGCTCGCGACGTCGGCATCCGACTACTCCTCGAGTAGATACGGGATGATGCCATCCCCCGCCTCGGTGCGGCCCATGGACCGATCGGCGATCTCGTCGTACGCCGCCGCAAGATCCCAAGGCAGGACATCGCGTCGCTCGATCACCTCGCCGGTCACCGGATGATCGAACTTCACGCGCCAGGAATGGAGGAACTGGCGGGTGAGGTCGAGGTTGGAACGAACCGACCCGGTGCCATAGAGCGGATCGCCCACGAGCGCATGGTTGATATGGCGCATGTGGACGCGGATCTGATGGGTGCGACCGGTATACAGGTGACATTCGACGAGCGTGTAGCCCTCGTCGCCCCGATGGGCCTCGAAGCGCTCGAGCACCTGAAACGTCGTGATGGCCTGGCGCGCGAACGGATCGTCGGACACGGCCATCTTCACACGGTCGCGGGTCGAACGCGCGATACCCGTGTTGATCGTGCCTGAATCCATGGCGATATATCCGTGGCACAACGCGATGTAACGCCTATCGAGGGTGCGCAGGCGGATGAGATCCTGGAGGGCACGCTGGGTCTCGTCGTCTTTGGCGGCGAGCATGAGCCCCGATGTATCCCGGTCGAGCCGGTGCACGATACCGGGGCGATCCTCCCCTTGGAGGGTTCCCAGATGGTCGATGCCGCAATGGTGGACGAGCGCGTTGGCGAGCGTGCCGGAATCGTGACCATGCGCGGGGTGACACACCAACCCGCGCTGTTTGGAAAGTACGATCAGGTACTCGTCCTCGAAGCGGATATCGAGCGGAATCGCTTGGCCCTCGATGGCGCCGGGCTCGCGGGTCTCGGGAAGATCGACCTCGATACGGTCACCGAACGACACCGCGTATTTCTTGGAGTAGCAGTCCTCGCCGTTCACCGCGACGGACCCCGCCTCGATGAGCTTGGCGCAGGCGGAACGGGTGGGGCAGCTCTCCTGTGCGCCGAGGAACGCGTCGAGGCGCATGCCCTCGTACTCGGAGGTGACCAGCAGGTGGACGTCGGCCATCCTCTACTCCCCCTTCCCCTCGCGGCAGGCCGGCCCGAACGCGAATCCGATGAAGGCGAGCGCGGCTCCGCAGGTGATGCCGATATCGGCGATGTTGAAGACGGGAAACGATACGAACAGCGTCGCGATGAAGTCGGTCACGAACCCGAACAGCAAGCGGTCGACCACGTTTCCAAGGGCACCGCCGACGACCATACCCATCCCTGCGACCTCGAGCCACGAAACGCGGGGGGCACGTAGAAGGTAGACGATGCAAAACACGGTGACGACGATCGCGAGCACGGCGAACAGCGGCGCGAATCCCTCGCCCAAGCTGAACGACGCGCCGATGTTCTCGACGTAGCGCAGCCCCAAAACCCCCGGGATCAGGTCCATGCCGGAAAACCCGTGCGCGACGGCATCGCGCACGATGACCTTGCTCACCTGATCGACGATAAAGAACAGCGCCGCGAGCACGCCGGCGACGACCATGCGCCCCAAGATGGACGGGACATGTGAATGGGATCCGCGATCCAAGTCCGCTCCTTGTCGTACGAGATGAAAACGACGTGCCGCCGCAAACCCGCATGCGCACACGTCATCGAAGACGGGACGCCGCGCTCGAAGCACGGCGTCCCCAATCGCAAGCGACTACGCGTCGATGGCCTCGGCGCAACGGTCGCAGATATGGGCATGCTCGCCATGAGCACCCGTGGAAGCGCGGAAGTTCCAGCAACGGTCGCAGCACTCGCCGCGCGCGGCCTCGACCGTGGCGGTGAACTCGTCGCCGCGCGTGAGCTCGAGCTCGGACACGATGAAGAACTCGGCGAGATCGCACGCCTTATCGCCGGTGAGCAGCGCATAGGCCCCGGCAGGTGCCGTGGCGACGACGCGCGTCGCCTGGCTCTTGGTGAAGGTACCGGCGGCGCGAGCCTCCTCGAGCGCCTTCGTGACCGCACCGCGCAGCTCGAGTGCGGCCTCGAGAACGGGCTTGTACTCGTTGGCCTCCTCGAGCGTGATCGGTGCATGGTACCAGTCGAGCAGGGCCGCATAGCGCTGGCCGTCGCGGCAACCGGCGGGCGCGAACTCCATGACCTCGTCGCAGGTGTATGCCAAGATGGGCTGCAGGTCGCGCAGGAGCATCGAGAGCAGCTCGGCGAGCACCGTCTGGGCGCTGCGACGCGCGAGCGAACCGACCTTCTCGCAGTACAGGCGATCCTTCAGGGCGTCGAGGTACACGTTGGAGAGTTCCGTGACGACGAAGTCGTACAGCGTGCGGTAAACGCGGTTGAACTCGTAGCCTGCGAACGCCTCATCGACCTCGGCCTGCACCTGCGTGAGGCGCGCGAGCATGAGCTTGTCGAGCGGCAACAGGTCGGCGAAGGCAACGCCCTCGGTCGTCGGATCGAACTGATCCTCGAGCTCGCCGAGCAGGAACCGGAAGGTGTTGCGGAAACGGCGATACGCATCCGAGGTGCGCGCGAGGATCTCATGATCGATCGCGACGTCCGTCGAGGTGTCCACGCTCGCGACCCACAGACGGATGATGTCGGCACCCATCTCGTCGCAGACCTTGTTGGGGTCGATCACGTTGCCGAGCGACTTGGACATCTTGCGGCCCTGGCCGTCGAGCGTGAAGCCCTGGGACACGACCGCCTTGTACGGCGCGATCCCGTTGGCGCCCACGCTCGTGAGCAGCGAGCTTTGGAACCAGCCGCGATGCTGGTCGGAACCCTCGAGGTAGACATCCGCGGGATACTCGAGCTCCTCGCGGCCCTGGCACACGGCGCGCCAGGACACACCGGAGTCCCACCACACGTCCAGGATGTCGCGGTCGGCCTTGAGGTGATGACCGCCGCACGTGGGGCACACGCAGGCGTCACCCAGGTAGCTTTCGGGCGCATCGGTAAACCAGGCGTCGGAGCCCTTCTCGTGGAACAGCTCGATGACGGCGTCGAGGGTATCGTCATTCATGATCTTCTCGCCGCAGTCGGCGCACGTGTAGCTCGGGATGGGCACACCCCAGTTGCGCTGACGCGAGATGCACCAGTCGGGGCGCTGCTCCACCATGGCGCCGATGCGGTTGGCGGCGTGCGCCGGATACCACCTCACATGGTTCTGGATCGCGTCGCTCGCCTGGTCGCGCAGGCCGGTCTTGTCCATGGAGACGAACCACTGGTCGGTCGCGCGGAACAGCACCGGATGCTTGCAACGCCAGCAGTGCGGATAGCTGTGCGTGATCTTGACGGACGCCACGAGCGTGCCGCGCTCACGCAGGAAATCGATGATGTGCGGGTTGGCCTCGTCGGTGTCCATACCGGAGAACGGACCGCCCGTACCGAAGGTATCGCCGACGTAGAACTTGCCGTCATCGTCGACGGGCATGCAGATGTCCATGCCCTCCTTCATGCAGACGTAGTAGTCGTCGACGCCGTGACCGGGCGAGTTGTGGACGATTCCGGTACCGTCCTCGGTGCCCACGTAATCGGCGAGCAGCGCCACGCCCTCGACATCATCGAAGATGGGCTGGCGGTAGTGCAGGTGGTCGAAGGTCTCGGCAGGCACCTCGTACGGCTTGCCGTCGACCATGACCGGCGTGCACTCCCAATCGGCGATACCGCAGACCTTCTCGGCGAGATCCTTCAGCATGATCTCGGCGCGGCCCTCGTGCTCGATGGCGGTGTAGATGGCACCGGGCTTGAGCGACACGGCCTGGTCGGACGGGATGGTCCACGGAGTGGTGGTCCAGATGATGAAGTCGACGGGGCCGTCGAAGGACTCCAAGCCGGCGGGCTTGGACGTCAACTCGAAGCGCACGTAGATGGAAGGCGACGTCTCGTCGGAGTACTCGATCTCGGCCTCGGCGAGCGCAGTGTGGCAGTGCTTGCACCAGTGCACCGGCTTATGGCCGCGGTAGATCATGCCGCGGTCGAACATCGCCTTGAAGACCTCGATATCGGCGGCATCGTGCTGGTGATACAGGGTGAGGTAGGGATCGTCCCAGTCGCCGAGGACGCCTAGACGCTTGAAACCCTCGCGCTGCAGGTCGATGTTCTCGACCGCGAACTTGCGACACAGCTCGCGGATCTCGGCCACCGGCGTGGCGTTGAACTTCTCGGTACCGAGCATCTCCTCGACCTTGTGCTCGATGGGCTGGCCGTGGCAATCCCAACCGGGGACATACGGCGTCTGGTAGCCCTGCATGGCCTGATAGCGCTCGATCATGTCCTTGGAGATCTTGTTCATGGCGTGGCCGATGTGGATCGGGCCGTTGGCGTAGGGAGGACCGTCGTGCAGGATGAACTTGTCGTGACCCTCGTTCTTCTTGAGCATCAGCTCGTAGACCTTGTCCTGCTGCCACCGGCGCAGGCGCTCGGGCTCCCGCTGCGCAAGGGCAGCGCGCATGGGGAATTTGGTCTTGGGCAGGTTCATGGTGCCCTTGTACTCGTTTGCCACGAATACCCCTTTCGTCATGGGCGCTCAACATACGAAAAAAGCGCCCGTCCCTGCAAGCTGGGACGAAGCGCTTTTTGCAACGCAGGACATCGCCTGCGGACAAGCTCCTCGCTCTACCACCCAGCTTAGGCACGTTTCGTGCCCGTACTCGGCCGACCTCATGACGGCGGTCGTCCCGGCGACGTCTACTGGGATGTGAACGTATGTCAGGAACCGTTTCACATACCGTTCGGGCCGCGGCTCCGGGGTGATATTCGCTCGGTCGCGCGCGCGGACTTTGCAGCTACCGTCCGCTCTCTTGTGCACGCGGGGGCCGGCTACTCCTCCCCTTCACAGCCATTGCGCGCTATTGTAGCACGCGGCGTCGCATGCGACGCCATCTCGCACGCGAATCCATATCACAGCTCGATGACGTCAAGATCGTCGGGAACGAGCAGATTTCCGTGGTAATAGCGCGACCCTTCCGCCGTGTACAGCTCGCGACGGCGCGCGATGTTCCTATCCTCCGTGTGGTAGAGCACCAGGTTCTCGACGCCGAGTCGTTCGGCGAGTTCGCAGGCATCCTTGACGGTGGAGTGGTGCTTCTCGTACGGATGGAAGATGTCCGCCTGCTCATGCAGGCAGAACGCCTCGTGCAAAAGCCACGTGGAGCCTGCGGCGTAGGGCTCCTCGCGCTCGTTGTAGGGTTCATCGCCGCAGCAGCACAGGCTGCGGTCGTCTCCTAGATCCATATGGAAACCGAACTGTTTGGCCTTGGTCGATGCGATGTCGAAAAACGTCACGTCATGACCGATGAGCTCGACGTGTTCGCCATCCTCGACGACCACCAGGTGCAGCCGGTCGTCGAGGATGGCGGCATCCTTGGTCGCGAGCAGGGTCTCCGCCATGTCGCGTAAGATCCCGATGACCTCATCGTGAGCATAGATGGTCGCCTCCCCCTCATAGGTCCCACGACGCATGTTCTGGCAGATCATACGCATGAGCCACACGATGCCGAGCAGATGGTCGATGTGCTTGTGGGTGACGAAAATCTCGCGCAGGTCCTTCCAACCGATGCCCGCGCGCTTGAGCTGCGCGAGCACGGTGTTGCCACCGCCGCCGTCGACCAACAGGTGACGCACGTCATCGGAGATGACGAAGCAGGTGTTATAGCACTCGGTGACCGGTGCGTTACCGGTGCCCAGCATGGTGAGCTTCATGTACACTCCCTTGTGGAGGCGATTTCATTACGGCCGACCCATTGTGGCGCATCGACATGCGGAAGAACCGTCTCGTCTCGATATATCACGAAAGGAGCAGCATATGCGCGTGGGATATATTGGAGCCGGCAACATCTCATCGCAGATGGCCGAGACGATCGCCCGGATGGATGAGGCGTCCAACTACGCCGTCGCCACCCGCGATCCCGAACGCGCTCGCGCCTTCGCCGTCCGCTATGGGTTCGATGTCGCCTACGACAGCTACGACGAGCTGCTTGCAGATCCGGATGTGGACCTCGTCTACATAGCGCTCCCCCACTCTCATCACTACGAATGGACGCTCAAGGCGATCGAGGCGGACCATCACGTCCTATGCGAGAAGGCCTTCGCCGTCAACGAGCACCAGGCGCGCGAGATGATCGATGCGGCCCGCAAACGCGGTGTTTTGCTCGCAGAAGCCATCTGGACGCGCTACATGCCCTCACGCCGCATCATCGACGAGCTGATCCGCGGTGGCGCGATCGGAAAGCCCCGCACCGTCGACGCGAACCTGGGCTACCGCGTGGATATGAACCGCCGCATGGTCGACCCCGCGCTTGCCGGCGGGGCGTTACTCGATCTCACGGTCTACCCGCTCAACTTCGCGAGCATGGTGCTCGGCAACGACATCGCACGCATCGACGCGCACATGGTGCCGATCGAGACGGGCGTCGATGGTCAGGACTCCGTCACGCTCACCTATGCCGATGGCTCCATGGCTACGATGTTCACGACCATGCACACCATGACCGACCGTCGCGGCCTCATCTGCGGCACCGACGGCTTCATCTGCGTCGAGAACATCAACAACCCGCAGCGCATCGACGTCTACGATGCCGACGGACTTACCTGCTCGCTGCGTGAGTCAATCGAGGTTCCGTCGCAGATCACGGGCTACGAATACGAGATCCTCTCCTGCAAGCGCGCCATCGAGGAGAGTCGGCTCGAATGCCCCGAGATGCCGCATGCCGAAACCCTCGAGATCATGCGGCAACTGGATGCTATCCGCGCACAGTTCGGCATCGTGTTTCCCTTCGAAACGTGTTCGCGATAGCTAAAACGTCCGCACGCACGCGGAGAGTCGACGTATAATCGACAAAATGGACATATTCGAGCGGAAGGAAGGCGTATCCATGCGCACCATCCAAATGAGCGACTACACCGTCGGTGAGGACGCGTTCGACGCGATTCCCGCTACCCTTGCGAGCTATGGTGCCACGTCCGTCGTGATCGTCGGCGGCACGCGCGCCCTTGCCGCCGCGGCGGACGGCATCAAGGAGGCGCTCGCCGACACCGATATCGAGGTCCTCGACACCATCGTCTACGGCACCGACGCCACGCAGTCCAACGTCGACCGCCTCATCGCGACCCCGGCGTTCGCCGAAGCCGATGTCGCGTTCGCCGTCGGCGGCGGCAAGGCCATCGATACCGTCAAGACGGCTGCCAAGGAGTTCGATAAGACCGTCTTCTCGGTTCCGACGATCTGCTCCAACTGCTCGGCTGCGACCGCCATCGCGGTCATTTACAACGACGACGGTTCGCTCAAGGGTTACGCCTACCCCCCGTGTCCGGCGCATATCTTCATCAATCCGCGTATCATCGCCGAAGCCCCCGAGGAGTACTTCTGGGCGGGCGTGGGCGACGCCCTCTCCAAGCAGCCCGAGGTCGAATGGGCCACGAGCACCCGCGAACTCGGCCACACCGCGAGTCTCGGTCTGGCACTCGCCCATACCTGCACCGAGCCTCTTATGACCTGGGGTGTGCAGGGTCTCGAGGACGTCCGTCGGAACCGCTCGAGCGTGGCGGTGCGCCAGATCGCACTCGACATCGTGATCAACACCGGCTATGTGTCCAACCTCACCAACCAGCCGGATTTCTACTACAACTCCACGCTCGCGCACGCGTTCTACAACGGATCGACGGGCATCCATCGCACGGGACGGACGCATCTGCATGGCGAGGTCGTGTCGTTCGGCGTACTCGTCATGTTCGCCTACGCCGACAATCTGGCTGAGCTCGAGCGCTATGCCCGCTTCAACAAGCAGATGGGCCTGCCGGTGACGCTCGCCGAGCTCGATTTGGACGAGAGCCACCTCGAAGCGCTCACGGCCTTCGCCCATGAGACGAATGAGTGGAAGCAGGGCAATCCCGAGCCGTTCGAGGACGCCCGCTTCATCGACGCCATCAAGGCAGCTGACGCGTTCGGTCGATCGCTGTCGTAGACGCTTCGGAAACGTTCGAGCGCGCGACCTGATATCGATCGATACAACGAGGGGCATCGACCTGGATCGATGCCCCTCGTTTCGCATGCAAGATAATCCGCAGCCGACGCGGATGCGCAACCTACTCGCCGAGCTTGGTCCCGCAACTCATGCAGAACAGGTCGCCCTCGTTCACCGGGAATCCGCAGGCGGGACACACGGGGGTCTCCGAACTTTCGGGGCCATCCGCCGCTCCATCGTCTTGTGCCGGCGCCTGTGCGGCCTCGGCGATCGCGGCCTCCACCTCAGCGCGAGGTTTGCCGCAGCCCGAGCAGAAACGATCTGCCGACTCCATATGCGTATGGCAAAACGGGCAATCGATACCGGCGGCCGCACGCGCCGCCTCGGCCGCCTCGCGCTCGATCTCGTCGAGCTTTGCCTGGATCTCAGCGCATTCCGCGTCGATCGCGGCGATTCCGTCGTAGAGCTCCCCACGGCCATCACGGAACGCCGCATCGTCCTTGGTAACGTCATACAGGCTTGAGCCGAGCTTTGCCGCAAGCTTCTCGCGACGCGCGAGCGCGTCGCCCATCTGGCTGTTGAGCTTCATCGTCTCGACACCGCGGCTCGCTCCGTCGATACCGCGGTTGACCGAGGCTTGCACATCATCGAGAAAACCCATCGGAATCCCCTTTCGCATCAATAATCAGATACCGCTTCATTGTGCCATCACAAAGCGTCCGGTCGGACGTCCACAGGTGAAATCACGTCAGACGTAGTATCACATCTTGTCCCCATCGATGATGCGGATGTTGATGTGACGTCGTCCGCCCTCTCCCACCGGCTCGTCGAACTCGTAGACACCGAGCGACTTCAGGAAGGGGCGAAGCTTCTTGTATCCATAGTTGCGCACATCGAAATCGGGCAAGCGCTTGCCGAGCTGGTCGCCCATGAGACCCAAAGAAACCCAGCCGTCATCATCGGAGAACTTGTCGACGATGGCGTTCACCGTCTCGCGGATCTTCTTGAGATGGCGACGGCGATCCGCCTTGGACATCTCGCCGAAGGCGACATCGGAGAACTCGTCGGCATCGTCGTCGGCATCGCGGGAGG
>CAZRPL010000003.1:29316-111622 GCA_964602045.1 uncultured Collinsella sp. | reverse complement strand
GCCCAGGGTTCCGTGGTGGGCCCGGCCGCGTACCTGCCCGCCGTCGCCGGCTTCCTGCTCGAGAAGGAGGTCGACACCCTGACCGGCATCTTCGCCGAGCCCGAGCGCCCCTTCGTCGCCATCGTCGGCGGTTCCAAGGTGTCCTCCAAGATCGGCGTCCTCGATCACCTGATCGACTCCGCCGACACCTTGATCATCGGTGGCGGCATGGCCTACACCTTCTTCCTCGCCAAGGGCTACACCGTCGGTACCTCCCTCAAGGAGGAGGACTGGGTCGAGCGCGCCGGCGAGATGCTCAAGAAGGCCGAGGACAAGGGCGTCAAGATCCTGCTCCCCGTCGACAACATCGTCGCCGACCACTTCGGTGAGGACGCCGTCGGCGAGGTCGTCGATTCCGACAAGATCCCCGACGACCGCATGGGCATGGACATCGGTCCCAAGACCGAGGCCCTGTACGCCGAGGCCATCGCCGGCGCCAAGACGGTGTTCTGGAACGGCCCCATGGGCGTGTTCGAGATGGATCAGTTCGCGCACGGCACCGAGGCTGTCGCCCGCGCCGTGGCCGACTCCGACTGCACCTCGATCATCGGCGGCGGCGACTCCGTGGCCGCGATCAACAAGTTCGACCTTGCCGACAAGATGAGCTGGATCTCCACCGGTGGTGGCGCCTCCATGGAGCTCGTCGAGGGCAAGGCCCTTCCCGGAGTGGAGGCTCTGAACGATGCCGAGTAACCGCACCCGCCTCATCGCAGGCAACTGGAAGATGAACAACGACGTGCCCGCCGCCAAGGAGCTGGCCGAGGCGCTCGTCGAGAAGGTCCCCGCCGACAACGGCGTCGAGGTCGTCATCTGCCCGCCGACGATCGATCTTGCCTGCACCTCGCATAAGATCGCCGACAGCGCCATCAAGCTCGGCGCGCAGAACGTCTACTGGGAGGAGAAGGGCGCCTACACCGGCGAGACCTCCTGCTCCATGCTGAAGTCCGTGAACGCCGAGTACTGCATCATCGGTCACTCCGAGCGTCGCGACTACTTCAAGGAGACCGACGCCGACGAGAACAAGAAGGCCAAGGCGCTCATCGCCGCCGGCATCACCCCGATCTTCTGCTGCGGCGAGTCGCTCGAGACCCGCGAGGCCGGCGAGCACGTCGCGTTCGTGACCGCGCAGATCCGTGCCGGTCTGGAGGACGTGGCAATCGAGTCCGCCGACCAGCTGGTCATCGCGTATGAACCCATCTGGGCCATCGGTACGGGTAAGACCGCCACGGCGGCCGATGCCCAGGAGGTCTGCGGTGCCATCCGCGCCACCCTCGTCGAGATCTTCGGCGAGGAGCTCGCTGCCGGTATCCGCGTGCTGTACGGCGGTTCGGCCAAACCCGAGAACATCGCCGGTTTCCTGGCCGAGGAGGACGTCGACGGTGCGCTCGTCGGCGGTGCCTCGCTCAAGGCCGACGATTTCGCTGCCATGGTCGAGAAGGCGGGGGAGTAGCACATGGCCAAGCATCTTCCCGCGCTGCTCGTCATCATGGACGGCTGCGGTTTGGCGCCCGAGGGCTGCGATAACGCCGTTGCCGCCGCCGACACGCCGTTTCTCGATAGCCTCTACGAGCAGTATCCCCACACCACCCTCGGTGCGTCCGGCGAGGACGTCGGTCTGCCCGACGGCCAGATGGGCAACTCCGAGGTGGGTCACCTGAACATCGGCGCCGGCCGCATCGTGTTCCAGGAGCTGTCGCGCATCAACAACTCCATCAAGGACGGTTCGATCCAGGAGAACGAGACGCTTGCCCGTGCCATGGACGATGTCGCCAAGAACGGTGGCACGCTTCATCTGCTGGGTCTCGTGTCCCCGGGCGGCGTGCACTCCATGCAGCGCCACGGCGAGAATCTTTCCGCCATCGCCGCCATCCACGGCGTCGAGCGCATCCGCTTCCACTGCTTCATGGACGGCCGCGATGTCGATCCGCACTCCGGTGCCGGCTACATCGAGACCCTGAAGCAGAACCTCGAGGCGCTCTCCACCTATGCGGGCGTCGATGCCCGTATCGCCACGGTCTCCGGCCGCTACTGGGCCATGGACCGCGACAACCGCTGGGAGCGCGTCGAGCGCGCCTACGACGTCATCACGCTGCCGAGCGAGTCCGACACCGATCCGGTCGAGGGCGTGAAGGCCTATTACGAGCGCGACGAGCGCGGCGACGAGTTCGTCGAGCCGTTCGCTTGCCACAACGAGGGCGTGCATGACGGCGACGCCATGGTCTTCTTCAACTTCCGTCCCGACCGCGCCCGCGAGATGACGCGCGCGTTCACCGAGGACGACTTCGATGGCTTCGAGCGCAAGGCCGCGCCCAAGCTGTCGCACTTCGTGACCATGACGGAGTACGACGATACGTTCAAGAACGTCGAGGTGGCCTTCCCCAAGACGTTCCCCGAGAACGTGCTCGCCGACGTCATCGCCCAGGCCGGCTTGAAGCAGCTGCATACCGCCGAGACCGAGAAGTACGCCCACGTGACGTTCTTCCTGAACGGCGGCGTCGAGGAGCCCAAGGAGGGGGAGGAGCGCGTGCTCGTGCCCTCGCCCAAGGTGGCCACCTACGACCTGCAGCCCGAGATGAGCGAGCCCGAGGTCACCGAGAAGCTCGTGGCCGCCATCGAGGCCGACGCCGCGGACTTCTACATCGTCAACTACGCCAACTGCGACATGGTCGGCCACACCGGCGTGTTCGACGCGGCGGTCAAGGCCGTCGAGGCCGTTGACGACGGTCTGTCCAAGGTGATCCCGGCGATTCTCGCCAAGGGAGGCTTCGCTCTGATCACCGCCGACCACGGCAACGCGGACCACATGTTCGACGTGGACGCCGCGGGCGAGAAGCACCCGTTCACGGCGCACACCACCAACCGTGTGCCGTTCATCGTGGTCGATCCGGCGGCTAAGCTCACCGGCATCGAGGACGGGCGCCTGTCCGACATCGCCCCGACGATGCTCACGCTTGCCGGTCTCGAGCCGAGTGCCGAGATGACCGGTCGCATCCTCGCCACCGAGGAATAGGGTTGATTGGGGACGTGTTCGTTCCAACCCATTGCCTTGCAAAGGGTCGTCAGCATCTGCTGGCGACCCTTTTTCTGCGACAAGACTGTGCCAAGTTCACTCTTGTCGCCTGGCAAGATGGTGCCAGGTCGGTTGGTTGGGGACGTGTTCCGTCCAACCCATTGGGGCGCGTTCCGTTGAGCCCGTTCGAGACCGTCGGATCCTTACCGGAATCCAACACATAGAAACGCCATACTACCTGCGGAAATATAGGGTATGAACACCCTGTTCGTAAAGTTTGGGATGGGTTGGTTGGGGACGTGTTCCTTCCAACCCATCTTCGCGTTCAGCGCTGTCGGGAGAGGGGTGCGTCTATGCCAAGAGCGTCTCGTCAGTATTCGGAATCCGGGTTTTACCATGTTGTGCTGCGGGGAAACGGAAAGCAGCTCATTTTTGAAGACGATTCAGACCGTCTGGTGTTCTTGAAACGGCTCAAGGAAAAATCGGCGATCGACGGCGTGAAGATCATTGCGTGGTGCCTCATGAGCAACCATGTTCATTTGCTGATTGACGACCCGAAGGGTTCGCTGAGTCACTTCATGCATGCGATTTCCACGGCGTACGCGCGCTACTTTAATGAAAAGTCAGGACATGTCGGCTCGGTGTTTCAGGGTAGATTTACAAGCGTCCCCATAACAAGTGATGGCCAGCTTCTTCAGGCGGTTCGCTATATTCACGATAATCCGGCTAAGGCTGGCGTTTGCGCTGTCGACGAATTCCGATGGAGCAGCTACGGAGAGTATGTGGGTCGTCCGGGCGTTGCGCATACGAAGATGGTGCTCGACATGGTCGGTGGAGTTGAAGGTTTCCTGCGCTTTTGCGAAAACGGACGATTCGGTTCATACCGTTATCGGATGACGAAACGCGTGCCCGATGAAGACGCACTCGAGGTGGCACGCTATACGCTGGGAGATATGGATCCAGCGAAGCTGAAGGAAATGGGGAAGGCGCAACGGGACAAGGCGCTGCGGTCGCTTCGTGCGGCCGGCATAACAGTGAAGCAGCTGGAGCGACTCACGGGCATTGGTCACAATACCATCTCCCGTGTAACAAAAGATTAGCGTGTTATAGGTTGTTTGGGGACGTGTTCCCCTCAACCCAAAAGGGGTTGGGCGGAACACGTCCCCAAACAACCCGTTATGGCGATTGGGTGCGGAAGTGGACGGTGTGGTACCATACGGACTGTTCGTACATACGTAGAAGGAGTGTCCCTGTGGGTCCGTTCCAGATTTTGATCTTCGTCGTGTGGGCGCTGTCCACGCTCGCGCTCATCGCGCTCGTCCTCATGCATTCCGGCAAGGGCACCGGCGTGTCCGACATGATCGCCAGCTCGCTGTACAACTCCAGCGCCGCAACCGGCATCATGGAGCAGAACCTCGACAAACTCACCGTGATCGTGGCCGTCGTGTTCGCCGCGTGCGTCGTGCTCGCCATGTTCTTCTTCCCGCAGGGCATCGTGGGCATCTAAGCGGGGTCTCTGGAAAACCAAGCATTTGGCAGGGGTCGTCACCGCGACCCCTGTTTTATGAAGCGACAGGTTTGAACCCGGCCCTATCTTGTCGCCATTTTGTCGCATGTTGAGGAATGTTACCGTTGTGTGAACAATCGGTACGCTTTCTGTTCGAAATGGGGGAGTGTGTCCTTCGCACCGCCCGTTCGGTGCCCTGCAAGATTACGGGGCATTATCCAGCGAATATGCAGTCAAACGCATTATTTCGCATGGATGCACTGCTGTAAGATAAAGAATAATGCGAATTTTAATCAAATTTGAGCGCTTTACCACGGTCAAGTTGGGGTAAGGTATTGCCTACGTTGTCCCATGGGCCTGTCAGCCTGGACCCATGAGGCCCCAACGTCACATGGGCGGAGCCCCGCTCCGCACGTTTCCTGTATTGAAGGAGGATGGCATGGCTGAATTCATGAACAAGCCGATGGGTCGTCGCGCGTTCGTCGGCGGCGCCCTGGCGACGGGCGTGCTCGGCGTGCTCGCCGGCTGCGGCCAGAAGGGCGGCCCCAGCACCGCCGGCAGCGCGGGCGGAGAGGGCGCCTCTGGCGGCACCCTGCGCTACTACATCAACAACCCCGTCTCCATCGATCCGTACAACCTCATGGAGGACCAGGGCACGCAGGTCGGCTTCCAGCTGTTCGACTCCCTGACCCAGTACGACTTCGAGAATGGCGAGATCAAGGCCCTCGCGTGTGACTCCTGGGAGGTCAACGACGACGCCACCGAGTTCACCTTCCACCTCAAGGAGGGCACGAAGTTCCACAACGGCGACACCGTGGTCGCCGCCGACTGGAAGCGCGGCTGGGAGCGCATCCTGAACCCCGAGACCAACCCCGAGAGCCCCTCGGGTATCGGCTATCACCTGGCCATGGTCGACGGCTACGACGCCTTCACCGCCGGTGAGGCCGACGAGCTGACCGGCGTCACCTGCCCGGACGACAATACCCTTGTCGTCAAGCTCGCCTACAGCTACGCCGACTTCCCCTACGTCGCCTCCCACCCGGCGCTCGTGCCGGTTCCCGAGGTCGCGCTCGAGGACTTCCAGGCCTTCTTCCTGTCGCCGATCGGCAACGGCCCGTTCAAGATGGACGGCAACTGGGAGGACGGCCAGTACATCAATATCGTCCGTTTCGACGACTACTACGGCGACAAGGCCATCCTCGACGGCGTCAACTTCATCATTCAGAAGGACCAGGAGACCGCCTACCGCGAGTTCCAGGCCGGCAACCTCGACGTTTGCGACGTGCCTGCCACCCAGATCCCCGAGGCTCGCGAGACCTACGGCGAGTCCGAGGACGGTTACACCGCCACGCCCGGTCACCAGCTGCTGCTCGGTGGCGAGCCCTCCACCTACTATCTGACCGTCAACTGCTCGCAGGCTCCGTGGGACAACGTGAAGTTCCGTCAGGCCGTCTCCATGGCCATCAACCGTGAGGCCATCTGCGAGGAGGTCTTCCACGGCACCCGTACCCCGGCTGACAACATCGTCCCGCCCGGAATCGCCGGTTACGAGGAGGGCGTGTGGCCGTACTGCAAGTACGATCCCGAGGCCGCCAAGGCGCTGCTCGAGGAGATCTATCCCGACGGCGACTATCCCTCCATCACGCTGACCTACAACCTCGACGGTGGTCACAAGGAGGTCATGGACGTCGTCATGGCTTCGCTCAAGGAGGTCGGCATCGAGGCCGAGGCCGACACCAACGAGTGGGCCACGATCCTCAACCGCTATAGCTCCGGCGACTATGAGATCGGCCGCTGCGGCTGGGTCGCCGACTACCCGATCATGGACAACTTCATGTACCCGCTGTTCTTCTCGACCTCGGGCGACAACTACTCCCAGATCGGCGATGACGCCATCGACGAGGCGCTGCTCGATGCCCGCTCCACGATCGACGACGAGGAGCGCATCGCCAAGTACCAGGAGCTCGACGCCGAGCTCGGCGAGCAGTGCTGGATGATCCCGCTGATGTTCTACACCCACACCGCGGTTGTGGGCGAGAACGTGGCCAAGTTCTATCTTGACCCGCAGAAGAAGGCCGATATGTCCAAGACGGAGCTCGTTTCGGCCTAGTGTTTTCGCGTACAACGTACGCCCGATAGCAAGCGCCGACCCGGAAGGGTCGGCGCGCTTGTTGATATTTAGGTAAGAGGGGAACTACATGGGAACTTACATCGCGAAGCGCGTGCTTCAGTTCATCCCGGTCTTCCTCGGTGTCACGATCATCCTCTTTGTGCTGCAAAACGTCGTGCCCGGCGATCCCATCAGGTTGATCACCGGCGGCCGCGCCGTTCCGGAGCAGACCGAGGAGATCATGCGCATCAACAACCACCTCATTCAGGTGGATGAGAACGGCAAGGCCTTGCGCGACGAGAACGGGGAGTACGTCCCGACGTCGCTCGTCGACCGCTATCTCAACTACATGAACAATCTGTTCCACGGCGACCTCGGTACGTCGTATCAGAAGAAGGTCTCCGTCACGAGCATCTTCGCGCAGAAGTATCCCTATACGATCCGTCTTGCCGCATGTGCCATCGCGCTCGAGGCGATCATGGGTATCGGCGCGGGCGTGCTATCGGCGATCAAGCGCTACTCGTTCTGGGACATCCTCGTCACGCTGTTCACCTCCATCATGGTGGCGATTCCGGCGTTCTGGTTCGGCATGCTCCTGCAATGGTTCTTCGGCATCCTCATGAAGCAGTGGACGGGCGGCGCCTTCTCCATGCCGATTTCGGGCGCGGGCGGACCGAGCTCTCCATATTACGACTGGATGCACTATATCCTTCCCGCCTTCACGTTGGCGGCGGTCTCCACGGCCTACACGGCGCGCATCATGCGCTCGCAGCTGCTGGACGTCATGAACCAGGACTACATCCGCACGGCCAAGGCCAAGGGTCTGTCCAAGCGCGATATCATCGTGCACCACGCGCTTAAGAACGCGCTGATCCCGGTCGTCACCTACATCGGCATCGACTTCGGCGGCATGCTCGCCGGCGCGATCCTGACCGAGACGGTCTTCAATTGGCCGGGTGTCGGCTACGAGATCTACCGCGCCATCACGGCGCGCGACTGGCCCATCGTCATGGGCGGCGTGACCATCATCGTCGTGGTGGTCATGGTCATCAACCTGATCGTCGACGTGAGCTACGCCTTCCTGGATCCGCGCATCCGCTTGGGCAGCTCCAAGAACGAGGGATAGGAGGCAAGTTATGAAGTACCCGAAGCCTATCCCCGAGGCGGGAGCGGTGACCATGCGCACCGTCGCGAAGGCGACGTCCGGCGCGGGCGCGAGCCGCACCCTGTGGGGCGACGCGTGGAAGCGCCTGCGCCGCAACAAGCTCGCCGTCATCGCGGTCGTCTGGATCGTCTTCGTGGCGATCATCGCGCTCACCTGCGATCTGTGGGCACAGCAGCTGCTTGGCGACCCGCTGTACGCAAGCACTGCGGAGATGTCCAAGAACACGCTGCTCGCACCCTCACTCGAGCATCCGTTCGGCACCGACGTCACCGGCCGTGACATCCTGTGCCGCGTCATCTACGGTTCGCGTATCTCACTGTCCGTCGGTATCATCGCCACGGCGATCTCCACGGTCATCGGTCTGGTGATGGGCGCGCTCGCAGCCTACTACGGCGGCATCTTCGACACCATCATCATGCGTCTGGCCGACATCTTCCTGGCGTTTCCGTATACACTGTTCGTCATCGCCATGATCGCGGTCATCGGTAACGGTATCCAAAACGTGTTCATCGCCATCGGTATCCTCGGCTGGCCGAGTATCGCCCGCGTGTTCCGTTCCGCGATCCTGTCGGTCAAGGAGAACGACTACGTCGACGCCGCGCGCTCCATGGGTGCCTCGGACGTCCGTATCGTCGCGCGCCACATCTTCCCCAACTCCGTGGCATCCATCGTGGTCTACGCGACCATGAACATCGGCTCCGCCATCCTGACCGAGGCCGCGCTGTCGTTCCTCGGCATGGGCGTGACGCCGCCGCAGCCTTCGTGGGGCGCCATGATCCAGGAGGGACAGACCTTCCTGACGACCGCTCCGTGGATGATGATCATGCCCGGCCTCGCCATCCTCACCACCGTGCTCGCCTTCACCTTGCTGGGCGACGGTTTGCGCGATGCCCTCGATGTCAAGATGAAGGATGCGTAACGCCATGGCCAAGAAGAAGAATTCGAACTACGTCGACCTCAAGACGAAGCCCGTGCCCGAGGGCCGTCACCTGCTCGAGGTCGATAATCTCAAGATGTACTTCCATACCGAGGACGGCATCGTCCATGCGGTCGACGGCGTGTCCTACACGCTTGACCGTGGCGAGACCCTCGGCGTGGTGGGCGAGTCCGGCTCCGGCAAGTCCGTGACCGCCATGACGCTCATGGGCCTCATCGACATGCCTCCGGGCAAGATCGAGGGCGGACACGTCTACTACCGTGGCGAGTCCCTGCTCGACATGACCGAGGAGCAGATGCAGCACGTGCGCGGCAACGACATCGCCATGATCTTCCAGGACCCGATGACCTCGCTGAACCCGGTCTATAAGATCGGCCGTCAGGTGGGTGAGGGGCTACGCCTGCATCGCGGCTATACCAAGGAGCAGGCACTCGAGCGCGCAACCGAGCTGTTGCGCCTCGTGGGCATTCCCAACCCCGAGAAGCGTGTCAACGAGTACCCGCACCAGTTCTCGGGCGGTATGCGTCAGCGCGTCATGATCGCCATGGCGCTCGCATGCGACCCGGACATCCTCATCGCCGACGAGCCCACGACGGCCCTCGACGTGACCATCCAGGCGCAGATCATCGAGCTCATGCAGGAGATGCAGGAGAAGAACGGCAACGCGATCATCATGATCACGCACGACCTGGGTGTCGTGGCCGACATGGCCGACAAGATCATGGTCATGTACGCGGGCCGTCCCGTCGAGTGCGGCACCGCCGACGAGATCTTCTACGACAGTCGACATCCGTACACGTGGGGCCTCATCCGCTCCATCCCCGAGCAGGCGACCGACGAGAAGAAGCCGCTCACGCCGATCAACGGCAACCCGCCATCGCTCGTGAACCTGCCTTCCGGTTGCCCGTTCGCCCCGCGCTGTCCGTATGCCGTCGACATCTGCCACGAGAAGCTTCCCGAGCATGTCGTGACCGAGACCGGTCACTACTCCGCGTGCCACTTCGCCGACGATCCGGACTTCCTGAAGCTCGCGCCGGACACCTCGCGTTCGCGCGGCAAGATCGCCACGGGTACGCCCGACACGCTCGATGAGAGCCAGATGGGAGGTGAGGCATAAGATGGCCTCGAACACCGATACCATGCCTCTGCTCAAGGTCGAGCACCTCACCAAGGAGTTCCCCGCCGAGGCCGGCATGCTCGCCGGCCGCTTCTCCAAGCGCGTCGTCTCCGCGGTGAACGACGTCTCGTTCGAAATCCATGCCGGCGAGACCTTCGGTCTCGTGGGCGAGTCCGGATGCGGTAAATCGACGACCGGCCGCTGCATCATGCGCCTGACCAAGCCCACGTCGGGCAAGGTGTACTTCCAGGGCCACGATATCGCCTCCATGAACCGCAAGGAGATCAAGCACCTTCGCCGTGAGATGCAGTTCATCTTCCAGGACCCGTACGCATCGCTCAATCCGCGCATGACGATCGGCGAGATCGTCTCGGAGCCCATGACGATCCATAACGTGGGGACCAAGGAGGAGCGCATGCGCACGGTGCGCGAGCTCCTCGACGTCGTCGGTCTGAACCCCGAGCACATCAACCGCTACCCGCATGAGTTCTCCGGCGGCCAGCGCCAGCGTATCGGCATCGCCCGCGCTTTCGCGCTCAAGCCCAAGCTCATCATCTGCGACGAGCCGGTCTCCGCGCTCGACGTCTCCATCCAGGCGCAGGTGCTGAACCTGCTCAAGGAACTGCAGAACAAGTACGGTACCGCCTACCTGTTCATCGCGCACGACCTGTCCGTAGTGCAGCACATCTCCGACCGCGTGGCCGTGATGTACCTCGGCAAGATGGTCGAGCTTTCCGACTGGAAGACGCTCTATACCGAGCCGAACCATCCCTACACGCAGTCGTTGCTGTCCGCCGTGCCGGTGCCCGATCCGGACGTCCAGAAGACCCGCGAGCGCATCATCCTGGCCGGTGACCCGCCCTCGCCGATCGATCCGCCGACCGGTTGCCGCTTCCACACGCGCTGCCCGATCGCGAAGGATATCTGCTCCTCCGAGCAGCCTGAGTTCAAGCAGGTCGCGTCGGGCCATTATTGCGCGTGTCACTTCGCGCGCACGTTCCCGATCAGGGAGAGCCACATCGACCTGTAACGCGTATGCATCGCAGGTGCGATGTCGTGTGTATCCGATAGACCCGGATCCGCTATCGGCGGATTCGGGTCTTTGCATGTCGGAGCCGTCCGAGGGGCCGGTGCGCTTGAAAGAAGACGTCGGGGTGCGGCACAATAGCGGCACGAAGTCGGGCTTTCGGGCCTTTCGTCTGAAGGGACGTACCATGTCAGATCGTTTCAGCATGCCGATGGATCGCCGTACGCTGTTGCGCGCCTCGTTGATGCTCGCCGCGGCACCGTTGGCGGGATGCGCTCGGAGCGAAGGGGATGCCGGGTCCGCCGATGCGGGGTCGCTTGAAGCCGAGGTCGATCGCGTCCTGACGTTCGGTATCGTGACGCCGACGTGTATCGATCCCTATGGCATTTGCGAACCCGGTGGCCTGCAGGTCGCCTCGCAGCTGTTCGATCCGCTCATGCGATTCGACTACGAACTCGGTGTCCTGTCGTGCTGCGCGGCGGAGCGCGTCGAGGCCTCCGATGATCTCCAGACGTTCACGTTCACGCTACGCGACGCGTGCTTCCATGACGGTACGCCCGTGCGCGCCGCGGACTTCAAGCGCGCGTGGGAGCGCATCGTGCGGCCCGATGAGGATACCGAATCGCTCATGGGTCCCTCGCGTGCGGCGTTTCTGCTGTCGCTTGTGGAGGGGTACGGCGACTTCCGCGATGGTTCCGCCTCGGAGCTCGCGGGCGTGACGTGTCCGGATGACCGCACCCTCGTGGTGTCGCTTGCGGCGCCGTACGCCGATTTTCCCGCGGTGGTCGCCGACTGCCGTCTGGCTCCGATTTCCGCTTCGATTCTGGACAACCCTGCAGGGTTCGCGCGCATGCCGATCGGCAACGGCCCGTTCATGCTCGCCGAGGCGTACGGCGAGAAGGCGGCTTCGATCGAGCTCGTGCCGTTTATCGAGCATGCGGGTGCGCCTTTTGGCGTCGATCGCGTCTCCTTCGCACTCTTCGATCGCATCATCGATGCCTATCGGGCGTTCGAGGCGGGGGATATCATAGTCGCGCCTTGTCCCGTCGAGAACGTGGACGCGAACGCCGCCGATTGGAAGACGACCGACGACGAGCGCCTCGAGCTGACCGCGCGCCGCCATACCGTGCTGGCGAGTGAACCGCTCGTGTCGTACCTGGTGTGCAACACGTCCGCCAAGCCGCTGGACAAACCCGGCCTGCGCTACGCCATCTCGATGGCGATCGATCGCGAGGCGCTGATCCGCAGCGTGTTCCGCGACGTCCGGATGCCCGCTGGCGGCATCGTGCCGCCCATGGTGCCGGGGTACCGCGACGGCAGCTGGCCGTATGCGGACTACGACCCGCAGGCTGCCTCGGAATTGCTCGATACGCTCTATCCGCGCGATGCCGACGGCGAACGCGATATCCAGCTGACGCTGACCTATTGCGCCGACGGCGGGCAGCAAAACGCCATGGAGGCGATCGTAGCCGACCTTGCCGCAGTGGGGATCACCTGCACGCCCGAGGCGGTTGGCTTCGACGATCTGCATCAGCGTCTCGCCGAGGGCAATTTCCAGCTCGGGCGTGTCGATCGCACGATCGATTTCATGAGTATGGACAACGTGCTGTACCCCTTGTTCCACTCGTCGAATATCGGTGTCTCCAACTACGCGCGCTACGCCGACGATCAGGTGGACGAACTGCTGGAAGAAGCGCGCTCGCAGGACCGCGACTCCGAGCGCATCGAGACCCTGCAGCGCGTCGAGGATATCGTGGCGGGGGATTGCCCGGTGATCCCGTATCTGTTCGGCGCGCGTGCCCATGTGGGTGCCCGTCCCGTGGAGCGGCTGCCGTTCGACGCGACCGGCGTCGCCCGTATCGCCGAGGCGGAGCTCTCCGCGTGATGTAAAATAACCCCAGGGGTTTTATTACATCGATCGGCCGCGCTCCACGCGCTCGCGAATCTTTTTTCAAAAAAGTCCTTGCGTCGATCGGCGGGTTTGGGGTAATATCTTTCTCGCTGCAAAGCAAGTCGGAGTGGCGGAATTGGCAGACGCGCTAGCTTGAGGTGCTAGTGACCACATTTCGGTCATGCGGGTTCAAGTCCCGCCTCCGACACCATCGAATTCTCTAAGCCTCCTCGCGAGGCTTTCTTTTTACCCATCGGACATGTCATCATAGACGTCAGCTGAGATCCGGCGGCGTTTGTGCGCCTCGCGTCCGTCGCCGTGTTTGGAGGTATCCGATGGAGTCACGGGATAAAGGCGAATTCACCGAGGTCGCACGCTTGGTTGAGCTGACCAGCGACGCCGTGGCGCTTTGCGATCAAGACGGCACCATCCTGCACGTCAACGAGCAGATGCTCGCACTCGCCTCCGAGGATCGAAAGCGTTTGGTCGGCCAGGACATCAAAGACCTGATGTACAGTGGCGATTTCGAGCGCGCCCCGTCGCGTGGGTTTCCCTTCACGCTCGACGGCGAGGCGGCGACGTGCATGCTCAAGCTGCCCGAGGGGTCGTTCATCCCCGTTTCCGCGCGCGCATCCGAGGTCTCGTCGCGCGTGTTCGGAATCTTCTCCCATGGCGGCAAGCGCGTACTCGTGGTCGTGCGGAGTCTCGAGGAGCAGTACGCTCACGACCGGCAGACGCAGCGCCTGTTCACGGAGCTCCAGGCGGTCAACAGAAGGCTTTCGGGCACGCTGTCGGTCATCATGACGGCGGCGGGTTCCAAGGACCTTCCGTCGCTGCTCGATGCCGTTCTCAACAAGCTGGTCGAGACGCTCGATGCCGACGGCTCGTCCATGTACTTCTCGGAAAACGGCGGTTTCAAACTGCGCGGCATCAGCTACGGTTTGGCGACCGACTACGTTCCCGAGTTCATCCCCTACGGCGCGGGCATCCCGACCTACGTTCTCCACGAGCAGCGGGCGTGTAGCCTGGCCGTCGTTCCCTCATCCTATGGGCGCGGTGTCGAGTCGAGCGTCTTCTACGATGTCGAGACGCATGCGAGCACGCGCCTGCGCGTCGAGAACATGCCGCCGTACCGCACGCTGATCGCGGTTCCGGTGTTTTTCGGCACGCAGGTCCTCGGCATTCTCGAGCTGGGGTGGAAACGCCCCCGCCTGCCGCGCTCCCTCGATGCGCGTGTGCTGGAGGTCATCTGCGACTACCTGTCCATCGAGCTCGTCGGTCTGGTGAGCAGCCTGCGCTCGCAGCGTACCGAGGAGCTGACGCGCTCACTCAACCGGGCGCGTGAGTTCGTGTTCGCGCAGAACCTCGACCGTGCCACGGTGTGGCGCGAGATGACCGAGGAGGTGCATCGCACGCTGCAGTGCCGTATCTGCTCGATCGTGCCCGATCGGCAGCGGCATTGCTACGTCCTCGATTTCGAGGGCGGCAGTCGGGTGTGCCTGCCCGGCACCGTCGAGGAGATGTTCTTCTCGACGACCGCTCCCGCCGCGCGCGTCGACCCGATGGATCGGATCCCGCTCGTGCACGCACAGGGTGCCTGGTCCTGTTCGCCCGAGGATCTGAAGACGGTCCGCCTGGTTCGCGTCGATGCGGCGACGTGGGCGGGGGAGTGGCTCTCCTCGCGCGGCCTGCCGAGCCAGGGCGTGTTCATGGATCTGCGGCAGACCTTCGCCACGGTCGAGACGGATGGCGAGGATCACGCGGGGGACGACGGCCCCTGGTCCGACATCCCGCACATGGTGCTGCTGTTGCGCGATAGCACGCAGGAGCCCATTGATAACCTCGAATACGACTACCTCGTGCGCCTTGCGCACGATTTCGAGATCATGTGTCAGGGCATGCAGCGGACGAACTCGGAGCGCAGGATCGCCCAGACGCTTCAGGTCGGCATGCGCAACGACCTAGGGAGCGTTCCCGGAATCACCGCTGACGCGCTGTATTCCTCGGCGACCCGGCAGGCGATGGTGGGCGGGGACTTTTACACCCTCATCCGTCTGCCCGACGATCGCGCCGTCATGGTCTTGGGCGACGTTTCCGGCAAGGGTGTCGAGGCGGCATCGATGTCGGCGCTGGTCAAGACGGCGCTGACGGCGTACGCATGGGAGGGAGCGAGCCCGCAGCACATGGTGCGGTCGCTGAACAGCATGCTGATGAGCTTCTCGCGCGTCGAGACCTTCGCGACCATGTTCGTCGCGAAGATCGACCTGCGCTCGCATGTGGCGACGTACTGTTCAGCCGGACATCCTCCGACGGTCCTGATCCATCCCGGATCGTCGGACGCGGATGGGGAACCGACGCCGGGCGAGATGGAGCTGCTGTCCGTGCAGTCGGGCGTGGTCGGCGCGTTCGAGTCGATGGTATACGAGAGCGGTGTGTTCTCGTTCGGTCCGGGCGACATCCTGTTCATGTACACCGACGGCGCGATCGAGGCACGCAATGCCCGTGGCGAGTTCTTCGGCGAGCGGCGCCTGTTCGACCTGCTGCTCCATGAATCGGCGACGGGCGTGCGGGGGCTGTGCGCGAGCGTGCTCGGCCAGCTCGATGAGTTCTCCGGGTCGGCGCTCGATGATGACATCGCCATGGTGGCGTTGCGTTTCGATGTCTAGGGCGGGTGAGGTTTCCATGGCGACGCGGCGATATACTGCGACGGACGTGCGCGGCGGGCTGGTGCCGCTTGCCGTCGCGCATGATTAGCCGGTCGCGAACGGGGAACCATGACCGTATGAACGAGTGGAACGACATAGCCGTGATCGCCCCCGCGCGCGATATCGATATCGCGACGGTGGGTTCGCTGCGCGATCAGATCGATGCGCTGCTCGCCTCGGGCGTTCGGCGCATTTTGGTCAACTGCCAGGATGTGACCTACATCGATTCGTCGGGATTCGCCTGTTTGCTGTCACGTGCCCGCCGGATCGCCCAGCTCGGCGGAATGCTGTCGCTCGTCAACACCTCACCCGACGTGACCCGTACCATCCAGATCGCCCGCTTGGTCGATGTGTTGCACGTGACGGCGGCGGTGCGCCCTCCCGTGCCCGTCCTGAAGCCCGATACCATGCCGCTATGGAGCAAGAGCGTGTCAGTGCGTGAGGGCGTGGAGAATCTGGGTTATTACCGCCATCGCGTGTCGGATTTGATGGCGACGCTGCCGCTCAGCCAAAGCGATCGGTTCGATATGGCGTTGGCGGTGGGGGAGGCGCTGTCCAATGCATATGATCACGCCGACAATGCGGTGGGCTGTACGATGATGGTCATCGCGTATCCCGACCGGGTTGTCATAGAGGTTCGCGACCATGGTGCCGGATACGAGATCGCCGCTGACGAGCAGCCGGTGGCGAGCGAGGAGCGCGGACGAGGTATCAGGCTCATGCGCATGCTCGTCGATAGCGTGGAAGTTCGCCGTCGTCGCGATACGACCGGGACGCTCGTGCGCCTGATCAAGCTGATGGGCACACCGCAGGCGGCTTGACGCCGATTTCTAGGGCCGGTCGATCGCATTCATCGCAAGTTATGCGGCTTATGGCGTGCATGCACGACTTGGATCGTCATCCTGACCTGTTTGGATCGACAGCTATTCATTTTTAGATGGATCTATGGTGCTTTTATTTACGTTATGCGGCGAGTTGTCCTGTCGGCGTATTCACCCCGAGCATCGGTTACAAAATGACGCAGTTTCTTGTTTGGTTTGGCTTCTGTGAAGACGAAGTTCGTCGTTGCGATGCCATGGGTGCAATATGCATATGTATTCCATAATGTAAAACATGATCAGTTTTTGTAGCGTTCAGATGTGTCGATGTTAGGCAATATCAAACACTATGCATAATGGGCCAGGGGTCGCTCGATTAACTAGAAAGTGCGACGTTTTGTAACTACCCGGCAGGATGAACGTTTTCGTGTTAGGAAAGCTTGTCGTATGCGAAATCACTCCTGACGTTTTCCACACGGCCGCGTCCCGGACCCGGTCCCCGAAAAAGAGAGGGCCCGTCGCCGGGGCCCTCGTCAGATCCTATGGAGGCGACGCCCGGATTCGAACCGGGGGTAAAGGCTTTGCAGGCCTCTGCCTTACCGCTTGGCCACGTCGCCGTATATGAAAAGAGCCGATTGGAAAACCGGCTCCCTGCATGCGATGGAGCGGACAACGGGGCTCGAACCCGCGACCCCAACCTTGGCAAGGTTGTGCTCTACCAACTGAGCCATGTCCGCTTGCGAGAAAGTAATATACGCGATTTCTCCCGCGCGCGCAAGGGGTATCACGCTCTGCACATGTTGTTCAAAGCCGTACGGATCGAGGCAGCAGGTACAGATCTGCATGAGAGATCAAGCTTGACGTTTTTCGCGGGATGGACGCCCGCTTCGCGCCGCCATCGTGCATCGGACCCGGTCCCCGAAAAAGATAGGGCCCCGTCGCCGGGGCCCTCGTCAGATCCTATGGAGGCGACGCCCGGATTCGAACCGGGGGTAAAGGCTTTGCAGGCCTCTGCCTTACCGCTTGGCCACGTCGCCGTATATGAAAAGAGCCGATTGGAAAACCGGCTCCCTGCATGCGATGGAGCGGACAACGGGGCTCGAACCCGCGACCCCAACCTTGGCAAGGTTGTGCTCTACCAACTGAGCCATGTCCGCTTGCGAGAAAGTAATATACGCGATTTCCCCCGCGCGCGCAAGGGAATTTTAAAAAAAGTTCGACGCGCTACAATGTCGTACTGCGCTGCATCGCCGACCCCCGTATTCCGAAAGGCAGTCCGTGTTTTGCGTCGTCGTATTCATCCTTCTGGTGTTCCTGCTCGTACGGGCCGTGTTGTGGCTCGTCCAGCGGCATCATGACGCACACGGTTCCGGTAGGGAGTTCGATCGATTGCTGTCGGAGGGCTTGATCGATTCCGGCGTGTTCGCCGGTGCGACATGGTCCGAGCGGACGCGGTTTGGCAAGCGCCGCCGTCGCGCGTTGCTCGCGCGGGAACAGCGACGGTTCCTTCGCGATACCAAGCGGTTTTTCCGCAACCAGTACCTCGAGGTCCATCCGCCTTCGATCTATCAGCTCATCGTGATCTTCCTGATCGCATCGGTGCTGGGGCTCGTGCTCGAGACGGTCTACACGTTCGTCGTGTTCGGTATCGTCGAGAGCCGCGTGGGACTGGTCTGGGGACCGTTCTCGCCGCTGTACGGCGTCGGCGCGGTGCTACTCACCGTGTGCCTCTGGTCGGTGCGCGATCGTGCCTGGTGGCAGGTTTTCCTGTTGTCCGCGGTGTTGGGAGGCGCGCTCGAACAGGCGGCGGGGTGGAGCATGGCTCACTTCGCCGATGCCCAGTCCTGGACGTACCTCGGCCTTCCCGATCACATCACCCAATGGGTGGCGGTGCGCTTCCTCGTCATGTGGGGCGTGGTGGGCCTCGCGTGGTGCAAGCTCATCATGCCCGAATTGATCTATCGGATCGGTGAACCCGACACGCGCCAACAGAAGGTGATCGTCGGCATGCTCGGCGCGTTCTTGGCACTCGACATCGCGATGACGTTCGCGTGCTTCTATCGGGCCGCCGAACGCGCCCACGACATGCCGGCGGATGGCCCGTTCGAGGCGTACGTCGACGCGCATTTCGGCGATGCCTTCATGGCGAGGAAGTTCGAGAACATGCGTATCGGGGCAGACCTTCCTCCATCGCCGCGCTAGGGTCCAGATGTCGTTCATGACATATCCGAGCTGCGATTTTTGCAACAATACTCGCAGCTTGGCGCATCAAATCAAAACTTTTTCAAATTTCCGCTTTACAGGCGCGCGGAGGTTCGGTATATTATCACCTGCGCTGAAGAGCGCACCCTGAACGGGCGTTTAGCTCAGGGGGAGAGCGCTTCCCTGACACGGAAGAGGTCACAAGTTCAAATCTTGTAACGCCCACCACGAATCTTTTGAGCCGACGGTTTTCACCGTCGGCTTTTTTCTTGCGCATACCCTGCAGGACAGCGTGCGACAATCGAGCCAAGTCCTCATCCGAAGCACCTACACCGATGGGAGGTCGCATGAACCGCCGTCTTGTCGCATCCATTCTGTTAGCTGTTCTGAGTCTGGTCGGCCTGCTGGTTTATATAGTCGCCTGCACCTCGCAACAGAGCACTGGAGGCGATGCGGTTGGACATTGCGAACGCGCGCGGGTGCTCTCGGTAGACGATGAGGCGCAGACCGCCGAGGTGCGCATCTTGGAGCCGCTCGATGACGTGACGGTCGGCTGGGGCACCTTTGCGGAAGGCGAGGAGGGACAGGCGAGCTTCTCGGGATGGGGCGTTGACGAACTTCCCGAAGTCGGCGCGGATATCGTGCTCAAGTGGATCGGTTTCCCTGACGCGGAGAGCTCATTTCCCATTGACGTGTATAACTGGGAGACAACGGTCGATTTCTACGCGTCGCTCGATGAGGTTCATGAGGTCCGCCTCACGGCGTCGATGCTCACCTTCATGAATCAGACGGCCGATGATCTGGTGGCGGATTTCGCCGATGACCCCGACCCGGCTCTCGAAGCGCGTGCGGACGGAGACGACGTGGTGCTCGTCTTTACCGGCAGGCAGCTTGAGGAGTATCGATCGGATATCGAGGACAGCCTCGAGGGCTACGTGACGTCGCTGCGGGAGTCCGACGAGGTCGCCTCGCTTACGATCGTCGACGACCGCACGGGCATGACCATCGCCATCGCGCCCGCCTTGCTGGACAAGCCGGTGCTCACGGGCAAGGCGTTCATGGGCATCCCGGGCATGTGCATAACGCTTCAGGCGCTCGACGGGGTAACGGACTGGCATTTCGACGTCACGGTCATCGATGCCGGGACCGGCGAGGAGATCGGCCACGCGACGCTGCCCGACGAATCGCTGACGATCGGTTAGGGGCCGTTGTCCTCCCAGTACCGATAGGCTTCGTCCCAGGGGTCCTCGGAGCCGTTCGCGCGGAACCAGTCCTCGGCGTTGTCGGCGTATTCCTCAGGCGTGTCGTAATCCAAGGGGTCTTCGCGGTTGCCCATCAGCGGCTCAACCTCCACGCGCTCGCCGCTGGCGTCGAGGTCGGGATAGTCGAGGGGCGTGAACGAGTCCGGAACGCTCCAGTAATCGCTCCAAAGCATGTTTTTATTGACTTTTATGACCTCGCCGTCGCGCACATATGCGGTGAAGATGATGTCGTCGGTACCGTTTTCGGCGCACCACTGGTAGGGGACGGAGCCGGCGAGTAGCCCCGATCCGCCGACGGCCTCATCGACGATGTCGTGTTCGCCGAGCCATGTCCTGTCGATGAGCTCCTCGGGAAGGCCGATGTAGGGCATCGACTCGGCGATCGGGATGCCGTCCGGGTTCGTCGATGGCAGATGCTTACGTGGTGGCCGTTCCGCATCGCCCGCGCTTTCCGCATCGCCCGCGCTTTCCGCATCGCCCGCGCTTTCCGCATCGCCCGCGCTGTCGCTATCGTCCAAGGACGATTCGTTGTCGCTTGTGTCGAGTGTCACGTGCTCGTCGTATGTGCGGATGGAGGTGATGCCGTGCTGCGAGCTGGTTGTCCGACCGGCGTGCTCGTCATCCGCGGCTGCGTCGACATCGCCGCGGCAGGCGGAGAAGGCCGCCGCGAAGATGATGAGCGCGAAGATGAGGATCAACATCCCGATCTCGGTCGATAGGGTCGAACGTCCCGTGCGGTTGTCATCCTGATGGCGTGTCATGGCGTCCTCCCTTCCGGAAGTACCATCATACGACGCCGTGCGGACACATAATCTCGTACGGTGCGCCTATGCGTCCTCGTCCTCGCGTTCTGGCAGCATGCAGGAGACGATGGCGCCGACGGCGGCGGCGCCCGCGAGCACGCAGACGGCGCCGACGAAGCCCTCCGGGGTGTTCTGATCTCCGGTGCCACCCGTGGCAAGCGAGATCGACTGCAGCGCCATGGCGACGATCGCGGTGCCGAACGAGGACCCGACCTGTTGCATGGTTCGTACGAGGATGGTGCCATGCGGCACCTGTTCGGGGGAGAGGCCGACGTAGACGGCTGAGTTGATGGGGATATTGACCGTGCCCTGGGCAAGTCCGCGCACGAGCAACAGGGCGATGAGCGAAGCCGTCGGCGTGTCGTGTGCGATGCAGAACGGCAACGTGGTTGCCGCGAGCAGCAAAAACGCCGTCACCGACACCGCGCGGTCGCCAAAACGGTCGATGATGTGCCGCACGAAGATACGGCTCACGAGCACACCGATGCCCTGCGCCATCATGTACTCGCCCGTCTCGAAGACGGTGGCGCCGTGCATCTGCTGCCACCACAGCGGCAAGACGAACTGTGCCGCGTAAAGGCACACGCCGAAGAAGAACGACGCGATGCTCGCGGCGCGCGAGGCGGGCAGCGCAAGCAGGCGGATGTTCACGAGCGGACTGTCGGCGCGACGGAGCGTGTGTTGGCAGAAGATCGCGATCAAGACCACACCGGCGACGATGGGGAGGGCGACATCGATCAGCGCGTTCTCGGGCTGGCTGGCGATGTTCGCCAGGCCGTACAGCACGAGCATGAGGCCGACCGAGATGAGGGCGAGACCGGCGAGGTCGAGTCGTTCCGTCTGTTCGGTGCTGCCGGCGCTTTTCGGTATGAAGCGCAGGGCGAGCAGAATGGCGAGGATGCCGAGCGGGATGTTCACCAGAAAGAGCCAGTGCCAGGACAGCGAGTTCAGGATGATGCCGCCGACCGCGGGGCCGAGCACCGGACCGAGCGAGATCGGCAGCGAGATGGTGGCGACGATGCCGGCGGTGCGGGTCACGCCGACGCGACGTGCCTCCATGACCGGCAGGGTTTGCGTGAGCGGGAGGATCATGCCCGCGGCGATGCCCTGGATCGCGCGGAAGCCGATCAGCGCGGCAGCCGTGGTGCTCGCGGCACAGCAGACCGACGAGATGACGAACAGCACGAGGCAGCCGAGCCACAGGCGCCTGCCGCTCCAGCGCATGAGGGCCCAGCTCGTAATGGGTACGACCGCCGCCAGCGCGAGCAGGTAGGACGTGCTCACCCACTGCATGGTGATGGTGTCCGACCCGAACGCCTCGACGAGGGTGTCCATGCCCACCGAGACGAGGGTCGAGTCGATGACGGGCATGAGCACACCGCAGGCGATGGCGACGAGATAGCCGGCGCCGAGGATGGCGAGCGCGCCGGGCTCTTGATCGGATACCGTGTTGCCGTCGTGTCCCGTCCGTCCCATGCTGCCTCCCGCGCAATGTCTCCCACCACCACGCTACCGGCAAAACGGAGTCAGGTCAAACCCGTACGGCAAATCGGGGCCGGGTGCCATGGGGCGCGTCGGCGGCGGCAGGATGAAGGCGGCACCGGTGTGCCCTCCTACATGATGCGGGTCGATTCGAGAGCGTGCTCGAGGCGTTCGTTGGCACGGATCACGGGACGCCGCAGCACGAGGCCCAGCAACCATGCTGGTATCAGATAGAGCGCCAGCAGGCCGAGCTCGATCCAGAAATCACCTCCGTACAGGCCGAACATCGCGGCGCGCAGGGCACCCTCGGCGTGTACGAATGGTAGCCAAGGGTAGATCGCCTGGAAGAAGGGGGGCAGCATCTGCTGTGGGAACGTGCCGCCGGCTCCCGCCACCTGCACGACCATGAGCACGACCGCCACGGCCTTTCCCACATCGCCGAACGATGCGGTGAGCGCGAAGATGATGTTCACGAACACGAACGACGAGAGAAGGCCCGCGAGCACGAACAGGCCGGGATGGGCGCATTGGACGCCCAGATACCACAGGTCGCCGCCGCAGATGAGCAGCGTCTGGGCGGCGCCGAGTGCGCAGAACAGCGCGAGGCGTCCGATATAGGCTTGCGTCTGAGAGCAGCCCGTCTGCGCGAGTGCGCGCCTGCTCGGCGTCGCCTTGACGAGCGCCGCGACCACCACGCCTCCGATCCAGATTGCCAGGGTGGTGTAGAACGGCGTCATGGCGGAGCCGTTGTTGTCGACGGGGAAGATGGCATGGCGCTCCATCTCGATCGGTCTCGCGACAAACGAGGCGATCGCGTCCGGGCTCGAGATGAGGATGGTGCGGATACTGCCCAGGTCGTTCGTCGCGAGGGCGCCCTCGAGTTGCTGTTGGAGGTCTCTAAGCTCGTCGGCGGTGCCATCGAGCGTTTGTGCGGCGTCGTCGAGTGAGGAGCGGGCACCGTCCAGGCCTTGGGTCGCCGTGTTGGCGCCGTCGGAGACCGATGCCATGGTGTCGGTCAGCCCTCGCATCGTTCCGTCCACGCTCGATACCGCTTCATCGATGCTGTCGGCAAGTTCGTCGAGCGAATCGTGCAGCGAGGAATCGTAGGTCGTCTTCGCGCCGGCAAGGCTCTCCCGGGCGTCCGCGACCATCGCGTGCAGTTCGTCGCGGGCATCTCCGGCGTCCGCGGTGGCCTGCGCGATGTCGTCGGCGGTCTTCCCGAGGCCCTGCGAGAGGTCCTCGAGTTCGGCGATCGCTTGGTCCACGCGCGCGCCGATGCCCTCGATCGTCACGCTCACCTCGTGTATGCGGGCGGCTTGCTCCGGCGTCGCCCCGTGTTCCTCGAAGCTCTTCACGAGGGTATCGCTGCCGGCAAGGGCATCGGAGAGCTGTCGGAGGAAATCCAGCTGCCGATCGACCGCGTCCTCGGCCTCGCCGAGCGCCGAGGAGAGTTTGTTGGCATGACCGTCGGCGGTGTCGAAGGCGCGGTCGATGGCCGCATCGACATCGTCCATGCCTGCGGTGCCCTGCGCGAAGGCGGTGTCCGTCGCCTCGAGGGCATCGTCGAGCGCGCTCCCGAGGCCGCGCAGGCCGTCGGCGCTTTGCGCGCAGGCGTCGGTGACGTCCTGTATCGGTGCGCAGGCGGTGTCGAGCGAGTTCGAACTCGCGATGATCACGTTTTGCGACGATGCGAGCACGCCGGAAAACGACCGCGCCGTCTGGGCGGTGTCGTCGAGGGTGTCCGTCGCCGTCGTCAGCGCCTGATTCAGGCGAGCCGCCACCGAGGCGATCTGGTCGTCATCGAGCAGACGGCACAGCTCGTCGAGAGCCCCGGCACCCACGTCGGTCGCCGTGCGGGCGAACCCCTCGTCGATGTCGCGCTGGATGGCGGCGGAGGCTTTGTCGGTGACGATCTCGGCGATGGCGTTGGCCTTCTGGTTCTGGTAGAAGGCCACCTGCGCTTGCCGGGGGTTATCCGAAAAACCGCTGAGCAGGCAAGCGGAGAAGTCCTCGGGGATCACCACGGCGGCATAGTACTCCCCGGAGCGCACGCCCTCGAGAGCGTCCTCGCGCGTGGCGGGGGTGTAGCCGATGGAGTCCGACCTCATCAGGTTCGTGACCACGCGCTCGCCGAGGTCGAGCGTGACGGGGATCAGCTCGCCGGTGTAGCCGGCGTCCTCGTTGACGACGGCGACGCGCAGGTTCTTCGTGTTGCCGTACGGGTTCCAGCTGCCCGCGATGTTGAACCACGCGTAGAACGACGGCACGGCGACGATGCCGACGATGATCACGACGCCGATGGCGTTGGCAAGCGCATGTCGCACGTCGCGACGGATAAACGAGACGATAGGACGCATGTGCTACGACCTTTCCGGAGAGGAGGCGTGAGAGGTGGGGGTGGATGGGTCGGCGTGGTCGCCGTGGGCCGCCAGGTGGCGCGGACGTCCGGTGTGTCCGGCGAGGACACCGCGTGCGCGTTCGTGTAGGTACTCGACGACGATGAGGTAGGCGCACGTCGCCGTGAGCGATGCGATCCAGCAGATGAGCAGGGCGAACTTGGCGGGCGTGGCGAGCAGGGCGAGCAGTAGGGCGGCGGGCACCACGGCCAAGGCGACGAGCCCGCGACCGATGAGCGTCGGATAACGGCGCTCGAAGCGCGTCGCTCGCATCGGGTCGGCGACCAACGCCCCGGCGCTCACGAAACGCCCGCCGTCGGCGTCGACGAGCGCATCCTCGGCGACGTCATGCTCGGCGATCATGAGGTCGGTCTCGGCGAGGCGACGGTCGAACAGGGTATTGATGCCCACGAGATGCCGGCGCGCGCCGATGCCGGCGAGCAGTGCCGGTATCGCGAACAGCAGCAGAGTTGCCAAGCTGCGAGCGTAGATGTCCCCGTAAAAGCCGGCGACCGCCTCGCGCATGGCGTCGATGCCGTAGGTGAAGGGCAGCCAAGGGTGCAGGGCGCGGAAGAAGCCCGGCATCATCTCGATGGGGTAGGTCCCCGAGGTGCCCGGGATCTGCAAAACCACGAGCAGGACGCCGAGCGCCTTGCCGATGTGCTTGAACGCGACGGCGAGCGCGTAGACGATGAGGACGTAGACGAGCGACTCGACCATACCCGCGAAGACATAGGCGATGGGTACGACGCATTGGATGCCGAGCGCGATCACGCCCACGCAGCAGACGATGGCCTGCAGTTGCCCCAGTGTCGCGAGCAGCAGCCAGCGCCCGAGAAAGCCCTGCCAGGGTGCGAAGCCCCCGATGCCTTCCGGGTCGACTTCGAGTTTGTAGATGGCGACGAGCACGAAGCCGCCGACCCACAGCGCCAGGTTGGTGTAGAACGGCGCCACGCCCGCGCCGTAGGTGTCCACGGGAAAGACCGCGTGCGTGACCAAGGTTGCCGGCGAGCTCATGAACGAGCCGACTTCGGTAGGGTCGAGATGGACGAGATCGCGCAGGGAGGCAAGGGCCTCGGCGCCGCCGAGGACGTCGATGTCGTCGGCGAGCCCGTCGATGCCCGTCGCGGCTTCCCGCAGCGAGGAGGATGTCTGCCCGATGGTGTCGGATGCCTGCGAAAGCAGGGAATCGAACTGGTCGAGGGACGATCCCGCCTGTGTTGTGATCGGGGCGATCGAACCCAGGGCACCAGACAAGCGCCCGCCGGCATCGGCGAAGGCGTCGAGCGAGGAAGAGATCTGCGGTCCGATGACGCCGGAAAGCTGCGCCTGCAGATCGCCCAAGGCTGCCGCGCCGTCTTGGATGCTTCCGTTCACCGAGCTCGAGAGGGTACGGATGCTGTCAGCGGCCGCTTTGATGTCGTCGGACAGCCCTTGGAGGCGATCGAGCTGCGCCAGCTGCTCATCCGATAGGTCGGAGAGCAGCTGGATCTCCGTATCGAGCTGTCGGATCGCTTGGGCTTGCAAATCGCTTTGTCCATCGCCGTCGAGGTCCGCGACGGTCGTGCGGGCGCCTTCGAGTGAGGTCTTGAGGTTATGGACCGTGTCGTTCAGCGCGCGGATCTGCGCGATAGCGGCGTCGATCTTGCCCTGGGCCCAGCCGATGTCCCCTGCAAGTTCGCCGATGTCGTAGGAGGCAGTCGATGAGATACCGGCGATCGCCGTGGCGTCGGAGCCCATGTCGCGCGCAAGCTCGCCTGCGAGTGCCTGGGTACCGGCGCGCGCATCGCCGAGCGCGCCCTGCGCGCGGTCGAGCGAATCGGCGAGCGAGGAGGTCGAGTCCGCGATCTGCTCCAGGGCGCCGCGCGCGTCCGTGACGGTTCGGCGTGCCGAGGCGATACGCTGCTGGGAGTCGTCCAAGTCGTCCGCCAGCGCGGTCAGTGCGGCTGCGGTGTCATATAGGCGTCCCGCGGCATCCTGTGTCGCCTGATCGACGTGATCGGTCGCGGTGCCCGCCGCCCCCTTGAGCTTATCGGCCACCGTGTCGCCCACGATGCGCATGAACTCGCTCTCAATTTGGGTTTCGAGCGTGGTCGCGCCGGTATCGGTCACCTTGGGCGCGATGGCGTTCGCCTTCTCGTTGACGTAATAGGCGATGTGCGCCGCCTCGGGTTTGCCGTCGAGCACGCCGGCGAGGGTCGCCGAAAAGTCGCGGGGGATGACGATCGCGGCATAGGCGCGTCCTGCTTCGACCTCGGATACGGCATCGTCCTCGTTGGAGGAAAACGTCCAATCGAGCTGGTGGTTCTCCTCGAGGCGTGCACGGATCATCTCGCCGGCGTTGACATTTCCCAGCTCGGGCACGGTCGTGCCCTCGTCCTCGATGACGACCTCCACCGGCACGGTCCCCGTGTTCTCATAGGGGTTCCAGTTGGCCAGGATGTTGATCCACGCGTAGAGCGACGGGATGATGCACACGCCGAGTGCGATGACGATGGCGGCGGGATTGCGCATGATGCGCTTGAGGTCCCTGATGAAGATGTGAAAGACGGTGCCCACGGCGCCCCCATGATGCGTTAGACGGTACAGCGTTGGGATGTGTATCCGTGGTGAGGGGTCTTTATGCACACCGTTCCAATATTTTTGAAAAAGATTCAAAAATATTAAGCGATGCTACACTTTCAGATAGATGCGCGGATTGAAAGGAAGCGATATGGCTCGACGGGCGAACGGCACGGGACAGGGTGGCACGGACGCCAAGACGGCGAAGAGCGTCGCGACGCGCGAGAGGATCATGGCCGCCGCGACGCAGCTCATGGTCGAGCGCGGCGGCACGGGTTTCCAGATCGGCGAGGTGTCCGACCGCTGCGGCATGTCCAAAGGCGCCCTCTACTATTATTTCGCCGATAAGGGCTCGCTTGTGCAGGCGATCTTCGATCAGGCGATGGAGGGTCTCGTGGTCGATGTAGAGGCCGCGGTCGCCCAGGCTCCCTCCTCGCGCGCTTCGATCCTGGGGCTCGTCGGCGCGCTCGCCCATGCGGTCCGTCCCGGCAGCGCCCTCACACTCGCCCTCGCCCACGGTATCTGGGACGTGGAGCACGAGGTGCTGCCGCGCATCAAAGAGCATATGGAACGCGTCATCGCGGTGCTCGAGGCGCAGCTCGAGCGGGCAAAGGTCGAAGGACTCGTCAAACCGGATGCCAACAGCCACTTGGTGGCGGTCGCCATCATCGGCGCCTTCGCGATCTCGGAGTACGCCGGCGAGGCGGTCGATGCCGCCGACGACCCCGAAGCGTTCGCGCGCGGCGTGCTCGATGTGGTGTTCCACGGTATCGGTGCGTGACGGAGCGGCCGGGTGCCGGCGCGATGGGCGCTAGCGGAGCGCTCGTAGGGCCATGGTCGCCAGGGCGGCTGCGGTTATCCAGAACGCAAGCGGGGCGAGACAGGCCGGCATGATGGCTGCGATGAGCGCCGCGGTCACGGCGGTCAGTCCCAGCGCGCTTTCGCAGGACAGGCGAGGCTTTCCCGGCGTGTGCTCAGCTGCGTCGAGCGCGCCGCAAAGCGCCAGGGCGATATCGAGGGCCAGCGCCGACGAGAAGGTGCCGAGCGCCGACAAGACGCCTGCGCTCCATATGAGGGGGATGCAAACGAGAAGCGACGCCGCGATGGCGACGGCGAGCGACGGAAGAACATCCAGCGCGAGGAGCGTCGGTGTCGATACCGGCAGATGGTCGCGCATGAAGCGGTTGCCCATATCGTTGGCGAATGTTCGGGCGATCGCGCGTGGAAGCTCGGGGCAGGAGAGCGCGAACAGCAGCCATGAAGCGGCGCCGAGGATGCGCCCGCCCGTCGTCCCTCCGAGCATGCCCGCCGCGGCGCTCATCTCGGCAAGTGAGCCGGATAGCAATGCGACGCCCATCGGTGCCAGGACGGCTCCCGTTCCCAGCAGCTGCGGCAGCATGTCGTATCTGCGAACGAGTGAGATGGCGGAACGCGCGAGGATCGTCGCCGTTCCTCGGGTGCACGGCATGTGGCCGATAGGGCGGCGCCGTGCCGCGCGGCGGCTTTTGATGAGGGCGCGGTACAGCTTGGGGTTGTAGACCGCCATGCGGCGGACCGCATAGGCGGAGGCGTCGCCGGCATCGTACGTGAGTGCGCAGGCAGGTAGAGTGCGGGCGACAACCGCGCTCGTCGCGACGAGCAGAAGCGTACCTGCTGCAGCAGCGATGGGTGCGGATGCCCCGGGCTTGCCGAAGATCAGCGCTTGAGCAATGCCAGCGAACCGGGGGAGGAGCGCACCGGTCGTGACGACGAGCATGATGCCCGCCGCGGCGATGGCGCAGACGAGGGCGAGGCGCCGCCTGCCCGCGACGCGCAGCCGGATCTCGCCGACGACCCAGGCGAGGGCATACGCCGCACTCGTCATCAGACCTGCGGTCATCGCGTAGGGCAGGCAGATAACGAGGTCGGCTTGGGTGCCGAGTGCCGTTGCGGCGAAGGCTGCGACGAGGTAGCCCGCAGCACCTCCCATAAGGGCGCGTGCGATCAGACGCGGTGCGAGTTCGACGAGGTTCCAGCCGGCAAGCGCCACGGGCGTCTGCGCGAGCCAGGCGGCGTCGGGCGCGGAGACGGCCCAGGGTGCACGCCAGGCGGCGCGAACTGACCACAGGGCTGCCGCGCAGACGGGGAGCGCAAGGGCGGCTCCCGCGATGAGCGGGGCGATATCGGCGGTGACGGCTGCCATCTCGGGGCTGTCGGTCTGCGCGGATCCGGTAACGAGGCCCAATAACCACAGCCAGCACGCGACAGCGCATCCGCAGACGATGGCCGCCACGTAGAGCAGGTAGATTCGTTCGCTCAAATCGCGCGTGTCGTCCAAGTCAGCACCGGCCGCCCACAGCCAGAAGTTGGCAGAGGCGCGCAGGTGCTTGCGCTTGAGCCAAAGCATGGTGGAAAGCCCGCCGAACATGACCGTCACCTACACGGATTTCCAGAACGCATCGTCGACGGGGCCGTCAAGATGCTCCAGTCTACCGCCCTTGAGCATGAGCATGCAGGTAGGCTGGAGCGTTTCGAGCGCATGGTGGCAGCTCATGATGATGGCGCAGCCGCAAGCGGCGGCACGGGCGAGCTCCTCCTCGAGCACGCGCGCGGAGGTGGGGTCGAGCGGACCGGTGGGCTCGTCGAGCATCAAAAGGGCGGGCTGGACGGCCAAGGCGAGCGTGCAGGCGAGCTTCTCGCGCATGCCTCGCGAGAAGCTCTGCGGATACTGGTCGCAAAAGCGCGCGATGCCGAAGCGCTCGAGCAGGCGGTCGGCCTCGTCCCAACGCTCGTCGTCCCAGTTGTTGGCTCGCCCCAACAGCTCGACATGCTCGTAGGCGGTGAGATCGTCGTAGAACGCGGGGACGTCCGCGACGAACGCCATGCGGCTGCGCTCGGTGGGCCTGGCGCGCTCGAGCGCGGTTCCGTTGAGCAGGATGGTGCCCTCGCGGAGCCGCTCCCAGCCGGCAAGACAGCGCAAGAGCGTGGATTTTCCCGCGCCGTTCGGGCCGACAAGCAGCGCCACGTCGCTTGCGGCGAGCGAGAACGTCACCTGTTCCCAGATGTTGGCACGACCGTAACCGAACGCGATGTCTCGAACATCGAGGATATCCATAGCGGGCCTTTCGCTTACCGCACCGTGAACACGTAGCTCACGGTGCCCTCGTCGAAGGTGACTTTCACGCAGTAGCGCCAGCCGGGCTCGATAGCGAGCGTTACCGTGCTGTCGACGAGCGCTGCTTCGACCTGTTGGCCGGGAAGCGCGTCCGCATCGATATCCGAAGGAGATGCCGCCTTCTCGGTAGCCGCTGCGATGTCGTCCTCGCTCCAGTGCGTGACCGACACCGAGCGGGCGGAGCGGTCGAGGGTCAACGTGGCCTCGATTTCGCTGTCGATACGCGCATCGGGGATGTCGTCGCGGGAGATCTGCGTGGGATGGGGGACGTCCGCCACGACGGTCCGCATCTGCCCGTCCTCTTTAAAGCTCCAGGTGAAGCCGTTGGTGAGGGGCATGAGCGAGGCCGCCGCGAGATCGGTGGTGTAGTCGAGCGAGGCGCTTGCCGGCTGCGAGGGGTCGGGCTCGCTCCAGAGTTGGGCGACGAGTTCGTCGTAGGTTGCCGCGTCCTCGGGCGCCCCTTCGTCGATAACCTCGACGCGGGTGATACCGGGATACTGCCCGGGATAGCTTTCGAGCATGATGCCGTTGCCGGTTATGCGTACGATGTTGCCGGGCTCGAGGTCCTCGGGTGCGGTGGCGGCGCCGTCGATGCCGATGATCTCGGCGTCGTCGATCGCGGTCGGGACGAACGGCGTCTCGGTGTCCTGATCGACGAACAGCAGGCTGTCGTCTCCCAGACGAAGGACCATCGCGGTGCCCTCGAATTCCTGCCGCTTCGTATCGCTGCCTTCGGTGTGCTGTGTTCCGTTTGCCACGCAGCCGGCGATGCCGACGACGGCGCCGAGGCAGGCGAGCGCGATGATCGCGGTGCGAAGATGCATGGGCGGCCTTTCGTCGGGGTGGGTAGGGTGAGACGAAGAGGGCTTTCCTGACCGGTCGCATGTCCGATCGAGCATATCTCAAAGGCTGCCGGGCAGGTCGGCGGATTCTCCGATATCTTTCCCTATGGTACCCGAGAAGGCCGGCTCGCGATCGTATCGCCGATGGCTTGCGTCCCTTACCTCCGCTCCTTCTCGTGGCTCGCCGAGATGTTGCGTGTGATGATCTCGTCCTCATCGTGGCCGGTGATCATGCAATAGATGATGAAGAGGAACCGGATGCCGAGATTCAAGAACAGCAGGGCGAAGACGAGACCCATGGCGTTGACGATGACGATCTGCTGGATCGTGTCGCCCATGAACAGGGAGAAGCGCACGTTTTTGAACAGCCTGTACGCGATGATGACGCCCACGATGGCGACGATGGCGCGCGCCGGCGTCCAGGCCTCGCACGTCGCTTTGAGGGAGCGATAGGAAAAGAGAACCATTGCGGCGACGATGGCGAACGTGACGGCGACGATGCCGAGGCAGGTGAGGACGAACGTCGGATTGATGGGCTCATCGTCGGCAGCCGCTCCGGAAAACCCGATGATGACGCCGAATATCGCACCGAGGATCGTGGATGCGACGATGATGAGCACGTCACGGGAGCGTTTTCCGCGGATGATATCCCCGGCATATTGCATTTCGTCGCTGGTCGGCGGGCGAACGAAGGCGACCATGGTATTCCTTTCGTCGATTCGATCCTCGCGGTTGCCCCGAGGCTTATCGCGATCGTACCCGCGCGGTTCAACGTCTCTGTAATGCTCATGTAAAGCTTCGTGTAAAAGACGGGCAGCACCGATCGATGGGCTGACGGCTCGGCGGTACCTTTGCCCGCGAAACGCCTCATGTCATGCCGAAAAACGACGGTATACGCGTCCGTCGTCGCTGCGCTCGAGGTATCCGAGATCGACGAGCATGCGCCGCAACCAGGCGTGGTCGTCGACGATGTCCAGCAGGATGAAGGTGACCTCCTGCTCGGTGTAGGTGCGGCTCACCTCGAAGCGTTGCGCCGCGTAGCGCAGTAGCGCCCGTCGATAGATGTCCTTGCGCGGTATGGTCGCAACTCTGCCCGTCGCGTCGGTGAAGCGGCGACGGAACTCGGCGTCGATATGCGCGATATCGTCGTTCACGGGTGCCTCCTAGGATGAGGGGCGTTCCGGCGTATCAGTCCGCCGTGTAATCGTGGAGCACGGCCTCGATGTTGTTGCCCTCGGGGTCGAGCACGAAGCAAGCGTAGTAGCCGGGGTGGTAGTCGCGCGGACCCGGGGCGCCGTTGTCGGTGCCGCCGTCGAGCGCGGCCTCGTAGAACGCCCGGACATCATCGGTGGTCTTGGCACGCCATGCGTAATGGCTCGGTGCTGGAGCGATATCCTCCTTGGCGGCGGAGATCCAGACGGCATCACCCGTCTCGTCGTCGACGAATTGCGTGCCACCCGGGTACTCCACACCCTTATGGTAGCCGACGGTCGCGAGTACAAGCTCGTAATAGGCGGCCATGGCGGCGGGATCGGACGCGTGGATGATGAGGTGGTCGAGTATGATGTTCCTTTCGCAGATGGTGCAGATGGGGACGTGTTCGTTTCATCCCCTTATTGCCAGCGATGGTGGCTGGTGGCCCCATTTTCCCATCGTGTCCATGGGCGGGCGCCGATGCCTTCGGCGAGTGGCGAGGCGTTCGAAGCGCATGACGCCGATGCGTCCTATGCGCGATGGAGCCTGACGACCACGAGCTCGGGATCGTTTTTGACGCGGGGAATCGGCGCCATGTTGCCCATGCCGCGGCTCACGACCATGACGGTGCGTCCGGACCGATACGGGCCGGCGTCGTAGCGGGGGAGGATGCCCTGTCCCGGTGCGTAGAGCCCGCCGATGAAGGGGAGGCGGATCTGCCCGCCATGCGCGTGACCGCTCAGTGCGAGATCCGCTCCCGCTTGGACGTAGCTGGAGAACAGCTCCGGCCGATGCGCGAGGATGATGGTATAGGTTTCCGGATCCTGCGCGACCAGATGAGAGGGAGCGGGATGGTGGGGGAGGGCACCGCTCGGACCGGGATGTCGCGGGTCGTCGAGCCCGATGACGCGGAGATGCGCGTCATCGCGACGAAGCCGGATAGCCCGGTCGTGAAGCACGTGGATGCCGATGGCGTCCAATGCTCGCTCGAAGTTCCAGAAATCGAAATCCGGTTTCGGTGCCGCCAGACCGCGCTCCCGCGCGTATGCCGCCACGGCACGTGCTTCGCGGGCGCGACGTGCCAAACGCGTCTCATGATTGCCCATCACGTAGCAGACGGGCGCTATGCGTGCCGCCTCCGTCGCGAACGCGAGGGCGATGTCGTAGTCGGTGTGCCGGGAATCGACGAGGTCGCCCATGACGGCGACGATATCCGGTCGGGCGGAACGGATGGCGTGCAGCAGGTTTTCGTTGCGCGCTCCGAACGACGTGTTATGCAGGTCGGAGATATGCGCGATGCGAAAGCCGTCGAAGGCGGCGGGCAGTCGCGCACTCGCGATGTCGATCATATGCGTCATCGGTTTCATCGTCGGCGCGCCCTCCTTTACGTCTCGCGTCGGCGCCATCGTGACCACATCATTCCCCGACGCGGCGAAAACTTGCATGTGTTCGGCCGATGTCTCGGGACGTTTCACTTCCCATGCGGGGCGATCGTGGGGACAGCGCGCAGTCCGTCTTCGCCTCATCCGCCGAATGGTCGAGGGAAGGGGTGTCGGCGGGGTGCCGTCGGCGGGTACAAGCAGGACATCGAGCGCGACCGAGGGGGTGGATCCATGGCGAGCGACAACGAGCGCACGGACTTGGGATTTTGGTTCACGGGGTTCTTCCAGGGCGTCAACGGGTTGGCGGCGGCGCAGCGCGATCGGATGCTCCAAGCGTGTGCGCGCAGCTGCCTTGCCCGTGGCACCTTGGGATTCTACGGCGAGCTGTTCGAACGGGTGGACGGCGACCTCGACGCGTTCTTCCGTGCGCTCGACGAGGTTTCCGGCCTCGCTGCCACGGTCGACCAGCCCGGTCGCGCCTGGACCCTGTCGTTTTTGTCATGCACCTGTCCGCTCCATACGCAGGGGCATGTGAACACACCGGCACTGTGCGCCTGCTCGCGTCAGGGGGTGTCGTTCGCTTTGCACGAGCTATGGGCTGCCGAGCGTTTCACAGTCGAGCTCAAGGGCTCGATCATCGCGGGCGATTCCCGCTGCGCGATGGCGATCGAGCGCGTTTCCGGCGTGTAGCGGTGCTCGCGAGGTCGGTTTGCCCACCGTCGCGAGCGTGCTACCATCGTGAGCGCGAAACGCGCGATTCGACGGCGGGGAGGCGCACATGAAGCAGGCGGTCGTGGGGCTTGTCGCCCACGTGGATGCGGGCAAGACGACGCTTGCCGAGGCCATGCTCTTCGCGGCGGGCTCCATCCGTACGCGTGGACGCGTGGACCACGGAGATGCGCACTTGGATAGCGACGCCATGGAGCGCGAGCGCGGGATCACGATCTTCTCCTCGCAGGCGTCGTTCGACTTCGAGGATTTCCATTACATGCTGCTCGACGCTCCCGGGCACGTCGATTTTTCCGCCGAGGCCGAGCGCACCTTGCGCGCGCTCGACTGCGCGGTGCTCGTGGTCGGGGCGAACGACGGCGTGCAGGGGCATACCGAGACCATGTGGGACCTGCTTGCGCGATATCGGGTGCCGACGTTCCTGTTCGTCAACAAGATGGACCTCGCCACCGCCGATCCGGAGGTGCTGACGGAGCAGGTCCGTGAGCGACTCGATCCGATGTGCTTGGACGGTGCGGCCCTACTCGCCACCGACGAGGCCGCGACCGAGGATGCCGCGGCGACCGACGAGGAAGCGCTCGACGAGTATCTCGAAGCCGGGGTGCTTGCCCCTGCGACGCTGTGCCGCCTGGTCGCCGAGCGCCGCATCTTCCCCGTGTTCGCCGGATCGGCACTGCGCGGCGACGGCGTCGAGGACCTGCTGCGCGGCATCGCATCGTTCATGCCCGAACGCACCTTGCCCGACGAATTCGCCGCTCGCGTGTACAAGGTGAGCCGCTCGACACGCGGTGAGCGGCTGGCCTGGCTCAAGGTCACCGGCGGTACGCTGCGCGCCAAGATGTTCGTCTCGGGCACCGACCGCGGCGAGGCGTGGGAGGAGAAAGTCGATCAGGTCCGCATCTACCAAGCGGATTCGTTCCAGACGGTGACGGAGGTTCCCGCGGGCCGCATCTGCGCGGTGACGGGGCTGTCGCACGTGATGCCCGGCAGCGCACTCGGCGCCGAGTCGCAGGGCCCGGCGCCGTTGCTCGCTCCCGTCCTGTCCTATCAGGTGCTTCCCGGCGACAACGACGTGCACACGGTGGTGCGCGCCCTGCGCGAGCTCGCCGATGAGGACCCGTTGCTCGGTGTGAGCTGGCAGGAGCATCTGCAGGAGGTGCGCGTGCAGCTCATGGGCGCCGTGCAACGCGAGGTCGTGCAGCAGGTGCTTGCGGAGCGCTTCGGTCTTTCCGTCGACTTCGGTCCAGGCGGCATCCTGTACAAGGAGACGCTGCGTGCGCCCGCGGAGGGTGTCGGCCACTTCGAGCCGCTCCGGCATTACGCCGAGGCCCATCTGCTCATCGAGCCTGTGTCGCGCGGAGCGGGAATCGAGGTCGGTACGCGCTGCTCGGAAGACGACCTCGACCGCAATTGGCAGCGCTTGATTCTCACCCATGTGCTCGAGCGCGAGCATCTCGGTGTGTTGACCGGCTCGCCGATCACCGACGTGCGCGTCACGCTGCTTGCCGGTCGCGCGCATGCCAAGCATACCGAGGGCGGCGACTTTCGTCAGGCGACCTACCGCGCCATCCGGCAAGCGTGTATGCGGGCTCGCGAGCAGGGGGACTGCGAGCTGCTGGAGCCCTGGTACCGATTCCGGTTGGTCGTGCCTGCGGATAAGGTCGGGCGGGCGCTCGCCGATCTGCAGCGCATGGGAGCGTCGTTCGATCCGCCGGCGACGACGGGGGAGGTCGCCACGCTCGTCGGGATCGCGCCGGCATCCGAGATGCGCGAGTATGCACTCGACGTGACGGGCTACACCGCGGGGCTCGGTCGGCTGGCGCTCGAGTACGCGGGGTATCGGGAGTGCCATGACGCGGAGCGTGTGATAGCCGAGGTCGCATACGACCCGGAGGCCGATCTGTCCAACACGCCCGACTCGGTCTTCTGCGCGCACGGGGCGGGCTATACCGTCAAATGGCGCGAGGTCGCCGAGCGGGCGCATGTGACGGTCGATCCCGCGCGCCTGCGCCCTTGGCGCGAAGCCGACGCCTCGTTTTTCGCGCGGGGGTAGCGCGTTCGGGGCGCTGCCTGCGCTCCGAGGAGCAGATGTGTGTTTATGGGACGGTTTATTGCGGTACGGTCGGGTAATTGCCGAATTTGCGGGCAGATTCCTGATTCTGCAAGCATGCTACCGGTGCGTTTACCTCTATGCATCGGCTGCGATATCTGGTCGCTCCATAATAAACCGTCCCATAATCCGATTCGCGTTCGAGACGGGAGGCTCGTCTCGCGCCCTTAGCGCAGCATCCAAGCAAAACCCCAGCTCGGCATGGCGACGGTCTCGACCACGGCGGTCGTGCCGTTCACGAGGTCGGTGTACACGGCCGTCTCGGGCATCCAGATCGTCTTGGCGTCGTCGCTGAAGTTGAACACCGCATGCAGCATCTTGTCGCCAAAGCTGCGCACGATCCACAGAATCGAGGTGTCGTCGTAGTCCTTGGTCCACACGTCGGCGTCGGCCGAGAACACCGGCTCGCTGCAACGGATATCTTCAAGCTTGCTCAGGGTGTCGAAGATCCGCTGCTGGACGGTACCCGGCTCGTCGATCTTCTCCGCGAGGGCCCAGTCGAACGCACCGCGGTGGATATAGCGGGAGTCCTCGGCCTTCTCGGGATCGTCCTTGTAGGTGTAGTCGTTGACCTGGCCGACTTCGTCGCCGCTGTAGATGATGGGCAGTCCCGACTGCGTGAACATGTAGGCGTGCAGCATGATGTCCTTGCGGATGGCGACGTCCATCGCCTCGTCGTCGCCCTCGAAACCGGCAGCCTCGATGCCGCACATGGACGCGGTGGTGGCGCAGAAGCGCGCATCGCCCGTGACGGGGTCGGCGTTGTAGAGCTCGCCGCGCGAGACGCTGTCGGGCGTATGGCCCTGGAAGTAATCGTTCAGGTACTGCTTGTGCGGCACCTCGGCCATGCCCCATGTCGAGAGGGTCCCGTAGTCCAGGCCCCAGCCGATGTCATCGTGGCAGCGCAGGTAGTTGAGGAAGGTGTAGCTGCGGGGCAGCGAGCACACGATGTCGGTCTGTTGGCGCAGGAGGCGCGCGTCATGCGTCGCGACGGTGTTCCAAGTGGTCGCCATGGTGGTCACGTTGTACAACATATGGCACTCGGGCTTCTCGACGGTGCCGAAGTACGGCGCGACCTCGACCGGTGCCATGACGACCTCGCCCAACAGCACGATGCCCGGGCAGACGATCTCGCCGATCATGCGCATCATGCGCACGATGGTGTGGACCTGCTTGAGGTTGCGGCAGGTGGTGCCGAGCTGTTTCCAGATGTAGGGGACCGCGTCGATGCGGATGATGTCGATGCCCTGATTGGCCAGGAACAGGAAGTTGTACATCATCTCGTTGAAGACGCGCGGGTTGCGATAGTTGAGATCCCACTGGTACGGGTAGAACTGCGTCATCACGCACTGGTCGAGCTCGGGCAGGTAGGTGAAGTGCCCGGGCGCGGTGGTGGGGAAGACCTGCGGCACGTCGCGCGTGTAACGGTCGATGATGCCCTGGTCGCGCACGAAGAAATAGCGGCTCATGTACTCGCCTTCGCCGGCGCGGGCACGCCGGGCCCATTCGTGCTCGTCGGAGGTGTGGTTCATGACGAAGTCCATGCACAGGCTGATGCCCTTCGCGTGGCACGTGGCTGCGAGGTGCGCGAGGTCGCCCATGGTGCCGAGTTCGGGTTTGACGCGGCGGAAGTCGGAGACCGCATAGCCACCGTCCGAGCGGCTCTTGTCGGCGGGCGTGTCGAGGAACGGCATGAGGTGGATGTAGTTGACGTGGCAGCGCTCGAGATAGTCGAGCTTCTTCTCCACGCCTTTGATGGTGCCGGCGAAGTTGTCGATGTACATCTGCATGCCGACCATGTCGGTCGCGCGGTGCCACGCACCGGCCTCCTCGCGCGCAAGATCGAGCTTCTTGAGCTTGTTGTCACGCGCATCGAAGAATCGCTTCATCTCGTCGCAGAGCTCGGCGAACATGTCGCCGTTGTCGTAGAGCTCCATGTAGAGCCAGCGCAGCTCGTCATGATGGCGCGCCAGGCGCTCGGCGAAGATCGCATCGGCGCGGGCGCGCGTCATGCGCATGGCGGGTTTACTTGCGGGGGCGATCGCCGTTGCGTCCGATGCCTGCGTGGGGGTGGTGGGGGTTGCGCTCGCCGTGGTCCTCGTCGTGTCCGCCATGGGGTGCCCCTTTCCTAGTGCCTGCATATGGGTTCGACGGGTTCATTCTATGACCGACTGGGAACGTTCACACCCCTCAGGGACGCAACGGTTCCGACTCGTGGCATGGATGCATATCGGAGCGGTGTTCGAGCGCGCATGAGGTGCAGGTCGTGTGGGGAAATGTGTACACCGTGCGTCGCCGTGCGGCCCATGGTGCACGGGTGCTGCGACGTCGCCGCGCGCGTCACTTTGCAAGGTCGTGTCGTGCGGGGACGTGACGAGACGCGTCGGTCGAGCTGTCGTACACTTCCGCTGCGAACGTATATCACGCGGGAGGTGGCGTCGCGACAAGCCGCTGCCGTCATCTTGAATCGAGGAGGGGCTATGACTATCGAGAAAGTCGCCATTATCGGCAAAGGCGCGGTCGGGCTGCTGCACGGCAGCAAGATCGCGTGCAGCATCGGTCTCGACGCCGTGGAATTCGTCATGGACGATGCGCGGTTCGCGCGGCATGCGGGCGACGCGGTGACGATCAACGGCGAACCCTGCGAGATCGCGACGATACCGGCGAGCGGGGCGTCCGCGGTCGATCTGGTGATCTTGGCCGTGAAGGCCACCGGCCTTGCCGCCGCGATCGAGACCATGGCGCCCCTGGTCGGCCCCGACACGGCGATCATGTCGCTGTTGAACGGCGTGACCAGCGAGGAGCGTATCGCCGAGCGCTATGGCTGGGAGCATCTGGTGTTGAGCGTCACCCAGGGTATGGACGCGGTGTTCATCGGCGGCGAGCTCACCTACGCGCATCCGGGCGAGATCCGCTTCGGCGCCGCGCCCAAGACGGTCCCGGGTGTCGTCGAGGCGATCGACGGGTTTCTCAATCGCGCGGGGATCGTACATGTGGTCGAGGAGGATATCCGCCATCGCATGTGGACGAAGCTCATGTCCAACGTCGGCGTCAACCAGACGTGCATGGTCTACGGGTGCGACTACGGTGCGGTCTGCAAGCCGGAGAGCGAGGAGCATCGATGCCTGATCGCCGCCATGCGCGAGGCCCTCGCGGTGGCGCGTGCGGAAGGTGTGGGCGTGACGGAAGACGATCTGGGGCAGATGTACGCGATGTTCGAATCGCTCACGCCCGAGGGCCTGCCCTCGATGGCGCAGGATCGCATCAACGGGAAACCGAGCGAGGTGGAGGAGTTCGCGGGCACGGTCATCCGTCTGGCCGAGCGCCACGGCATCCTGGTGCCGCAGAACCGTTGGCTGTACCGGCGCGTCCACGAAATCGAGGCGACCTACGCCCTGATGTGAGATTACACCCGGCACCGTTTCACATGCCCGCGTGCGAGCGTGGGATGTGAAACGGTGTCGGGGGTTTTCACGCAGTTACTGTTCGGAGCTCACGTAGCTCTCGTCGATGGTGATCTTGGGGATCGTGCGCGGATAGTGGTCGCGCACGATCGTCGACACGCGGCGGCGGAGCGCGTCCTCGGAAAGTGGCAGGTCGGTCGGGCGCACGCAGTCGAAGATCACGTTCGTGTGCGTGGGCCCGGGGACGCAGCGCAGGTCGTGGATCGTGATGCGCGGATCGATGATCTTGACCGCCTGGTCGATCCAGTTGCGCATGTCGGCGACGGTGGGGTCGTCGGTCACGATGGGGTCGTAGTGCAGCGTGACGATCAGGCCATCCTCGTTTTTGAAGTCCTGCTCGATGTTGTCGATCAGATCATGGCTCTCCATGGGATCGGCTTCCGCCGCCATCTCCACGTGGGCGCTCGCGAACTGACGTCCCGGACCGTAGTCGTGGACCATGAGGTCGTGCGTGCCCAGCACGTCGGGATAGGACATGATCTTGGCGCGGATGTGCTCGACGAACTCGGGCGAGGGTGCCTGACCGAGCAGAGGGTTGACGGTATCGCGGACAAGGCCGATGCCACTCCAGACGATGAAGAGGCCGACCGCCGCACCTGCGATGCCGTCGAGCTGGATGCCGAATGCGTGCGAGATGGCGGCGGAGGCGAGCACTGCCGCGGTGGAGATAACGTCGTTGCGCGAGTCGACGGCGGTCGCTTGGAGCGTCTCGGAGTCGATGCGTCTGCCGATCGTGCGGTTGAAGGCTGCCATCCACAGCTTGACGGCGATGGAGAGCACGAGGATGAGCACGAGGGTGCCGTTGAAATCGACTGGCGTGGGATGGATGATCTTCTCGATCGACGAGGCGACGAGATTGATGCCGATCGCCAGCACGAGCGCCGCCACGACGAGGCCGGCGAGGTACTCGTAGCGGCCGTGGCCGTAGGGATGCTCGGGGTCGGCGGGACGGCTGGCGAGCTTGAATCCCAGCAGGCTCACGATGTTGCTTGCCGCATCCGAGAGGTTGTTGACGGCGTCGGCGACGATGGAGACGGAGCCGGCGAGCGCGCCGATAGCGCCCTTCGCCACGCAGAGCAGCACGTTGCATACGATGCCGACGACACCGGCGAACTGTCCGTAGCGGGTGCGGACGGCTGGGTTCGCCGTGTCGGTCCAGTCGCGCACGAAGCGCCTCACAAGCCATTCGGTCATATCGATCTCCTTCTCATGAAGCCAGTATTGTACCGCGGTGCGTGCCGATGGGCGCGCAGGGCGGAGTGCGGGTGCGTTTCATGCTCGAGACGTCCATCCACAACATCTTGGTCAAGACCCGTTTACCGAATGTGCGTTTCGCGGGCTTATGGATTTTCTGCACGGGCCGCCGAAGGCCCCCGATGACCGAGCTGCTGGTCAGGGGCGTGCGGTCTCGACGGGGTTCGCGCCGGCTCAACGAATGCTTTGTCTTCGGAAAAAAACACATGAGTCGTGACCTGCGCAAACACAAGATATAGTAGGTGCCGTTCGAAAAGCAAACAGCATATTGTGAGCCGTCTGACGTATAGTTGGTATCAGCGGCCGCTCGCCGCAGCGGATCCGAACCGAGTTCGGCTCCTTTGCGGCGAGCGGCGACGCCACATTAACGCAACTGGGTCGAGAGGACTTTCGCATGAAGATCATCAAGCGCAACGGCACCGAGGTCGCATTCGACATCGAGAAGATCTCGAATGCCATCCGCGGCGCCAACCGCGAGGTGGACGAGCATGACCGCATGACGGAGCGCGAGATCGTCTTCGCGTCCCAAAACGTCGCTGAGGCATGCGAGAACGCCGGCCACACCGTATCGGTCGAGGAGATCCAGGATCTCGTCGAGGACGAGATCATGGCGCTCGACCACTTCGAGGTTGCCCGCCACTACATCATCTACCGCTACGTCCAGAGCCTGAAGCGCACCAAGAACACCACCGACGATAAGATCCTGTCGCTCATCGAGTGCAACAACGAAGAGGTCAAACAGGAGAACTCCAACAAGAACCCGACCGTCAACTCCGTGCAGCGCGACTACATGGCCGGCGAGGTCTCCAAGGACCTCACGCAGCGCGTGCTGCTGCCGCACGCCGTGGTCGAGGCGCACAACGAGGGCCTCATTCACTTCCACGACTCCGATTACTTCGCGCAGCACATGCACAACTGCGACCTCGTGAACCTCGAGGACATGCTGCAGAACGGCACCGTGATCTCGGGCACGCTCATCGAGCGCCCGCATAGCTTCTCGACCGCCTGCAACATCGCCACGCAGATCATCGCCCAGGTGGCCTCCTGCCAGTACGGCGGTCAGTCCATCTCCCTCACGCACCTCGCGCCCTTCGTCGAGGTCTCGCGTCAGAAAATTCGCGGCCAAGTGGAGCGCGAGCTCGAAGAGCTCGGCGTCGACGCCTCCGACGAGAAGATCGCCGGCGTGGTCGAAGATCGTCTGCGCGACGAGATCCGTCGCGGTGTCCAGACCATCCAGTACCAGGTCGTCACCCTCATGACCACCAACGGCCAGGCGCCGTTCGTGACCGTGTTCATGTACCTCAACGAGGCGCGCTCCGAGGCCGAGAAGCGCGATCTGGCCATGATCATCGAGGAGACGCTGCGCCAGCGCTACGAGGGCGTGAAGAACGAGGCCGGCGTGTGGATCACCCCCGCCTTCCCCAAGCTCATCTACGTGCTCGAGGAGGACAACGTCCGCGAGGGCACGCCGTACTTCTACCTCACCCAGCTGGCCGCGAAGTGCACCGCCAAGCGCATGGTGCCGGACTACATCTCCGAGAAGATGATGCGCAAGTTCAAGCTGTCCAAGGGCGAGATCGAGGGCAATGGCGATTGCTACACCTGCATGGGGTGCCGCAGCTTCCTCACGCCCGATCGCTCGGGCAACGGCTTCGACAACGTGGCGCGCGCCAAGAACTACGAGCCCGGTAAGCCCAAGTACTACGGTCGCTTCAACCAGGGCGTGGTGACCATCAACCTGGTGGACGTGGCTTGCTCGTCCCACCGCGACGAGCAGCGCTTCTGGGAGATCTTCGACGAGCGTCTGGAGCTGTGCCACAAGGCCCTCATGTGCCGCCATGACCGTCTCAAGGGCACACTGTCCGACGCCGCGCCGATTCTGTGGCAGTACGGCGCGCTGGCGCGCCTGGACAAGGGCGAGACCATCGACAAGCTGCTCTACGGCGGGTACTCCACCATCAGCCTGGGATACGCGGGCCTCTACGAGTGCGTCAAGTACATGACCGGTGCGAGCCACACCGACGAGCACGGCAAGGGCTTCGCGCTCGCGGTCATGCAGCATATGAACGACAAGTGCGCCGAGTGGAAGGCCGAAAGCGACATCGACTTCTCGCTGTACGGCACGCCGCTCGAGTCCACCACGTATAAGTTCGCCAAATGCCTGCAGCGTCGCTTCGGCATCATCCCCGGCGTGACGGATAAGGGCTACATCACCAACAGCTACCACGTGCACGTGACCGAGGAGATCGACGCGTTCGACAAGCTCAAGTTCGAAAGCGAGTTCCAGCAGCTGTCGCCCGGCGGCGCCATCTCCTACGTCGAGGTGCCCAACATGCAGGACAACCTCAAGGCCGTCATCCGCGTCATGCAGTACATCTACGACAACATCATGTACGCCGAGCTCAACACCAAGAGCGACTACTGCCAGGTGTGCGGCTACGACGGCGAGATCAAGATCGTGGAGGACGACGGCAAGCTCGTGTGGGAGTGCCCCAACTGCGGCAACCGCGACCAGGAGAAGCTCAACGTGGCGCGCCGCACCTGCGGCTATATCGGCACCCAGTTCTGGAACCAAGGCCGTACCGAGGAGATCCGCGACCGCGTCTTGCACCTGTAGTGATAACTGGACGGGAAAATGGGGACAGTCCCTATTCTCCCACTTCGATAATCACGGCGGGAAAATGGGGACTGTCCCTATTTTCCCGTCTTGCGCTCGCGAGGGGTTGTTCGCGTGAATTACGCTGAGATCAAGTATTTCGACATCGCCAACGGCGAGGGTGTGCGCACCACGTTGTTCGTTTCCGGCTGCACGCGCGGATGCCCGGGGTGCTTCAACTCCGGAGCATGGAGCTTCGAGGCAGGCGAACCCTTCACGCGCGAGGTCGAGGACAAGATCATCGAAAGCCTGTCGCCTGCCTATGTGGACGGTCTCACGCTGCTGGGCGGCGAGCCCATGGAGCCGCGCAACCAGGCGGGGCTCGTGGATTTCGTCGAGCGCGTGCGCGCGCGGTTCCCGCGCGGGTGCGGCAAGACGATCTGGTGCTTTACCGGCGACACGCTCGACGAGCTCATGCCCGGCGGGCGGCACCACACCGAGGTGACCGACCGGCTGCTCGATTGCATCGATATCTTGGTCGACGGGCCGTGGGTGCAGGAGCTCTATGACATCACGCTGCGCTTCCATGGGTCGTCCAACCAGCGGATCATCGACCTCGACGCCACGCGTGCCGCGGCCGCCGAGCAGGGCGTGTCGCTCGACGAGGCGGTGCGCCTGTGGCGCGACGAGGAGGTCTACGCGACCCACAGCATGTGAAATCACGTCTGACGAAATATCACATGGTACGATAGCGGGCACGATACGCGTTTGTTCGGGAGGGTTCATGGTCGATCAGGAAAAGGTGGAGCGAGCGGTTCGCCTGCTGCTCGAGGGTATCGGCGAGGACCCGGACCGCGAGGGACTCGTCGAGACCCCGGCCCGCGTGGCGCGCATGTACACCGAGCTCGCCGGTGGCATGGACCAACAGGCCTCGACGCACCTGTCCAAAACGTTCGCCGTGGATGCGAACGATCTGGTTGTCGAGCGCGATATCACGTTCTATTCCCTCTGCGAGCATCATCTTCTGCCGTTTTACGGCAAGGTTGCGATCGGCTATATCCCCGACGGCCGCGTGGCGGGCCTGTCCAAGCTGGCGCGCACCGTCGAGGTGTTCGCGCGTCGGCTGCAGTTGCAAGAGCGCCTGACCGCCCAGATCGCCGATGCGCTGATGGCCGACCTCGGCTGCTCGGGTGCCATCGTGTTCATCGAAGCCGAGCACATGTGCATGACGATGCGCGGCGTGCAAAAGCCGGGGACGATAACCGCCACGTGCGCCCGTCGCGGTGCCTTTGCCGACGACCCTGCGCTCGAGGAGCGCTTCTTCCGCATGCTGGGGCGTGCGTAGTGGAAAAGCACGTGGAGTGCGGCGCATCGATCGCCCTCGACATGCCACGCGTCGACGCTATCTGGCGGCATCCCGTATATCGGGAACAGCTTGTCCGGATCGAAAAGCTCGAGTGCGACCGGTGCTTTTGCCGGCATGACTTGACGCACCTGCTCGATGTGGCGCGCATCATGTGGATCGCCGCATGGGAGGAGGGCTTGACCGCCGAGCTGTCCCGCGACGTCGTCTATGCCACGGCCCTGTTGCACGACATCGGCCGCGCGGCGCAGTACGAGATGGAGGAGCCGCACGATATCGCCGGCGTGCGCATCGCGCGCGAGATTATGGGTACGGTAGATGACGGTTGTGCATTTTCGGATGTGGAACAGGAGCTCATCATGGGCGCCATCGGCGCGCATCGCGACGGCGCGGATGCGGTGACGCCGCTTGCACGTCTGTTGTACCGAGCCGACAAGCTGTCGCGCCCGTGTTTCGCCTGCCCCATGCGTTCCGAATGCAACTGGCCTGAGGAACAGCTGAACCTCGCCGTTCGCATATAGGATGCGGGTCGTCGTCCGCATGCGATACGCAACGGCGGGCGCGAAGGAGACGATTCGCCATGGGCAAAATGCATCAGAAGCATCTACCGGAAAACGCCACGCCCGTCGAGGGCGCCGAGCTCGCGTGTCGCGAGGCGGGCCTGCCGTCCACGCGCACCGCGCTCGCACGCGTGACGCACGAGGACCTGTCGCGTGCCGACAAGATCCAGATCGAGCGGCTGGAGGTCTTCGCGAATCACGGCGTGTATGCCGAGGAGAACGCACTCGGCCAGAAGTTCGTCGTGTCGCTCACGCTCTACGCGGACCTGCACACCGCCGGTCGTCGCGATGACCTGGCGGCATCGATCGACTACGGCAAGGTGTGCCACGACGTCGATGCGTACCTGCGCGAGCATACGTTCAAGCTTGTCGAGGCGGCGGCTGAGGGCGTGGCTGCACAGCTTCTTGCGCGCTACGACGCGCTCATGGGTGTGCGCGTGCGCATCGAGAAGCCCTGGGCGCCCATCGGCTTGCCGCTCGCGACGGTCGCCGTCGAGATCGAGCGCACGCGATAAGCGACAAGATGGGGCCGGGTTCAATCTTGTCGTGGTGCCGCTTTGGCGTCCGCGACCTCGCGCGCGCTGCGCTTGAGCAGAGCCGATGCCTTGCGGTTATCCGGGCAGTGGACGTCGAGCAGCATGTGGAAGCGCGCGTTGTGGCTCGGTTCCATGAGGTGCACGAGTTCGTGGGTCACGACCATGTTCAAGCAGATGGGCGGGTAGGCGGCAAGGTTCGTGTTGATGCGGATGGCACGGGTCTTGGGCGTGCATGAGCCCCAGCGGCTCTTCATGCGGCGCAGGCTCCAGCGGCCGGCATGCGTACCCGTTGCGTTTTCCGCGTGCGCGACGACCTCGGGCAGCACACGGCCAAGCTCGCTTCGATAGAGCTTGGCGACCAAGTCGTCGTATTCCTCGGGGCGGAGCGTCGCAAGCTCCTCGGCTTCCACGTGGGGTGCGGCGCCGAACGTGCTCGGGCGTGCAGCGGAGCCAAAGCGAATGCCCGCATGGCGCAGCGCGTCTACGAGGGGCACGAGCTCGCCCCACAAAGGAATGGTCTGCAGGTCCTGTGCGCTGTGAGGCGTCTCGTTTGCCATCTGCCTGCGTCGCACACGTTCGGCGATCCAAGCGGCCTTACGGTCCAAGAATCCCTGGACGGTCACCACGCTTGTGCGCACCGGGATGCTCAGCGCAACGCTGCCGTCCCCGTGAACACGCAGGTTGAGGTTACGCACCCGCTTGCGTGTAACGGCGACGGGGATCCTCATGTCGCCCGCATCGACGAACAGCGTTTGGTTTGCGTTGGCCAAGGGGGCTCCTTTGGACGGGCGTAGGCGAGCATCGACGGAACGTTCCCGATTGTAGGGTATCCGCATGGACGGCTCGTGCGCTTAGCGTGAATTCTCGATGATGCCGCGGACGATAGCAAAGGTCAGGTCCGTGTCGGCTCGGTATGTGCCTGCGGGATATACGCTCGGCTCGCTATACTGATGGGCCACTGCCCGCGCGATCCCGCGCCGGCTGACCGAAAGGAGCCCCATCCCATGATCAAGGTCGCCATCCTCTTCGGTGGTATCTCCACTGAGCACGATATCTCGCTTAAATCCGCCGATAACGTGATCGCGCAGCTGCCGCGCGACCGCTTTGAGCCGGTGCTTATCGGCATCGACCGTGAAGGCGCGTGGTTCCACTACACCGGCGATGTCGCCGATGTCGTCACCGGTGCCTGGGAGGAACACGATATCAACCCCGTGGTCCTCATCCCCGGTCGCGGCGAGGGCGATGCGCGCGGTGGCATGCTCGAACTCGTGGGAGACTCGTTTGCCGAGCTCGACGTGGATGTCGCCCTGCCGGTGCTGCACGGTCAGGGCGGCGAGGACGGCACCGTCCAGGGCACGCTCGAGGCCTGCGGTATCCCGTACGTGGGTTGCGGCGTGCTGGCCTCCGCCGTGTGCATGGACAAGGACGCCTCCCATCGTCTTGCCGCGGCCGCCGGCGTGCGCTCGCCCCAATGCGAGGTGCTCTATCGCGGTGCGAGCGACGAGGCATGCCTTGCCGTGGTCGAGAAGTGCGGCGGCTACCCCGTGTTCGTCAAGCCGGCGCGCGGCGGGTCGTCGATCGGTGTATCCAAGGCCTCCGACGAGGCGGCTTACCGCGAGGCACTCGAGGCGGCGTTCGCCCTGGACGAGAAGGTCGCCGTGGAGGAGGCCATCACGGGTGTGGAGGTCGGGTGCGCCATCATGGGGGATCCGATCCACGGCATCACGATGGGCGAGGTCGACGAGATCGTCATCACCGGCGACGGCTTCTTCCGCATCCATCTCGAGAAGGACCCCGGCGCCAACACAGAACTGCGCTGTCCGGCGGAGCTTCCCGCCGACGTCATGGCGCGCGTGCGCGAGGCGGGTCGCACCGTGTACGAGGCGCTCGGATGCTCGGGTTTCGCGCGCGTCGACCTGTTCGTGACGCCTGAGGGCGAGGTCGTGTTCAACGAGGTCAACTCCACGCCGGGTATGACCTACTACTCGCGCTTCCCGCAGATGATGCGCGCCGCCGGCCATGAGTTCGGTGAGGTGCTCGCCGAGCTCATCGACACCGAGATGGGGAAGTAGGGACCGGCTCGGTTTTTCGTCCTCGTGCCACGGCATGGGGTATAGTGACCACGACAGGTTCGGGCCCAGACGGGGTCCGGACGATGACAGAAACGAGGATCTACATGTCCAACGACGGCAAGAAGGTTCGTGCCCACTACCGTGGCACGCTCGATGATGGCACGCAGTTCGATTCCAGCTACGATCGCGGCGAGCCCATCGAGTTCACCTGCGGCGCGCATCAGATGATCGCCGGTTTCGATGCGGCGGTCATGGAGATGGAGGTGGGCGAGAAGAAGACCGTCCATATTCCCGCGGACCAGGCCTATGGCCAGCATCGTGACGAGCTGGTGTTCCGCATCCCCGCCGAGCAGGTTCCCAACATCGATCAGGTTCACGCCGGTGACCACGTGTTCCTGTCCGGCCCTGCGGGTCAGCCGATTCCCGCGGTCGTGCTCGAGGTGCTGCCCGAGGGTGTCGTGATCGACGCCAACCACGAGATGGCGGGCAAGGATCTCAACTTCGAGATCGAACTCGTCGAAGTTCTCGACTAGCTTTCCAGACACACAAAGAGGGCGAGCCTTTCGGTTCGCCCTCACCATATTCCGCCCGTTCAGCTCGTCCGGTGGATGGCCGACGGCGTGTAAGTCAACGCAGGATGCCCCACTGCATCCCCCTTCGCGCGCATTCCGCAGGCAAAGCCGAGGACGCGCGCGTAGGGGGATGCAGTGGGGCATCCGGTGGGAATCAGACCCCCTTTACCCGCATGGCTCTCATCGCGTTCAAGATCGCGATCATCGCCACGCCCACATCGCCAAACATCGCGAGCCACATGTTGGCCACGCCGAGCGCTGCGAGCACGAGGATGCCGATTTTCACCGCGAGTGCGAATATGATGTTCTGCCATACGATGCGCATGGTCTTGCGCGCGATGCGGATGGCGAGCGAGATCTTGGACGGCTTGTCGTCCATCAGCACGACGTCGGCGGCTTCGATGGCGGCGTCGGACCCCATGGCACCCATCGCGATACCCACGTCGGCGCGCATGAGCACGGGCGCATCGTTGATGCCGTCGCCCACGAAGGCGAGCTTGGCGTCGCCGCGCTCGAGGTTCAGCAGGCGCTCGACCGCACTCACCTTGTCGGCCGGTAGCAGCTGCGCGTGCACTTCGTCCAGGCCGAGCTTTTCACCCACGGCCTCGGCCACATCGCGACGGTCGCCGGTGAGCATGACGCACTTGGCCACACCTGCTGCGTGCAGGTCGCGGATCGTCTGCTCGGCGTCGTCTTTCACCACGTCGGCGATCACGATATGGCCCACGTAGGTGCCGTCGACCGTCACGTGCAGGATGGTTCCCGTGAGCTTGCACTCGTGCCAATCGATGCCGTGTTCCGCCATGAGCTTGTCGTTGCCGACCATGACCACGCGCTCATCCACCTGCGCGGAGACGCCGTGACCTGACTCCTCGTGCGCGTCCGCGATGCGCGCTTGGTCGATCTCGCCCGCATAGGCCTCGCGGATTGAGACGGCGATGGGATGGTCGGAGAACGCCTCGGCGTAGGCGGCGTTCGAGAGCACGTAGTCGGGGTCCACGCCGGACTCGGGATGGATGGCGACGACGTTGAAAGTGCCATTGGTGAGCGTGCCCGTCTTGTCGAACACCACGGTGTCGACCTTCGAGAGCAGCTCGAGGTAGTTGGAGCCTTTCACGAGGACGCCCAGCTTGGATGCGCCGCCGATACCGCCGAAAAACGACAGCGGAACCGAGATTACCAGCGCGCAGGGGCACGAGACGACCAAAAACGTCAGACCACGCAAGATCCAGTCGGACCAGACACCCATGCCGAGGATGGGGGGCACCACGGCGAGCACCACCGCGGAGATGGTCACGATGGGGGTGTAGACGCGGGCGAAGCGCGTGATGAAGTTCTCGGTGCGTGCCTTCTTCTCGCTCGCGTTCTCCACGAGCTCGAGGATGCGCGAGACCGTGGACTCGCCGAAGGGCTTGGTTGTACGGATATGCAGGATGCCCGTCATGTTGATGCAGCCGGAGATGATGTCGGCGCCCGGTTCCACGTGACGTGGGACGGACTCGCCGGTGAGCGCCGCGGTGTCGAGCTGCGAGATGCCCTCGGTCACGACGCCGTCGATGGGCACGCGCTCGCCGGGTTTGACGACGATGGTGTCGCCGACCTGTACCTCGTCGGGATCGACCTCGACGAGATGGCCGTCCTGCTCGATGTTGGCGTAGTCGGGTGCGATATCCATCATGGCGCTGATGGACTTGCGGCTCTGGCCCACGGCGTAGCTTTGGAAGAGCTCGCCGACCTGGTAGAAGAGCATGACGGCCGCGCCTTCGGCCATGTGCGGCTCGGTCTCGGGGAACAGCACCATGGCGAATGCGCCGATGGTGGCCACGGTCATGAGGAAGGCTTCGTCGAAGGCCTGGCCGCGGCGGATATTGCGCCATGCTTTGTGCAGGACGTCGTAGCCCGCGATGAGGTAGGGGATAAGGAAGAGCGCGAAGCTCGCGTATACGCCGCCCGGTGTGCCGAACAGCGCGGTCAGGGTGTCGGTCTCCTCGAGAGCGAAGACGACGGCGAAGATGGCGAGCGCGACGAGGATGCGGTTTCTCCAGCGCTTCTGCTTCTTGTTCATGATTCGATCACCTGGGATGTTCTATACTCGATGGGTCGACGGTATGAGATGTGCCGGTTGATTTGAAGCCGCCCGCACCTGCCCGCGCGGGCGGCTTTTTGCTGCGCGACGCAGGCTAGCGCAGGATCTCGCAGTCCGGCTCGAGGTCGGCGGTGAGCTTGACCACGCGGTCGAGCACTTCGTCGAAGGCATCGTCGGCGGCGGTGAGCGTGAGCTTCTGGGTCATGAAGTTGACGCTGGCGCGCTCGACGCCATCGAGCTTGCAGATGGCGTCCTCGAGCTTCTGCGCGCAGTTGGCGCAATCGATCTCGTCGAGTTTGAAGGACTTACGCATGGTTCTTCCTTTCCGGTCGGCTATTCGCAGATGTGGCTCATGCCCTGGTTGAGCATGGTGTAGACGTGGTCATCGGCAAGCGAGTAGTTGATGTTGCGGCCGTCACGACGGAATTTGACGAGGTGCGACTGCTTGAGGATACGCAGCTGATGCGAGACGGCGGATTGCGAGGCCGAGGTGGCCTCGGCGATATCGGCCACACACAGCTCGCGGCCCATGAGGGCGTAGAGGATCTTGATGCGCGTGGTGTCGGAGAACACCTTGAACAGGTCCGCCAGGTCGTACAGGAGCTCCTCGTCGGGGAGGTCCTCGGGCGAACAGCTGGTTGCGAGCTCGTCGGGTTCATGGGCCATGGTGAAAGCCTGTCTCTCGTCGATATGTTCCTGAGAAGCACTCATATGTGCCCCCTTTCTTCATATGAACACTCGTTCATATTTCTATCGACTCTGATTATATGAGCGTCTGTTCATATGTCAATGCTTTTCCGATTTCTTTCGCCAAACGGTTCTGACGTCTGTTAGAAGGATGAAATCAACTGAAAAGATTTAACGATAGTCGTTAAATCTGGGTATACTGAAGGTGGAGCCAACGATGGCGGAGGTGAGTGCCATGTTGATCGAGAAGGGCGCGGCGGTGGCGCACGAAGACTTCAACGAACGAGAGGGTCTCATCCAGCGCCTCGCAGATGCGGCGAATAGCGGCATGTGGCTGTGCCGCGTGGGTTGCGCGCTGTGCGCGTTCGCCCTGGTATTTCAACTCGTCTCGCTAACATCGAGCTTTCCGACCGATTGGCGCGAGGTGTTCACGTGGGAATCGGTTGGCTATGGCTATACGGATGAGCTTGGCATGTCGCACATACAGGGCTATTTGGTGGACGAGCCCGATGAGTCGAGAGAGCCCGCTCGTTCATATCTTATGTTCGAGGCGGATGGCAGCGTCCCACTGGCAAAAACATATGCAGCATGTGCGTCGCTGGCATTCGGTCTGGGAGTGCTGGCTGCGGGCGAGCGCTTCTTCCGCCGCATCTCGATGAGTGGACGTCCGTTTGAGTCGCCTCGTGTCCGCGAACTCAATGTCATCGGGATGCTTGTCGTGCTGGCTGCCATTGTGCCCAATATCATCGGTTTGGCGATATCCACCTGGGCGTACAACGTCTACCTTACGCAGGGACAATTCACGTGGGGCATGTGGGGGCCGGGCATCGTTAACGGCTGGCTTATCGTCCTCGGGGCGTTCGTTCTCATGATGGCGCGTGTGTTCCGTTATGGCTGCGAACTGCAGGATCAAGATGACCGACTGCTGTAGTGCTCGGAAAGAGGCCAGACATGTTCAGACCAACGAATTGGATGCGCATCGACTTGCGCGAACTGGGACGTGAGCAGACGATTGAGCGCATGACGAAGGAGCTTCGCCGAGCGGGAGGGTTCTTTGCTGCCTTTGCCGGATGGCTCATTGCTGCTCTCGTCATAGGATTTCTCATCATCGCGTTCCTCATGCTTCCCGCCTTTATCGACAAGGGCTGCCAGGTCCAGCCCATGTCTGCGCGTCCCGACGAAGGTTTCAGCGGGATTGAGCTTGCCGGACCGGACCGGGTCCCGTATCTCATTTTGGTGTTTGATGACGGGGTGTCGCTGGTGACGGGAATCGGGTACGCTCTCTGCGGTATCGCAGCGTCCTTGCGCGCCCGCAGAATGCTGCGCAATATGGCTGATACCGGGCGGCCGTTCGACCTCGATCGCGCCCGCGAGCTCATGCGCATCGGCCAGCTTCTCATGTTCACAGCGTTCGTGGTGCCCCTGCTTGGTCAAGGCCTGACGAGAGGATTGCTTCTGCTTGTCGGTTATGCGGGGGACATGCCGCCCCTGAGCGGCGGCGGGCTTATCGCGGTCTTCTGCATCATGCTCGGCGTCGTGCTTATGGCCATCGCCCGCATCTTCGAATACGGCTGCGTCCTGCAGGACCAAGACGATCGGCTGCTGTAGGATGGTCCCATGATCGTGACGAGACTCGACCGCGTGCTCGCGGATAGAAAAGTGACCAGCAAGGAGCTATCGGAACGCATCGGCATCTCGCAGGTGAACCTGTCGCGTTTAAAGACCGGCAAGATCAACGCCGTGCGCTTCTCGACGCTCGAGGCCATCTGCAAGGCACTCGACTGTCAGCCTGGTGACCTGCTGGAGTACATCCCCGACGACGAGCTGTCGGAGCACCTGGGGATGGCAGGGGAGTAGCGAACGGAGCCGGATTCAAGCTTGTTGCGGCAAGTTTGGACCCGGCTCCTTCTTGTCAGTTGATGCCTAAGCCTTGAACATGCTCTTCCTGTTGAACTCAGCCTGCACCGTGCGCAGCATGAGGTCGGTGTCATCCAGACCCAAGTGCTGCTCGGCGTCACCGGCTGCCAGCGTGCCGCGGCGGCGCGCCCAGTTCTCGAGCGAGGCCGGGGCGCTCTCGCGCGGCAGGGTGCGGACCTCCTCGTCGATGGAGCGGCAGATCTGGCGCGTGTCGATGGGGATGATCTTGCCGGTGCGGCGCGCCTCGGCATAGCCGGGCAGGTGCATCATGAACCAGGAGTCCTCGAACGCAGCGTTGTGCGCCATGTAGGGATACTTCTTCATAAGCTTGAGCAGTGTCTTGTGGAGCGCCTTGTCCTCGCGGAACGGCGTCTTGCCGTCGACGTCGGACCAGGTGATATGGTGGATGTCGGCGAGCGGGATTCCCGCCTCGCGGTACATCTCGGGCAGGCCGCAGTAGCGCGCCTCGCCGTCCTGCGGCGTGGCGTCGCTCGTCATCTCCATGATCTCCCAGCCCACGTTGATGATGTAGCCGCGTTCCGGCGCGCGGCCGGTGGTCTCGATGTCGATACCCAGCACGCAGCCCTTGATGGGCTTGCGCACCCATTCGACGGCATAAGCGTCGCGATCGCCGCGGACGGCGCGCGCGATCACGTTGGCGCCGCGGCCCTGCAGCTTGCCGATGCCAGCGCAGGTGTCGGCGTCGGAAAGCGAGCGCGCGAGCAGGGGAGAGGACAGGTTGCGCAGACGTGCCTCGCCGATCTGGTCGCACAGCTCGCGGTTGCGGTCAGCGAGCTCCAAGATCACGTCGTAGGAGAAGCTGGGCTCATCGTTTGTGCGCCATTCGTCGATGAGCGCCTTCATGGCTTCCTCGCCGCGCTGGCGCTCGGACTCCATGGCGTCGTAGTCGCCATAGATGAACATGGGGATAAAGGGCTGCATCGAGTATTCGAGTGCCTGGTTGACGTTCATATCGGAACCCTTTCGTCGGTCGGGATCGATTCATCGCTCGGAATCGGCATACCTACGATACTCGATGCACCGAGGTGCCCCGTGGGGAATGCGGGAACGGTACGAGACCTTCATGCGGCTCTCGATGGGATGTGGATTCTCTCGAGGGGCCGGTGGCGTCGATGGGCTCTTCTCGACTCAGCAGGTCGTCAGCGACTCCTGACGGGCGCACGGGCCGACGGGAGTGACTTCGGCGACACGGAAGTAGTTCTCGATGAGCTCGATGAACCGCGCGAGATACGACGAGATGTACTTATCGGAACGGTGGATGACGTACAGGTCGTGCCTGAAAGGTGCGCCGTGGTACAGCAACGGGAAGATATCGATATCGTCCGGCATGGTCGCCGAATTGCTGAGCAGGGCAGCGCGTGTGGAGAAGTCATGTTCAAGCAGCGCTATCGCGACTAGAAGGGCGCGACGTTCGACGCCGATCACCTGCTCGTGCCCCAGATGACCATCAAGGACGGCCAGATCATGTACTGTGCCGCCGATTGGTTCTATGAGGATAGGACGCATATCATCTAGTGCGGACCCGTCTTTGCTCCTTTCGACGGATTCGACGCATTTTCTCGACGACGGGCGGGCACATCGTGTCCGCCCGTTTCGCGTGCCGGTTCGTGATGGGGGAGTCGTTGATTTCCGGCTGTGCCCCTGTCGGCAGAATTGTTTGCTCAGGAAAACTGTTAGGGCTACAATAGGCGTTTCGTTGCGGTGCATGCCCCGGGCGTGCACTGGGTATGCATGACTTCGGTGTATCGCCGTCCGATTCGAAAGGGAGCACCGCTCCATGGAACTTCTGCTTCACGTGCTCGAGCACGCCGTCGAGGATACGCTGCCGCTCGTGCCGTTTCTGCTCGTCACCTACCTGGTGCTCGAGGCGCTCGAGCACGCGGCGGGCGAGCGCGTCAACGCCGCCGTGCGCCGTGCCGGCGCGGCGGGGCCGGTGATCGGTGCCGCGCTCGGCATCGTCCCGCAATGCGGGTTCTCCGCGATGGGTGCCACGCTGTACGCCGGGCGCGTCATCACGCTCGGTACGCTCGTCGCGGTGTTTTTGTCCACGTCCGACGAGATGCTGCCGCTGCTGGTCGCCGAGCGCATGGCGACCGACCAGCTCGCGTTCGTGCTGCTCGCCAAGGCTGCGATCGCCGCGGTGACGGGCTTGGTGATCGACGTCGTGCTGCGCGCGCTGCGCCGGAACGCGCGTGCCCACGAGGCGCTTCGGCGAGTTGCCCGTGGCGGTGCGGATGGCGACCTCATCGAGGAGATGGCCGCTGCCGGCGAAGGTGCCGAGCGTATCCATCGCCTGTGCGAACAGGACCATTGCGGCTGCGATGATGACCATGGGACGGAGCCGGTCCACGATCATGATCACGGCCATGGGCACGATCACGCCCATGGTGGCGCGCTGTCCTCGGTCGTGCGGAGCGCCGTCTCGCACACCGTGCAGGTGACGGTGTTCATCTTTCTGATCACGGCGGTGCTCATCGCCGTGCTCGAGACGGTGGGGGAGGGCGCGCTGGCGTCGTTCGTCGCCGGCAACCAGGCGCTCGCGGTGTTCGCCTCCGCGCTTGTGGGGCTGGTGCCCAACTGCGCGGCGAGCGTGGTCATCACCCAGCTCTATCTGGAGGGTGTCCTCGGGTTCGGTCCACTCATGGCAGGCACGCTCGTGTCGGCGGGCGTCGGCTTCCTCGTGCTGTTCCGCACGAACCGCAACGCGCGCGAGAACGCCATCATCCTCGTGTTGCTCTACATGATCGCCGTGGTCTGGGGATTTATCCTCGGCTGACGGCGGGGACGTGTGGGGAGCCGTTCGCTACCGCTGGGTGCGCTGGAGCAGATCGGTGAGGTTGCGGGAAAAGCGCTCGCGGTCCTCGTCGGTGAAGACCGAGGGTCCGCTCGTGCGCCCGCCGGCGCGCCGGACTTTCTTCTCCTCATGGCGGATGAACAGGTCCATGTCGATCGTCGCGCGCGAATAGATGCGACCGCGCACCCCGATGGCTGCCGCTCCGCGCCCGAGCACCATGCTGGCGAGTCCGATGTCCTGCGTAACTACGACGTCATCGGGTTGCAGACGTTCGACGATGGCGAAATCGGCACTGTCGGCACCGATGGACACGTCGAGCACCTCGACCCAAAACCCCAGATGTGCGGCGTCCCGCCCGCGGGCATGTTCGGCGTCGCGCGGATCGCTGCGGCGGATGTGCCGCGCGGGGTTCTGCGTGGTGTTGCCGACGATGACGACGGGTATGCGTGCCTGCCGCGCGCAGGCGAGCGCCTCGCGCGTGACAGGGCACGCGTCGGCATCGATGTACAGGGTGCGGGTCATAGCGAGGTCTTTCTATCGCGTTCGTCATTCCAACCATTGTAAAGGCCGCCATGTCCCAAAAGGGGCCAGGAGAAAATTGGGACATCGGTACGGCGTCATGCGTCGCGTACGAGGTTGCGGTCGTAGTCGCGCATGAGCAGGATCGCGAGGGCGATTCCGAGCGCGAGACGCCGAGCGCCCTCGTCGACGATCGCGAGCGAGAAGGCGAGGCGCGGTCCTGCGGGCACCGCGCAGACGCGCACGAGCGGCTCGTCGTTTCTCGTTAAGCCGAATTCGGGTCCTAGCACGTTGCCCTCGAAGGAGATGCCCTCGCCCTCAAGGCGATAGACCGTTGCGATGCCGTCGGCAACCTTGAGGTCGCGCTTGAGCTGCACGCGCCCGAAACCCTCCATGCGCACGTCGTAGTACGGGTAGAACAGTGCCCGTCCGCGCCGGATCGTTCCGATCGGGCGTCCACCTTCCTCCACGCGATAGCCCGCCACGTTGAACCAAGCCCAACGGCGAACGAGGCGGACCGAATCTGTCGCGTTGTGCGGTGCGGCGACGTCGATGACGGGGTAGGAGTCCAAGATCGGGTTGCTCGCAGGGGACGGCATGTCGATATGCCATGCCGGCGCATCATCGTCGACATCCTGTTCGGCTTTCGCCGTGGCGCCTCCCACAAGCAGCAGGTGGCTTCGGTCGCGCGCCAGGACGCGGGCCATGACATCGGCATCTTCGCGGACCATCCGGTCGATCGAGATGCCGAACAGCGCGCTCATGAGGACGAAGCTTTCGATATCCGGGGTCGTGGTGCCACATTCCCAGTTTGAGATCGTGTTGCGCGACACCCAGAGCGCTCGGGCGAGTTCCGCCTGCGACATTCCATACGCCTCGCGGCACGTACGGATCCGCTCGCCGATGTTCATCGTTTGCCTCCTTTGGTCGGATGCCAAGCGCGTTTCTTATCGTGCAGTATGCCCGAGGGCGTTGCTTTCGTGCAGCAAAGGCTGCCCAATGTCTTTGGCAGCGGAACATGTGAGAAGAGACCAGATGCATTTTCAGCTGGACCTCTCGAAGACAAGGCCGGTGTGTCCCAAAAGGGGCCAGGAGTAAATGGGGACATCGGGGCAAGTCGGGATATGTGCCCGATGGCATTTCGATGCGCCTCCTCGATTCGTCGTACTATGGGGCAAAGCCCTTCGCGGGAGGTGGATGATGCGTATACGGCGTCGACGGGTGTGCACGTTGCTGGTCGCTATCGCGGCATGCGCCGTCTTGGCGATCGGCGCCGTGGCTGTCGGTACGGGACGCATCTGCATCACCTCGGCGGCACGGCCCGAGAATCGTTTCGATGGCTCGGCTTCCGTGCGCGAAAGCGCCGTTGACCGCGATGGGGATGGCATCGACGACCAAACCGATATCCTGCAGAGTGCCCTTACCTATGTGGAGACATGCCCGCGCTATCGGAGCGTCTATTATGCCGAGGGCTACCCCGACGACGGTTGCGGCGTATGCACCGACGTCGTGGCGTATGCCCTGCTGGGGGCGGGCTATGATCTCCAGCGGCTCGTGGATGAGGACATCGCGGCGGATCCGGAGATGTACGACATCGATGTGCCCGATCCCGCGATCGATTTCCGCCGTGTGCGCAACCTCGCCGTATACTTCGAATGCAACGCTCAGGCACTCACCACGGACGCGTCGGATATCGATGCCTGGCAGGGTGGGGATATCGTGCTCTACGACGGGCACGTGGGTATCGTGTCGGATCGCCGCAACGCGCGCGGCGTCCCGTACCTCATCCACCATGCGAGTCCTTTCCAGCTTGCCTATGAGGAGGATCGTCTGGTGTCCTATGGCGCGATCACGGGCCACTATCGCATGGCATCACATGGGAATGGGGATTAATCGCGCTTCGGGCGGTAGCGCTCGGTTCTTACGGCGCGAAGTGTGTGTTTCGTTTTGGAAACCTTTTGTATACAACTGTAGTAGCAATTAAGCTAGCTGCGGTTTTACTGTTACGCCAAGGCTCTGCACCCGCTGATTCGGAAACAAAGCACACACTTCGTAAATCTGACGCAGCGAACGGGCTGTCCCAATAGGGGCCAGTGTCCCAATAGGGGCCAGGAGAAAATCGGGACACCGCGGGCCTGAAAACTTCTGCGAAAATGGTGCCCGTCCAGAATCCATGCGAAGGAGGCGGTGATGGCAACGCGTCCCCTCATCTTCAACATGCAGCGGTTCTCGACCCACGATGGGCCGGGTATACGCACGACGGTGTTCTTCAAGGGTTGCCCCCTGCGTTGCGCATGGTGCCACAATCCCGAGTCGCAGTCGTTTGCCCCGCAGCTCATGGTCGATGAGGATCGTTGCCTGTCCTGCGGTATGTGTCTTGTCGCCTGCCCACGGGGCGCCATCGCACGCGATGCCGACGGGCGCGTGCGCACGGACCGCATACGCTGCGTCGCCTGCGGGGCGTGCGTCGACTTCTGTCTCGAGGACGCCCGCGAGCTCGCCGGCGCGCCGGCGCCGCCGGCCGCGGAACTCGCCGATCGTCTGCTCGCCGATCGGATGTTCTTCGAGCGCTCCGGCGGCGGGGTCACGCTGTCGGGCGGGGAGTGCCTGGCGCAGGATATCGACTACCTTGAGGAACTCTGCCGTATCCTTCATGACGAGGGCGTGCACATCGCCATCGACACCTGCGGGTTCGCACCGCATGGGCATATCGAGCGCCTGCTTCCGTATGTGGACCTGTGGCTCTACGACCTCAAGGCGCTCGACGACGAGGTTCACCGGTGCGCCACCGGCGCCTCGAACGAGCCCATTTTGGATAACCTGGCGTTTTTGGCCCGATCGGGCGCGAACATCGAGATTCGCGTGCCCGTGGTGCATCCCGTCAACGACGGCGAGGAGGCCATACGCGCGCTGGCCGCCTACGTTACCGAACAGGTTGGGGCGCCGCGTGTGAGCCTGCTGCCGTATCATACAACGGGTGAGGGAAAGTATCGGCGGCTCGGCGTCGACCCCGGACAGGAGGAGTTTCGCGCTCCGTCCGCGGAGCACATGGATCGGTTGGTCCGGCTGCTTGCGGGGCATGGCCTGGCTGATGTGGAACTGGGAGGTTAGACGATGGAGACCTCGACGATCGCAAGTTTCGATGATATCGCGGCGCAGCAGTTCGAGGCGATCGACGCGGCGCTCGCCGCCGTGCGCTCGCACGACGCGCCCACGCGGGTGACCTCGCATGATACGTGGGCGGACGACCGCGGCATGAACGAGCGCGTCAAGCGTTTGCGCCATCAGTCCGAGACCACGCAGCCTTATCTCGATATGGAGCGCGCCCTTATCGAAACCGCGACGTACCTGCGTCACGAAGGCAGCGTGTCCACGCCCGAACTTCGTGGCATGGTGCTGCGCGACTACTTTGCCGACAAGACCATCTCGATCGAGCCAGGCGAGCTCATCGTGGGCGAGAAGGGGCGCGGGCCCCAGGCGGCTCCTACCTTCCCGGAGCTGTGCTGCCACACGTTGGCGGACATGCGCAACATGAACGACCGTGAGCAGGTGAACTTCCGCGTGACCGACGACGACCTCGCCGCGCAGGTGAGCATCGTCATTCCGTACTGGCGCGCCCGCGCGAGCCGCGAGAAGATCATGCGTGCGCAGACGCCCGCTTGGCACGATGCCTTCGAGGCGGGCATCTTCACCGAGTTCTACGAGCAGCGCGCCGGTGGACATACCTGCTTGGGTTCGGAGCGCGGCGTGCGCGCCGGCTTCGATGAGATCCGTGCGGACATCCAGGCCGCGATCGACGCGCTCGACTACATGGCCGACGAGCATGCGGTCGCCAAATGCGACGAGCTCCACGGCATGCTGATCGCCCTCGATGCGGTGACGATCCTGGCGGAGCGCTATGCCGAGCTCGCCGAGCGCATGGCGGCCGAGGAGCCCGATGCCGCGCGCGCCGCCGAGTTCAACCAGATCGCGGAGAACTGCCGCACGGTGGCGCACGACCGCCCGCGGACCTTCTGGCAGTGGATCCAGCGCTACTGGTTCATCCACCTGGCGATCACGAGCGAGACGAACCCGTGGGATGCCTACACGCCGGGACGGCTGGACCAGCACCTCATCGGGTACTACCGCGCCGACGTGGCGGCGGGGGAACTCACCCGCGAGCGCGCCCTCGAGCTGCTCGAGTGCCTGTGGGTCAAGTTCAACAACCAGCCGGCGCCGCCCAAGGTGGGCGTTACGCTCAAGGAGTCCGGTACCTACAGCGATTTTGCCAACATCAACACCGGCGGCATCACGTCCGAGGGTGCGGACGGCGTGAACGAGGTCTCCTACCTCATCTTGGACTGCATGGACGAGATGATGTTCATCCAGCCCAACTCCAACGTGCAGATCTCGCGTAAGACGCCGCGACGCTTTTTGCGCCGCGCCTGCGAGGTCGCCCGTGCGGGATGGGGGCAGCCGGCCTTCTACAACACCGAGGAGATCGTCGACGAGCTGCTCGCCGCAGGTAAGAGTCTTGCCGACGCCCGTCGCGGCGGGTCGTCGGGATGCGTGGAGACGGGCTGCTGGGGCTACGAGGCCTATCCGCTCACCGGTTACTTCAACCTGCCAAAGATCCTCGAGATCATGCTGAACGACGGCATCGACCCGCGTACGGGCAAGCTCATCGGCCTGCGCACCGGCGATCCGCGGGATTTTGCCACCTACGATGAGCTCTTCGATGCATATGTGCGCCAGATGAAGCACTTCATCGACATCAAGGTGCGCGGCTCCAACATCAACACGCAGATCTGCGCGCGTGAGAACCCGGTGCCGTTCATGTCGCTCATGACCGAGGATTGCATCGCCCGCGGCGAGGATTACAACGCTGGCGGCGCGCGCTACAACACCACGTACCTACAGGGCGTGGGCATCGGTTCCATCGCCGATGCGCTGGCATCCATCAAGTACAACGTGTACGACCATGCGCGCTTTACGATGGACGAGCTGCTCGGTGCCCTCGCGCGCGACTTCGCCGGTGAGAACGACGCGCCCATCCGCGTGCTCGCGAGCCGCCGCACGCCCAAGTACGGCAACGACGACGACTACGCCGACGACATCATGCGCGCGGTGTTCGCGTGCTTCCGCGACAGCGTGACCGGGCGGCCCAACATGCGGCGCGGCGAGTGGCGCATCGACATGCTCCCCACGACGTGCCATATTTACTTCGGAGAGGTCACGGGCGCTTCTCCCTCGGGCCGTCTGGCAGGCGAGCCGGTGAGTGACGGCATCTCGCCCGAGGCCCACGCCGATGTGAACGGCCCTACGGCTGTAATCAAGTCGTGCGCCAAGATGGATCATGCGTCCACGGGCGGTACGCTGCTGAATCAGAAGTTCACGCCGTCGTCCATCGCCGGCGACCGCGGGTTGGATAACCTGGCCGACCTTGTGCGATCGTACTTCGACATGGGCGGTCATCATGTCCAGTTCAACATCGTTGATCGCGAGACGCTGATCGACGCGCAGCAGCATCCCGAGGCGTATCGCGACCTGATCGTGCGCGTTGCGGGTTTTTCCGAGAAATGGTGCAATTTGGGTCGTGAGCTGCAAGACGAGATCATCAACCGTACGGAGCAAGGGTTTTAGCGACAAGATCGGACCTGGCACCATCTTGTCGGAGAGGAGATCTATATGGCTAAGGAATTCGCGCTGATCGGTTGTGGGAACATGGGAACCGCGATCGCCAAGGGCATCGTCGCCGCGGGGCTTATCGCGTCTGCCGACATCGTCGTGTCCGACGTGAGCGAGGCCTCGCAGCAACGGCTCGCCACCGAGCTTGAATGCGGGGGCACCTGCGACAACGCCGAGGCGGTGCGCGACGCGCGCATCGTGCTCATCGCGGTCAAGCCGCAATACCTGGACGATGTGGTGCGCGGCTTTGCTGACGTCGTCGCTCCGGACGCCCTCGTGGTGTCGATCGCCGCGGGCGTGACACTCGAGCGTTTGGAAAGGCTGCTCGGCGCGACACGCAAGATCGTGCGCGTGATGCCCAATCTGCCGGCGATGGTGCTTGCCGGCATGAGCTCGCTCACGCCCAACACGTACGTGACCACCGAGGAGATCGCGCGCGTCAAGGAGCTGTTCGAGAGCTTCGGTCGTGCCGAGATCGTACCCGAGCATCTGATCGATGCCGTGATCGCGGCCTCGGGCAGCTCTCCGGCGTACGTGTGCGTGTTCATCGAGGCGCTTGCCGACGCGGCGGTTGCCGAGGGCATGCCGCGTGCTCAGGCCTATACCTTCGCCGAGCAAGCGGTGCTCGGTACGGCGAAGTATCTGCTGGAGACCGGTACACATCCGGCCGTGCTTAAGGACATGGTGTCGTCCCCGGCAGGTACGACCATCGAGGCGGTCGCCGCGCTCGAGGCCGGCGGTCTGCGCGCTGCCGTGATCGACGCCGCACGTGCCGCCGCCGCGCGCAACCGCGCCATGTAGCGATCTACTGCGATTCGGCGCATCTAAGCGCCCGCTCGGTCACGAGGTGGCCGGGCGGGCGTTTTTCAATCGTTTTTCCGTGAGTTTTCCTCAGTTGAGGCGTCCGAGCTTTTCTTGCGTGCGCTACTGACCGAACTGCGTGAGAGGGATGCGGCGGCGATGTATGAATGGACACCATACTGCCAGCTCGGACAAATCCCCATGCATAAAAAAGAACCGAATCAGGTTCGTTGAATTGCTTAGATGCTCTAGAGCGCGATTTTTCGGTGCCCGTCGCCGGTACGAGCGATACCTCTCATTAAAAGCCCAGTTCGTTCCTGCGGTTTTATCAAGGGGTATGGCCCGTACCGGCGACGGGCACCGAAAAATCGCGCCCTAGAGCTATACATGCTTTTCGGGCCTCGAGCCAAGCGTGGAGCGATCTCTGATCGCTACTTGGCGATGCGGTGGATGAACAGGCCGCTGCGCAGTTTTGGCTCGAACCAGGTGGATTTCGGCGGCATGAGCAGGCCAGCGTCCGCGACGGCGAGCAGCTGGTCGATAGCCGTCGCGTGCAGGGAGAACGCCACGCCTTCGCTGCCGGCGCGCCGCTCGAGTTCGTCGGTCCCGCGAATGCCGCCCACAAACGAGATGCGCGGGTCGGTGCGCACATCGCCGATGCCGAGGATCGGCGTGAGCACGCGATGCTGCAACACCGACACGTCGAGGGCGGATACGGGATCTGCTGAGGCGATCTCGGCGGCCAGCGTCTCGTTAAAGACGAGGCGCCACCAACGGCCGTCGGTGAACATGCCGACCACGCCGACCGCCTCGGGTTCCACGGCGGCGTCGGCCTCAAGGATATCGAAACCCGCCTCGCGTATGCGTCCCAGCAGCTCATCGACGGAAAGCCCCGCGCGGTCGGTGACCACGCGGTTGTACGGCAGAATCGTGAGCTGGCTTGCGGGGAACAGCACGGACAGGAAGAAGTTGAACGGCTCTTTGCCGGTGAGCGTACCCGCCTCGCGCGCCTCGCCGCGCATGGCCTGGGCGACCTTCACGGCAGAAGCGGTCCGATGGTGCCCGTCGGCGATATAGGCGCACGGTACATGGTCGAACATGGCGTGGATCGCCTCGACGGCATCCTCGCGCACGACCTCCCATACGGTCTGCTCCACGCCTTCGTCGTCGGTAAAGCGGTAGATCGGCGACGACTCCTTCGCCGCGCTGATGATGATGTCCAGCACCGGCTGGTCGCGATAGGTGAGAAAGATCGGGCCGGTCTGGCAGCCGAGCGCGCGCATGTGCTCGATGCGATCGCGCTCCTTGTCCTCACGCGTGAGCTCGTGTCGCTTGATCGTGCCGTCCTCGTACTCGTCGACCGCGCAGACGCCGACCAGACCGGTCTGCACGTGCGCGCCCATGCGCAGCTCGTAGATGTAGTAGGCGCGGTTCGAATCGGCGATGTAGGTCCCATCGTCCATGCGTTCGCGCAGCAGCTCGGCGCCGCGCGTGTAGACCTCCGGCGCATACATGTCCTGATCGGGCGCGAACTGGGTTTCCGGGCGGTCGATGTTCAAAAAGGACAGCGGACGCGTCCGCACGTATTCGGCTGCCTCCGCACGGTCAAAGACGTCGTAGGGCAGCGCCGCGACCTCGGCGGCGTGCTCGGGGACGGGCCGGATGCAGGGGAAGGGGAGGACGCGCATATCGATGCCTTTCCGGACGGGGAACGGAGTGTTCCGTCATGATACCGCAGCGGGTGGGTGTATCCTGAAGTCCTTACACGTTGGAAACCTCGACGAATGCGAGCTGCTATGGGCTTTCTCGATACCGCGCTGACGATGGTGACGCTTGCCATCCCCATCCTGATCGGCTACGTTGCCCACAAGCTCGACTTCATGGGCGGCGAGTTCGACAGTGTGCTGTCCAAGCTGGTCATCAACATCACGCTGCCCTGCATGATCCTGGTGTCCGTGTGCGACCGCGAGCTGCCGCCCGCCGAGGTGCTGCTCCAGTTGCTGGGGCTGTCCGCGGTCGGCTACGTCATCGCGCTCGTGGCGGCGTTCGTCGTCCCGCGTCTCATGCGGGCGCCTGAAAGCGGCGCATACAGTTTCGTCATCGCGTTCGGCAACGTCGGGTTCATCGGATTTCCCGTACTCGGGGCCGTGTTGGGTCCCGATGCGGTGCTCTATGCCGCTATCGCCAATATCCCGTGGTATATCCTGTCGAGCAGCGCCGGCGTCCTCATGATCTCGGGTATTCCCGAGGGCGGAGCGGTCAAGGCGGTGCGCGAGAGCGCCAAACGGCTGCTGTCTCCCATGCTCGCCGCCAGCGTGGTCGTGCTCGCGATGGCGGTCGCGGGCGTCAACGACCTCGGCGTGCTGGGCGACGGCCTGTCCAACTGCGGCGCGTTCACCACGCCGGCGGCTCTGCTCATCTGCGGTTCGTCGCTGGCGAACTACTCGGCGCGCGAGATGGTGACCAATTGGCGCGCCTATCTCGCCTGCGCCATGCGCTTGATCGGCGTGCCGCTTTTGCTGTTCTGCGCGTTTCGCGGCATCGCGCCCACGCCGCTCGTGCTGGCGGTCATCGTGCTCGGCCAAGCCATGCCCGTCGCCACGAACGGCATCCTGTACTGCCTCATGTACGGCATGGACGCCAAGCCGGTGATGCAGGGCATGTTCCTGTCGGTGTTCGCCTCGATCGTCACGATCCCGCTCATGGCGTTGCTCGTGGCCTAGAGCCGATCGGCTCTCGTCGTGGCCGTCCCGGGTTTCGATTCCTCGGCGTGTGCCGACCTTCTACCACAACGTGGCGCGCACGAGCCCACGGAGCACACGTTCGACGCGCGTCACGTCGTCGTATGCCACGTATTCGTTGGGCTTGTGGGCGAGCGCGAGCGATCCGGGGCCGTAGGACAGACAGGTCCGGTTGGCGCACGTACCGGCGATGACGGCGGTGTCGGTGTAGCCGGTGAAGAACCCCACGCGCGCCGGGGTGCCGGTTTCGGTGGCGACGACGCCTTCCAGCGCGGCGAGCAGCGGGGAGGACGGATCGCGCTCGATGGCGGGTCGGTCGCCGGTGATCAGGTAGGTTCCGCGTGTGCCCGGTACCGCGCGCTCGGCAGCCTTGATCGCGCGCGCGACGATGCGCTTCGCCGCCTGCGTGTCCGTCGGCGGCACGAGGCGCATGTCGATCCACGCCGTGCAGGAGTCGGGCACCACGTAGGGCTGATAGCCACCGGTGATCTGTCCGAACGTGACGGTGGCGGGACCGAGTTCATCGTGTACGGGAAGCGCGGCGAACGCGCGCCGTATCTCCGAGATGGCCTCCGCCAGCGCGGCGATCGCGTCGGCTCCCTGCCACGGCTGGCTCGCGTGCGCCGTGACCCCGGTCATCGTCAGCTCGAACCACGTGCGTCCCTTGTGCGCGACTTGGATCTGGCCGTCGGTCGGTTCGCAGTCGAGCGCCCATTCGCGCGAGCCGACCCATCCGGCGTCGATGGCGGCCTCGATGCCGCGCATCCGATCCTCCTCGTCGACGGTGCAGATGAGCGAGAAGCCGCGGCGGGGGAGCGCAGCTTGCGCCTCCACGTCGTCGAGTAGGCTAAACAGCGCGGATATCGCACAGGCGAGCCCGCTTTTCATGTCGCAGGCGCCGCGGCCGTAAAGCTTGCCGGCGCGCACGACGGCGCCAAGCGGTGGCGTGTCGTCCGCCCAGCCCTCGCCGAGCGTGACGGTGTCCATGTGGCAGATGAAGACCAGGCGCGGCTCGTCGCCTGTGCCCGGTACCGTGACCATGAGATTGCGCCGGTCGGGCAGCACCTCGAGTTCCTCGATGGCGATACGGCTGCCGAGCGCGGCGGGCATCTGGGCCACGCGCATCTCGACGAGCGTTTTCACAAAGTGCTCGATATCCTGCTCATATGCACCCGGATCCGAGCTGTCTATACGCACCAGCTCGCCGGTCAGCTCCCATGCGTCCATGGGGCACCTCCTTGCCCTGAGAAGCGCCCGAGTCACGCGATCGGGCCCCGTCCCACATTGTAGGACAATGCCCGATCGCGGTCGTATCGATAGATGCCGACGCTTCGGCTACTTGATCACGCGCACGCGGTAGACGGCGGGGATGCGCTTGAGCGCCTCGATCGTGGAGTCGTCGAGATGCTCGTCGGTGTCGAACATCGTGTAGGCGTTCTCACCGGCGCTCTCGTTGACCATGCGCTGGACGTTGGCGTTGTCATCGGCGAGGATGCGCGTGATCTGGCCGATCATGTTGGGCACGTTGGCGTGCAGGCAGGCGATGCGGGATGCGGCGCGCGCCTTGCCCATGGAGCACGCCGGATAGTTCACGGAGTGCGCGATATTGCCGTTTTCCAGGTAGTCCTTGAGTTCGGAGATGGCCATGTCGGCGCAGTTGGCCTCCGCCTCGCCGGTACCCGCGCCGGAGTGCGTGGTGATGAACGTGTTGGGCATGAGCACGGTCTTGGGCGTTGCGAAGTCGGTGGCGAACCAGGACAGGCGTCCGTTGTGCAGGGCGGTGTCGACCGCGTCCTCGTCCACGATGGTCTCGCGCGCGAAGTTCACGAGCACGGCGCCGGGTGCGAGCAGCTCGAGCTGCTCGGTGGAGATCATGCCGACGGTGTCGGCCTTGGAGGGAACATGCAGCGTGAGGTAGTCGCAGTTGCGGCAGAGGTCCTCGAGCGTGCCCACGCGCTGGACCTCTTGGGACAGGGCCCACGCGTGCTCGACGGAGATGAACGGGTCGTAGCCGTAGACGTCCATGCCCAGGTGGACGCAGGCGTTAGCGACCTTGGAGCCTACGTTGCCGAGACCGATCACGCCGACGCGCTTGCCCTTGAGCTCGTGCCCGACGAAGGCCTTCTTGGCCTTCTCGGCGTTCACGAGGATGTCGGGATCGTCGGCGTGGTCGCGCACCCATTCCATGGACTGCACGATGCCGCGGCTGGACATGATCATCATGGCGAGGACGATCTCCTTCACGGCGTTGGCGTTCGCGCCGGGGGAGTTGAACACGACGACGCCGCGTTTCGCGTACTCCTCGACGGGGATGTTGTTCACGCCGGCGCCGCAGCGCGCGATGGCGCGGATGGAGTCGGGGAGTTCGTAGCCGTGCAGGTCGGTGGAGCGCATGAGGATGGCGTCGGCGTCCGCGGTCTCCTCCACGAATTCGTAGCCGTCCCCGAACTCGACGTCGCCCTCTTTGGTGATGTCGTCGATGGTCTTGATATAGCGCATGGGATAAGCTCCTTCGTTCTTCATCGCGTTACGAGTATGGCAAAGGGGTGCGTTCCCTTTGCACGATCCGGCGCGACATGGCGACGGGGGTGCACCGCCTTGCCATGTGCGGCTTGGGGCCCGCGGATGCGGGCTAGCGCGATCGTGTCGATGGGGCGTGCTGCGCCTCGAAATCGTGCATATAGTCGACGAGCGCCTCGACGGACTCCATGGTGACGGCGTTGTAGATGCTCGCGCGCATGCCGCCGACCAGACGATGGCCGCCGATGCCCTCGATGCCGCGGGCACGGGCGCCGGCGACGAAGGCGGCGTCGAGCTCGGACGTCGGCGTGCGGAACGTGACGTTGGCGATCGAGCGGGAATCGGGGTGCGCGGTGCCGCGGAACAGTTCGCTTTCGTCGAGCACACGGTAGAGCGCTTCGGCCTTGGCGCGGTTGCGCTGCTCCATGGCGGCAAGTCCGCCGGTCTGCTCGATCCAGGCGAACACCTTGCCGCAGGTGTAGATGCCGAACGTGTTGGGCGTGTTGAGCATGGAGCCCTTGGCGTCCTGCGTGCGGTAGTCGAGATAGGAGGGGCAGATGTCGAGCGCCGGGTCCTCCAACAGGTCGCGCCGGATGATCACGACGGTCACGCCCGCGGGGCCCGCGTTCTTTTGCGCGCCGGCGTAGATCATCCCGTAGCGTTCGACATCGAGCGGGAAGGATAGAAAACAGCTGGAGACGTCTGCCACGAGCGGGTTGTCGCCGGTGTCGGGCAGCTCGTGGTACATCGTGCCGAAGATCGTGTTGTTCTGGCAGATGTGGACGTAATCGAGATGCTCCCCGCGGCAGTGTGCGCCGACGGGAGCTGGGTCGGGGATCCGGTCGAAGCCGGTGTCCTCGCTGCTCGCCAGCAGGACGGCATCGCCGTACTTGGTCGCTTCCTGCCAGGCCTTCTTGGAGAAGTGGCCGGACACGACGTAGCCGGCGCGTCCCGTGTGCATGAGGTTCAGCGGGATCGCGGCGAATTCGAGTGTGGCGCCGCCCTGCAGGAACAGGACCGCGTAGGTATCGGGTATGTTCAGCACCCGACGCAGGCAGGCTTCGGTCTCGTCGAAAATCTGCTGGTAGGTGGCGGACCGGTGACTCATCTCCAGAACCGACATGCCGCAGTGGCGGTAGTCGGGCAGCTCTGCGGCGAGCTCGGACAGGACGCCTGCGGGCAGCGCAGCGGGTCCGGCGGAGAAATTGTGCACGCGCGCCATGCGGGATGAACCTCCAAAAGACGGGAATCGGTTCGGACTACTCTATCATAGTGGAGTATGCCGTCGGCGTTCGTTAACGTATACGAAACGACCCCAATCCTATGCATCGCATGATGGGGACGTGGATGGGGCGTGCAGATTCGCGTGCGGTGGCCCATCGCGCTACAATAACGTTCAAGTTGAAGGTTAAGGTAAGGGGCGACGCATGGCGATATACGTGACCTCGGACGCGCACGGGCACCTGCGGGCGCTCGACCGGGCGCTCGAACTCGCCGCCCCCGGTTCGGACGATACCGTCTACGTGCTGGGCGACATGGTCGATCGCGGGCCGGACCCCGTCGGCGTGCTTCGCCTGGTGCACGGTCTTCCCAACGCTCGCGTCCTGCTGGGCAACCACGAGGACATGCTGCTCACCGCCCTTGCCACCGGGGAACAGCTGGACCTGCTGACCTGGGAGATGAACGGTGGGTCGTCGACCGCCGCGGGACTCGATGCGCTTCCGCGCGAGGAGTACGTCGAGCTGGTCGAATGGATCGAGCATCTGCCGCTGTTCGATATCGTCGAGGTGGGTGGGCGACAGTACCTGCTGTGCCATGCGGGCATCGACGCGCTCGCCCTGCGCGGGTATCTGGCGAGTGCCGGATACGGACCGGACGAGGGCTACGCGCGCGTTCCGCTCGAGCTGTACCGTGATGCCATGGAGCAACAGACCGCCGAGGACCTGCTGTGGACCCGCGGCGACTTTTGGGGTGAGCCCACGGGACTGGTCTCGCGCGACGGCACCGGTCCGGTGGTCATCGCGGGCCATACGCCGTCGGTGCTGCTCTATCGCTATGCGAGCCTGCTGAGCCAGCCGGTGCTCGACGTCGACGAACGCGCCTGCGCGGTCGAGGTCGGGGCGTGCTGGGATACCGGCGGCATTGCCGATCGCGTGGACATCGATTGCTCCGCTGCTGCGGGCGCGCCCGTGGGGCGTGTGGGCGTCATGCGCTTGGACGACCGTCGGATGTTCTACGGCACCATCGAAGACGGCGAGTAACCGGCGGGGGTGTTTCGCGGTTTACATCTCGGCGAAGGGATCGCGGTCGCGGGCGATCTGGCGGCGGATCAGGGCGTACTGCCAGATCAGCAAACCGAGCAGCAGCGCCATGACCATGAGATAGCTCACCACCGCGCCGGTGAGTCCGAACAGGTTGACGAGCGCCCACGGCAGCACGATCGCCGCGGCGAACGATACGAGGTAGAGGCGCATGACGTCACCCTGCCGGCGCAACACGGTGACGATGGCGTAGAGGAAGTCGATCGCCGCCGTGACGCCGCCCGCGGCGACCATCAGATACGACAGCGGTCGGAACTGCTCGAAATCGAGGCCGTACACGAAGCTCATGAACGGGATGCCGACCGTACCCATAAGGACGCCCACCGCCAGCGATAGCACGACGATGACCGCCATGACCGCCGCGATCACGAGGTCGAACCGCGCGCGCTTGCGGGGGTTGGCCCAGATGCCCGCCAGACGCACGAGCTGGGGCTTGTAGATGAAACCGATGGTCAGCAGGATGCCTTGGGCGGGGAAGTACAGTGCATTGAAGTACAGCTGGTTCTCGTAGGGCAAGGTGCCTTCCATGGCGAACTTCGGCATGCTCTCGATGAGGTTGAACACGAACAGGGCGGCGAACAGCGGCGTGCCCTGCCGGAACAGCCGCATCACCTCGCGCGTATCCATGCGACGGCTCTTGTCGGTCTCGAACAGCGTGAGCGGGACGCTCACGAGAACGAGCGACGCCGTGGCGACGACGCCCATGCCGATCGCGGCGACCTCGAGGCTGCGCGTGATGAACAGCAGCACGGCGAAGGCGACGATGACCGCGACGGAACGCAGCGCCTGGCTGATGCCGGCAAGATAGAGCTTGTCGGCCTGTTGGAGCCTGCCTTCGTACACGTCGGCGATGCCGTCGACGATCTTGTACACGAAGACACCCAGGCAGATGGTCGTCATCGAGGTATCGTAGGCGCGAAGGCTGCAGTAGAGCACGCCCGCGATGAGCGCCAGGATGCCGGTCATCCAGCGGTGTACCTGATAGGAGGAGAACGAGTTCGCCTCGTCGATGTCGGATACCTGGTAGTTGCGCACGCCGAAGTTCGCCGCGATCATGAGCAGGGTGCCCACCACGAAGGCCATGGAGAACATGCCCGCGCCTTCGGCGCCGGCGAGCTGGGTGGCGATGACGGTCAGGACGGGGAAGGAGCATCCCCAGATCGCCGTGCCGAGCGTGTTCCAGAGGTAGTCGCGCCCGGCGCTGCCTTCCTCGTAGCGCGCTTCCTGTTCGGAAAGCGAGCCGGCGTACACCGCCTGGAGCAGCCGGGTCCACCAGCGATTGACCAGGCGGGCGACCGGGCCGGGCGTGCGCGTGGACGATGATGCGCGTCGAGCCGTGCCGACCGGAACGGAGCCCTCGGGGGCCTGACGGTACCGCGGCCTGCCCACGGCTCGCGCGGCGTCGCGTGCCTCCCTGCGAACGCGTATCTTGTCGAGCGGTGAGAGCGCCATGTGCCTCCTGGATGCTACGGATCGAATCGATCTATACGAGGGTAGCACGGTCGGGCCATTCGTCGAGGGAACATCGAAACATGCCGGTAATTCATGGGGTTCACGGTGCGTCCGGCGCTGCGTCGCGCTATGCTCCCACAAGGGAGGATAATAATTTACTACTTTGGTTTTCCCCGTTTTGACATTCCCGGTAGGAGGGGCCTTATGGATCCGCTCGCGTTCGTGTTGGCACTCGTTCCCATCCTGTGGCTGGTCGTGGTCCTGCTCGTGTTCAGATTCCCGGCGTGGAAGGCCGCCATCGGCTCGTTCGTCATCGCGTGCGCCCTGGCCCTGTTCGTGTGGCATCTGCCGGCACGCGAGGTCGCGACGGCGAGTCTCGAGGGCTTCTGCATGGCGCTGTGGCCGATCGTGCTCGTCATCATCGCCGCGGTCTTCGCGTACAACCTGTGCGTGAGCACGGGAGCCATGGGCGTCATCGGCCGCATGATCTGCTCCATCTCGAGCGACCGACGGATTCTCGCGCTGCTGGTCGCCTGGTGTTTCGGCGGCTTCATGGAGGGCATGGCGGGCTTCGGTACCGCGGTCGCCATCCCCGCCGGCATGCTCGTCGGCCTGGGTTATCGTCCGCTGGCGGCGGTGCTCATGTGCCTGCTTGCGAACGGCGTGCCCACGCCCTTCGGTTCCATCGGCATCCCCACGGTGTCGCTGGCGGGTCTCGTGGGGCTCGATCCCGCGCGGCTCGCATTCGTCGAAGTGCTCCAGCTCGCCCCGTTCTTCATGGTCGCGCCGTTTCTGATCGTGCTTGTCGCAGGGGCCGATGATTCCCAAAACGTCCCGGTGCGCACACGCCTGTCCGGTGTCGGCTTGGTCGCGTTGGTCTCCGGGGTATCGTTCGTCGTGCCCACGGCTGTCGTGGCGGCGTTCGTGGGGTCCGAGCTCTCCGTCGTGGTGGGCAGCATCTGCTCGCTCGCGCTGACGGCCCTCGTCAGCATGCGGGTCGAGCGCGCCGGCGTCCTCGATACGCGCTTCCACCTGACGATCGAGGCGGGCGAGCCCGTCGACCTGCGGGGCGCGCTGGTCTCCTGGTCGACGTTCATCCTGATCTTCATCCTGCTCATGGGCTCCTCGAAGCTCGTCCCGCCCGTCAACACGTGGCTTTCGCGCTTCAGCTCGACGGTCACGCTGTATACGGGCGATGATCCCGGCTCGCTGTCGTTTGCCTGGGTGAATACGCCCGGTGTGTGGATCTTCATCGCGGCGGTCGTCGGCGGGCGCATCCAGGGTGCGGGTGCGGCCCGGATGGGTCGGGTGTTTGCCGCCACCGTGCGCCAGATGATGCCGACGGTCGTCACCATGCTCGCCGTGCTCGGATGCTCCAAGGTTATGGGCTATGCGGGCATGATCTCGTCCATCTCCTCGTTCTGCATCGCCGTGACCGGTTCGCTCTATCCGCTCGTGGCGCCTTGGATCGGTATGGTCGGCGCGTTCGTCACGGGCTCCGGCACGAGTTCCGCGATGCTGTTCGGCCTCATCCAGAGTCAGGCTGCCGAGGCCCTCGGTACCGATCCGTACTGGATGGTCGCGTTGAACGAGCTCGGTGTGGCGGCGGGCAAGATGTTGTCGCCCCAGACGCTCGCCATCGGCCTCGCCTCCGTGCGCGTGGTGGGCAAGGACGCCGAGCTGCTACGTGCCGTGCTACCCTACGTGCTTGGATTCCTGCTCGTCATGTCGGGTATCGCCTTTGCGTTCGCGTGATGCTCGCCCGACGCATCACGTCGCACGGTGCGGCTTTTGCACAACCTTCCATACCGAATCGCGCCCGCATGCATTCGTGTACGGAATGGGTCGGAGCACGGATCGCGCACCTTGTCAAGGTGCGCCGTGCACGCCTTGGTGAGGTCCTTTCACTGTTTTTTGCCCCGATTTTGGTATACGGGGTGCAGCCGAAGCGGCTATTATCAATGAAGTGCGTCGCCAATTCTCCATATTCGCGATGCACGTCCGGAATCTGCGGTATCAATCGGGGCGTGCCGCCGCGCGCTGCGCGCCAGCGTAGGAAAGGGTGCTGTCTATGATCGAGACTATCCTTCTGGAGTCGGGTATCGACTGCGACATCGATCGCGTGCATGTTGACTGGAGTCCCGCCAAGCTCATCGAGCACGCCATCTCCCACCACGAGGGCTATCTCACCTCGACCGGCTCGCTGTCCGTGAGCACGGGTGCCTTCACCGGCCGTTCTCCCGAGAACCGCTACATCGTCGACACCGGCGACGCCGAGAAGAACATCAACTGGAACAGCTCCACCAATAAGCCCATCGACGAGAAGACTTACAAGCGCGTCCGCAAGAATGTCACGCGCTATATGTCCCAGCGCCGTCATCTGTTCGTCATCCGCGGCTACGCGGGCGCCGATCGCCAGTACGCGCGCAAGGTCATGGTCGTGTGCGAGCGCGCCCACCAGGCTCTGTTCATCCAGAACATGCTCGTGCGCCCCACCGCCGACGAGCTCGAGGTCTTCGGTCGTCCCGACATCCTGGTCTTCGCCGCGCCGTCCTATGTGTGCTCGCGTGACCGTGACGGTGTCGAGCCCGCCGCCGTCATCCTCGACATGAACAAGAAGAAGATCGTCGTCGCCGGCACCGGCTATTGCGGCGAGATCAAGAAGGCCGTCTTCACGATGATGAACTACCTGCTTCCCATCGAGGACGGCGTGCTGCCCATGCACTGCTCCGCCAACGTCGATCCTACCACCGGCAAGACCTGCATCCTGTTCGGTCTGTCCGGCACCGGTAAGACCACGCTGTCCGCCGATCCCGAGCGTCTGCTGATCGGCGACGACGAGCATGGCTGGAGCCCGCGCGGCGTGTTCAACATCGAGGGCGGCTGCTACGCCAAGACCATCGACCTCACGCGCGAGCGCGAGCCGGACATCTTCGACGCCATCCGCTTCGGCAGCGTGTCCGAGAACGTCAAGCTCGATCGTCGCACCCGCGCCGCCATCTACTCCGACAGCTCCATCACCGAAAACGGCCGTGCCGCCTATCCGCTCGAGCACATCGAGCGCGTGGTCGAGTCCGGCACCGGCGAGATCCCGAGCGTCGTGCTGTTCCTGACCGCCGACGCCTACGGCGTGCTGCCCCCGATCTCCAAGCTCTCCCGCGAGCAGGCGATGTTCCACTTCCTGACCGGCTACACCGCCAAGGTCGCCGGCACCGAGCTGGGCGTCAAGGAGCCGCAGCCCACGTTCTCCGCGCTGTTCGGCGAGCCGTTCATGCCGCTCGACCACATGACCTACGCTTACCTGCTGGGCGAGAAGATCGCGCAGAACAACACGCGCGTCTACCTGGTCAACACCGGCTGGACCGGCGGTCCGTACGGCGTCGGTCACCGTATCGCGCTGTTCCACACCCGCGCGCTCGTCAAGGCCGCCCAGACCGGCGAGCTCGACGTCGCCGGCTATCGTCACGACGACATCTTCGACGTCGACGTGCCGCTGGCGTGCCCCGGCGTCCCGACCGACCTGCTCACCCCGCGCTCCACGTGGGCCGATGGCGAGGAGTACGATCGTTGCGCCGCCGACCTCGCCCAGAAGTTCCGCGACAACTTCAACAAGCGCTATCCGGGCGTGCAGTTGGAGGACCTCGCCAAGGCTCGCCGTTAGGTTGAGCGACCGCCCGCTCCGATGGTGGGGGAGGGCCCGATAGATAGAGTCCGCATCTCCGGATGCGGGCGACGCACAAGCGCCCACGCGCCGGCACCGTAGGACTTGGAAGGTGGCCGGCAGTGGGCGCTTTCGCTTAAGGGGGATCTGACATGAAGATGTTCGTGGCCGAAGATTCGTTTTGGGGGCTGTTTCCCGATGCCGCGATCGGCGTCGTCGTCGCGCGTGGCATGAAGACCGCCGACGAGGTGTCCGACGAGGACAAGGCCGAGATCGAGCGCTTGCTCGACCGTGCGAACGCGCTGGCCGAGCGTCACCTGACGAGCGACACGATCTCCGAGAACGCGCCGGTGAAGGCCTGGCGCGAGGCGTATCGCAGGTTCAAGACGAGGAAGGGCGCGCGTTGCTCGATCGAGAACCTGCTCAAGCGCGTGCTCAAGGGCAAGCCGGTAGGCACTATCACGCCTGCGGTGGATATCTACAACGCCATCTCGCTCACGTACGCGCTGCCGGTCGGTGGCGAGGACATCGACGCCTTCCGGGGCGATCTGCGCTTGACCGTCACGGAGGGCGGCGACGCCTTCCTGCCGCTCGGCTCCGACGGGAGCGAGGATCCCACGCTTCCCGGCGAGCTGTGCTACCTGGACGATGCGGGTGCGGTGTGCCGGTGCTGGAACTGGCGCGACGGCGTGCGCACGGCGCTTCGCGATGACTCGCGTAACGCGTTCCTGATCATCGAGTGCGTGGAGCCGGAGCGGGTCGAGCAGTGCGCCCAGGCCATCGACGAGCTGGCAGAGCTCGTGGAGCGCTATCTTGGCGCCACTATCGAGGCCAAGCAGCTTTTGTGCGGACAGGTGCGCGAGGTCGTGATCGAGCCGTAAGACCCCTCCACCTGCGTTCGCGACATCGTGCGGATGATGGATGTGTTGCATGGATGGCTGCAGCGCCGGTTGACATGCCGCGGGGCTGCGGCATACTGATAATTGTTAACCTATCAACATCGGCACGTGCGAGGAGGCGGTATGGAGGCGTCGCGTTTCGAGGATTTCGTCGGGCTCATCACGCTCATCTCGAAGGAGATCCAGCGCATCAAGGCGGTGGAGGCGGCGAAGCTCGGCCTCAAGGGCTCCGATATCATGTGCCTGTACTACCTGGGTCAGCATGACGAGGGCCTGACCGGCTCCGAGCTCGCCCGCGAGGCCGATGTGACGCGAGCGGCGGTATCGCGTACGATCGCCCACCTTGAGGAGGAGGGGTTCGTCGAGGTCGACGAGGAGCAGAGGACCGGGTCGCGCTATCGGGCTCCGGTGCGCCTCACCGAGCGGGGTCGCAGCGTGACCGCCGAGGCCAACGAGATCATCCATGCGGTCGTCAACGACATCGGTGAGGAGCTGGGTGATATCCAGCGCGTCCAGATGTACCGCTCGCTCAACCTCATCTACGACAAGCTCAAGGACATCTCGCGCGACTGATGCCGTTCGCGTGGGCGTCCTTCACCCGTATCGTTTTTTGCTAGTCTCGTTGCAAGATCCCATCGGCATGTGAGGCGATCGGCATGGCGAAGACGCATGGTTCCAAACGGACGGTCGGTATGGTCCTTGCCGCGGTCGTGCTCGTGGCAGTCGCTGCGGTTTTCGCGGTCAGGGTATATGGGCGCCACCTTGCCATCGAGTCGGGATTCCCTGATTTCTCCCAGGTTGTGCGCGCGGACGTGTATCTGTACGACGAGGAGTATCAAGAGTATATCCAGCAGCTGACCGGCGACGACTTCGATACCGTGGTCGATGCCGCGATGAGTCTCGAACCCCAGGGAGCCCGGATGCCGATCGACGAGGTGCCCGATTATTCCGGTGGCTTCCCCAAGATGTTCCGTTTGACGCTGCGCGATGGCGAGCAGGTCGATATCAACGTGGCACGGTTCGGTTTATTCGAGAATTACGTCCTCATCGACGGTGCATACGCCTGGAAGGCGTCGGATCGGGCGCTACGCGAGCTCGACGAGACGTACGAGCGGCTGATCCAGCCGTTGTTCGACGACGTCGCATAGGGTAGGAATGGACGTGCCGCGGGAAGGAGGGTTTCTGGCGGCGCGCGTTTTCGTCTACTTCGCGTGCACCTTGGCTTGGCACGTGGGGCAGAGTCCCTCGAAGATGGTGCTATGCGATGCGATGGCGTAACCCGTCTCCTGTGCGACCGATGCGTCCGCCTCGGCATCGTAGGGCACCGTCGCGTCGATGACGGCGCCGCACTCGGTGCAGACCACGTGGCAGTGCGCGTCGAGGCGAAGGTCGAAGCGGTCGCCGCCGGGCGCCTTGACGCAGGTGATGGCATGCGTCTGCTCGAGCAGGCGCAGGTTGCGGTAGACCGTGGCGCGGCTGATCTTGTCATCGCGGGAGCGCACGTCGAGGTAGATCTCCTCGGCGGTCGGATGGTCGCAACGATTGCGGACCGCGTCGAGGACGAGGGTTCGCTGTTTGGTGTTCCTGCGCTGAACCGGCATGACGCGCCTCCCTTATCGTGAACGGTTACTAACAGCATTTCACCAAAAGCGTTTCGGGGAATCAAGCGCGCGGAATCCGTCTCCATAAAGGTCACGGGGATGCGAGCACGATGCCGGTACCCGGCGGGTACCGCGTCAATCCGCGTCGTCCTCGCGAAAGCCCTCGTCGGGGTAGAGTGGGCCGTTGTCGGCGGCCGAGGTGGCGAGCTGGTCGCAGCGCTCGTTGAACGTGTTGCCGGCATGGCCCTTGACCCAGACGAAGGTGACGTCATGGGCCTGTTTTGCTTCGAGCAGGCGCTTCCAGAGGTCCGGGTTCTTGACCGGCTTTTTTCCCGCCGTCTTCCACCCGCGTTTGATCCACCCCTCGATCCAATGCTTGTTGAACGCGTTGACCACGTATTGGGAATCGGAGTGCAGCTCGACGGTGCATGGCCGGTTGAGGACCTCGAGCGCGGCGATGACCGCCATGAGCTCCATGCGGTTGTTGGTGGTGCGCTCGTAGCCGCGCGAGAGCTCGAGGACATGCTCTTTCCCCGAGGGCGCGGTATAGCGCAGCACGGCGCCGTATCCGCCGGGGCCGGGGTTGCCGCGCGCGGAGCCATCGGTGTAGATGGTGACGTTCAAATCGCAGGTCCTTTCGAGCGTACCGTATGGTGCGCGCCCTATTATATGATGACGCCGGGTTCGTAACGTGCGTCGAAGCCCTCCTCGTCCTCGCGGATTTCGAGCTCGTGTTCCTCGTCGAGCCAGATGCGGTTGCCGTAGCGGCGGTAATACGCATGCAGTTTATCGAGATGGCCGATGAGCTGCGCCGGCGTGCCCTGGATCTCCATCTCCACCGACCCGTCGGAGCGGTTCATGACCCAGCCGGTGAGATGCTCCTCGCGCGCGAGCCCGCGATTGGTCCAGCGAAAACCCACACCTTGCACCATGCCGGTAAAGCGCATGTGGAGGCGGATCGGTGCCGTTGCGCGCTCGCCGGACAGCATCGCCTGCAACCGTTCGATGAGTGATTCCTCAAGCGGGCTGCGCATCGTCGCATCGCCGTCGTGCGGCATCGATGCTTTGAATCGGTCGAACAGTCCCATAGCCCGTGCTCCTCTCGTGTTCGTCTCGAAGGTTGTATACCCGATTGTGGGGCGACGGGTTCGCGCTTTCGGGCATAATGCTTGCATACGAGACCGAACGTTGGGGGAATGCTTCGTGGAGTTCTTGGTGTATCTGGCGATTCTGCTGGTCATCGCTGCGGTTATCTCGATTGCGCTGTCGTTTGTGGGCACCGTGCTCGTCGGCGCGCTCAGGCTGCTGCCGGTGGTGTTCGTCGCGTTGGCGATCGCTGTGTTCATCCGCTGGTATCGCGAGCGCCACTGAGCGGCGGCGCGGCGGGCGGGGCGCTTTATCCGCCATGCTCCGGATCCTTCGCGCGGTGGCATCCGTCCGTCTCCGTCCTTGTCCGCCCTATCTTATGGAATGTGCGTGATGGGTCAGTGCGCGATGTCTGATCGGTTAGCCATATGCAACAATTTTGGTAGCAATTAGAGCCGAGAAGGGGAGACCATGGGCAAGCCGGTCGTCAAGTTCTGCAAGAAGTGCTCGGGCATCAAATCCAAGGATCTCAAGGGCATCCTTCCCAAAGACGCTTGGAAGGAAGGCTGCGTCCACGCTTGTGTCAAGAAATCTGACAAGGCCGAGCGGGTGTTCGCGCGCATCGACGGCAAGCTCGTGGTCGCCTCGTCCAAAAAGGACCTGATCGCCAAGATCAAGGAGGCCGTGGCGTAGCGCTCGGCATATCGGCGCGCCGGCGCGCGGTAACGCTACAATGAGGCTCGATATCCCGTGCGTCCAGGAGTTTCCAATGCAGTACCGCGTAGATCCGAAATCAGGCAACCGCATCTCGGCGCTCGGTCTGGGCTGCATGCGCATTCCCGGGTTCGCGATCGGCAAGCCCGATCCGCGTGCCACGCAGGCCATTATCGAGCGTGCGATCGAGCGCGGCATCAACTATCTGGACACCGCCTATCTGTACCCGGGTAACGAGGTCGCGGTCGGTGCCGCGCTCGCGCGTGACGGTCTGCGCGAGCGGATTTTCGTGGCGACCAAGCTGCCGCATGCGTCCTGCAAGCGCGCCGAGGACTTCGATCGCTTCTTCTCCGAGCAGCTGCGCCGGCTGTGCACGGACCATATCGACTACTACCTGCTGCACAACATCACGAGCCCGGCGCAATGGGAGCGTGTGCGCGAGCTGGGGATCGAGGACTGGATCGCACGCAAGAAGGCATGCGGTGCGATCCGGAGCATCGGTTTTTCGTTCCATGGCGGCACGGATGACTTCCCTGTGCTGCTCGACGCCTACGATTGGGATTTCTGCCAGATCCAATACAACTACGCCAACGAGCGCTACCAGGCGGGCACGGCCGGTCTATATGCGGCTGCGGCGCGCGGTATGGCGGTGTTCGTCATGGAGCCGCTGCTGGGCGGCCGTCTTGCCGATAAGCTGCCGGCACCTGCGGCGCGCCTGCTCTCGCAAGCGGGGGAGGAGGGGCTTCAAACGCCCGCCGATTGGGGTTTGAGTTGGGTGTGGAACCATTCCGAGGTGACCATGCTGCTGTCCGGCATGACCTCGCCCGCGATGGTCGACGCGAACGCGGCGGTTGCCGAGCGCGCCCTTCCGAACACGATGACCGAGGTGCAGCTCGCGACGATTCAGCGTGTGGTCGAGCTGTTCGAGCGGGCGAATCGCGTGCCGTGCACAGGGTGCAACTACTGTATGCCCTGCCCGCACGGCATCAACATCCCCGGGTGCTTCGCGGCGTACAACGCGAGCTTCGCCCACGGGTGGTTCGCCGGCATGCAGCAGTACTTCACGGCGAGCGCGGTGCGAACGTCATCGCCGCGCTTGGCGAGCAACTGCGTGTCGTGCGGGGCCTGCGCTCGCCATTGCCCGCAGCATATCGACATCCCGGCGCGCATGGCCGATGTCCGCCGTAGGTTCCAGCCCGGTCCCGTCAACACCGTGCTCAAACTGATCCGTCCTCGCTAGATGGGATGCGGTGCGTGACGGATGGGATCCGCCGTGCGTGGGCCGTTCCTTTCCGCTCCTGTAAGGTGGGATCTCCGTCGGGTATCATGAAGCACATGTCAAATGCTCGATCCGCACCCGAACGGTTCGGATCTCATGTGGATAGGAGCCACCATGTCGGGTGACCGCGACGATCTGTTCAGGATGCTTCGAATGATGGGCGTGCGGGAGCGTTGTGGCTATTGCGCCGCTCCCGTTCGATCCCGACGAGGGGGAGCGTGATGCCATTCCGGTCGACGCCGTGGTCGGAGATGCGGATGGCGATGCCGGTGAAGCGGGGGCATCGCGTGCCTCCGGTCGTGGTGCGTCGGGCAAGCACGCCTCGCGTGCCCCACGGTCCGGCAACGATCTGATCGATCGGATCGTTCGATGGAGCCGTCGTGCGCTCATTATCGCCGCCGTCGTGCTCCTGCTGGCGCTCGCGGCATGCTACTGGTGGTTCCATCCGGCGCTCAATCTGCACAGCCCCCAGGTTTGGAGCTGGCTCATCATGATCGCCGCCATCGTGGCCTGCGCGCTATGGATCGCTTCGTTGCGCTTCGCCCATCGCGCCCGGCTTTTCAAACGTCTGACCCTGCTTCCCGCCGCCGTCATCGTCGCCTTCATCGTGGGCGTCGTGGCGGGCATGCCGATCATTCCGGGCAACGCCGAGCGCTACGCCACGGTGCTCCCCACGACC
>CAZRPL010000003.1:0-29306 GCA_964602045.1 uncultured Collinsella sp. | reverse complement strand
ACGGCGTGTTCGCGGAGGATATCGAGGAGGTCGATTACTCCGAGGTGCCCGTCATCGATCGCGCTTCGGCGATCCTGCTCGGCGATCGCGCGATGGGGTCCATCCCCGAATACGTGAGCCAGTTCGAGATTTCGGATGCCTACAGCCAGATCAACTACCATGGCCGACCCGTCCGTGTGAGCCCGCTCACCTATGCCGATCTGTTCAAGTGGTTCTCCAATCGCGATGCCGGTATCCCTGCGTATCCGGGTGGTCTTGACGCTCTCGCCCAGTTCACGCAGGAAGCCGAGGTCGTTCGACTCGATCAGCCCATCAAGTACAGCGAATCGGAGCCGCTGGCGCGCAATATCGACCGTTATGTGCAGCTGACGTATCCGACGTACATGTTCGACCAGAAGTCCTTCGAGCTCGATGAGGACGGCACGCCCTGGTGGGTGTTTCCGGTGCAGCGGCGTACGATCGGCCTGTTCGAGGGCACGACGATCCAGCGTGTCGTGCTCGTGAACGCTTGCACCGGCGAGACGCTCGACTATGCGGTCGAGGATGTGCCCACGTGGGTCGACCGTGCCTATCCGAGCGATCTGATCATCGAGCAATACAACTGGAGCGGTGCCTATGCGAACGGCTGGCTCAATTCATGGCTGGGGCAACGCGATGTGGTGCGCACGACCAAGGGAACCGATGGCGAGCTCGGATACAACTATCTCGCCCAAGGTGAGGATATCTATCTGTATTCCGGTGTCTCCAGCGTGACGGCCGACAGCTCGAGTATCGGGTTCATCCTCGTGAATCAGCGTACGGGTGAGTCGCACTTCTATCCCGTGGCAGGTGCTACGGAGGATTCGGCGATGGCGAGCGCGGAGGGCGAGCTGCAGAACCTTCGCTATCAGGCGACCTTCCCGTTGCTGCTTAACGTCGCCGGTCAGCCGACCTACTTCATGTCCATGAAGGACGATGCCGGCCTCGTCAAGATGTTCGCCATGATCAACGTCGAGCATTATCAGAACGTGGCTACCGGTTCGACGGTCGCGGGGTGCCAGGACAGCTATCTCGCCATGCTGGCGGCCGACGGGACGCTGTCGGACGAGGAGGCGGTCGCATCCGGTGCGCAGCGACAGGTCTCGGGCAAGATCGCGACGATCGCGCAGGCGGTGGTCGAGGGGGATTCCCACTTTTACGTAACGCTCGAGGATTCCACCGCCATTTACGATTTCGCCCTGCCCGATCTGCTCGGCATCGTACGCTATCGCGTGGGCGATGAGATCGCCTTCAGCTATATGGAGGGGGAGGCACCCGATGGCGGGGAGGAGACGCCCGAAACCGGTGCTCCCGAGACGGTCTTCACCGTCATGTCGCTGGAATAGGGCGTGTCATGCGCTTGTCGACCGGGGCTCATCGGCAGGAATCCGCGATGCCCCGGCCGGTTCCGTCAGCGGATCGCCTCGAGCGTGACGGCGGTGCCGCTGGCGGTCACCATGAGCATGCCGCCCTGGCCGAGGACTTCGTAGTCCATGTCGACGCCCACCACGGCGTGCGCACCCAGCTCGGACGCCCGCTGCTCGAGCTCGGCGAGGGCCTCGCGGCGCGCCTCGATAAGCTCATCCTCATATCCCTTGCTGCGCCCACCGACGAAGTTGCGTAGGCTGGCGCCGATATCCTTGATGAAGTCGATGCCGGTGATGACCTCGCCGAAGACGATGCCATAGTACCCGCTGATGCGATAGCCGTCGACGGACGGTGTGGTCGTGATGATCATGTGCGGCTCCTCGGTTTCGATGCGTATCCGTCAAGGCGGTCTGTCGCCGCCTTGTTCCCATGGTACCCAGCGGCGCCGTGTCGTTTACGCGCTCCACGCAACGGCTACGCCACGCCGTCCATACGCGCACGCAGGATGAGGGCTGCACCCAGCTCCGGCTCGTGCGCGGGGGCGATCAAGCGACACGAGGTGGGAAGCGCCGTGCGCAGCGGCTCGAGGACCAGTTCGCCGGCGTTGAACGTTCCGCCGATGTAGGCGACGGGGATGCTGCCGGTGTCGTCCGCGTCCTCGAAGATGCCCTTGACGATGGCGCGGACCATGTCCGCCTCTTCGCGCGCGGCTGCGGTCATGATCGCAGCCGCGCTCGCGTCTCCCGCACGGGCGGCGTCGGTCACCAAGCGGCTGAGCGCCGCGATGCGCGTGCGGTCGGCGATGGTATGCCGCGCAAAGGGGATGATGTCGAAGTCGTCGTGCAGGTCGAGTTCGCGTCGGACGAGGTCGTAGAGCGGACCGCGCGCATCGCGACCGTCGGCTTGGCGTGTAAAGGCGCGCAGCAGCTCCTTGCCCATCCAGCCTCCGCTGCCCTCATCGCCGATCTCGTAGTCCCAACCTCCGCAGCGCATGGTTCGTCCGGAGTGGACGCCATAGGCGATCGATCCGGTGCCGGCGATCAGCGCGATACCGTCCGTCATGTCCAGTCCTGCCGCCCAAGCCGCCTCGACGTCGTTGACCAGTGCATAGGGGTTTTGTCCGGCAAGCGTGGCCACGATGTCGCGGATCGCGGTGTCGGCATGGGCGTCCTCGCCGTAGCCGCACAGCGAAAGACCGATTCCGAACATGCCGTCCAGATGCCCGCTTGCCTGCGCCCAGAGGATGCCATCACGCAGGACGCGTTCCATGCCGTCCAGACCGACCTGCGCGTAGTGGCAGGTCGTCAGCACGATCCGATCGAGTCGATCGAGACTCTCGTCGTAGATGGAGCAGGCGGTCTTGGTGCCGCCCCCGTCGATACCGAGCCAGCGCATGGGGCTCCTTTCCTCGGGAGTGTGTCCGTCGAAGCCGCGCGACCGACAAGGTGACGTGTCGCCATGCCGTCACGAAAGCGCGAGCAACAACGCCACGAGCACGGCGATCACCACGATGATGGCGGCGATGACGGCGACGAGCCGCATGCGCGACCCGCGCGTCCGCTCGCGGACGTTCGCCTCCGCCTCGGCGAGAGCGTTGACCTGATCGAGCACGTCCTCGCGCTCCGCACGATCGGCGGCGCAGGCAGCGGCGATGCGTTCGGTGATCTCGGGATGGTCGTGGATGTCGGTCGCGGCGGCGATCTGCTGGTCCGCGGCAGCGACCTCCTGCTCGGCCTCAGCCTGCGAGCGCTGCTCCTCTTTCAGATCCTTTTCCTGCTCGGAGATCTTGGCTTTGAGGTTCTTTTGCCGTGCCGCGGCATTCTTGCGGGCGGCGTCCAGGGCGTCACGCGCGTCCGCGGTGGCGTCGCTGATCGCGCGGAACGATTCCCTGGCGTCGGCGACGGGCTTTTCGGCCTCATGGACCGCGGCCTGGGAAGCGGCGAGCGTCGCCTGGGCATCCGCCGTCACGCGGGGAAGCTCGTCCTTCGCGCGGCGCAGCGCCTCGGCGGCGTCCGAGATATCGGCGGCGAGCTCGGTATCGCGCACGCTGTAGGCGGCGGAATTCGCCGAGGGGTTGCGCTGGATCTCAGCGTATTCGCCGCGGAGCTTTTCCAGCCGCTCCTCGGCGGTCTCGACGGCGCGCTTCGCTTCCTCGACGCGCTCGAGTGTCGTCTCCTTCGCCTTCTCGAGCGCGCGTTGGGAATCTGCGAGACGGCGCTTCATGCGGTTCGCGGCTTCACGCGCGCTCTCCTCCTTGCTTTCGGCGGTCTCGAGGGCGGCCTTGAGTTGTTTTTCGGTTTCGGCGTCCTGTTCCTTCATCTCACTGAGCTGGGCCTTCATGCCGTCGATGCGCTCTTGGATGGTCTTTTGGAGCGCCTGCGATGCCTTGATGGCGCTGGCGGCGCTGTTCTTTCTCGTGGTTGCCTCGGCGACGATCTCCTCAAAGCGGCCGGTGACGTCTTGGCGATGCAGAAGCTCTTCGGTCTGCTCCTTGATGCGCCGGTCGAGTTCGTCGAGCATCTCGCGCGCCTCGCTGTGGGCGCGCTTGGCGGCGTTCATCTCGCGTACGGCTCCTACGCCCTGCGTGATGAAGGCGCCTACGTTGCCTGCCGCCTCGGCGGTGGCATGGGCGATGCGCTTGCCCGCCGCTTTGAGTTCGTCTGCGCGTGCGGGCTCCTGGGTCGCATGCTGACGCTCGGCGAGTGGGGAAAGCGGGGGCTGCACCTCGGTGGACGCGACGGGCTCCGCGTTCGCACCGCCATCGATGACCTCGAAGCCCTCCGGAAGCGGCGCTGGGTCGTCTCCCACCTGCTCGTACTCGTTGCGCGTGAGAAAGCCCGGCATGGTTCCGTGCGCCTCGTCGTCTTCGGCGAAAGCGGCGACCGGCCCGTCCTCTACAGCGGCTTCGGTGACGTCCTCGGCGTCCTCGGACTCGCCGGACGTGGAAGCGATCTCGCCCGCGACGTCGTCTTCGGCGGGTCGGACATCCTCATCGATGATGCCGTCCTCCTCCTGCGCCGGTGCCGCATCCGTCTCCTCGCCCTCGCCCGCGATATCCTGCGGGGCTACGGAAGCCTCATCCTCGTGCTTCATATCGATATAGGTTTCGTCGCTCATGGCGGCTCCTGTCTCATGTGTCGTTCACCGTCCATGATATACCCTCGTGCGGACGTCGGCGGCTGCCGCGGACGCGATTTTCGCCGTGCTGACCCAGCCGTGCTTGCGCCCTCGTCCCGTTTTACCCCTTCGAGCTTTCTGCATTTCTGGCGACCGGTTGTTCGCGCCGTTATACTGGATGCTCGTGAGAACGACGTGAGTGCAAAGGACACGACAGGCAATGGATCAAAAGCTCTTCACCTACGACATCGTCGCCGAGGATCCCAAGACGCATGCCCGTGCGGGCATCCTGCACACGCCGCATGGCGACATCGAGACGCCGATCTTCATGCCGGTGGGCACGAAAGCCAACGTCAAGGGCATTCCCACCGAGACGGTGAAAGAGCTGGGCGCGCAGATCGTGCTCGCCAACACGTATCACTTGGCCATGCGTCCGGGCGCCGATCTCATCGACGAACTCGGCGGCCTGCACACGTTCATGAACTGGCATGGCCCCATCCTCACCGATTCCGGTGGTTTCCAGGTCTTTTCCCACAACGATGCCGTCAAGCTCACCGACGAGGGCGTTCGTTTCATCGCGACCGACTACGACGGTAGCCATGTGTTCTGGACACCCGAGGATAACATGGCCATCGCGCAGAAGCTCGGCTCCGACATCTGCATGCAGCTCGACCAGTGTCCGGGTTACCCCGCCACGCGCGCCTACGTGGAGCGCGCCGTCGAGCTCTCGAGCATGTGGGCGGAGCGTTGCTACGCGGCGCACACCCGTCCCGACCAGGCGCTGTTCGGTATCGTGCAAGGCGGCATGCATCTCGACCTGCGCCTGCGCAGCCTACGCCACCTTGAGGAGTGCGGCGACTTCCCGGGCTACGGCATCGGCGGCTACTCGGTGGGCGAGGACCACGAGACGATGTTCGAGTCGCTGACCCCGCTCGTGTCCGAGCACATGCCACGCCATAAACCACGCTACCTCATGGGTGTGGGCAACCCCACGACGCTCGTGCGCGCCGTCGGCATCGGCGTCGATATGTTCGACTGCGTGCTGCCCACGCGTACCGGTCGCATGGGAACGGCGTTTTCCCACGAGGGTCGTCTGAACTTCCGCAACGCCCGCTTCGCCCGCGACGCCGGGCCGATCGATCCGCAGTGCACCTGTCCGGTGTGCGCGGGCGGCTACTCCCGCGCGCTCATCCGCCACATGGTCACGCAGAAGGAGATGCTCGGCGGCATCCTGCTGTCCATGCATAACATCTACTTCCTGCTCGATCTTATGCGGAAAGCGCGCGTCGCGATCATCGAGGGTCGCTACGCCGAGTTCCAGCAGCGCTGGATGGACAGTCCCGCCGCGAAGGACTACTGAGCACATAGCCGCTATCGGCGAGTGCCACCGCTTTTGATGCCGGGCCCCGTGGATGCCGAGCCATCTCGGCACCCACGGGGCCATTTGCGTGCTTATCGGCGTGCGAACGAGCAAGCTCCGCCCATATCTGGGGCAGGGGGGTGTCGGCGTCAAAAGGCGGTCGGACTTTTGCAGATTTTTCCGCATTGTGTACGGGTAATAGTTCGAGCGCAGCAAAACGGCATAAACGGACAGATTGTGACCTGCTGTTTTCCAGTCGATCGGTTCCGCATGAGTGCGGTTTTATAGGGACTCCAAAATCAGCCGTACACAACTAGGAAAAAACTGCAATATAGAGGTGCCGATCTGTCGCTTGCGCGTTTGGGGCAGGTGCCGAGTGTGCGGCTATGCGAGTTTCGAGCAAGGGAGCTCGCCGTGCTGGATTTTGGCGCAAAACAGCGTGTAGTCTGCCTCGTTTTGGTCGGCGTAAGCCTGCGCGAATTCCCAGAGCGCGTCGTCGAAGGCGTCGCCGTCGCCCAGATAGGCCGCGATAGCGACCCCGTCACCGGTGCGCGCGTGCGCATGGGCGAGTGCCCAAGCACACAGCCTAGCTGTACTGGCGAGGCCCTCTTCGCCGACGTTTTCCAGATCGATCGAACCCTTGCCGTTCCATAGCTGGCGCACGTAGTAGTCGCGCGTGCCGCCGCCCGGCAGCTCGACGCTCGTCCAGCCGAGCAGGATGTCGCTCGTGGTCTGAATGAGCCGCTGTCCCTGCACCACGCGCTCGCCGTGGGTGGCAAAGGGCGCCGTGCGGTAGAAGCGCTCGACGACCGATGTGTCCGCCTCCTTCATCTGGAGCACGAGCGGATCATCCTCGTCCTTGCCGTGCATGAGTGCCACCCACGCGCGCGTGCCCACACTGCCGACGCCTACGACCTTGCGCGCGATGTCATCGGGATGGTAGCGGTTGACCAGGCAGCGCTTGTCGTATGAGAGGTTGTCGATGTAGCCCGCGTACAGCGCGCCGATGCGCTGTTCCAGTTCAGCGGCATCGATTCCCTCAACGGATCCGAGTTCGCGCAAGGGTATGAGTTCAGGCGGTTCGCACCGAAAACGAAGACGGCCGTCGGGGCCGCGTTGGGCAAGTTTATCCGCCGCGCGCATGCTGTCTTTGACGCGTGCCTTGTCGAGTGCGCGTCGAAGCGTCTTGCTCTGCCCTCCGCCGAGTTCTTCCTCAAAGCCTTCGATCGTCTGCTCGACGTCGAGATGCGCGTGCCAGACGTCGAGCTCGCCCATCTCGGCAAAGCGGGCCATGCTCTTGCGGTACGCCTTGACGCATGCACGCACCGTGCGTTCGCGTGCGCCCGTCTTGAACCCGCGGTCGCGCCCGCATATCTCAACGCTTGCGGCGAGGCGCTTGATATCCCATTCCCACGGTCCCGGTGCGGTCTCGTCGAAGTCGTTGATGTCGAACACCAGGTGCCGCGTGGGACTCGCAAAGATGCCGAAGTTGGCGATATGCGCGTCGCCCACGCATTGGACCTCGATGTCCGTGATCGGCGTCAGCGCAAGATCGCGCGCCATGATGATGGCGGTGCCGCGGTAGAACGCGAACGGCGAGACGGCCATGCGCGCATAGCGCAGGCCGATCAGCTCGGGGATGCGCTCGGCCGACTGTTCCTCGAGCAGCGCGATGGCATCCTCGCGCTGCTCGCGTACGGTCCATACGCCGTGCGCCGACCTCGGGCAGGCCGTGCGCGCCGCGCGTCCGCGCTCGCGGCGCGAGAGGTCGTCTCCTCGTGTACGCCGGTCGGGCGTGACGTTGCGCGATGGATGCTTCGACGAGTTGTTGGACATCGTGCTCCTTCCGTAGGTGTCCTTCATTATGGGTAATCATCCCACCTCGTGGAAGGTCCCCGTTTTCCGCTGCGCGGCCCGCAGCAACCGCCGGCGGCCGTCCTTGCCGATAACGATTCTCGATTTGATACGATGGGGCCAGCGGATTCCCCACGACGAGAGGACGCGTCATGGCAAAGTACCGGTGCCCGATGTGCGGTTGGATCTACGACGAGGAGCGGGAGGGCGCTCCGTTTTCCGAGCTCGAACGTTGCCCGATGTGCGGCGTGCCTGCAGCCGAGTTCTATCCTGTTGACGAGGACGGCGTGACGCCGGTCGAGCTGGGGGATGCGGCTTCGAACGCGGCGGATGGCGCACCTTCCGATCCTGAGATCAACGATCTGTCCGTACCTGCCGAGCTGCGACGCCCTGACTCCTCGATCCGCCATATGGACACCATCCACCGTCTGGCGGAGCATGGCTCGATACCTGATGGCGCCATGGCGACGGTGTTGCCGCTGCCCAGCTGGGACGACATCCTCGTGCTCGGTGCCCAGCTCGATCCGATGCCCCTTGCTTCCGATGCCGACGTGGATATCTCCTGCACGATCGGATCGCGCGCTGCGCGCCCGCTTGTGCTGGAGGGTCCCGCCTTCGTGTCGCATATGTCGTTCGGTGCCTTGTCCCGCGAGGCGAAAGTCGCCTTGGCGCGCGGTGCCGCGGCGGCGGGAACCGCGACATGCTCGGGGGAGGGTGGTGTCCTTCCCGAAGAGCTCGCGGAAGCGGGGAGCCGCTACATCTTCGAGTTCGCGCCGCTGCGCTATTCGGTGACCGACGAGAACCTGCGCGCCGCCGGGGCGATCGAGATCAAGATCGGGCAGGGCACCAAGCCCGGCATGGGCGGACATCTTCCCGGTGAGAAGGTCACCGAGGAGATCGCGCGCATCCGCGGGCGGAAGGCGGGAGAGGACATCATCTCGCCGTCGACCATCCCCGGCATCGAGTGCGTAAGTGACCTCGCCGAGCTCATCGACGAGCTGCGTGAGCGTAGTGCCGGCGCGCCCATCGGCGTCAAGCTCGCCGCCGGCCATATCGAGCGCGATGTCGCGGCGGCGCTCACCGCCGGTGCCGACTTCATCACCATCGACGGTCGCGGGGGAGCGACGGGCGCTTCGCCGGCCATGCTACGCGACGCTTCGTCGGTGCCCACGATCTACGCTCTTGCCCGCGCTCGCCGCTGCATGGACGATATGGGTTCAGACGCCAGCCTGATCATCACCGGCGGCCTGCGTGTGGCGTCCGACATCATCAAGGCGCTCGCCATGGGCGCTGACGCCGTGGCGCTCGCTAGCGCCTCGCTCATGGCGCTCGGCTGTCAGCAGTATCGGATCTGCGGAAGCGGCCTGTGCCCCATGGGTATCGCCACGCAGGACCCCGCGTTGCGTGCCCGGCTCGATGTCGAGCGCGGCGCGCGGCGCGTGGAGAACTTCTACCATGCGACCTTCAAAGACCTGCGTATGTTCTGCCGCGTGACGGGGCACCGTCGTATCACCGACCTGAGTCCGGACGATCTTGTCACCTGCGATGCCGACATGGCGGAGCGCTGCGGCATCCCTCGCGCGTAGCCGATTCGCATCGCATGGCCTTACAGGTTCCGTACCGTTGGCTTGTCTGAACCATACGGTCGCGGGGGAATAATGGTCACGATGCCGAGCGGCGCTCGGCAGAACGCCGAGACGTTACACGAGGAGATTTCCATGGCCCAAATGCCCTTCGATGCAGATGCGCCCGACACCAACCATATCGACGAGGCGGATGAGCACGTCAAGCGCACGTATGAGTCCACCTATCACAAGGGTCCCGTCATCTTGCGCGGATCGCTTATCCCCGAGCAGACGACGACCGAGAATCTGCTGGCCAGCGAGGATTCGACCGACTGGCTCCACATGGATCCCTGGCGCGTCATGCGCATCCAGGCGGAGTTCGTCGACGGATTCGGGGCGTTGGCCGAGTTGGGGCCTGCAGTGTCGATCTTCGGTTCGGCGCGCACGGACCGCACGGACCCCATGTACAAAGCCGCGCGACGCGCCGGTAAGCTGATCGCCAAGCAGGGCGTCGCGGTTATCACCGGCGGCGGGCCCGGCATCATGGAAGCGTCGAACCGCGGTGCCGCAGTGGGTGGCGGCACGTCGGTTGGCCTCGGCATCGAGTTGCCTCACGAGCAGGGCATCAATCCATGGGTCAACCTCGGCATGACGTTTCGGTATTTCTTCGTGCGCAAGACGATGTTCGTCAAGTACTCCTCGGGTGCCATCGTCTTCCCAGGAGGCTTCGGTACGCTCGATGAGCTGTTCGAGTTGCTCACGCTTGTTCAGACGCATAAGGTCAAGCGTATGCCCGTGGCGCTCATGGGTGTCGACTACTGGCAGGGCCTATTCGATTGGGTCGGCGGGACGGTTCTCGAGTCGGGTAACATCTCCAAGCTCGATCCGGAGCTCGTGCATATCACCGACGACGTCGAGGAGGCCGTTTCAATCGCGCTGTCGGGCATCGCGCGGAGGTGACATGTGTTCTTCGCCACTATGAGATGGGGGAGAAGTGTGTCGGACGGAGCGCCGGCATATTCGCGCGGGCGTCAGGCCGTCATGAGCTGTTTCGTTGAAGTCGACGCGTCCTCTGCCGTCTGCAGAACACGTTTCTGCGAGGCTGGATGCCTCTTCTAGGCAATTTGTTCAGATATGAAGGTTGCGGACGGATTGAGGGTGAAGAAATTGTTTAAAACGTAATATTCTACACTGTCTTTCAATCGACGCCGCGGATGACGGGACGACTGTGAGGTTCTGATGAGGCTAAAACGGCAGGACTTGTCGGCGCCGCTCGCCGAGGAAACCTTCATATCTGAACAAATCGCCTACGCTCGCCTGCGGCCGTCACCACATGGGCTCGCGCGTTCGGGGCGGCGCGGGGCCTTGCGGGTTCGATCCCCGGGCGCGCGAACGAAAAAAGAGCTCCCACCTGCGTGGAAGCTCTTTCGAAGTCCTTGGTGGAGACGAAGGGAATCGAACCCTCGGCCTCTGCCATGCGACGGCAGCGCTCTCCCAGCTGAGCTACGTCCCCAAGACGAGAGATTATGATAGCAGGCTTGCGCCGACTGTCAACGGGAAAATGGACAAAAAGAGGCCTCCCCACACTTCACGATAATGAACCCACCTCTACAAGGTGGGTGCCCTCATCGCTCCCTCCAGCGTCCTTAACAACGAAGGATACCTGTACTAGAAACGACTGTGTGGGCTCCCAAGAAAAATTCGACGGTTCACCCAGTTGCTCCGTGTGGGGAGGAACATCTTTATCATAGAGCACGCCGTTCGCAATACCAGTCTTGACTTGTATCGGACTGTGGTGGAAGATGGAAGCACACGCCTGAACTTCGCCAGCATAAGCGCCTCACCGGCGCTTTTTTCATATGAAAGGCTCGTGGCCATGGTCGTTTCGTCCGCCGTGTCGACAGATCTTCCCGCTGTCGTCTCGTTCTATCGCAGCGTCGTCGAGGCGATGCGCGGCACACCCTATGACGCATATTGGGATATGGAGTTCCACCCGACTGAGGAGGCGCTGCGCGACGCGATCGACGCGGGCGATCTGTTCGTCGCGTTCGATTCGTCGGGCCGCTCGCGCGTCTTGGGCGCCTTCGTGCTCGATGACCGGCAGGGCGAGGGATACGAGCAGGCGTCCTGGCGTGTTGATGCCACCGATGGCGGGGTCGCTGTCCTTCACCTGTTGGCCGTGTCTTTGCGGGCGCGAGGCGCAGGGGTTGGCGACGCTTTGATCGATCATGCGAAATCGGTTGCCCGCTCGCGTGGTGCCGCCTCTTTGCGACTCGATGTTTTGGCGAGTAACGAGCCGGCGGTCGCACTGTACCTGCGTGCCGGCTTGGCGGATCTGGGCATCTACCCGCTCGTCTATGGCGGTGGCCTTGCGGTCACGGCGCACTTGATGGAGTTCGACCTGCTACATACTACCAATCGGTTCTCGCCTGCACTCGGCGCATCGATCGATGCGGCGACGGAAGCCGAGGACCCCTGCCGGCGTGACCTGCTGCGAGAGGAATCGCTCGCCGCCTGCGAGCTTTGCCCGCGGCGTTGCGGTGCGCCTCGTTTGCAGGGTGGGCGCGGTGTGTGCGGTGCCGCCGATACGCTCAAGCTTGCGCGCGCGGCGCTTCACTTGTGGGAAGAGCCGCCCATCTCGGGCGGGGCCGGTTCGGGGACGATCTTTTTCAGTGGATGTCCGCTCAAGTGCGTCTACTGCCAGAACCACGAGATCTCGACCGGGAACTTCGGCATCGAGGTGCCGTCCGAGCGTCTCGTGGAGATCATGCTCGAGCTGCAGGGGCAGGGTGCCTTGAACATCAACCTCGTGACGGCGACGCACTACGCCCACCTGTTGCCGCATGCGGTCGGTGAGGCGCGAAGACACGGCCTCACCGTCCCGATCGTATACAACACGAGCGGCTACGAGCGCGTGGATGCCGTACGCGAACTCGACGGCATCGTGGATATCTGGCTCACGGACTTCAAGTACGCCGATGCGATCCTCGCGCGCACATTGTCGCACGTGCCGGACTACCCCGAGCGCGCGGCGTCCGCGTTGGCGCAGATGGTAAGGCAGACCGATGCGCGCGGCGGTGTCATGTTCGACGACGAGGGCATCATGCGGCAGGGGTTGATCGTGCGGCATCTGGTGCTGCCGGGGCATGCGGACGATTCCTGTCGGGTGCTCGACGCCATCTGGGAGATCGCCGGTGACGTGCCCATCTCGGTCATGAACCAGTACACCCCCAATGCGGCCATGCGCGCTGCCGGCGGGCGGCTTGCCGGCCCGGTGAGCGACGAGGAGTACGAGCGGGTGCTCGATCACGCGGACGCTCTCGGGTTCACCACGATGTACTGGCAGGAGGGCGGAGCGGTCGACGAAAGCTTCACGCCGGCGTTCGACACCACGGGTGTGCTCGCGGCGGCCGATGGTCCGATTCTCCCGCGCGCCTGAACTCCCGTTCGGTACCCGGCATGGCTTCGGGTCGAGTCCGGCGCTGTTCGGTAAATTATCGCACCCGCGCATCTGCCCATGGTCAAACAGGTATACTGCTGGTCATGCGAAAATCCCATGCGCCGGGCCTGTCCCGGCGCACACGATCGGAGGCATCGATGGCAGACCAGCAGACCGCGCCGCTTACCGACGAGGAGCGCGCCGAGCTCGAGGCCCTGCGTGCCGAGAAGGTCGCTCGCGAGCAGGCGGAGCAGGCGCGTCGCGAGCGTGCCGAGCTCGAGGCCCTGCGCGCCGAGCAGCGCGCCGCCGAGGCGCCCGCTCCCGTGCAGCTCGCCGCGGCCCCCGCCGCGCGCCCCCGTCGCACGGATGACCGTCCGCCGGTCGTCGATCCGGACAACCTCACCTTCGGGCAGCGTATGGTCATGACCCCCGAGGTCACCGATGAGGACGGTATCCCCGCGATGCCGCCCGCCCAAAAGATCATCATCGCCATCGGCTTGCTGTGCGCGCTCGGCGGCGGTGTTTGGATCGCGCTCACCAACGCGGGGATTATGTAGGTTCCGTTTCGTAGGTTCCACGATCGACAGGTTGGCGCCAGCGCCCCGAGTCAGCACCGACGCCGCGAGACCAGGTAAGGAGCAACCATGGCTTTGACAGATGTATCGCGTCCGACGGACATCGCCATGCTCACCGATCTGTATGAGTTGACGATGGCCCAGGGGTTGTGGGAAAACGAGAAACAGGACGAACAGGCGTGCTTCACGGCGTTCTACCGCGACCATCCCTTCGGCAGCGAGTACGCCGTCATGTGCGGCACCGCCGAGCTCGCCGAGCTCGTCGAGAACATGCGCTTCACCGACGAGGACATCGCGTATCTCGCGGGTCTGTCGGCGCCCGCGGGCGGCAGCCTCTTCAGCCCGGCGTTCTTGGACTACCTGCGCAATTTCCGGCCGCACGTGGACATCGACGCGGTGCCGGAGGGCGAGCTCGTGTTCCCGCGCGAGCCCATGGTGCGCGTGACCGGGTCCATCCTCGCCTGCCAGCTCCTCGAGACCGCGCTGCTCAACATCATCGGGTTCCAGTCGCTCGTGGCGACCAAGACCGCCCGCGTGGTGGCCGCCGCCAAGGGTCGTCCCGTCGCGGAGTTCGGTCTGCGCCGCGCACAGGGCCCCGACGGCGGCATGGCCGTCGCCCGCGCGAGCTACGTCGCCGGTTGCGCGTCGACCTCCAACGTGCTGGCGGGTCGCAAGTACGGTATTCCCGTTTCGGGCACGCATGCGCACAGCTGGGTCATGTCGTTCGACACCGAGCTCGAGGCGTTCCGCGCGTTCGCGAGCTCGAGCCCCAAGAACTGCACCCTGCTCATCGACACGTACGACGTGCGCGAGGGCGTGGAGAACGCGATCACCGTCGCCAAGGAGATGGAGGCGCGCGGCGAGCGCCTCGCGGGCATCCGCATCGATTCGGGCGACCTGGCCAAGCTCTCCACGTATGTGCGCGGTCGCTTCGACGAGGAGGGCCTCGATTACGTCAAGATCGTCGTGTCCAACGACCTCGACGAGTACACGATCCAGTCGCTGCTGAACCAGGGCGCCCCGGTCGACAGCTTCGGCGTGGGCACCAAACTCGCCACCTGCTACGACCAGCCGGCACTCGGGTGCGTGTATAAGCTCGCGGCACATCGCGCATCGGTCGACGAGCCCTGGACGCCGGTCCTCAAGCTCTCCGAGCAGCCCTACAAACGTACGATTCCCGGCATCCAGCAGGTGCGTCGCTATGTCGACGAGACGGGTTGCCCGGTGTGCGACATGATCTACGACGAGGCGTATCTCGAGGGCGACGGCGACGACCGCGGCACCACGCTCGTCGCCGTGAACGACGCGGCGCTCGTCACGAGCGTGGCCGGCATGTCCTATCGTGAGCTGCTCGTCCCGGTCGTGCGCGACGGCGCAGCCGTGGCACCGCGCGAGTCGATCGAGGACGCCCGCGCTCGCTGCAAGGCCGCACTCGATGCGCTCGATCCGGTGTACAAGCGCTTTCTGTACCCGCAGTCCTATATGGTGGGCATGGAAGTCGGTTTGGCGCGCGTGCGCGACGAACTCGTGCGCGAGCGCATGGCCGAAAGCAGTACCGCGATTCCGTGGCGTCGTATCTAGCGGCTCCTCGATATCGTCCGGCCGCGGCTCGCCGCGCCGGCACCCGACACGTCCCCGCACGACGAAAGGCGCACATACCCTATGACCGGCGATCGTAAAACCATGGTCGTGAAGATCGGCTCCTCGACGCTCGTGGGGCCCGATCGCGCGCTGCGCCGCGATTTCATCGCCGACCTCGCTCGGCAGGCTCGTGAGCTTGCCGAACTCGGCTGGTCGCTCGTGGTGGTGAGCTCGGGCGCCATCGCCGCCGGTGCCCCGGTGCTCGGTTTCGATGCGCGCCCGACCGATATGCCGAGCCTACAGGCGTGCGCCTCGGTGGGGCAGTGCGTGCTCTCGGCCGTCTACGACGAGGAGTTCCGCGCCCGCGAACTGCTCACCTCGCTCGTGTTGCTCACGCGCCACGACACGGCGCGTCGCACCTCGTACCTGCACGCGCGCGACACGCTCACGCGCCTGGTCGAGCTCGGCGTCGTTCCCATCGTGAACGAGAACGACACGGTGACCGTCGACGAGATCCGCTTCGGCGACAACGATACGCTCGCGGCGCTGGTGAGCTGCCTGGTCTCGGCCGATCTGTGCGTCACGCTTTCCGATATCGACGGTCTGTACACCGCCAATCCCATGGAAGATCCCACGGCGCGCTTCATCCCGCGCGTCGAGAAGATCGACGCCGCGATCATCGCGTCGGCGGGTGATTCGTCGACTTCGGTGGGTACCGGCGGCATGATCACCAAGATCCGCGCCAGCCGCATCCTCATGACGGCGGGGATCGCGAGCGTGATCTGTTCGGGCGCCGAGGACGACGCGCTCGTCCGCCTTGCGTGTGGCGAATCGGTGGGCACCCTGTTCGTACCGCCGACGGGACGGCTGGAGATCGCCCCGCGCAAGCTGTGGATCGCGCTCGGAGATGCGGCGCACGGCACGGTGACGGTCGATGCGGGTGCCGCCGACGCGCTCATCCGTCGCGGGTCGTCGCTTTTGCCCGTGGGCATCACGCGGGTGGAAGGGGAGTTCTCCGCCGGGGATACGCTTGACGTGCACGACCCGAATGGTCTTGCCATCGCGCGCGGTCTCGCGCAGGCGGGATCCGACGAGCTCAAGCTCGCCGCCGGCCGCCATCAGGACGAGATCGCCTCGAACCGCCTGCTGTCCGCGCTGGCCGGAAAGCCCGCCATCCATCGCGACGAACTCATCGTCTTCGCCTGATCAGAACGTCAAAGTCGCCCTTAGGTTTTCACGGCAAGTGCAGCAAGGTCGATCGGTAGACCTCGTACGGTGCCGGATTCCCCAGGCGCTTACGACAAGTTTGAACCCGGCCCCATCTTGTCGCCTAGCCGTGTCGATGGGTATTAGGCGAGGTGGCCGGCGGCGAGTGCTTTTGTATACAGATGGCGGAACACCGCGTCGCCGTGCACGCCATCGTGTTCGAACTCGTTGGTGACCCACGGATGCGCGTTGCCGATACGCGAGAGCGTGTCGAGCTGCAAGCCGGCATCGACGTACATGTCGTCGAAGTACACCGCCGCGTGCAGTGGCACCTCGTTGGCAGCCAAGCGGATCGGATCGTAGACCTGATCGAAGTCGATATCCTCCATGAGCATATGGACCGCCGGCCCGAACGGTACGAGCTCGGGCATCTGCTCGAACATCCACGGGAAGCACGCCTCACCCGTGAACAGAAGCGGTCGGGTGTTGCCGTCGAACTCGGGACGGCGTGTCTTCTCGGCATCCGCCGCCCAGCGGATGGGCACCGTCGTACCGTCGGCGTAGATGAATTCCTGAAGCGCCCAGTACAGGGGATTGGCGCGCGTGTTCGTGCGGTCGAGCACGCCCATGAGGAAGGCGTCCGTGAGGTCGGAGGTGGTCGGATGCGAGGGGATGCCGCCGTCTGCCTGCTCGAATGCGGTGTCGAACAGCCAATGCATGCGCTCGAAGCTCGGTTTCATGCCGAAGTCGCTGCCGAGCAGTTGCAGGCGTTCCACCGTGAGCGGGCTGCCGTCGGGAAGGGCGACATCGCCCGCCGCGAGCGCATCGGCGACGGCGGCGACGCGCGCGACGTCGTCCGGGTAGCGGTCGTAATACGCGTTGGTCTTGGCCATCATGCGTGGGAAGGTGCGCGCGTAGACCTCCGCGGCGCTTGCGGGTACGTGCGGGATACCGCCGCAGGTGAACGCCGCCGTGATGCCGGACGGATAGCTCGACAGGTAGCTCAGCGTGATAAAGCCGCCGTAGCTTTGGCCGAGCGTGGTCCACGGACGGCCGCCGAACTGCGTGAGACGCAGGTACTCGAGGTCGCGTACGATCGAGGGGGCGAGCAGGCGCTTGAGGAAGTCGGCTTGGGCGCGCACGGGGTCCGACCCGGCGGCTCGGGAGCGCTCGGCGAGGGCGTCCAAGGTGCGCCCGCTTACCCGAGAGCTGCGGCCCACGCCACGCTGGTCGGGAAGAATCACGCGATAGTGCCGCACCGCCTCGGCGATCCAGCCGTCATCGGTGGGGGAGAGCGGACGCGGGCAGGCGCCGCCCGGCCCGCCTTGGAGAAAGATCAGCAACGGCAGATCGTCGTTCACGTGTTCGGGCGCACGCACCACGCGGTAGAACAGCTTGATGGATTCGGGTGCGCCGGGGATGGGGTCGGGGAAGGCGCCCGCCCGCATGGTGAGGCCGCAGGCGAGCAGCGCCGGTTCCAACCCGCGCCAATCGAGCGGCACGTCGATCGAGTGGTCCTCGACGTACAGGCCGGGAACGAAATAGCTTGCGAGCTTAGTCATGGGGGACTCCTTAGAACCGGTTCGGGATTCGTCACATCTTGCACAACAGAGTAGCGACAAGATGGTGCCAGGTACAAACTTGTCGACAAGTTTGTACCTGGCACCATCTTGTCGCCGCCGTCTTGAAACATGGGGGTGTTACGAAAACGGCAACGCTATACCGCGTGGCGCGCGTATGCGTGCGATATCGGGTAGCATGGTTGCAGATGAACGCATGTTGGCGAGGAGGTACCCGATGGCGCAGGATATCAAGGTATATGTAGAGCGGCTGGCGCGCGCCGCCAAGGAGGCGTCGCGACCGCTCGGGTTCGCCTCCGACGAGGTGCGTCAGACGGCGGTTCGCGCCATGGCGGCGGCGCTGCGCGAGAACGTGTCCCAGATCCTGGATGCCAACGCGCAGGATATGGCTGCTGCGCGCGAGGCGGGTACGAACGAGGGCCTGCTCGACCGTCTGCTGCTCACCGATGAGCGCATCGAAGGGATGGCGGCCGGTTTGGAGAAGCTCGCCGATCTGCCCGATCCCGTGGGGCGCGTGCTCGAGCACCGCACCATCGATCAGGGGCTCGACCTGCAGAAAGTGAGCGTACCGCTGGGTCTGGTCGCCATGGTGTACGAGGCGCGTCCCAATGTGACCGCCGACGCGGCGGGCATCTGCATCCGCACCGGCAACGCCTGTATCCTGCGCGGCGGTTCGCTGGCCCAGCGCTCCTGCGTGGCTATCGCGCATGCGCTCGCCGATGCGGTGGAGGCCTCCGGTTTCCCGCGCGAGGCCGTGACCATCATCGAGACGACCGACCGCGAGGCAACGGGCGCCCTCATGAGCCTGCGCGGCATCGTGGACGTGCTCATTCCCCGCGGAGGCGCCGGTCTCATCCAGCGTTGCGTGCGCGAGTCGCTCGTGCCGGTCATCGAGACGGGTACGGGCAACTGCCATATCTACGTGCATGCGAGCGCCGATTTTTCCAAAGCGCGCTCCATCGTGATGAACGCCAAGACGCAGCGCGTGGGCGTGTGCAATGCCTGTGAGTCGCTGCTCGTGGACGTCTCGGTCGCCGATGCCTTCCTGCCCGCCATGCTTCGCGAGCTTTCGGATGCGGGCGTGCTTATCCATGGCGACGAGACAGCCTGCGAGGTGTGCCGTGGGCTCGGTCTGGTGCAGGGCGAGGCCTTCGTGCCCGCGACGGAGGAGGATTGGGGCCGCGAATACCTCGCCATGGAGATCTCGGTGACGTGCGTATGCGGGCTCGACGAGGCGATCGCGCATATCAACCGTTACGGCACCATGCATTCGGAGGCGATCGTGGCGGAGGATTCGCAGGCGTGCGAGCGCTTCCTGCGCGAGGTCGACGCGAGCTCGGTGTACGCCAACGCGAGCACGCGCTTCACCGACGGCGGCGAGTTCGGCCTGGGTGCCGAAATCGGCATCTCCACGCAGAAGCTGCACGCGCGCGGTCCGTTTGCCGCCGAGGCGCTCACCACCTACAAGTACGAGATTCGCGGCACCGGCCAGGTTCGCCCGTAGCGTCAGCTCATATCGCCTTGCCCGTGCGACCTCCCGGCTGCTCGCCGAGAGGTCGCATCTGCATATATCCGAACATGCGATGGAGGGCTATCATGGGGTGGTATCGATATCATATTGCTTCGAAAGGCGGGCACCATGGTCGACGTGACGACGCTCGGCGAGGTTCTGATCGATTTCACCGAGGCGGGGACCTCGGATGGCGGCATGTCGCTGTTCGAGCGAAATCCCGGCGGGGCACCGGCGAACGTGCTGGTGGCACTTGAGCATCTGGGGTATTCGACGGCGTTTTTGGGCAAGGTCGGCACCGATATGCACGGCGAGTTCCTGCGCGGCGTGCTCGAGGGCGAGGGTATCGACTGCACCGGTCTGATCGCCGATCCGGACTTCTTCACCACGCTCGCCTTCGTGGCGCTCGCCCCCACGGGTGAGCGCACGTTCTCGTTCGCGCGCAAACCCGGGGCCGACACGCAGATCTCTCCCGATGATCTGGCCTACGACGTGATCGCGGATTCCAAGGTGTTCCATGTGGGGTCGCTGTCGCTCACCGACGAGCCCGCACGCTCGGCGACGCACGTCGCGCTCTCCTTTGCCCGCGACCATGGCTGCGCGCTGTCGTATGACCCCAACTATCGCGCGAATCTCTGGCCGTCTGCTGAGGCAGCCGCGGAGCAGATGCGCGGCATCGTGCCCCTCATGGACCTCATGAAGATCTCCGACGAGGAGTGCGAGCTCATGACCGGGCATGCAGATCCCGCCGAGGCGGCGGCGGTGCTGCTCGCGCAGGGTCCGAAGGTCGTCGCGGTGACGCTCGGCGGGTCCGGTGCCCTGGTCGCCTGTGCCGACGGTATACGCGAGGTCCCCGGCTTTCCTGCCGACGTCGTGGACACCACGGGTGCCGGCGATTCGTTCTGGGGAGGCTTCTTGGCGGCGTTCGTCGAGAGCGGCCTTGCGCCGGATGCGGTGACCGTCGAGGATGCCGCAGGGTTCGCACGCATGGGCAACGCCGTGGCATCGCTGTGCGTGCGCGGTCGCGGCGGTATCCCGTCGATGCCCTCGCGCCAAGCGGTCATGGAGTTGCTCGCGTGAACCGCGTGTGAAAACGCCAGGCGCAGCCCCACATGTTCGCATGAAAACGCCCTGGTCGGCATCGTCGCCGACCAGGGCGTACCCATGTGAGGTCACGGCCGGCGTACGTTACATGTCCTGGCCGAAGGTGTCGCGGTCGGGCGCGAAACTCTGCATGGCCTCGATCGTGCGGGCGAACAACTCGTCGAGCTCCCAGCCGAGCTTCTCGGCGCCGGAGCGGATCACATCACGCGAGACGCCCGCGGCGAAGCGCTTGTCCTTGAACTTCTTCTTGAGCGATTTCACGTTGAAGTCCATGACGCTCTTGGAAGGGCGCATCACCACGGCGGCACCGATAAGCCCGGTGAGTTCCTCGGTGGCGAACAGGATCTTCTCCATCTGGTGCTCCGGTGCGGGCAGCGAGGTGTTCCAGTCGCTCGTGTGGCTCTGGATGGCGCGGATGAGCTCCGGCGTGCCGCCAGCCGCCTCGATGTCCTTTGCGGCGTAGATGGTGTGGTTATCCGGGTCGTCCGCGTGCTCTTCCCAGTCGAGGTCGTGGAGCAGCCCCACGATGCCCCAGAACTCCTCGTTTTCGGGATCGAACTCACGGGCGAAGTAGCGCATGGTCTGCTCGACGGTCTCGCCGTGCTCGATGTGGAACGGGTCCTTGTTGTGCTCGCAGAGCAGCTCGAACGCCCGCTCGCGCGTCATGCCTGCCGAAAGGTTCGTTGCCATGAGGTCCCTCCTGTTGATCCGTCGCGCCGCCGCGCGTCCGATACGCAAAAAGGTGCCGCGACTCTGCCTTATAGCGCACAGCGCCGTACCTGCGGTCAGAATCGGGCACCTTGATCCCCCAACCGGTGTCGGGGGAGGCGAAAACTGATGATGGTATACCATGCGGCGGGTCTGCGGTCAACGTCTGCACACGCACGCCGTGTCGGCTTTCGGCGCTCGGTTCCCGCGCGACGAGTGTCCGCCCGCGCCATCACAGGGGATGTAGGCTAGTTCTCCGGAATCTCCCCTGCCTCCACGGCGGCGGCGTGCAGCCGACCGTCGGCATCCTCCTCGCTGACGTCGAGGGCGACCGCGAACTCCTCGATGGAGCGCCTGCGCGCCTCCTTGAGGATGCGCGTGTAGTAGCTGCTGGGTTTCTTTGCGTGCGCCTCGGCGTCGCGGATGCGTCGGCGCATGGTCTTGGCGACGCGCAGGGTCTCAGGCGCGCCGAGCTTGATCTGCTGTTTGAAGTAGCTTTCCTCAAGCGAGCTGTTGCGCTCGGTATACGGGTCGCATTCGAGGGAGGCGTAGTCGGCGATCAGGGCCTCGGCCTGCTCTTTACCGATGCAGGCGTGCAGGCGGTCGAGTTGGGAGACGGGGTAGAGCAGGCGGGTTTTGGCGTGGCCCGATCGTGCTTCCAAGATGATCATCGGGGACGGGGCGTCCTCGTAGCCCATCACGGTGCATACGCCCTGTCCGGGGTGGATAACGTGCGTTCCGATATCGAACATGCTTCCTCCAACGCTCAAGCTGTCACTCTGAATTCTCACGTGCTATAAGAATAGCACGTTTACGTGGGCTTTTGTGGAATATCGTCACAAAAGCGGCACATTTGCGCAGCTAGGCGGGGGTGCGTCTGCGCGCGTGTGGAACAGGCGATCCCGTGCAGGGGAATCGGGGCTCCATGTTGGTTCGGGCATGCATAACCCCAGCGTATCAAGCGTATACGCATGAGCCGGTACTGTGCGTCGCGGCGAACGGTCCTCGATTCCCGTCGGACAAAGCGGACGTCGGATAAAGCCGTAGAGCGCATCCGTCGTCGGGACATGGCGGGTTTATTCACTTTTAACCGTGGCGCATCGCTGGAAACGATGCCGTTGTGCTAGAGTTATGCCACGTTTGGGCCTATATCCCGTCGTGTGGACGAACGGCGGGGCTATGCATTGAGGAGGATCTATGCCCGAGAAGATCGAAGAGCTGGTGCGCGCTGCCCTCGCCGCAGCGGTTGAGGCGGGCGAGCTGCCCGCGTTCGAGTTGGAGGACTGCGGCATCGAGCGACCTGCGGACACTTCTCACGGTGAGTGGACCTCCACGATGGCGCTGAAGTCCGCCAAGCTCGCCCACTGCGCTCCGCGCAAGATCGCGGACGCCGTGGCCAAGTACCTGCCCGAAAGCGACATCGTCGACCACGTCGAGATCGCCGGTCCCGGCTTCATCAACTTCTACCTGTCCGTCGCCGCCAAGAACGCCGTGTTCGCCGAGGCACGCGAGCAGGGGATGGACTTCGCCCGCTCCAACGTGGGCAAGGGCATCAAGACCCAGATCGAGTTCGTGTCCGCCAACCCCGTCGGCCCCATGCACGTGGGCCATGGCCGCTGGGCAGCGCTCGGCGACTCCATGTGCCGCGTGATGGAGCACGCCGGCTACGACATCGAGCGCGAGTTCTGGATCAACGACCACGGTAACCAGATGAACACGTTCGGCAACTCCATCTCCAAGCGCTACATGCAGCTCGCCGACATCATGGCCAAGCAGGGTTGCGACATCGACGCCGCCCGCGACTTCCTGGCGCAGGATCGCGACAACTACGTGCAGGACGAGGCTGACGAGCACCCCGATAGCCATCCCTACATGGACGAGTTCACCGCCGACCTCGGCAAGGACTCCTACGGTGGCACCTATATCATCGACGAGGCCGCTGCCTTCTGGAAGTCCGATGGCGACAAGTGGGTCGACGCCGACCCGTCCGAGCGCATGCTCTCCTTCCGCGAGCGCGGCTACCAGAAGATGCTCAAGGACATGAAGGAGACCTGCCACGACGTGCGCTGCGACTTCGACGTGTGGATGAGCGAGCGCACCATGTACCAGAAGGACTGGACGGGCACCAGCCCGGTCGAGCGCGCCTACAAGAAGCTCGATGACATGGGTTACCTCTATCGCACCGATGACGGCGCGCTGTGGTTCAAGTCCACCGAGTTCGGCGACGACAAGGACCGCGTCATCCAGAAGTCCAACGGCGACTACACCTACTTCTCGTCCGACATCGCCTATCACTGGAACAAGTTCCAGCGTGTCGATCTGGTCCTCGACATCTGGGGTGCCGACCACCACGGCTACATCGCCCGTGTGAAGGCCGTCTGCGACGCGCTCGGCTATCCCGGCCAGTTCGAGGTGCCGCTGGGTCAGTTCGTGAACCTGCTGCGCTCCGGCAAGCCGGTGCGTATGTCCAAGCGCAAGGGCACGATGATCACGTTCCGCGAGCTCATCGACGAGGTCGGTGCCGACGCCACCCGCTACACGCTCGTTTCCCGCTCCTCCAACCAGACGATCGACTTCGACATCGACGCCGTCAAGGAGAAGAGCCAGTCCAATCCCGTGTACTACGTGCAGTACGCGCACGCGCGCATCTGCTCCATCCTGCGCAAGGCCGCTGGCGTCACGCTCGAGCAGGCCGACCTCATGGGCATGGAGAACGTCGCCATCAAGGCGATCTACGGTGACGTGGACTACTCGCTGCTCACCGACCCCACCGAGCTCGCGCTGTCCCGCAAGCTCTCCGAGCTGCAGGATCTTATCGCCGGTTGCGCTCGCGACCGCGCGCCGTTCCGCATCACGCACTACGTCGAGGAGCTCGCGGCCGCGTTCCACAGCTTCTACGCCGCCTGCCAGGTGCTCCCGAGCGAGGGCCGTCCCGTCTCGCCCGAGCTCGTGCGCGCGCGTCTTGCCGCGTGCGATGCCGTGCGTTCGGTGATCGCGCTGTGCCTGTCGCTCATCGGCGTCTCCGCGCCGACGCAGATGTAAGCGCGCGTTCCGCGACGATATATCGGCCGTCAGGGGGCCCCGCATGTGCGGGGCCCTTTTCCTTACGTTCCCGATCGCCGGCGTGACATGAGGTCGGACGAAACCAGACCAGACGTTATCGCTCAGGGTCTCGGCGTGTCCACCGGAGCTGCGACGCCGATTTTCCTGCGCGGAGTCGTGCACCATCGTCGATGTGGTATAGTGGCACGGAACGTGGTTCGAACATCCATCCACACACTGTATGCATCCGGTCGCCCGATATCCTGCGGGCGATGTTTTCCCCATGACGCTACGCGCGGGGCTTCCTCCCCATTTCGTTGGTACATGCCGCAGTGCGGCAACATATAAGGAGGTACAGGAATGAAGTTCTTCATCGACACCGCTGATCTTGACGAGATCGCCGAGGCCAAAAGCTGGGGTTGCCTTGCCGGCGTGACGACCAACCCGTCGCTGTACGCCCGCACGGGCGGCAAGCTCGCCGATTTCGAGCCGCATATGCTCAAGATCGCCGAGCTGTGCGAGGGCCTTCCTGTGTCCGCCGAGTCCACGGCGACCACTGCCGAGGGCATGATCGAGGAAGGCCGTCGTCTTGCCGGCCTCGCCCCGAACATCGTCGTCAAGCTCCCCGTGTGCGAGGCCGGCCTCGCCGCCTGCCGTGCGCTTGCCGACGAGGGCGTCCGCATCAACATGACGCTCGTGTTCTCCGCGCCCCAGGCGCTTCTGGCCGCCAACGCCGGTGCCCGCTACATCTCGCCGTTCGTGGGCCGGTTCGACGATATCGCCGAGGACGGCATCTCGCAGCTCGCCGACGTGATCGCCTGCATCAAGAACTACGACTGGACCGGCAAGAACGTCGACGACCAGGTCGAGATCATCACCGCTTCGGTGCGTACCCCCAACCACGTGACCCAGGCCGCGCTGCTCGGTGCCGACATCGCGACCGTTCCGTTCGGCGCGCTCAAGAAGTGCGTCAAGCATCCTCTGACCGATCAGGGTCTCGCTTCCTTCGAGGCCGACTGGAAGAAAGTAGTTGAGCAGGCATAGTGGCAGACGAACGTAACGAGTCCCCCTCTCAAGAACCTCGGACCGCCTCGGATACCGAGGCGGTCTCCCCGCAGGAGCCCGCCGCACCCCGTCGTCGCGGTCGTAAGCCGAAGGCGGAGGCGGCCGATGCCGCCCCCGCTGCCGGGGATGCTCCCGCCAAACCGGCCCGCCGTACTCGCGCCAAGCGCGCGGCGGCGGAGTCGGCCGATTCGTCCGACGCCGTTTCGGCGGAGGTCGCGCAGGCGCGCATGCTCGCCCAGATCTCGCAGGCACAGGTCGCCCGTCAGCAGCGCAAGGAAGCCGATGCCGCAGCCGAGCTCGTAGCCGCTGCGGACGCTCCCGCACCGAAGACCCGTAAACGGAAGACGGCTGCTAAGCCGGCGGCCGCCGAATCCCCGGTGGAGACGCCGAAATCCGATGACGCGCAGCCGGGAATCGAGATCCCCTTCGTCGATCCGGCGCTTCGCCCCCATCGTCGCGGCCGTAAGCCCAAGGCGTATGTAGAGGCCGAGCGCGCTGCCGCGGCGGCGTTGGAAGCCCAGCGCCAGCTGATGGAGGAAGCGGCGAAAAAGGGTGCAACGGGCGATGGCTCCGCGCATCCGTCGTCCGACTCGCGCGTGTCCGAGGACGCCGAGGGCGCATCCAAGGCGCCGCGCGCCGCGCGCGGTCGCCGTTCGCGCAAAGATGCCAAGGACGGTGCCGAGACCCAGGCGGACGCCCAGGGCACCGCGGACGTCAAAGTCCGAGATGCTGACGAGAAGGGCGCATCCGAGGACGCGAAATCCCACAAGCAGGCTGCCACCGAAGACCAGGCGCGGGCGGAGGGCGGAGCCAAGGAACGTCGCACGCATGCGTCGCGCCATGGTGACCGAGGCGGCAGGAGCCAAAACCAAGATCGCGGCGATCGTCGCGGCAATAATCGCGCCGAGCGCGGTGGCCGTGGCGGCAAACGCAACAACCGCTATGCCAACGCGCCGACCGAGCCGAGCCTCAGCCGTGAGGAGCTCGCGTCCTACAAGGTCGCCGAACTGCGCGAGAAAGCGCATGAGCTTGATTTGGACACGACGGGCAAGAAGAAGGCCGAACTCGTCGAAGAGGTCTATGCCGCTGCTGCCCGCGCCGAGGGATTCCGCGACATCGAGGGTATCCTCGAGATCACCAACGAGGGCTTCGGCTATATCCGCGCGCACGGCTACATGCCGAGCAAGGACGACGCGTTCGTTCCGGTGAATCTCATCCGCGCCGCTCGTCTGCGCACGGGTGACTACATCGTCGGTACGCTGCGTCCCTCGCGTGCCAACGACAAGTTCCCGGGTCTCGCCAAGATCGCGAGCGTCAACGGGGTCGACCCCGAGCAGATCCGCCTGCGTCCCAAGTTCGCCGAGTTGACGCCGATCTATCCGAACGAGCGTCTGCGCATGGAGCATGGTCGCGATTCGATCACCGGCCGTGCGATCGATATCGTCTCGCCGATCGGCAAGGGGCAGCGCGGCCTGATCGTCTCGCCGCCCAAGGCGGGCAAGACGACCGTGCTCAAGCACATCTGCCAGTCGATCGCCGTCAACAACCCCGAGGTGCACCTTATCTGCCTGCTGGTCGATGAGCGCCCCGAGGAAGTCACCGATATGGAGCGTTCCATCCACGGCGAGGTGGTCGCGTCGACCTTCGATATGCCGGCCGACAACCACACGCGCGTGTCGGAGCTGGTCATCGAACGTGCTAAGCGTATCGTCGAGATGGGCGGCGACGTCGTGGTGGTCCTCGACTCCATCACCCGCCTGGCGCGTGCCTACAACCTCGCTGCTCCCGCGTCCGGTCGCATCCTGTCCGGCGGCGTGGATTCCGCGGCGCTCTATCCGCCCAAGCGCTTCCTCGGTGCCGCCCGCAACATCGAGAACGGCGGATCGCTCACCATCCTGGCATCGGCGCTCATCGACACCGGCTCCAAGATGGACGAGGTGATCTTCGAGGAGTTCAAGGGCACGGGCAACATGGAGCTCAAGCTCGATCGCGACCTTGCCGATCGCCGCATCTTCCCCGCGATCGATCCGGTGGCGTCCGGTACGCGCAACGAAGACCTGCTTGTCGACGAGAACATGCGTCCCTTCGTGTGGGGTATCCGTCGCATCCTCGCCAACATGAACAACACCGAGCGTGCTGCCGCGTCGTTCATCAAGGGTCTCAAGGGCACGAATTCCAACGAGGAGTTCCTGATCCGCACGGCCAAGAAGGCAGCGGACCATCCCGAGGCGCTTTAACCTGCTTTTCGTCGCAGTTGCCGGTGTGCAACGAGAACGGGGCCTCCGAGAAGTCCGTAGCTCTCGGAGGTCCCGCGCTGTATACGGATGGGGCGATATGCGGATGTTTCGCATGGGCCCGCCCGGTTGTCGCGAATGGCTAGATGATGCCCAGTACCCGCTCACAGGCGAGAACGGCCCGGTAGGGGAGCAGGCGTGAGGCGCCGTAGAGCGCCTTCATATCGAGCGAGGGGATGCACAGGTCGCGTCCGGCACGCGAGGCACGCAACGCGGCGCGGGCGACGTCGCCGACCCGCTCGAACCCGATGGCCGTCATGCGCGCCGCTGCCGTGGCGTCCCCGGGGCGATTCAGGAACTCGGTGTTCATGAACTTAGGGCAGACGGCGGTCACGTGGATCCCCGCATCGCCGAGCTCGGCGTCAAGTGAGCGCGAGATGTCGAGCATAAAGCGTTTGCAGGCCGAATACACCGCGAGGTGCGGTTGGGGTATGAACGCCGCGACACTCGCGACGTTGATGATACGAGAACCTTGACGCATAAACGGCAGCGCCCGATAGATGAGTTCGACGGGTGCCCGCACGAGCAGGGAGAGCATGAGCTTCGCGTCGTCGCGCGATCCGTGTGCGAACGAGCCGAACGTGCCGGAGCCGGCGTTGTTGACGAGCAGCGCGACGCGCGCGGTCGGGGTTTCGAGCAGGGCGGATTCGAGGACATCGTACGATACGGGATCGGTGAGATCCATGCAGAACGGGCGGACGACGTGCGACGTGGTCCTCACGAGGGAGTCGAGGCGCTCGGCGCGACGGGCGACCACCCAGATCTCGTCGATGGCGCCCGCCTCGCCCGCATCGATGCGGCGGACGAATTCCCTGCCCAAACCGGAAGACGCGCCGGTGACGATGGCGATGGATGGCATGGGTGCTCCTCAAGGTCGTGGTTGAAGCCATATCCCAGTTGTTCCCAAAACGACCCCCGAATGACAGATCGAATCCCCGAATGTCGGTCGTTCGGGCAATTCGCGTTCTTCAAGGTACGTTTGACCCGACCTTGAATTCGCCGAGTTGTTCTCGCATAATAGCTGCTAACGGTCGCGACGGTAAACGCAGATGAATCAAACCACATCCGTTGCTTGGAACTTCGGTTCATAAAGCTTCACAATCGACGTTTCCCGCGAACGCGCAAACGATGCGCCCGGTTGTTCCGGACGTGTCGGGGGTTTGGTGTGCTCGATACCATGAAGGAGACGGCAATGGAGGCTTTCGTGCATTCGCATCGCGCTTTGACCGCGGGACTGTCCGCGGGAGCGGGCCTGGCGATCACCGCCGCGGCGTTTGCGGTGACCATTCCTTTCGAACGGGTCCATGAGGTGTTGGGCGCATCGGCCGTGCCGTTCGCGGTCGGATCCGTTGCGGGCGTGGGGCTGTTCGCCATCGGATTGGGAATCGCCGACACGTATGCCTCCCGTGAGCACGATCGCACTGCGCGCGAAGAGGCCTCGACCGCACGGCGTACGGTGGGCCGGAGTGCGTATCGCCGTCAAGCGACGCCCAAGGGCGTGCCGGTTATCGCCCGCGCATCCGATGCGCTGTCCGAGGAGGAGGCATGGGCCGACATCGACGCCCTGCTTTCCGCCGACTCGCGGGTGAGCTGCGATCCGGCTCGCTCGAAGGACATCTACGAGATCGCACTCGAGGAGATGGCGCGCGGCTCCGAGCATGTGGCGACCGCCTATGCGACCCGTCCGTCCGTCTCCGTCGTCCCGACGCAGGTCACCCCGGATGTCATCGATCCGTTCGCTTACACCCCGCAGCCCGACGACACGCTGCTCGCCTGGGATGCGCCTTCCCCGTCGCAGGCGTCCGTCACGGCGCAGATCCCCGTGCAGGGGCCGTATGCCGCGCCCCGTGCGGCCGTCCCGTTCGCCGGCATGCCGGTGTCTGATGTGGCAACACCTTTTTGGACAGATCTACGAGAGGA
>CAZRPL010000002.1:0-129884 GCA_964602045.1 uncultured Collinsella sp. | reverse complement strand
TGGAGATGACCTTGTCATGTCGACGGCTCTTGTAGCCTTCGACATCGACAGCCACGGGATAACGGAATCCGAGCTTGCGGCTCACCAGGAGCGAGAAGATCGTCTGGAGCGACTCAAGCGTACGTCCATGGCGACCGATCAGCACGGCAAGGTCGGGAGCGGTGACATCGAGGATAAGCTCACCTTCATCGCCTTCATACTCATCGATGGGAGACTCGCGGGCATCGAAGAAGGAAAGCAGGTCACGGAGGACCGAGACGGCAACGTCGGCGATCGTGTCGAGCTCCTCGTCGGTCAGCTCCTCACCAGCCTTATAGCGCTCGGCAATCGAGGCATATTCTCCACTAGGAGACTGTTCGATCTCCTGGATCTCGTCAGACATGGCACACTCCAATAGTTAGGTACCTAAGTAGTGAGAGGATCACTACTACTTCTTCTTGTGCGGGCGCTGCCTGCGCTCGCGACGCACGACGTCAACCTCGATCGGAGCGTTTTGCATGCGCTCCTCCTCCTCGGCCTTGGCCTTCTCGATCACCTTCTGGGTCACGAACAGCTGCTGAGCCACCTGCCAGGCGGAGGATACGTCGTAGTACAGCAGGACACCGGCGGGAAGACCCCAGCCGATCCACAGCATCATGATGGACATGACGACGGCCATCATGCGCATGGAGGACGCCTGCTCACCCGTCTGGTTGCGCGACATATATAGCTGCGGCACAAGCGTAAGCACGGCGAACAGCACGAGCGCGACAAGATAGGGCACGGAAGCGCCCAGATCCTGGCTGAACATCTTCGAAGCGGACGTGGTCAGATCGGGCAGGATCTGATAGAACGAGAAGTTCTCACCCGAGAAGTAGTTCGGCAGGTTGTTCAGCAGCGTGAACAGTGCGAACAGGATGGGCATCTGAATCAGGAGCGGCAGGCAGCTGCCGAAGGGATTGAACTTGTTCTCGGAATAGAACTTCTGCATCTCCTCGGCTTGACGCTGGGGGTCATCCGCATAGCGCGCCTGAATCTCCTGCATCTTGGGCTGAAGCACCTGCATGCGTGCGGTGGAGCGCGAGGACTTGATCATCAGCGGCGTCAACAGCAGACGCACGATGACGACCAGGATGATGATGGACAGGCCCCAGTCGACCGCAAAGCCCTGGATAAGCCTCAGAACCTGGAAGAGGATTTCGACGATCCAGTCCCACATGTGAACAAACCTCCGGTAAACGAATCGTGCTTATGGCACGGGGTCATAGCCACCGGCACGCCATGGGTTGCATCGTAGGATGCGCCGGATGGCAAGCCAGCAACCTTTCATCACGCCGTACGAGGTGATGGCCTCGACGGCATACTGCGAACAGGTCGGCCTGTAGATACATGATGCAGGTAAGAGCGGCGAGATATATCGTTGGTAAAAACGCACCGCTGCGACGGCACAGCGTCGCGGCAGGTGCGCACCTGAGTTACCTCGCTTGTTCATGGATGCCCGCCCGCCTGCACAGCGATCTGAGCGCAGCTTGCATCTCGTCGGGTGAGGACGTCTTGGTCTTGCGTGTCGCGAACAGAATCACGTCGAACCCTTCGCGAGGAAAGGCACAGGCGCGCGCGGCTTCGCGCAGCACGCGCTTCGAACGATTGCGAACGACCGCGCAGCCGAGGCGCTTTGCTGCAACGAAGGCGACCCGTCCCGAGCCGCCTTCCGTAAGAGCATCGCACACTATCATGCGCATCAGCGGATGCTTGAAGCTCCTCCCCTGATGAAATACGCGTTCGAAGTCCTGATGGGACTTGATCGTCCTCATGCGAGACGCATGCGACTACTTGTCGCTGACGGTCAGACGATGACGACCCTTGGCACGACGACGAGCGAGCACGGCGCGGCCGCCCTTGGTGGCCATACGGGCACGGAAGCCGTGGGTCTTGGCACGCTTACGCTTGTTGGGCTGATACGTACGCTTCATGGTAGATGTCCTCCTGCTACATTTAGTGTGCTGTTCGCACGATATAGACACGTGAGCTTACAGATTGTAGGGAATATGGTGCGCGAATGTCAATGAAAGACCTGCAAAAGCACGCAACCTTTTCACGGTCGGTGTGGAAGCGCGCGGCCTCGTCTCCTCCGCACTAGATTCTTTCACATTCTTTCATTGGGTTTTCCACAGGTAGAGAGGAAACTGTTAATAACTTTTCGCCACTTTTCCGAACTTTTCAACAAATTGGGAAAAGCTGTTGAAAAGTGCAGACGGGTGCGCGCGATGATATTCTGTAGTGGTTCGATCAGACCGTCCACAGATTGCGATTCTCGATGCCTGACGATTTCTACCCCTTCGTGGATTCGGGCGATCCAGCCCCCGATAACGCCCACCTCACCAGGTCGGCGTCGATGGATGGCGACGACGAGAAGCCATCAGGTGGACATATGCGTGATGACACCGAACAAGCGGGCTTCGCCACGAGGATCGCCGTCTACGACGACATGCTCTCCACGCCGCGCGTCCTCGTGGTCGCTCCCAAGGACGTTCGTACCTATCTTGAAGAGATCACCAACACGGTCTATCGCTGCATGAAGGAGCAGGGCGGCGGCATCTCGCTCATGGTCATCCGTGAGATTGTGGAGAACTTCATCCATGCCGACTTCGTCGAACCGATCATCTCGATCCTCGACGATGGAAACACGATCCGCTTTGCCGACCAGGGCCCCGGAATCGAGGACAAAGAGCGCGCGTTCGAGTTCGGCGTCACGAGCGCCGATCGAAACCAGAAACGCTACATACGCGGCACCGGAGCCGGATTCCCCATGGTGCAGCAGTATCTCGAGCACGCCGGTGGGGCGATATCGATCGAAGATAACCTTCATCAGGGTACCGTGGTCACGGTGTCGATCGATCCATCCCGCGTGACCGAGATCGAGGGCGCGGGCGCGCGGGGCGCCGCCGTACGCGGCGCAGGACCGGTCGCCGCGGCGAGCGGGATGGCCGGCTACGAGACACCCGCATATCCCCCCACCCCCGCGGCGACCGGAGCATGGCCTCGAAGCGCGGGAGGTGCCTATCCATACCAGATGGCAGGCACGTATCCGGCACCGCAGGCAACCACGCCCTACGGCTATCCGATGCCCACTGGGGCATACCCTGCGCCGGCGGCGATGCCCTACACTTCCGGCGCGGCCTGGCCACCCCAGGCGACGGGCGGATACGGCCAGACATGGCCTCAAGCAGCGTCGGGCGCTCCACAGACGCCGCAGGCGGCGCCCCAGCAGCCGTTCGTCACCGAACGCGGGGCATTGGCACTCGAATATCTCGCGGCGCACGGCAGCTGCGGCCCGACCGACCTTGCAGGCGCATACGGTTCCTCGGCTCCCACGTGGTCGCGCGAACTCGACGCGCTCGGTCGCGCGGGGCTCGTGGTCAAACGTGGGCAAAAGCGCTTCCCCACCGAGGCGGGAAATCTTTGGATCCAGCAGAACCAGCAGATGAAAGGCGGTGACGTGACGCATGGATAACGAGGCGACCCTGCTGCTCGACGACGCCATCGCGTGCTGCACACGCGACGGCCTCGACGCGCGACTCATCAACATGCTCGCAAGTGCACGTGCCTGCGAGCTCACGGACGACGCGTTGACCATCGAGGCGCCGAGCCGCTTCGCGTACTCGTATCTCGTCAAACAGCGGCAGATCATCGAACGCTACCTCGAGGAGATAGCGTTCGCGCCGCTCGCGCTGACCATAACCGTGCCGCAGCCTCCCGCAGCGGCTCCGAACTCGCGTACGGACACCCCGGTCGCCTCCGAGACGGAACCGAACGCGACCGATAGCGGGGCTGTGGCACACGAGCAACACATCCATCGCGGCGGGCCGAAACTCGCCGCCGGCGAGGGCGGCGACCGCAAGGTGAAGGTCGCCAACACCATGTCACCCGAGGCCTTCCGCCGCATGATGGCGGAGATGAAGGGTGCGCCCGCCGCCGAGGTCCAGCCCGTCGCGTCACCTCGGGAGTCTCCCGCGGCGACGCCGACGCGGGAGGAATACCCCTCCGTCGGCATCAACTCCAAATTCACCTTCGACAACTTCGTGCTCGGCGACGAGAACCGTCACGCCTACCAGTCCGCCGTGCGCTTCGCGGCGTTCGCCGACGATCCGGGCCAATGCACGAGTCTGTTCATCTACGGCAACTCGGGGCTGGGCAAAACCCACCTGCTGTTCGCCATCAAGAACTACCTCGCCGCCGAGAAGCCCTATATCCGCGTCAAGTACGCCAACAGCCAGGCCTATATAGACGACTACATGCGCGATCTCGGGTCGCAGCGCGGACCGGGCGAACCGATCATGCGCGAATACCGCGCAGCGGACGTGCTGATCATCGATGACATCCAGAACATCATCGGGCGCCAGGCCTCGATCGAATTCTTCTTCCAGCTCGTGGACGAGTTTTTGCGCGAGAACAAGAAGATCGTCATCGCAAGCGACCGCGCCCCAAAAAAGCTGGGAATGGACGAGCGCCTGACCAGCCGTTTCAACTCCGGTATGCTCTGCTTGGTATCCGAGCCGACCTTCGAGACCAAGTACCGCATCCTCAAGTACTACTACGAGAACATCATCTGCGCCGGATCCAACGCGCAGCTCTCCGGCGCCGATATATCCATCCTTGACGGCATTCCCCTCGAGGAGGGGAAGCTCAGCGACGACCACCTGCGCCACATGGCGGAGATCTCGGGCAACAACATCCGCGAGCTCGAAAGCTTCTGTGAACGCTGCGCGGGGCTGTCCTACGAGAAGGAGCAGGCGGGCTCGGAACTCACCGCGACCGATATCGACGCCATCGCCGACGAGTACTTCGACACCGCCCACAAGGTCGTGCGCGTGGAGACCATCCAGAGCGTGGTCGAGGAGTTCTACCATGTGAGCCATGAGGACATGATCGGGCGCAAGCGTTCCAAAAACATCGTGTTTCCGCGCCACGTCGCGGTCTACCTCGTCAACTCCATGTGCGAGATGTCGCTCAAGGCGGTCGGCAGCGCGTTCGGGCGCGATCACACGACCGTCATGCATAGCATCGAGAAGATCGAGACCAAGATGAAGGAGGACACGCGCTTCCGAGAGGAGATCCAGCAACTTAAGAACATCATCCTGATCAAATCCTGATACTGTTGAAAACCGCGGGACACCTTGAGGAAAAGTCGTTGAGAACCGAGACGATCCCGTGGAGAGATGCGGGAGCGAACCGATCAGGTGGATAACGCCCCTTGTTTTCCACCGCGGCGCGCGAATGAAAACAGCATCATCCATCAGGCGTGATTTTACTTTTCCACCATATCGACCGTCTTATTACTACTATTTTGTTAGATATATATACAGAGAAGAAAGAAAGGGACGCGCACATGAGATTCACCGTCAGCCAGCCCGCTCTCGCCGAAGCGCTCGGAATCGTCATGAAGGGCGTGGCGAGTGCCAGCACCCTCCCCATCCTGTCCGGCGTGTTGATCCGAGCGACCGAAGGCGTTTTGGAATTCCACACCTCCAACTACACCATCTCCATCCGCCATCGCATCGCGGCGCGTGTCGAGGAGGAGGGCGACATCGTCATCCCCTGCAAGATGTTGTCGAACATCACCAAGACCCTGCCCGATGCGCCCGTATCGTTCGAGATTGTCGACCGTCAGGTGTCCATCACCTGCGAGAAGAGCTCCTTCAAGCTCAACACGCTCGCTCCGACGGACTTCCCGGAGTTCCCGACCATCGCGCTCGAGCGCTCGGTTGAGCTGCCATGCGACATCTTGAGCGAGATGGTCTCGCGCGTCTGGCGCGTCACCTCGACCGATAAGAACCGTCCGGTCTTGAACGGCGTGTACATGACCGTCGAGAACAATACCGTGCGCCTGGTCGCGACCGACTCCTATCGCCTTGCCGTGTGCGACACTCAGGTGGAGACCTCCTCGCTCGAGGGGAGCTTCGCCCTGAACGTCCCCGCCGACGCGTTTAACGACGCGCTCAGTATCATGGGTGGCCAGAGCACCATCATGATCGGCTCGACCGACACGCAGGTCGTGTTCGCCGCCGGCAACACGACGTACGTATCCCGTCGTATCGAGGGGACGTACCCCAATTACAAGGCCCTGCTGCCCGCGGCGTGCGCGACCACGGTGAAGATCGACGTCGACGCGTTCTCGGCGGCACTCAAGCGCGTGGCCGTCGTCGCCCAGGCCAACTCCGCCGTGAAGTTCGAGATCTCCGCCGAGGCGGGGACCATGGGCCTATCGGCGATCTCCAACGACCAGGATCGCGCCCAGGAGACGATCGACGTCGAGGTCGAGGGTGCGTCCGGCGTCATCGCGTTCAACTATCACTACATCTTCGGCTGCCTGAACGTGCTGTCCCGCGAGAAGGAGCTCACCCTCGAGCTGCAGTCCTACAGCCAGGCTGGCATTTTCAAGGCGTACGACAAGATCAACTACCTCTACCTGGTCATGCCGGTCCGCATCTAACCTCCTGCGCACGGATGTCCCAAAAGGGGCCAGGAGAAAATTGGGACATCGGGTGTCGCCGATGCGTTGAGGTGAGGGGGTGATGTGCCGTGGGCATCTACGCGCGGCGTCTTGTCGCACATGATTTTCGTAGCTACGATTCGTTCGAGTTGATGCTCGAGCGGGGCATCACCGTGCTCGTCGGTCCCAATGCCGCAGGGAAGACCAACCTCGTCGAGGCGCTCCAGCTCCTGACCGCCGCGTCGTCGTTCCGCCGGCCCTCCCCCGCCGATATGGTTCGTGATGGTGCCCCCCGGGCCGATATCTCGCTTTCCCTCGAAGGGGACGGCCGTCATCTAGACATGGCGATGGTCTCCGAGCGCGGCCGGCGAACCTTCATACGCAATGGCAAGAGGGTCCGCGCCGCCGATATCCGCGGCGTGTTGCCGAGCGTGCTGTTCTGCCCGGACCATCTGGACATGATCAAGCGGTCGGCCCGTGTCCGCCGCGCCGCACTCGATGATTTCGGCGTGCAGCTCAACCAGAGTTATGCTCAACTCGTGTCGACCTACGAACGCGCTCTCGAGCAGCGCAACAACCTGCTTAAGGACCGCTTCGCCTCGCGCGATCTGCTTGCGGCGTGGGACGACACGATCGTAGCCGCCGGCGCCTCGGTGCTCGTGCACCGGCTTGCCCTGCTGGAGCGTATTCGCGAGCACCTTGTGCGTGTGTACACGAGCATTGCTCCACGTGAAACGGTCGACGTACGCTACCGAGCCTCGGTCGGCGATATCCCGACCGATTCGGCGCGCGACCGCGACGCGGTCGCGCGGCATCTCGCCGCCGCCCTTGCCGAGACGTGCGACGAGGAGGCTCGCCGCGGCATGACGCTCGTGGGGCCGCATCGTGACGAGGTCGTCTTTTTGATCGACGGTCGCGACGCCCGTTCGTTCGCAAGCCAAGGGCAGCAGCGCAGCCTCGTGCTCGCATGGAAGATCGCCGAGGTCGAGGTCACGCGGGACATCCTTGGCTATAGCCCCCTGCTGTTGCTCGACGACGTCATGAGCGAGCTCGATGCATCGCGTCGCGAGGCGGTCATCCGCTTCATCGCCGGCGAGATCCAGACCGTCATCACCACCACCAACCTCGGCTATTTCACCGATGAGCTGCTTTCCCGCGCCCGTGTGGTGCGAATCGGTTCGGATCTCGAGGGGGGCCGGGGCGGTGAGTCGGCGTGATGCGGCCGAAACGCACGGGTGAGACCCGCAATCTGGCGGACTTTCTTCCCGCGGAGCGCCGCCGCATCATGGACGGCGCGAACGAGACTCGACGCGAGCAGATGCGCGCGGCGGAGGCGCGCCGCGACGTGTATCGCGCGTGGAACGAGGTGTGCTCCGGCACGCGCGAGGGCGCACACGTGACCGGCTTGCACTACGTGCCCGAGAACAACGAGCTCATCGTGTACGCCGACGGGTCGGCGTGGGTGGCCGAGCTCTCCATGATGCGAGAGATCATCCGTGCTCGGATGTACCGGCTCGGCGTCGATATCGCCCAGATCAAGGTGCAGCTCACCAAGCCCGGCTACGCGGCGCCGGGCCCTTCGGCGAAAACCTCGCCATCCACGCCTTCCCGCCCAGCTAAGAAGGCGCCTGTGCCTCGGTGCCCCTTGAGCGAGTCCGCCTGCCGCGTGCTCGACGCCACGCTCGCTCCCATCGAGGACGCACGTCTGCGCGACGCGCTCAAAAAGGCGATGAAAGCGAGTCTTGAGCACAAAATAACCAAGGATGGTCGCAACTAGGCGTTTAAGGGCATCTGATGGTCTTGTAGGGGTATGCGAATGGTGGGAACATACCCTCCCCAATCAACTAAAATATCGAAGGTTAAGGACATTTCTTGAGATAAGGAGATGTGCGTGGCGAAAAAGAACGAGTACGGCGGTTCCGAGATCAAGATCCTCGAGGGTCTCGACGCCGTTCGCAAGCGCCCTGGCATGTATATCGGCTCGACGAGCTCCAGTGGTCTGCACCATCTGGTGTGGGAGATCGTCGACAACTCCGTGGACGAGGCCATGGCCGGGTTCTGCTCCAAGATCGAGGTTACGGTCCATCCCGACAACTCGATCACGGTCGTCGACAACGGCCGTGGCATCCCGGTGGATAAGCATCCGGTCAAGAAGATCCCGACACTCGAAGTCGTCATGACCATCCTGCACGCCGGCGGCAAGTTCGACAACTCGGCCTACAAGGTCTCGGGTGGCCTGCATGGCGTGGGCGTTTCGGTCGTCAACGCCCTGTCGAAGAAGATGGTCGTCCAGGTCCGCCGTGACGGCAAGATCTACGAGATGCAGTTCTCGCGTGGCAAGACCACGCAGAAGATGATCGAGGTGGGAAAGTCCAAGACCACCGGCACCACCACGACCTTCTGGCCTGATGACGATATCTTCGAGACGACCGTCTACGACTACGACACCCTGCGCAACCGCCTGCAGGAGACGGCGTTTTTGAACAAGAACCTGAAGATCGTCCTCAAGGACGAGCGCGAACTCGTCCCGCGTGTGGACGAGTTCTGCTACGCCGGAGGCATCGTCGACTTCGTCAAGTTCCTGAACGAGGGCAAGGACATCCCCGACGGGCTCAAGAAGCCCATCTACCTCGCCGGCTCCTCCGAGCCCGACGCGCCGGTCGAGCGCACCGGCGAGGTGGAGGTCGCCCTGCAGTGGAACACCTCGTACTCCGAGACGGTCATGAGTTTCGCGAACGACATCTACACCCCCGAGGGCGGCATGCATCTCGAGGGTTTCCGCACCGCGCTCACGAGCGTCATCAACGACTACGCCCACAAGCAGAACCTGCTCAAGAAGGATACCGATAAACTCAGTGGAGATGACGTCCGTGAGGGCCTGGCCGCCGTCATCTCGGTCAAGCTCGCCGATCCGCAGTTCGAGGGTCAGACCAAGGCCAAGCTCGGTAGCTCCTTCATGCGCACGCTTGTGCGCAAGGTGGTGTCCGAGGGCCTGGCTGAGTACCTCGAGGAGCATCCCAAGCAGGCGCGCGAGATCATCAAGAAGGCGCAACAGGCCAATCGCGCCCGCAACGCCGCCCGCAAGGCCCGCGAGGCCACGCGCCGCAAGAGCCTGCTCGAGACCGCGTCGCTGCCCGGTAAGCTCGCGGACTGCTCCGTGCGCGACGCCGAGATGACCGAGCTGTTCATCGTCGAGGGCGATTCCGCAGGCGGTTCGGCCAAAGACGGTCGCCGCCGCGATATCCAGGCGATCTTGCCCCTGCGTGGCAAGATCTTGAACGTCGAGCGCGTGGGCGACCATCGCGCCTTCTCCTCCGACACCATCCAGTCGCTCATCACCGCCATCGGATGCGGTGTGACGACGGGTTCCGGCGACGGCGGGGACTTCGATATCACTAAGGCTCGCTACCATAAGATCATCATCATGACCGATGCCGACGTCGACGGTGCGCACATCCGCATCCTGCTGCTGACGTTCTTCTACAAGTACATGCGTCCGCTCATCGACGCGGGCTACGTGTATGTGGCGTGCCCGCCGATCTTCGGCATCAAGGTACGCAACAAGATCCACTACGTCTACCCCAACGGTCGCCAGCCCGAGGAAGAGATCCTGCGCGACACCATCAAGAGCCTGGGTCTCAATCCCGACGAGGGCGAGGATGAGGCTGCCGGCGGCAAGATCACCAAGAAGCGCCGCGGCTACACCGTCCAGCGCTACAAGGGTCTGGGCGAGATGGATCCCAAGCAGCTCGCGTCGACCACGATGGACCCCAAGACGCGCATCCTGCAGCGCGTGACCATCGAGGACGCCGCCGTCGCCGATCGCGCCGTGCGCGAGCTCATGGGCAACCAGGTCGAGTTCCGCCGCGAGTACATCGAGAAGCACGCGCACGACGCCCGCTTCCTCGACGCGTAATCGCCGTGGGTCATTTGGGGACGGGTTCGCTTCAACCCATCCCCTGATTCACTGGCTGTAGAAATCGCATCGTCGCGGGGATGGGTTGAAGCGAACCCGTCCCCAAATGACCCAAATGCACTGAACCACGACCGAACCACAGGAGGTAGTACGTGGCCGAAGATATGAACAACACGCCGCGCGTCGGCGATGGCGGAGAGGGTCTGCCCGATGACCTGAAGCGCCTGCTCGCGCGCGCGGAGACGCAAAACGAGGATGGCGAGACCGTGGGCTATGATCCCGACGCCGTCGACGAGGACGGGGAAGTCGAGGACGAGGGTGAGCTCGAGGAGAGCTTCGGCACGGTCGACCGCGGTGAGGCCGCCGGCGAGGATATCAACGGCGGCCAGCTCCAGGTATCGGAGTTCGGCCGCGAGATGAAGCAGTCCTTCATCGAGTACTCGATGTCGGTCATCACCGCCCGCGCACTGCCGGACGTGCGCGACGGCCTCAAGCCCGTGCACCGTCGCATCCTCTACGCCATGAACGAGTCGGGCATCTACCCCAATCGCCCGCACAAGAAGTCGGCATGGACGGTCGGCGAGGTCATCGGTAAGTACCATCCCCATGGCGACTCCGCGGTGTACGACACCATGGTCCGCCTGGCGCAGTGGTTCTCCATGCGCACCCCGCTGATCGACGGCCACGGCAACTTCGGCAACATCGACGGCGACTCCGCGGCCGCCATGCGCTACACCGAGAGCCGTCTCGCCAAGCCCGCCATGGAGCTGTTGCGTGACCTGCAGAAGGATACCGTCGACTGGCAGCCCAACTACGACGAGTCGCTCGCCGAGCCCCAGGTGCTCCCGGCGCGTTTCCCCAATCTGCTCGTCAACGGTTCGTCGGGCATCGCGGTCGGCATGGCCACGAACATCCCGCCGCACAACCTCGGCGAGGCCATCGAGGCCACCTGCATGCTCATCGACAACCCCGACGCCACCGTCGACGAGCTCATGACCGCGATGCCCGGCCCGGACTTCCCCACCGGCGCTCAGATCATGGGTTCCGACGGTATCCGTCAGGCGTATGAGACCGGTCGCGGCTCGATCACCGTCCGCGCTAAGGCGCACGTGGAGTCCACTAAGACCGGCCGTAACCGCCTCGTGTTCACCGAGATCCCCTATCAGGTCAACAAGGGTACGCTGCAGGAGAAGATCGCCCAGCTCGTCAACGAGAAGCGCATCGAGGGTATCTCCGACATGCGCGACGAGTCGACGCAGAAAGGCATCCGTCTCGTCATCGAGCTCAAGAAGGGCGTCATCCCGCAGGTCGTGCTCAACAACCTGTACAAGTACACCTCCCTGCAGAACACCTTCGGCGTCAACAACCTCGCACTCGTGGGCGGTGTGCCCAAGTGCCTGTCGCTGCGCGAGATGCTGCGCTGCTACATCGACCACCAGGTCGATGTAGTCACCCGTCGCACGCGCTTTGACCTCAAGAAGGCCCAGGCCCGCGCGCACATCCTCGAGGGTTACCTCATCGCGCTCGACCATATCGACGAGGTCATCTCGATCATCCGCTCCTCGCGCACCGACGCCGAGGCAAGCGAGCGCCTGATCGAGCGCTTCGGATTCACGCCTGAGCAGACCTCGGCTATCCTCGAGATGAAGCTGCGCCGCCTGACCGGTCTCGAGCGAGACAAGATCGAGGAGGAGCTGGACGGCCTGCGCCGCGCCATCGCCTACTACGAGGACCTGCTGGCGCACGAGGAGAAGATCCTCGCGGTCATCAAGGACGAGATGCGCGAGGTCGCCCGCAAGTACGGTGACAAGCGTCGCACCGAGATCTGCGCCGCCGAGAAGGACCTGGACGTCGAGGATCTCATCGCCGATGAGGATATGGTCGTCACGATCACGCACACCGGCTACGTCAAGCGCATCCCGGTTGCCGCCTACCGTGCGCAGAAGCGCGGCGGCAAGGGCGTGACCGGCGCGAACCTCAAAGAGGATGATGTCATCGAGGAGATGTTCATTGCGAGTACCCACGAGTACGTGCTGTTCTTCTCCAACCGCGGTAAGGTCTACCGTCTGAAGGTACACGAGTTGCCGGTCGGTACGCGCCAGGCGCGCGGCACCGCGATCGTGAACCTGCTGCCTTTCGAGGACGGCGAGAAGATCGCAAGCGTCATCTCCTGCCGAGAGTTCCCCGATAACGAGTACCTCATGTTCGCCACGGCGAGCGGCATGGTCAAAAAGACCGTCATGAGCGCTTACGACCGCAGCCGCCGCGATGGCATCATCGCGATCAATCTCAAGGCGGGCGACAACTTGCTCGACGTGCGCCGCGTGCGCGAGAACGACAAAGTGATCCTCGCCACCACCGCCGGCAAGGCGATCATGTTCAACGAGGAGCAGGTCCGCGCGACCGGGCGTGATACGAGCGGCGTGCGCGGTATCACCATGAAGGGCGACACGAAGGTCCTCGGCATGGAAATCTCCAACGGCCGCGGTGACCTGTTCGTGATCACCGAGCGCGGATACGGCAAGCGCACCCCGGTTGCCGACTATCCTGAGCAGAATCGCGGTGGTCAGGGCGTCTACACCATCCAGATGACCGAGAAGAAGGGTAATCTGGCGGCGATGAAGACGGTCGGTCCGCAGCACGAGCTGTTCATCATCACCGAGGGCGCGACGGTCATCCGCGTGAAGACCGATGAGATCTCCAAGACCGGCCGCGCAACCCAGGGTGTCAAGATGATGTCCGTGTCCGACGCCGATCGTGTGACCGCTGTCGCGCGTATGACGAGCGCGAAGAAGAAGGCTAAGGCCCCGGCCGTCGCCGAGGGACAGGAGTCGCTCGATCTTGCGGCCGCCGGTGCCATGGAGGCGCCGCGCGACGATGATCACGTCGATATCGGAAGCGGCGATGAGGCGCTTGAGGATCTGATGGACGAGTAGCGGTCTCCTTAAATCAGCTTCTTATCGGGGAGGGGCGTTCCGGTGGTTCGAACCGGAACGCCCCTCCCCTCTTTTGTCTGGCGCGGTCGATATTGCCTCGACCGTGCCGAAGTAAGCGCTGACTCGGTTTGCCGGTGCGGTCCGGTGCATTGGGCGAAGTGGTGGTCCGATCGAGTCGCCGATGCATAGTCGATCCATTCGATGACTCGATCGCACGTAAAATTACCCCAGGGGTTTTTCTACATTCTGATGTCCTTGCTGCTCACGATTGCGACATGGTGCGGTTGAGTGTGCAGGCGTTTGCGTGGAAGTGGGAGCTCTTGCAGCTGGCGCCGACCTTCGTGCTGGGGTTCGTCCTGTGGGGTGTCGCGATGTTTGCCGCCGTGTGGATCGAGCGCATCAAGAAGCAACACGATGTGATGACGTATCACGAGATCGTTTCGTATTGGAACGGCGAGCCGGTTGATCGCGATACGGAACAAGGTCGCCGGCTGCGCTCGATGTCCGCCCGTGCGAAGAAGATCCGCGTCGTCGTCATGACGCTCCTGTCTGCGTTGGTTGGTGCGCTTATGGGTTATGGTGGTGCGATGGTCGCGAACTATTTCTTGGGATAGCTGGGTACGCTTTCGGCATAGCAGGCGTTTCGAGGTATTTGAAAAGGGCCCTGACCGAGTCAGACTCGGTCAGGGCCCTTTTCAAGATCATTGTCGATGCGCTTAGAAGTCATCGGGTGAGACGGATCGCGCGAACTCATCGAAACGTTCGAGCTCCTTCTCGCTGTCCTCTTCCCCACGGTACGAGACGTTGCCGGCGCGGTTCATGACATCGTCCTCGACGTAGATGGGGGCGTTGGAGCGGACGGCGAGCGCGAGCGCGTCGCTGGGGCGCGCGTCGACGCGCTTCTCGTGGGAATCTTGATCGGCGAGTACGACCGTTGCGTAGAAGATCGGTGCATCCACGCGGTTGATCTCGACGCGTTCCAGTTTGCCTCCGAGCTCACGGATCGTATCGACCATAAGATCATGGGTGATGGGACGCGAGCCCTCATCCCCGTCGACACCGCGTCCGATCGCGGCGGCTTCGTACGACCCCGTCTGAATGGAAAGGGCGCGCAAGGGTGCGTCCGTAGCGTCGTCGTTGCCGCGCTCGCGCAGTACGATGACGGATGGGACGGGACCGGCGGCCATGATAATGGTTTCGATATCGACGCGAATCATCGTGGCACCTCCTCGATGTGCAAGTACATGCGGGACAATCGCGTAAAACCGGTACGTTATAGTACCCAAAATAACGATGACATGCGGTTTTGCACGTTCTCTTCACGATGTCGGAATTCTTCGAAAAAAGATGTTGACGCACGGACCCGCTCTGGGCTATTATTTCCTAGCGCGATGGACCTGTAGCTCAGTTGGTTAGAGCGTCCGGCTGATAACCGGGAGGTCACAAGTTCGAATCTTGTCAGGTCCACCACTTTCTTTCGCAATAAACACCCCAGCGAGAGCCGAGTCGCCGCTGGGGTGTTTATTACTAGATGGGGGTTTAGCTCAGCTGGGAGAGCGCGGGCTTTGCAAGCCTGAGGTCAGGGGTTCGATCCCCCTAACCTCCACCATAGGATCATTCGACCTCGCTGCGGCGAGGTTTTTTCTTTTCGAGGGATCGAGCGGGGATCGAACCGATGAGGTCGCGAGACTGTGCAAACGCGTCAGCGTTTGCCAGCGAGCGTGCGAGGGCGCGACGCGCCCGAAGCTGCGGACGGCGCAGACGTACGCGATCCCCCTAACCTCCACCATAGAATCATTCGACCTCGCTGCGGCGAGGTTTTTTATTGTCGGGGGACCGTGCGGAGAATCGAATCGACGGGGCCGCGATGCAAAATAACCCCAGGGGTTATTTTGCAGTTACTCCCCCGACTCCAACAAACCCTTAAAACCCGTCAGGCGTTCCCAGACGCCCGCGCTCGCCATGAGCAGCACACGGTCGTGTGAGCGTCTCGTTTCGTCCTGCGCCTCCTTTGCGGCGTCTTGGGCGTGGTCGAGTGCGGTTGCCAGTTCGTGGATCTGCGCGTCCTTGGCGGCCATCTGCGCATTCAGGGCTTCGATCTGCGCCTTCAGGTCATCGATGCGCTCCTTGTAGACGTTGACGATCGCGTCGATATCGACAGATGGCGCGGGCGACGAGTTTCCGTCCGCTCTGTCGTCGGTATCTATGGCGGCACCTGGTTTGTTCTCGACGTTTTTGGTCAGATAGTCGGCGAGCAGCGAGGCGCCTTCGGCGTCGATGATCAGGGCCCCGCGCGCTCCATCGGGCTTGGCGTGGCCGTTCTCGCGCAAGCCGAGCTCCTTGACGGCGCGGCTGACGGTCGACTTTCCCCTACCGGTGGCGTCCGCGATCTCCTTGATGGTCGGCATATGCTATCGCACCTTCCGGTCGAATCGGTTCACACTGAATCATTGCATCCGAGTATAGCGAATCGAACCATATGGAATGAACCAAATCGAATCGGGTGGTGCAGTTGTGCGCAAAATGGACAATGCATCATACGATTCAGTTGACCGAGTCATGATGAAGATATGCATCTGAATGGATCAGACTGAACCACACGATGCCATTCGCCGTCATCCGGTCTGAGCGGTACATCCACCGGCCAAATCGTCCACCGGTCGGTATGTCACGCCACACTTTAGCGAAATGGCGTACCATGCGAGTGGGTCCGCACATTTTGCGAACCTCCCTGCGGGCATGCGGGGGAATATGCTGGTCATACACCTAGGGAAAGGTCCTCACATGGTTGACGTACATGAGCTGCTCGACACCTGGCTTGCCAATGTCACCGACGAAGAACTCCTCGCCGAGCTGACCACGATGAAGGATGCCGGTGATGAGGATGCGATCACCGACGCGTTCTTCCAGGATCTGGCGTTCGGCACGGCCGGTCTGCGTGGAACGATCGGCGCGGGAACCAACCGCATGAACATCTATACGGTCGGCCGCGCCACGCAGGGCTTCGCCAACTACCTCAACGCCACGTTCGAGAATCCCACGGTCGCCATCGCGCGCGACAGCCGCAACAAGGGTGAGCTGTTCGTCAAGACCACCGCGGCGATTCTCGCCGCCAACGGTGTCGTCGCCTACGTGTACCCCAAGATCTCCCCGGTGCCCACTCTTTCCTGGGCGACGCGTTACCTCAAGTGCTCCGGTGGCATCTGCATGACCGCGTCACACAATCCCGCGCCCTATAACGGATACAAGGCATACGGCCCGGATGGATGCCAGATCACCAGCGAGGCCGCAGCCGCCATCTCCGCCGCCATGGAGGCGACCGATCCCTTCAACGACGTCAAGACGATGGATTTCGACGAGGCGGTCGAGCAGGGACTCGTCAAATGGATCGATGACTCGGTCCTCGATGCGTACTATGACGCGGTCGTGGACAAGTCCGTGAGCAACCTCACGCCCGAGCAGGTCGCCGAGGCTCCGCTCAAGCTCGTGTACACGCCGCTCAACGGCACGGGTCTCATCCCGGTCACCACGGTGCTCAACAAGGTCGGCATCACCGATATCACGATCGTGCCCGAGCAGAAGGACCCCGATGGGGACTTCCCGACCTGCCCGTATCCGAACCCTGAGATCCGCGAGGCCATGCAGAAGGGTATCGACCTGTGCCAGGAGGTCAAACCCGACCTGCTGTTGGCAACCGACCCGGATGCCGACCGTGTGGGCGTCGCCTGCGCCGACGGCGACGATTACACGCTGCTCACCGGCAACGAGATGGGTGTGCTGTTGCTCGACTACATCTGCAAGATGCGCGCCGCCCGCGGTGAGGACCTGTCCCGCAAAGTCGCCGTCACCACCATCGTGTCCTCCGCCATGGTCGATGCGCTGGCCGAGGAGTACGGTTTCGAGCTGCGTCGCTGCCTGACCGGCTTCAAGTACATCGGCGATATCATCACCGGCCTGTCCGATGCCGGCGAGGTCGATCGCTTCATATTCGGCTTCGAGGAGAGCTACGGCTACCTGTCGGGCGACCATGTGCGCGACAAGGATGCCGTCAACGCCTCGATGCTCATCTGCCAGATGGCGCAGTATTACAAGCTGCAGGGCATCAATCTCGTTCAGGCGATGCGCGCTCTGTACGAGAAGTACGGCTACTATCACAACCGCACCATCTCGCTGTCCTATCCCGGTGCGGACGGCGCCGCAAAGATGGCCGGCATCATGGCCGATCTTCGCGCGACCGCGCCGATCGAGATCGCCGGCGCGAAGGTCGAGGCGGTCGTGGATTACGAAACCGGCGTGAACGGTCTGCCCAAGGCTAATGTGATCGAATTCGATCTGGCCGGCGGTGACAAGGCGATCGTCCGTCCGTCCGGCACGGAGCCCAAGATCAAGCTTTACATCTTCGCCAAGGGCGCGGACGCCGCCGCGGCCGATGCCCAGCTCGATGCGATCGAGGAGAGCGGTCGCAAGCTGCTGAGCTAACGACATCGCACGCATCGATGTGACAAAGGGGCCATCCGGTTGTTCGGATGGCCCCTTCCCGTATCGAAAGGAATCGTCGTCGGAGCGTGCGTCAGCGGAATATGAACAGCCAGAGGAGTACGACGAGGATGATGACTGCGACGGCGAGCGCGATCAGGAGATGCGTCCGACGCTGCGCGCGCTCGCGCCGGGTGAAGATGACGTTCTTCGACTTTGGCACCTCAAGGTAGCGTGCGTAGTTGACCGGCTGTCCACGGTGCTGTCGAACAGGTCGGACCGTCGGTTCCTGTTCCCGCGCCGAAGCGTCGTGCGTCACCGGCGGCAGATAGTCCGGATCACTCGTCGCGGTTCCCATGTGCTTGCGGGGGCGATGCGAGCGAGGGGCAAACAGCTGCTGCGCTGTCGACGCGGCGCTGTCAGGATCGGCGATAGGGGAGTTTTGGGTCGTGACCGGGGAACCGGGATTCGCGTCGACCTGCTCCTGCGGGCGGTTCGCGTTCGCGGGGATATCGAAATCTTCCAGATGGGAGGTCATAGGCGCGTGCCCGTCCCTTCGTTTGTGGAATCCGGTGGAGTCTGCCGACACATGTATTGTACGTACGGTTTTACGTCGCAGGTCACGATTTAAGAAATCATGGATATCCCGCCCCGTTTCGGACAATCTGTCCATATGTATCACATTGCGTGAGAATACTTGGGCAAACAATAATCTTAGTCATATGGACTTAGATTTGATGATACTGTGACGCTTAAAAAGTTTGCGTAATGACGTTTAGATTCACGGGCTGAGGGAATAACGATAGGCGACCAAAGAAGTCCTCGCGCCCCAGAGGGGGAGTGCGGCATATCACGAAGGAGTGATAGATATGGCAAGCATGGTTCCTTATCGTTCGGTTTTCGGTCTTCGTCCCGCGACGTCGCTGTTCGATGCGTTCGATGACATGATGGATCTCGCGTCCACCCCGCTGTCGAGCAAGGCGTTCCCGATCGACGTCGAGGACACCGGCACCGGTTATGAGATCAAGGCGTACCTCACCGGCGTAAGTAAGGACGACATCGACGTCGAGCTCAACGAGGGCCGTCTTTCCATCTCGGTCAAGGTCGAGGAGAAGGAGGAGGACAAGGGTAAGAACTACCTGCAAAAGGAGTTCACGTCCTACAGCGCGACCCGCGGCGTGTATCTGAAGGACGCCGCTTCCGAGGGGCTGTCCGCTCGCTATGCCGACGGTATCCTGACCGTTACCGTCCCTAAGATCGTCGAGAAGAAGAACGTCACCAAGATCGCGATCGACTAGCGTTCTGCTAGCCCATCTGATGTGGAGAGGGCTCGGGGATCTCACCTCGAGCCCTTTTTTCATGGGTTGGTTGGGGACGTGTTCCCCTCAACCCATCTTTGGGCTTATAGGACAAAATGTATGTCCGCTTCCGGGCCATCGACGCGGGTCGATATCCCTTTTCCATGCGTTAAATCTGCGGAGCGAATTAAACCAGCCGGACAGAAAGTGTGTCCTGATTCGCACCTTCCCCGCAGGTAGATAGCTGAAAATCAGGCAGTTAAAATGGGTTGAGGGGAACACGTCCCCAACCAACCCATCAGCGGACGCTGATGGGGCGATTTTGGCCGGCGGCACGAATATGCAGGTCGGGGGCATTATCGTCGCGTGTGAGCGTGGCGCTGCTGCCAAGCTCGTCGTCCAGTTGCGCGCCCAGCGCGGCGGCAAAGGAACGCACCGCCAGGCTCGGTCGGTTATTTTCCTGCGAGATGTGCATGGCGACCAGCTGTTCGGTGTGCGGACCGACGACGCGAGCCGCAGCCTCGGCGGCCTGCGCGTTGGACAGGTGCCCGCGGTCGGACAGGATGCGGTCCTGCAGATAGCGCAGATACGGGCCGCATCGCAGCATGGGGACATCGTGGTTGCTCTCGAGCGCAAGCATGCGCACATCGTCCAAGGCGTCCAGCGCACCCTCGGACAGCTCGCCGGTGTCGGTGGCGTATCCGATCGAGTCACCGTCGCAGTCGAATCGGAAGCCGACCGGATTCACCACGTCATGCGATGTGGCGAATGTACGCACCGAGATGCCGGCGACTTCAAAGCGCAGTCCCGGTAAAAACTCGCAAAACGGCAGCTCGTCAAGATAGCGTCGTGTTTCTGGGGTGCCGACGCTCGCGTACAGCTCGACGTCGAACGCGCGACACCACACGCTGATACCGCTTACATGGTCGGTGTGCTCGTGGGTGAGGATGAGCGCCCGTACGTCATGCTCGTCCAAGTCGAGCTCGTGCATGCGCTTGAGCACCTCGCGCCGGGAAAAGCCGTTGTCGATCATGATGAGGCCCTCAGGCCCCTCGACCAAGGCGCAGTTGCCCTTGGACCCGCTGCCGAGGATATGGAGTCCGAGCGCGTTGTCGGAAAGATCGGAAAAGCCCACAGGTGCTCCTATAGCTACAATAAAACGGTTCAAGGAGGTTGCATGCCCACAGTCGCACAACATTTCGTCCAACGCGGGTTCTCGGTACCCCAACCGGCGTCCGAGGATGGTTTGCGACCCGCCGCGCCGGTGGTGCTCATGGTATCAGGCGGCGCGGACTCGACGGCGCTGCTCGTGATGGCCTGCACATCGAAACTGGATATCGGCGATGGTAGGGGGGCGGCGCGCATCGCCCGCGAACGCCTGCACGTGCTGCATGTGAATCATCATCTTCGCGGTGCGGCATCGGATGCCGACGAGCGCTTCGTGCGGGACCTGTGCGATCGCTACGGTCTGCCCTTATGTGTCGAGCATGCATCGTTCTCGGATCTCGGTGGGGGGAACCTCGAAGCGGCCGCCCGCGAGGTCCGCTATGCCGCTGCCCGCCGCTACGTGCGGGAACTCTGCCGGCAGACGGGTGCGGCACGCTCAGCCGCGCGCATCCTGACCGCGCACACGGCGAGCGACCGCACCGAGACGTTCTTCATGAATGCGATCAAGGGTTCGGGTCCGGCGGGGCTCTCGAGCATCCCGCGCCGTCGGAACATCATCGTCCGACCGCTCATCGACAGGACCCATGCCGAGCTGACCCGCTATCTCGAGCTCGCTGGCATCGGATGGTGCGAGGATGAGACGAACGACGATACGTCCTACCTGCGCAACTTTATCCGTCATCGCGTGGTGCCAGCAGCTGCCGAGCGCAATACGCACCTCGAGCGCGCGATCGGGGCGACCTGCGACATCCTTGGGGACGAGGATGCCTTCATGGCGCAACTCGCCGCCCGTGCCCTGCGGACTTGCGTGCGTCGTTCGCGGGACGGCCTGATCGTCCTCGACGCCGCGCGTCTGGCATCTTCGGAGCTTGCTATCGCCCGTCGTATGGTCCGACTCGCCTATAAGCAGCTCGCGCCCGACGAGCGTCTGGAGATGCGGCATGTCGAGGCGGTGCTTGCCTGCGTGGCGCGAGGGGAGGGGTCGCTCACCCTGCCCGCCGGCGTGGACGCGCGTATGGAGTTCAACACGCTGACTTTGCGCACCGTCGCCGCCCGCGAGCAGCTCGTCGCAGGGTGGCTGACGGTTCCGGGGATCATGCCGCTCGCCAACCAGATGGTGATCGAGTCGCGTCTGGTCCGCGTTCCCCGGGGGGACGATCCGGTCCGCATCGCCCGGGAGGGTCTGGAACCCCCCTCGACCGCGACGGCATCGTCGTTCGGTCGCCCCGGCCATGCCGTCGTGTATATCGATGCCGCGACGCTCGGGTACGCGGAGGCCGATCCGACACTGCTCGACCGGGATGGCGGCGTGCCGGCGGAGGTGCTGCATGCGCGCCTGTGGGTGGATGCTCCCGCAGCAGGTGATATCATGTGTCCGCTGGGCATGCACGGCCGTTCCAAGAAGCTTTCCGACCTTCTGGGCGAGGCGCGTGTTCCGGTGGCGGAGCGCGCGGGCGTTCCGGTCGTGAGGACGTCGCCGGGCGGTGCCGTTGTGTGGGTTGGCGGTATTCGCTTGGATGAACGGTTCAAGTGCACGGCCTCAAGCAGGCTGCTGATAGAATTAAGCATTCACGCTCCCGCAGCTCATCTGTGATGCCGGGAGTTCAAGGAACGTCGGAGAGAAAGGTCTCTGCCATGGAAGCGCTGCATCCCGATATCGAACGGGTCCTGTTCGACCAGGATCATATCGCCGACATCGTCAAGCGGATGGGCGATGAGATCACCCGCGACTATCAGGGGAAGGACCTGGTGCTCATCGCGGTGCTGCGCGGTGCCGTCGTGTTCATGGGCGACCTCATGCGCGCTATCGACCTGCCGCTCGCCATCGATTTCATGGCGGTCTCGAGCTATGGCGACCGGGCGAAGTCCTCGGGCATCGTCCGCATCATCAAGGATCTCGATATCGATATCAAGGGCCGTGACGTGCTGATCGTCGAGGATGTGCTCGACTCCGGCCTTACCCTCAACTACCTCATGAAGAACCTTTCGAGCCGTCATCCCGCCTCGCTCGAAGTCGCGACCTTCCTATGGAAGGACGTGGCAGGTAAGCAGGCCGCCGTCGATCCGAAGTACGTGGGAACCCATTGTCCGGATGACTTCGTCGTCGGCTACGGCTTGGACTTCGCCGAACGCTACCGCAATCTCCCCTATATCGGGGTGCTCAAACCGGAGGTTTACTCGTAGATGACCGATCGTTCGATACGTTTTGACGGAGCCGGTACCGGCGTGCGTTCGCATGACGATGCCGCGACCGATTCGCCCGAGGAGCGCCTGCTGCTTGCGGGGCGCAACGACCAGGATGACCAGGATCCCTTCGGGGACAAGTTCGATGAGCTGATGTCGGGGAAGGGCGGTGGCAGGCATCGTCCGCCCTCGCGCATCGCCTGGCTGTACTTCCTGCTCGCCTGCATGCTGCTGGCTTACCTGTTCTGGAACATGGGCGGCACGGGCGGATCCAACCAGGGTGCGACCGAGCTCGCATCGAGCGAGTTCGTGACCGCCGTGAGCGACGGGCGCGTCGCCACGGCCACTTTCACGGTCGCCGACGGCACCGTGTCCGGTACGTATTGGGTCGACGCCGACGATATCGGCCAGGATGCGGCTCGTCGTTCCTACACGACCAAGTACGTGGGTTCCGACTCGCTCAACGAGCTCATGGCCGCGCATCCCGAGACGGTCTACAACATCGACACCAGCAACCCCAACCTGCTCACCGACGTGTTGGTGAGCGTGCTGCCGACCATCGCCCTCATCGCGCTCATGGTGTACTTCATGCGGCAGATGAGTGGTGCCAACAGCAAGGCGATGCAGTTCGGCAAGACCAACGCCAAGACGAACGAGGCCACGCGCCCGAAGGTCAAGTTCTCCGATGTCGCCGGAATCGACGAGGCGGTCGAGGAGCTGCAGGAGGTCCGCGACTTCTTGGCCGAACCCGAGCGCTTCCGTAAGCTCGGTGCCAAGATCCCCCGTGGCGTGCTGCTCGTGGGTCCTCCGGGTACCGGTAAGACGCTGCTCGCCAAAGCCGTTGCCGGCGAGGCCGGGGTGCCGTTCTTCTCGATTTCGGGTTCCGACTTCGTCGAGATGTTCGTCGGCGTCGGCGCCTCGCGCGTGCGCGACTTGTTCAAGGAGGCCAAAAGCCAAGCGCCCTCCATCATCTTCATCGACGAGATCGACGCTGTCGGTCGACAGCGCGGTGCAGGTCTGGGTGGCGGCCATGACGAGCGCGAGCAGACCCTGAATCAGCTGCTGGTCGAGATGGACGGTTTCGAGGAGTCCGAGAGCGTGATCCTAATCGCCGCGACCAACCGCCCCGACATCCTCGATCCGGCCCTGCTGCGCCCGGGTCGTTTCGACCGTCAGATCACCGTCGACCGTCCCGACGTCAAGGGTCGCGAGCAGATCCTGCGCGTCCATGCCGCCAACAAGCCGCTCGGCGACGATGTGCGCTTCGACAAGCTGGCGCAGCTGACCGTCGGTTTCACTGGTGCCGACTTGGCCAACCTTCTCAACGAGTCGGCGCTGCTCGCGGCACGCCGCCATCGCTCCCAGATCACGATGTCCGAGGTCGAGGAGTCCATGGAGCGCGTCATCGCCGGTCCCGAGCGCAAGGCTCGCGTCATGACGGCAACGGAGCGCACGACCATCGCCTTCCACGAAAGCGGCCATGCGCTCGTGGGGCATGTGCTTGAGCACTCCGACCCGGTGCATAAGATCACGATCATCCCGCGCGGTCAGGCGCTCGGCTACACCATGCAGCTGCCGACCGAGGATCACTTCCTCAAGACGCGCAACGAGATGCTCGACGAGCTCGCGGTGTTCTTGGGTGGACGCGTGGCCGAGGAGCTCATGTGCGCCGATATCACGAGCGGCGCGTCCAACGATCTGGAGCGTGCGACCAAGATGGCGCGCGAGATGGTCACCCGCTTGGGCATGAGCGAGGAGCTCGGCACTCAGGTGTTCGGCGAGGCGCAGCACCAGGTGTTCCTCGGTCGCGACTACGCGAACCACCAGGACTACTCCGAGGAGACCGCGCGCCGTATCGACACCGAGGTCCAGCGCATCATGCGCGAGGCGCACGACCGCGCTAAGGAGATTCTCGAAGAGCGGCGCGAGCAGCTCGAGCTTATGAAGGACGTACTGCTCGAGCGCGAGACGGTCGAGGGCGACGCGGTGACGGCGCTGCTGGACGGCACGTGGAGCGAGTACGTGGCGGGCGAGCGCGGTGACGATACGTCGGCGGGGGATTCCGCTCCCGCAGAGGCTCCCAAGCCCAAGATGTCCGACGAGGAGATCGCGGCCGAGGCCGCAGCCTACGCGCAGGAGGCCATCGCCGCCGAGGATGCGTGATGAGGCACGCCTGACAATGCGCACCCACCCCGCCATGGTTGATAGGGTGTGCTGGGAAAACCGGGTTGGAGTGCAGGCTTCCAGCCCGGTTTCTCGTTTACGGTCCGGTTTTGCGCGGGGCGGTGAGGTAGACAATCGATCATCCAGATAAAAATCGCAGGTAGCAAGTGTGCGTCACGGTCGGTATACCCGGGTGCCCCGCGCAAAACCGGACCGTAAACGAAAGACGGTGCGATTCATGACCTCGCCGCGCTTGTTACCATGCTAAAACGGCACGCCTTGCTTGCCGGGGCCTTACCGAAGGCGAGTACAATGACCCAAACGGTACAAGGGAGGCCACCATGATCAACGAGACGATGTATGCCCGCGGCGCCGAGAGCTCGGTTATCCGTGAGATCTTTTCCTACGGGTTGGAGCGCAAGGCGCAAATCGGCGCCGACAACGTGTTCGACTACTCCCTGGGGAATCCGAGCGTTCCCGCGCCGGCTTCGGTGCGCGCTTCGATCGAGCGCTCCCTCGAGTTGCCGGCCGAGCAGCTGCACGGCTACACGCCTGCCCCCGGCTTGCCCGAGGCTCGCGCCGCCGTGGCGGCCTCGCTCAATCGCCGTTTTGGGACGGACTACCGCGCGGGCGATGTGTTCATGACCGTCGGCGCGGCGGCATCGGTGTCCATGTCGTTGCACGCCGTGACCACGCCCGGCGACGAGGTGATCGTGATCGCCCCGTACTTTCCCGAGTATTCGGTCTGGATCGAGAACGCTCAAGCGATCTGCGTCGAGGTGCTTGCCGACCAGGAAACGTTCCAGATCGATGCCGACGCCGTCGCGGCGGCCATCACGCCATGCACCGCGGCGGTGATCATCGATTCGCCCAACAACCCGACCGGGGCCGTCTATACGCGTGAGACACTCGAGGCCCTCGCCGGGGTGCTGCGCGCGGCGAACGATAAGCGCGAGCAGCCTATCTTCCTGATCTCGGATGAGCCGTACCGTGAGATCGTCTACGGTGCCGAGGTCCCTTGGGTGCCGTCGATCTATGAGCACACGATCGTGTGCTACTCGTATTCCAAATCGCTGTCGCTGCCAGGCGAGCGTGTCGGCTGGGTGCTTGTTCCCAATTCGATGCCGCTCGCGCCGCGCGTGATGGCCGCCATCGCCGGTGCCGCGCGCACGCTGGGCTTCGTGTGCGCCCCGGCGCTGTTCCAGCGCGTCGTGGCCGATTGCGTCGACGAGCCGTCCGATGTGGCGGCCTACGCGCGCAACCGTGAGCTGCTCTGCTCGGCGCTTGCCGAGTACGGTTACACCTATGTCGAGCCCGATGGCGCCTTCTACCTGTGGGTCAAGGCGCTCGAGGACGATTCCGAGGAGTTTTGCGAGCGTGCGAAGGCCTATGAGCTGCTGCCGGTCCCGTCGAACAGCTTCGGGGTTCCCGGCTGGTTCCGTTTGGGATATTGCATCGATTACCGGGTGATCGAGCGATCTTTGCCCGCATGGAAGCAGCTTGCCGACGAGTATCGGGTATAACACGGTCAAGTTCGCAGCGCACTGCCGGCGCCGTCGATGTCAGAGGGTTTTCCAGACGGGGAGGTTCGCCCATGTCGTATCAGATCGCGTGCGACGTCCACACGCATACCCTGTACTCGCGCCATGCGTACTCCACGATCGCCGAGAATATCGCCGCCTGCCGCGAGATGGGCGTCGAGCTGCTCGGCTCGACCGATCATCTCAGCGAGATGCTCTTTCCCGAGCAGCATCTGCGCAACTTCCAGTATTTTCTCAACCAGACCGCTTGGCCGCGCGTTTGGGACGGCGTCGTGCTCCTACGCGGTGCCGAGGTCGATATCGTCTCGCTCGACGGCGATTTGTTCGGGCAGGATATCGATGTGCCCGATACCATCGTCGGTCGGCGTTACGCCACGGACGGCAGCTTGTTCGACCGCGTGACGGGCAGCTTGGACTACCTGATCGCGAGCGTGCATAACGGCGAGTTCACCAAGGGCGCGCCGATTGCGCGCACCACGAACATGTACGTGCGCGCCCTCGAGAACCCGCACGTGTTCATCCTCGGCCATACCGGCCGCTCGGGCGTGCCGTTCGATTACGACGAGGTACTCACCGTCGCGCGCGAGAAGGGCAAGTGCATCGAGATCAACGAGCATAGTCTCGAGATCGATTCGCGCGGGTGGTTCCACAGCGTATGCTCGAACATCGCGCAGCGCTGCGCCGAGATGGGCGTAGGTATCGTCGTGTCGACGGACGCCCATGTCGCGCCGACGATCGGGCGCTTCCATCATGCCGTGAGCATGCTCGAGTCGATCGATTTCCCCGAAGAGCTGATCATGAACCGCGATCGTCGCACGTTTTTGCAGGCGCTTGACGACGCGGGGGTCAGCGCTCTCACCGAGCTTGCCGACCTGGCTGATTACGAGGATTGATCGACCGGCGTCCCGTTCGGTTCGAAGGACGGGATGGCTTAACGCTCGAGTACCGCGACCGTCTCGATGTGGTCGGTGTGGGGGAACATATCGACGGGCGTCAGCCGGCTGAGCCGGTAGCCGTGGGTGGCGAAGCGATCGAGGTCGCGCGCCTGCGTGGCGGGATTGCAGCTCACGTAAACGACTTGTCGCGGACCGATAGAGCACGCGGCGTCGATGAACTGCGGGGTCGAGCCCGCACGCGGCGGATCCATGGACACGACATCGATGCGCACGCCCCGCAGCGCCGCACGTTTCAGGTACGCGGTGGCGTCCTCCGCGATGAGCTCACAATGATCCTGAAGATCGTTGATACGGGCGTTGCGCTGCGCGTCGGCGATGCCCGCCGGATTGCGCTCGACGCCGAGCAAGCGGACATCGAGGTTGTGCGTCGCGGCATCGCGCACGGCGCACAGTCCGATCGTTCCGCTGCCGCAGTAGGCGTCGAGCAGCGTGTCTCCATCCTGCAGGGCCATGCCGTCGATGGCGAGGCGATAGAGGGTTTCGGTCTGCGCGGGATTGGTCTGGTAGAACGCCGTCGGCGAGATCTCGAACGTGCACCCCAGCAGCTCGTCGCGCATGCGTTTGGGACCCGTGAGCACCGTTGTCGTGCTGCCCAGGATCGCGTTGGTCGTCCGGCCGTTGATGTTCTGGGCGATCGTGGTGATGCGCGGGTCGATGCGTCTGAGCTCGCCGAGCAGCGCGCGGAACCGCGGGATCTCGCGCTGTGAGGTTACCAGGGTGAGGATACCCTCGTCGCGCTTCCACCCGAGGCGCAGCACCGCGTAACGTAACAGTCCGCACCCCCGGTCCTCATCGTAGGCGGGGATGTGCAGCCGCTCGGCGCACACGGCCACCTCGTTCAGGATGCGGCGTGCGCCCGGGGCTTCCACCGAGCAGTCGGAGATCGGCACGATACGATGCGTCCCCCGTGCGAAGAATCCGCAGTGGACCGCACCGTGGCGACCGGGCGAAAACGGCGTCACCGCCTTATACCGAAAGCCGGTCGGTCGAGGGAGTGGGCCGTCCCCGGCGTGTCCGCCCATGCCGTATACGGGTTCGATGACCGTGTCCCAGCGGTGGCGGGAGATAAGCGGCGCGAACAGCTCCTCGACCGCCCGCTGCTTGCGTGAGAGCTGTTTGTGGTAGGGGAGACCCAGCCAGATACAGCCACCGCAGGAGCGCATGACGGGGCAGGGACCGTCGCTGCGTCCGTTTTCGATCGATTTCGGCGCGGCGGCAGGCCGGTTCTCCTGCTTGCGCGGATGCTTGTTGGTGCGGTGCCTGGTGTCGGGCGCTGGGGACATGATGCTCCTTGGTTTTCGGGTGTCATCTAGTATAGCGGCCGGGGTTTCACGACGCCGATCGGGCGCCATCGCCATCGGCGTTGCACACAATCGGCGGCGACCTGCGGTTATCTCGCATCGCACGCGTGTTGACAGTGCGGCGGGGCGGAGGTTTCGATTTGCGGTTCGGTTTTGGAGGGGAACGCCGAGTAGACAAGCCTTTCGACGCGGGAAACCAGCAGGTAGGTGATGTATGCACATCCCGTCTACTCGGCAGGGTGCCTCGATACCGAACCGTAAACGAAGGTATGCCGAATTGCACCGTCCCGAACGGGTAGGATAGGCTCATTGGAAACGATTCGCGCGCGCCGCGCGCGCCGGCGATACAGAAGAAGGCATCCGTGCTCGAACTCAAAGGCATCACCAAGGATTATCCGTCGGGCGATACCGTCGTCCATGCGCTCAGGGGCATCTCCGTCACCTTCCGCGATCGGGAGTTCGTCAGCATCCTCGGCCAGTCGGGCTGCGGCAAGACCACGCTGCTCAACATCATCGGCGGTCTCGACCAGTACACGCGCGGCGACCTGGTGATCAACGGTCGCTCCACGAAAAGCTACTTGGATCGCGACTGGGATACCTACCGCAACCATTCGGTGGGCTTCGTGTTCCAGAGCTATAACCTCATCCCGCACCAGAGCGTCATCGCGAACGTCGAGATGGCGTTGCTGCTGTCGGGCGCACCCGCATCCGAGCGCCGCCGTCGCGCCGAGGAGGCCCTGGCGCAGGTCGGACTCGCCGACCATATCCATAAGAAGCCCAATCAGCTCTCGGGCGGTCAGACGCAGCGCGTCGCCATCGCACGCGCTATCGTCAACGACCCCGAGATCATCCTGGCCGATGAACCGACCGGAGCCCTCGACACCGATACCTCCGTCGAGGTCATGGAAATCTTAAAGCGCCTGTCGCGCGATCGCCTGGTCATCATGGTGACGCACAACCCGCAGCTCGCCGAAGCGTATTCCGACCGCATCGTGCGTATCCAGGACGGCTTGGTCACGAGCGATACGGACCCCGTCGATCCGGAGCGTGAGTACCTTTCCGCCGAGCAGATCCAGCAGCATGCGGTGGCCGACGTCCGTAAGGGCAAGCGCGGTATGAGCTACCTGTCGGCCATCGGCCTGTCCTTCAACAACCTCATGACCAAAAAGGGTCGCACCTTCCTCACGGCTTTCGCCGGCTCGATCGGCATCATCGGCATCGCACTCATCCTGTCGCTGTCCGACGGCGCGCAGAACTACATCACCGACACCGAGGAGTCGACGATGGGTAGCTATCCGCTGACCATCCAGCGGACCTCCATGGATATGGCGAGCATGATGACGGTCATGATGGGGACGAGCGACGAGGCGGGTTCGGCGAACACTTCGGGCGAGGTGGAATCCAAGGATCTCGTGACCGACATGGTGTCGGGCGTCGCCAACGGGGCGACCGAAAACGACATGGAGGCCATCAAGGCATGGCTCGATGGCAATCCCGGTGACATCCAGGACTACGTGACCGACATCCAGTATTCCTACGACTCGCCGCTCAATGTGTACAAGTCCGATATGGGCGACGGCGCGGTACAGGTCAACCCCGCGACCGTCATGGACGCGCTCGGCTTTTCGGTGGGCGGTTCGACTCAGACCGAGATGCTTTCGAGCATGTCGGGCGGCAGCGGATCGGCCTACGACGTGTGGACGCCGCTGCTTGCCAACGAGGAGACATGGGCGCGCGACTACGACGTCGTTGCGGGGCATATGCCGGAGAGCTGGAACGAGGTCGTGGTCTACGTGGACGAAAACGACCGGATCTCGGACTACACGCTGTATGCACTCGGACTGCTCGACCAAGATGAGCTGCGCGGCATGATGAGCGATGTGCTGGCAGGTGAGAAGGTCGAGGCGCACGAGAAAACCTCCTACACCTATGATGACCTGCTCGACCTCACGTTCAAGCTCGTGCCCGAGAGCTCCAAATACGCCGAAGACGACGAGGGTGTCTGGCAGGATATGAGCGAGGATACCGCCTATATGCGCGAGGTGGTCGACGACGCCGACGAGATCCGCGTCGTGGGCATCGTGCGGCCGAGCGAGGACAACGAGGTCGGCAGCAACTGGGGCGCGGTCCTGTACACGCCCGAGCTCATGGAGCACCTGATCGGCGAGGTCGACGCGAGCGCGGCTGTGGCGGCACAGCGCGACAATCCGTCGGTCGACATCTTCACCGGTGTGACGTTTCCCGACGATACCGAGGTCGAACTCGACATGGATGCCATCGACGCCATGATCGAGCAGATGCCCGCCTCCCAGGGCGACGAGCTCCGCGCCTACGTCGACGAGCTGCGCGACGAGGGCATGAGCGACGAGGCGATCGCCAGCGCGTTCTCGCGGCATCTGTCGAACCAGACCGATAACGCGACCTATGAGGGCAATCTCGAGAAGCTCGGTGCGGCCGACCTCGACGACCCGTATTCCATCAGCATCTACCCGATCGATTTCGAGGCCAAGGAGTACATCGACGGGCTCATCGACGATTACAACGCCCAGATCAGAGCCGATGGGGAGGGAACCGAGATACAGTACACCGATATCGTGGGCACCATGATGTCGAGCGTGACCGATATCGTGAACTCGCTCACCTACATCCTCATCGCGTTCGTGGCGATCTCGCTCGTGGTGAGCTCCATCATGATCGGCATCATCACCTATATCAGCGTGCTCGAGCGCACCAAGGAGATCGGCATCCTGCGCTCCATCGGTGCGAGCAAGCGCGACGTGAGCCGCATCTTCACGGCGGAGACCTTCATCATCGGATTCGTTTCCGGCGCACTCGGCATCCTCGTGACCGTGCTGCTCGACATCCCGGTCAATATGATCATCGAGCAGGTGTCGGGCGTGCGCGACCTGGCCGCCGTGCCCGCGGGCGCCGCCGCGGCCCTCGTGGTGATCTCGGTCGTACTATCGCTGATCGCCGGTCTCGCCCCGAGTCGCATGGCCGCCAAGAAGGACCCCGTCACCGCCCTGCGCACCGAGTAACGCGGCAAAATGGGGCCGGGTTCGAACCTGTCGCGGCGACAAGATCGAAGCCGACCCCATCTCGTCCAGCGACCGATATGCTTATATCGGCTATGTAACCTGCCATTTTGCCGTATTGTGCAGTTCCTGCGAAGAGATGTTGTGTCGTCAACATCTCAAAACTTTTAACTAAAATGCTTTAGCTAGTTTTACGGGAAGGCGTGCCGACCGGTTGCGCCGAACTCCGATGCACGACACCACAGCATCGGCCGAAGGGCGTGTGCGCACGCCGGGAAAGGAGCTGTCATGGATTTCGAGAAGATGCGCGAGGTTATCTCCGAGACCGTCGGTTGCGACCTTGAGAAGGTCACCCGCGAGGCCAAGCTCGAGGAGGATCTCGGCGCCGACTCCCTGGCCGCCATGGAGCTCGTCATGGCGCTCGAGGAGGCCTTCGACTGCGAGATCGACGACGCCGAGCTCGACCAGTTCAAGACCGTCGGCGACCTGGCTGACTACCTGGAGAACAAGGCTCAGTAACACATCCGAGCCGACAGCCGGGCAGGGCCACGTGTCCTGCCCGGCTTCTCTTTATGTACCGAGTGACAAGTTGGGGACGGGTTCAAACTTGTCACGTGACGTGCGTGAACCTGGCCCCAACTTGTCGATTCGAATACTTTGGAGGTCATACCTATGGCTATGAAGACTCAGGACATCCTCGATCTCATGGGCCGCTTCGACGCGAGCGGCATCGGCCGCATGAAGGTCACGAGCGGAGATACCACCATCGAGCTCGAGAAGCCCGGCTGCGCCCCCGTGCCGCCGATGCCCGTAGGCGCCCCTGCGCCCGCGGTCGCCCCTGTGGCGGCTCCCGTCGCATCCGCCGCTGCCGCCCCCACCGCGCCTGCTGCCGAGTCGGCAGTCGATGAGGCTCCCGCGGCCGACGGCCCCTGCATCACCGCTCCGCTCGTGGGCACCTTCTACGTCGCCCCGTCGCCCGACAAGGACCCCTACGTCCAGCCCGGCGACCACGTCAAGAAGGGCGACACCGTCTGCCTGCTCGAGGCCATGAAGATGATGAGCGAGGTCACCGCTCCGTGCGACTGTGTGATCGACGAGATCATGGCCGCCGACGGCGAGCTCGTGTCGTTCGGCGCCCCGCTGATCCGCTACCACGAAGCCTAAGTTTTAAGGAAGCGTGACGTCATGTTCAAGCGTATCCTGATCGCCAACCGCGGGGAGATCGCCGTCCGGGTGTTCCGCGCCTGCCGCGAGCTCGATATCGAGCCGGTAGTCGTCTACTCCGAGGCCGACCGCGAGGCACTGCATGTGCAGCTCGCCGAGCATGCGTACTGCATCGGGCCGGCGTCCTCCGCGCAAAGCTATCTCAACACCGATGCCATCCTCACCGTCGCGAAGGCCGCCCACTGCGACGCGATCCACCCGGGTTACGGCTTTTTGTCCGAGAACGCCGAGTTCGCCGACGAGTGCGAGAAAAACGGCATCACCTGGATCGGTCCGTCCGGCGACGTGATCCGCACGATGGGCAACAAGGCCGCCGCGCGCGAGCTCATGAAGAGCGCCGGTGTACCGGTCGTTCCCGGCTCCGACGGCTCCGTGAAGGACGTCGCCGACGCCAAGCGCATCGCCGACGAGATCGGCTACCCCGTGCTCATCAAGGCCGCCGCAGGCGGCGGCGGCCGCGGCATGCGCAAGGTGTTCGACCCGGCGCAGTTCGAGGACCTGTTCGAGGAGGCCCGCGCCGAGGCCCGCGCCTGCTTCAACGACGATGAGATGTATCTCGAGAAGCTCGTGCTCAATCCGCACCACATCGAGTTCCAGATCATGGCCGACGCGCAGGGTAACGTCGTGCAGCTCGGCGAGCGCGACTGCTCCATCCAGCGTCGCGGCCAGAAGATGATCGAGGAGACGCCCGCCCGCGTGCTCACGCCCGAGCTGCGCCAGCGCATGGGCGACGCTGCGGTGGCAGCGGCCCGTGCCGCCGGGTACGTCAACGCCGGTACCATCGAGTTCGTGCTCGATCCCTCCGGTGAGTTCTACTTCATCGAGATGAACACCCGTATCCAGGTGGAGCATCCCATCACCGAGTGCGTGACGGGCATCGACCTGGTGCGCGAGCAGCTGCGTGTGGCCTCCGGTCTCACGCTGTCGTTCACGCAGGACGACATCCAGCTGCGCGGCCATGCGATCGAGTGCCGCATCAACGCCGAGGATCCCGCGCACGGTTTCATGCCCTCGCCGGGCATGGTCGACTTCGTCCACATCCCCGGCGGCTACGGCGTGCGTGTGGACACCGGCCTGTACGCCGGCTGCGAGCTGCCTCCGTATTATGACTCGCTCGCCGCCAAGCTCATCGTCTGGGCGCCGACGCGTCTGGAGGCGCTGCGCCGCATGCGCCGCTGCCTCGAGGAGTTCTTGATCGACGGTCCCACGACCAACATCGACATCCTCCATCAGATCATGTACCACCCCGGCTTCGTCCGTGCGAGCTACAACACGTCGTTCATCGACGAGAACATGGACACGCTGCTCGCCTGGACGAACGCCGCCGATGAACCCGCGAAGGAGGCGTAACGCATGGCCGGTATCCTCGCCGAGCGCCGCAATAGGCTGCTCGCCCTCAAGAAGATGCGCCAGCAGGGCACCGCACCGACCGTCGAGGAGAAGACCTGTCCGCATTGCGAGCGCGTCTTGAACGACGACGACCTGGCATCCAACCAGCTCGTGTGTCCCTATTGCGGACATCATTTCGCCGTGCCGGCGCGCGACCGCATCGCGATGATCGTCGATGACGGGCAGTTCCGCGAACTGGATTCGGCACTGGTGTCCAGCGACCCGCTCGACTTTCCGGGTTATACCGACAAGCTCGCGCAGCTGCGCGCCAAGACGCACGGCAACGACGCCATCGTGACCGCCATCGCCAAGATCGGCGGTGTGCGCGTCGCGATCGCGGCGCTCGATACGCGGTTCCTCATGGCGAGCATGGGTGCCGTCGTCGGCGAGCGCCTGACGCGCCTCATCGAACGCGCGACCAAGCAGCACCTGCCGCTCATCGTGTTTTCCGCCAGCGGCGGCGCGCGCATGCAGGAGGGCATCATCTCGCTCATGCAGATGGCCAAGACCTCCGCTGCCATCCAGCGCTTTTCCGATAAGGGAGGGCTGTACATCTCGGTGTTCACCAACCCCACGACCGGCGGCGTGACCGCGAGCTTCGCGAGTCTGGGCGACATCCATCTGGCCGAGCCCGGCGCGCTCGTGGGCTTCGCGGGTCCGCGCGTCATCGAGCAGACGATCGGCGAGAAGCTCCCCGAAGGCTTCCAGAGCGCCGAGTTCCAGCTCGAGCACGGCTTCATCGACGCCGTCGTGCCGCGCGCCCGTATGCGCTCCACGCTGATCCGTCTTCTCATGCTTCATGGAAAGGGAGGTGCCGAGCATGTCGGATAACCTGCCTGCAACCGTGGACGTCCTCACGGCCGCCCAGCGCGTCGCCATCGCACGTCGCCCCGGGCGCCCCGGCGTGGCCGAGATCGTCGACGCCCTGTTCACCGACTTCTTCGAGCAGCGCGGCGACCTTTCGTCCCAGGACGACCCGAGCATCATGGGCGGTATCGCCCTGTTCCACGGTCGTCCGGTGACCGTGCTGGGCAACCGTAAGGGATCCGATATCGAGGAGCGCGTCGCCTGCAACTTCGGTATGGCCTCGCCCGAGGGCTACCGCAAGGCGCAGCGCATCATGCGCGCCGCCGAGAAGTTCGGCCGTCCCATCTTCACCTTCGTCGACACCTCCGGCGCCTATCCCGGCCTCGAGGCCGAGGAGCACGGCCAGGGCGAGGCGATCGCCCGTTCCATCGAGCTCATGAGTTCGCTCACCGTCCCCGTGATCTGCGTGATATGCGGTGAGGGCGGCAGTGGCGGCGCGCTGGCGCTCGCCGTGGGCAACCGCGTCATCATGCTCGAGAACGCCGTGTACTCCGTGCTGTCGCCCGAGGGCTTCGCGAGCATCCTGTGGAAGGATTCGAGCCGCGCCGACGAGGCGTGCGAGGTCATGAAGCTCACCGCCGACGACCTGCTCGAGCTCGGTGTCATCGACGGGATCATCCCCGAGCCCGCCGGTGGGGCGCACGAGAATCCCGCCGCCCTGTTCCAGATCCTGGACACGCAGCTCACGCGTGAGCTCGAGGCGCTGTCCAAGATGAGCCCGACCGCGCTCGCCAACGACCGCTACCGGAAGTTCCGCGCCATGGGTTCCACGGCCGTGAAGAGAGGCCGTCGATGAGGGGCGTCAAGATCGTCGGGACCGGTTCGGCGCTTCCGAGCCGTGTCATGACCAACGACGACATGGCCAAGATCGTGGATACCTCCGATGAGTGGATCTCCACCCGCACGGGTATCCGCTCGCGCTGCTATTGCGATACGCAGGCGGGGGAGAGTCATCGCAGCCTGGTGCGTGACGCCGCGGCGCGTGCGCTCGACGCCGCCGGGATCGCGCCCGAGCAGGTCGGCGTGTGCCTCGTCGCGACCTTCACCGCCGACACCTGCACGCCGTCGGCCGCCTGCCTGCTGCAGGCGGATCTGGGCATTCCCGAGGACACGTTGTGCCTGGACATCAACGCCGCCTGCGCCGGGTTCGTGTACGGTCTGCATGTTGCCGAGTGCCTGCTTCCCGGCGCCGCGCGCCCCTATGCGCTCGTGGTCGGTGCCGACACGCTCTCGCGCGTGATGGATTTCGAGGATCGTACCACCTGCGTGCTGTTCGGTGACGGCGCGGGCGCCGCGGTGCTCGAGTGCCGCGAAGGCTACCCCGAGCTGCATGCCGTCTGGGGGTCGCGCGGCGACGACTCGTCGCTCGTCGCTCCCGGTGTGGGCTGCGATGAGCCATCGTATCTGCACATGGACGGCCGTGCGGTCTTCCGCTTCGCCACCGAGGTCATGCCGCGCTGCACCACCGAGGTGCTCGCGACGGCGCAGGTCTCGGCGGACGAGGTCGACCGTTTCGTGTACCACCAGGCCAACAAGCGCATCGTCGACTTCGCGGTCAAGAAGCTGGGGCTCGACCCGGCCAAATGCGAGGGAAACATCGATCACACCGGCAACACCTCGGCCGGCAGCGTGCCCATCCTGCTCGACGAGCTCGTGTGCGCCGGCAAGATCGCCTCGGGAAACCGGGTGCTCATGGCCGGCTTCGGTGCAGGCCTCACCTGGGCCGGCGTCTTGGCCGAATTCGCCTAGGTGACATGAGGCCATGTGAAATCACGTCGGATGTTTTTTCACGTGAGCCGACAGGGTTGAACCCGGTGCCGACTTGTCGCTTGAGAAAGGACTGTTTGAAGATATGAAGAAGCTGAACGAGATCCTGGGGACCGAGTTTCCCATCATCCAGGGCGGTATGGCCAACATCGCCACCGGCGAGTTCGCCGCCGCCTGCTCCAACGCCGGTGCGCTCGGCCTCGTCGCCGGTGGCGGTTTGGACGGCGAGAGCCTGCGCGCGCAGATTCGCCGCGCCAAGGAGCTCACCGACAAGCCCTTCGGCGTGAATCTCATGCTCATGAACCCGCACATCGACGACTGCGCCAAGGTCGTCGTGGAGGAGGGCGTGAAGGTCGTCACCACCGGTGCCGGCAACCCCGCCAAGTACGTCGCCGCTTGGAAGGAGGCCGGCATCCGTATCTTCCCGGTGGTCGCCGCCCCGATCCTGGCCAAGCGCCTCGCGCGTCTGGACATCGACGGCATCATCGCCGAGGGTACCGAATCCGGCGGTCATGTGGGCGAGGCCACCACGATGGCGCTCGTGCCCGCGGTGGTCGACGCCGTCGACCTGCCCGTGATCGCCGCCGGCGGCATCGCCGATGGTCGCGGTATGGCTGCCGCCTTCGCGTTGGGCGCCTGCGGCGTCCAGGTGGGCACCTGCCTGCTCGCGAGCGAGGAGTGCCCCATCCACGTCAACTACAAGGAGAAGGTCGTCAAGGCGGGCGTGAACGACACCGTCGTGACCGGTCGCCCCGCCGGCGCCCCGGTCCGTTGCCTCAAGAACAAGATGACCAAGAAGTACCTGGAGCTCGAGCAGGAGGGCACCAAGCGCGACGAGCTCGAGGCCCTCACCCTCGGTTCCCTGCGCCGCGCCGTGCTCGACGGCGACGTGGACACCGGCAGCTTCATGTGCGGCCAGATCGCCGGCATGGTGCACGAGGTCCGTCCGCTGCGCGCGATCTTCGAGGACATGATGGCCGGGTGCAAGGCCGTGATCGACGGACTGGAGGCGTAAACGATGGCAACCGCGTTCCTCTACGCCGGTCAGGGTTCGCAGCATGCGGGCATGGGCCGCGACATGTATGAAGCCTATCCGGCGTTCGCCCAGGTGATCGACGCTGCCGACGCCGCGGTGGACTTCGACCTCAAGACCCTCATGTTCGAGGGTCCCGACGACCAGTTGAACCTCACCGAGTACACCCAGCCCTGCATGGTGGCCTTCGCCTGCGGCATGACGGCCGTGCTGGCCGATAGTGGTGTTACCCCCGATTACGTTGCGGGCCTGTCGCTCGGCGAGTACTCCGCGCTGGCCGCCGCCGGCGTGTTCGAGCCCGTCGAGGCCGTGAAGCTCGCAGCCTTCCGCGGTGCCGCCATGGCGAGTGCCGCCGCCGGTCGCGATACGGCGATGATCTCCATCCTGGGACTGGACCGCGAGACCGTGGAGTCCGTCGTGGCTGCCGCCGCCGCGGATGCTGCCGAGGGTACGACCGTCGAGGTCTCCAACTACAACTGCCCCGGTCAGATCGTGATCGCCGGTGACCGTGTGCCCGTCGAGACCGCCGCTGCCGCCGCCAAGGAGGCCGGTGCCCGCCGCTGCATCCCGCTCAAGGTGAGCGGCCCCTTCCACACCTCGCTGCTCAAGCCCGCCGGTGATGCCCTGCGTGAGCGCTTTGCCGGCTTGGAGCTCGGTGAGATGCGCGTGCCGGTGCTGTTCAACACGCTCGGTCATGAGATGGGCGAGGGCGATGACATCGTGAGCCTGCTCGAGCGCCAGGTGCAGTCTTCCGTGCGCATGGAGGACACCATCCGCCGCTTGGCCGAGCTGGGCGTTGACCGTGTGATCGAGATCGGTCCGGGCAAGGTGCTGTCCGGTCTGGTGCGCAAGACCGCCAAGGAGATCTCCTGCACGCCCGTCGAGACCGTCGAGGACCTGCAGAAGCTGACCGAAACCCAGGAGGGATAAGCCATGGATCTGACCGGTAAGACCGCCATCGTCACCGGAGGCAGCCGCGGTATCGGCCGCGCGATCTGCCTTGAGCTCGCCCGCCGCGGCGCCAATGTCGTGTTCTCTTACGCCGGCAACGCCGCCGCTGCGGAAGAAACCGTGAAGCTCGTGGAGGCGACGGGTGCGACCGCTCGCGCCGTCCAGGGCGACGTGACCTCTGCCGACTCCGCCAAGGAGCTCGTCGATGCTGCCAAGGAGCTCGGCGGCGTGGATATCCTCGTCAACAACGCCGGCATCACCCGCGACAAGTTGGCCGCCCGCATGAGCGAGGAGGACTTCGATGCGGTGATCGCCACGAACCTCAAGGGCGCGTTCCTCATGACCAAGGCCGCGCTCCGTCCGATGATGCGCGCCAAGAGCGGCGCGATCGTGAACATGGCGAGCGTCGTCGGCATCATGGGCAACGCCGGTCAGGCCAACTACGCCGCGAGCAAGGCCGGCCTCATCGGCATGACCAAGTCGATCGCCCGCGAGGTCGCGAGCATCGGCATCCGTGTGAACGCCGTGGCGCCCGGATACATCGAGACCGATATGACCGCCGCGATGCCCGAGGCGGCCCAGCAGGCCATGTGCTCCGCGATTCCGGCCGCCCGCGCCGGCAAGCCCGAGGATGTGGCCCATGCCGTCGCCTTCCTGGTGTCCGACGAGGCCTCCTACATCACCGGTCAGGTTCTATCCGTCGACGGCGGCATGGCCATGTAGCCGCGGCTATCTGGCGGGCGATCTGCCCCTCATTCGTCGCTTGCGTGCCTTAAGCACGCGGCGCTCCTCGTTCGGGGCACCTCGCCTCGCCAGCTAGCCGCTTTGGCGGATGCCTGAGAAAAAAGTGCCTGTCCCGTTATGCCCACCTTCCTTTGAAAGGATGAACATCATGTCCAAACGCAGAGTCGTCATCACCGGCGTGGGTGCGCTGACGCCCATCGGCAACACCGCGACCGAGAGCTGGGACGCCGCCCGCGCCGGCAAGCTCGGTATCGACACCATCACGCAGTTCGACGCGAGCGCCCAGAAGGTCAAGCTCGCCGCCGAGGTCAAGGGTTTCGAGCCCAAGGACCACTTCAGCGCGCCCGAGGCCAAGCACAAGTCCCGCTTCACGCAGTTCGCGATCGTGTCCGCCCGCGAGGCCATCGCCCAGAGCGGCCTTGACCTCGAGGCCGAGGACCTCACCCGCGCCGGCGTGATCGTGTCCTCCGGTATCGGTGGCGTCCGCGAGACCGAAGCGCAGCAGACCAGCTGCCTCAAGCGTGGCTTCGACCGCTGCTCGCCCTTCTATATCCCCATGGGCATCTCCAACATGGCTGCCGGCGAGGTCGCCATCGAGTTCGGCTTCAAGGGTATGTGCACCTGCCCGGTCACCGCGTGCGCCGGCGGTTCCAACGCCGTGGGCGACGCGTTCCGCCACATCCGCGACGGCTATGCCGACATCATGCTCACCGGTGGCACCGAGGCCGCCATCACCCCGCTGTCCATCGGCGGTTTCACCACCATGCGCGCCCTGCACGTGGGCGACGATCCCCAGGCTGCCTCCGTGCCCTTCGACGCCCGCCGCAGCGGTTTCGTGATGGGCGAGGGTGCCGGCATGCTCGTGCTCGAGGAGCTCGAGCACGCCCAGGCTCGCGGCGCCGACATCATCGCCGAGGTCGTCGGTTACGGCGTGACCTGCGACGCCTACCACATCACCGCGCCCGCGCCCGACGGCGAGGGCGGTGCCCGCGCCATGGCCCAGGCGCTTGCCGACGCCGGTGACGTCGCGCCCGATGCCGTGGGCTACATCAACGCGCACGGTACCTCCACGCCCCTGAACGACAAGGGCGAGACCGCGGCCATCAAGACGGTCTTCGGTGAGCACGCCTACGACATGGCCGTCTCGTCCACCAAGTCCATGACCGGCCACATGCTCGGTGCCGCCGGTGCGGTCGAGGCCATCTTCACCGCGCTTTCGCTGCGCGACCGGTTCCTGCCGCCGACCATCGGCTACGTCGAGCCCGATCCGGCATGCGATCTCGATTGCGTGCCCAATGAGGGGCGCGCGGCCGACATCGAGTACGCGCTGTCCAACTCGCTCGGCTTCGGCGGCCACAACGCCTGCGTGCTGCTCAAGGCGTGGAAGGGTTAGGAGTACACCATGCAGCTTGATTCGAACCAGATCGCCCAGATCCTGCCGCACCGTTATCCGTTCGCGCTCGTCGACCGTATCGAGGACGGCGAGGAGGGTTCTTGGGCCCGCGGACGTCTGTGCGTGAGCAACATGAGCCCGGTGTTCTGCGGCCACTTCCCGCAGTATCACGTGTTGCCCGGCGTGCTGATCGTCGAGGCGCTCGCCCAGGTCGCCGCCGTGGCCATGCTGTCGCTGCCCGAGAACCGCGGCAAGCTCGGCTTCTTCGCCGCCATCAAGGATGCCAAGTTCCGCTCCCAGGTGCGTCCCGGTGACGTGCTCGAGCTCGAGAGCCGCATCACCCGCGTACGCGGCTCGTTCGCGTTCGTGGATGCCGAGGCCCGCGTGGACGGCAAGGTCGCCTGCAGCGCGACGCTGACGCTCGCGCTCGGTTCCGCCGATAACCAGTAGCGGAGGCGCTCAGATGAGTGCCGCCGAGGACCATCAAAAGTTGGAAGAGATGTTCGAGAGCGTGTACGACAAGTTCAAACTCCACTTCTACCAGGAGACGTTCGCCCGGTTCCAGAACCGCGAGGCGAGCCTCACCACGGTGGAGGCGTTCGCGATGGAGGCGATCTACGCGCTGGGATCGCCCACCGTGCACGAGTTTGCCGAGTTCATGCGCATCTCCTCGTCGAACGCGGCATACAAGATCGGCAGCCTGATCCGCAAGGGCTATGTGGAGAAGGTCCAGTCGGAAAGCGATGGCCGCGAATACCATCTGCGTCCGACCCAGAAATATCTCGACTACTACAGCATCAGTTCGCATTACATCCATGATGTCATGGCGCGCATCAAGGAGCGCTTCTCCGAGGATGACCTTGCGAAGTTCGAGGAGATGCTCTCGGTGATGAGCGAGGAGCTCATGCCCGAGGTCACCGTCTGACGAATCGACGATACATGACACATCGGGGCCGGGTACGAACTCGTCGCGACGAGTTCGTACCCGGCCCCTTCTTGTCGGATCAGATGCCGTAGCGGCGGATGATGCGCGCGAGTTTGCGGCGCCACGGGACGTAGAGGGCGGTGAGGAAGGTGACGGTCGCCACCCCGTGGGCGAAGTCGAAGGGAAGCGACGCGGCGTAGACCGTCAGCAGGTCGAAGCCAAGACCCGTATGGAGAAAGCCCAGAACCGACCAAGCGTTCAGTATCCATCCGTACGCGACCGACGAGACGAAACCGTATATCAGAAGGGCGACGCCGCCCAGACGGCCGCGAAGGTGATCTTCCTCGTTTCCGAACAGCCCTGCCTGGGCGAGCGCCCCCGCGCCGTAGCCCACAAGGCCCCAGGCGTACATCTGCCAGGGCGTCCACGGACCCTGCCCGAAGAAGAAATTCGAAACCAGCGCCGCGAGCGCGCCGACCATGAAGCCTCCGTGCCGACCCAAGGCAACGCCCGCGATGATGGCGATGGCGCTGATCGGCTTGACGCTCGGCACGGCGGCGAACAGGATGCGGCCGGCAGCGGCGAGCGCTGCAAGGACCACGGTGGGCATAATCTCGCGCAGGCGCGTGCCGCCGTGCTCGTACGAAGAGAAAAAGATGGTAAGCGCGGCGATAACCACGGCAAACGACAGCAGGGCGGTCTGCGAGAACCCGGTGAGCCCGGAGACGACGAGCACGATGGGGACGATGAACAGCGCTGCTGCCTCCACGAAAGAGGAGCTGCGAGGTTGCGGCTCGGGATAAACCGTACCGGAGCGATTCGGTGCGGGCTTACCTGCAAGGGTTGCAGCGGAGTGCGAGGGGTGCGAATCGGCGAAACCCGGTGCATCCGGAACCTTCCCCCCGTCATCTCGTGCGAGTAGCTCCCCGTACAGCCGCGCGCGATCGTGGGGACGGTACAGCAGGCTGCGCTCGAAGAAGATGCGTGCGGGCTCGGTGCAGGCGACCTCGCCGTCGAAGAGCAGCGACACCTCATCGGCTACGGAGAACGCGACGTCGAGATCGTGCGTCACGAGCACCACGGAGCGCCCCTCGCGCGCAAGGCCACGCAGGATACGGATGACTTCCGCCGTGCCAGCAGGGTCCAGTCCCTTGGTCGGTTCGTCCAAAAAGAGCAGTTCGGGATCGGTGAGCAGTAGCTTCGCTATCGTCAGCTTCTGTTGCTGTCCACCGGAAAGGTCGAAGGGATGGTGGCCTTCGAGCCCGTCGAGGGCCAGCTTGCGGACGATGTGCTGCACGTCGACGGCGCCATAGCAGCAGCGATCCTGCCATTCGGTGAGTTCGTCGGCCACGGAGTCGCATACCAGCAAGGCCTTGGGATCCTGAGGAAGATACGCCTGTCGCCCAGCATGGGCGTTCTCCACGCGTCCCCGTTGCGGATGAAGGACGCCGGCAAGGACCTTGATCAGCGTGGACTTGCCGCACCCGTTACCGCCTACGATCGCATGGACGCTGGCTTGCGCGATGGCGATATCCACCCCGCGAAGAATCTCGGCACCGGTGCGATCGTAGCGGAAGTGCAGGTCGCGAGCGGTGAGCGCGGGCGCATCCGTGCCCTTCCCCTGCCTCTCCCAGATGTTCCGACGACTGGCGAGCAGGCCCTCCAGTTCGGTGCGCGCCGCGGCGGGAATGGGATTTCCCAGCTCGAGCGTCTGCGTGGCGTACGCTTCCGTTTCCTCGGGAAGATGCGTCGACATGATGACCGTGATACCCAATTCGCGTCTTACGCGTTCCAACAGGAAGAGGAATTGGCGGCGTGCGTTGGGATCGAGCTGCGCGGTCGGCTCGTCGAGCACGATGAGACGCGGGCGCAGGGCGAGTACCGCGGCGAGGTTCACGAGCTGCTGCTGGCCGCCGGACAGGGCGTCGGTGGAGGCGTGCAGGATGGGCTCGATGCCGAAGAAATGCGCGACTTCGGCGATACGGCGACGCATCTCGGCTTGTGGCATGCCGATGTTCTCGAGCCCGAAGGCGAGCTCGTGCCAGACGGTGTCGCACACGATCTGCGCAGCGGGGTCCTGCATGACGAAGCCGATGTCGGCGGCGGAACGCCGAGGGTCCATGGCGCTGTCGGCCCCGGAATCAGCCGTGAGCACGCAGCTCAGCACCTCGATGCTGCCATGCCGGATGCCAGCGGGCGCGAGCTCGGGTTTGAGACAGCCAAGCAAGGTGGTCTTGCCGCAGCCGGTGGGTCCGGTGACGACGCAGAACGCGCCCGGCGCGACGTCGAGCGAGACGCTGTCGATCAAGGGCGCGTCCTCGCTGTCGGCGTGCGCGAAGGAGAACTCGCGGATGCGCACGACGGGCGTCTCGTCCGTCGCGGTCCGCTCGACAGTCCGATTCGTCTTGACGTCCTCTACGCGTGCCATGGCCACCACTCCCGGAAGGCGAGTAACACGGGATACAGCACGAACGCGGCGTATGGCAGATATCCCCACCAGGCCTTGAGGTGCGGCGGGGTGGGGTAGAAGGCGTACCGTGAGCAGGCGATGGACACGAGGGGTATGTTTACCAGCACGAACGTGGCGACGGTCGCCAACGCGATGATGTCGGCGCGCTTCATCCGATAGCGCCGGTACGTGGTCCGTGCGGCTCCGCAGGCGTATCCGCGGGCGCGCATGGCGTCCGCGCGGACGAGGCTATCCTCGAGACCCCATCCCATGAGGACCGAGACCGCGCGCAGGCCGCTCGAGGTGCGTTCGCGCGCACGCTGCGGGGCGGCTGCCGGCGTGGCGGCAAGCGCCGAGATAACGGTGCGTCCGCGCCGCGCGAACTGCGGAACGAGTCGCATGGCCTGCGAGATCATGAGCGACACCGTGGGCGCGATGTGCCCCAACAGCGCCATGATCGCGGCGCTATCCAAGCAGGCGGACCAGCTCATCATCCAGATGAGGACCGCTGCGAGCATGATGCCGGAGCACAGGCCGTACAGCAGCGCCTCGAGGGTGAACGCGCGCGTTCCCCAGGAGAGTAGGACGGTTGTCCCCTCGCCGACGAACAGCACGTTCGCCCCGGCGACCACCAGTACGACGACCGCCAGCCACGCCATATACCGCAAGCTCTCCATGCCCCGCGTGCACGCGGTGCATGCGAGCGCGCCGGCGAGCGAGAGGGCGGCGTAGACCGGCTGCATGGCGGCCATGGCGAACGCGGCGGCGCACACGAGGTAGATGAGTGCCACGACGGGATGGTAGGCGGAAAACGGATTGTGCTGTACGCGGTCCATGGGAAGATCCGATGCGAGACGACGATAAAAAAAGAAGGCGGGCGCCGCACGCGCGGTCCCGCCTCCGTGCGGCGTGGGAAAAGGTGTCTGTCCCTATTTTCCCAATTAGACCAGGTAGGTCCAGGTGAGGATGTCGCCGTCGGCCACGGTCGCCACGTCGGCGGATTCCATGACCATCTCGCCGTTGAGGTCGTAGCCCCAACCGCTCGAGTCGCCGGCGTCGCCGGTGGCAAGGCCGTCGATGGCGTTCACGAACGCGCCGTAGTCGGAATCCTGCACGTCGAGCTCGAGACCTGTCGCCTCGATGGCGTCGAGCACGGTGGCGCCTTCGGCGAGCTCGACGGTGCCGTCGTAGCTCACGCTGCCGTCGGCGGCGCTGGAATCGACGACGACCTGGACGGAGATCTGCGCGTCATCGCTTACCGCGGGTGCATCGGTCGATGCGGAGCCGGCGGGGGCCGCGACGGCGGAGCCGGCAGCGGAGCCGTCGTCGGTCGACGTGGTGGTCTGGGTGCATCCGCCGAGGACGCCTACGGCGAGCGCGAGCGCCAGGAGGAGGGACGCGAGCAGGCGACGCGACGTGCGGGCTTCGGGTTGGGTGATTCGGTTGCGCATGGGTATGCCTTTCTCTCCAGGGCCTTGTTCGATGGAGAGGCGATCCGGCTTGTCCGAAGGTGCCGCGTGCGTGCGGTCCCGGATTCACGGTTGCTGGTACAGCCGGGGTTTCGCACCCCGTTCCCCTGATGTCGGCTTTGCCGACACCGTGCGTCTGCGCACCATCCATCTGGCCATATATCGATGCATGGCCGATTGTAGCATGTGCCGCGTGTAGGTTGGTTGGGGACGTGTTCCGTCCAACCCATAATGGGTTGGACGGAACACGTCCCCAACCAACCCCTTTAGCGCACCGCAGTGCGCCGTCTGGCGAAAGACCGTTATGACCGTCCGCGGCTCGGGGTAGGCTCAACGCATACGGCTAAATTCGAGGCTGCCGCATCGCCTCGTACCGTTTCGGCGGCATGTGCCGCAGAAAGGATGGTCATCATGGGTGCACCGAAAACCGGCAATGTGAGGAACGTCGTCTTGGTCGGCCAGGGAGGAGTAGGAAAGACCTCCCTGGCAGAATCGATGTTGCATCTTTCAGGCAAGACCACCCGCCTGGGCGGTCACGCGGGCACCAAGCCCACGCTCGATTACGACACCGAGGAAGTCAAGCGCGGTGTCTCCATCTCCACCTCCATCGCTCCCATCGACTGGAAGGGCACCCGCATCAACGTGCTGGACGCCCCTTGCTATCCCGATTTCATCGGCGACGCGTATGCGGCCATGGCCGTCAGCGAGACGGCGTTGTTCGTGGTCGACGCTTCCGAGGGCCCGCAGCCCACGACCGTGAAGCTGTGGTACGCCGCCGAGGACCTGCGCCTGGCGCGCGCCGTGTTCATCAACCGCATCGACAAGGAGACCGCCGACTACGACGCCTGCATGGAGCAGCTGCGCGAGCGCTTCGGCATGCGCTTGGGTGCGGTCACCCTGCCGTGGGGTACGGGCGATGCCTTCGAGGGCGTCATCGATGTCGTGCGCATGAAGGCGCGCCACTGCGAGGGCACCACGCAGACCGAGTACGACATCCCCGACGAGTACAAGGCGGCCGCCGAGGCCGCACGCGAGCAGCTGTGCGAAGCCGTCGCCGAGGCCGACGACGAGCTCATGATGAAGTACCTCGAGGGCGAGCCGCTCACCCAGGACGAGGTCGAGAGCCTGCTTTCCAAGGCCATCGCCGAGCGCCTGTTCGTGCCGGTGTTCGTGGGCTCGTGCACCAAGGAGCTGGGCATCCACTCCGTCATGGACGACATCGCAACGTACTTCCCCGCGCCGACCGACTACGGCGAGATGCCCCTCATGGACGGCGATACCCTCAAGATCTCGGCCGAGGACGAGCGCCCCGTCGTTTTCGTCTTCAAGACCCTGAACGACGCCCAGCAGGGCCGCATCTCCTTCCTCAAGGTTCTGACCGGCACGCTGACCCCCGGCATCGAGCTCATCAACGCCCGCACGCGTAAAAGCGAGCGCCTTGCGCATCTGTACGTCATGTGCGGTCGCGAGATGACCGACGTCGGCATGGCCGAGGCCGGCGACGTCATCGTCACCACCAAGATCTCCGCCGACACCGGCGACACGCTGTCCGTCTCCGGCAAGGTCGAGGCCGCGGCGTTCAAGTTCCCCAACAGCCAGTACCGCATCGCCATCGAGGCCGTCAACCGCAGCGAGGAGGACAAGCTCTTCACCTTCATCGACAAGGCGTGCGAGGCCGATCCGACCATGAAGATCGAGCGCGACGAGGAGACGGGCCAGACCATCATCTCCGCTGTGGGCGAGGCGCAGGTGTCCGTCCTGCTCAACCGCCTCGAGGAGCGCACCCGTGTCGAGGCGCACATCGTGCCCATCCGTATCCCGTATCGCGAGACCATCCGCCGTGTGGCGAGTGCGCAGGGCCGCCACAAGAAGCAGACCGGCGGTGCCGGCCAGTTCGGCGATTGCTACTTGCGCGTCGAGCCGCTCATGGACGGTACCGACTACGAGTTCGTCGACGAGGTCGTGGGCGGCCGCATCCCGCGCGCCCTCATCCCCGCGGTCGACAAGGGCGTCCAGGAGACCATGAAGGAAGGCGTCATCGCAGGCTACCCGCTCACGGGCATCCGCGTGGCGTGCTATGACGGTTCGTATCACCCGGTCGACTCCAACGAGATGGCCTTCCGTGCCGCTGCGCGCATCGCGCTCAAGAAGGCATGCGCCGAGGCCGATCCGGTGGTGCTCGAGCCCATGGAGAACATCACCGTCACCATCCCCGAGAGCTACGCCGGCGCGGTGATGGGCGACGTGTCCGCCAGCCGCGGCCGCGTGACCGGTATGGATACCGACGACCGCGGCAACACCGTGGTCACCGCCACCGTGCCGTACGCCGAGCTCGTGGATTACGCGACGCGCCTGCGTTCGCTCACCCGCGGTACCGGTGATTTCACGATGGAGCCTGCCGGCTACGAGCAGGTTCCCTACGACGTGCAGAAGCATCTCGTCGAGTTCTACGAGGAGTCGCGCGCCCAGGGCAGGTAATCATCGTCTGCAACGCATGGATGTGAGCGGTCGGCCCGCATACGGGCCGACCGCTTTTTCGTCGGGATCCCTCGTGCGTGTGATTCCGATATGCGCCACAGCCGTTTTGGTCGATTTTGCGTGCTTTGCAAGCAACCTTTCCTCGAAGTGTGTGCATCATTCCGGAACGCTTTTGTATACCGTCCAGATAGCATTTTTGCTACCTGCGGGAATATCGAGACCGGTGAGTTGTGTGCTTGGGATTTGTTGCAGTAAGCACTCACTTTGCACATCACATCGTCGCCCACCGCCTATGAGGCTCTAGTTCTCCCTTGCACCCACCTCGTTATCACAGGATGAGCTGGGCAAATAAATCCTATGAAATGTATAGGAACATGTGTGCGTGTCATGGAGTGCGATATTCCTTTGCCGCTCAGGGCAAGAGATAGGTCAGCGCGTCGTCTTTTCCAAGATATGTTGTAGGAAGACAGACATTTGCATGCTATGATGCAATTTGCTGAATACGACGCACTTTTTCTATCCCCTCGTGCCATCTAAGTAGGTTGCCATGGTTGAGAACAAAAGAGGTACGAAGTACGACGCCAAGGTACGACGTCGCGCGGTCAAGGTCCTATCCACCGGCGTCGGGCATCGCACCCTCGCCGTCGAGCTCGGTATCCCGGAGGCGACCGCCCGCCAGTGGGCGCGTGTCTACGCGGTCGGCGGGTCCGCGGCCGTCATGAACGCCGGGTCCACGCATCGCGTGTACCCGTACGATCTGAAGCTGTCGGTCGTGCACGATCGTATCGACCACGGCATGTCGGTGCGTGAGGTGATGGTCAAGCACGGTGTCCCGAGCGAGTCGTCGGTCAAGACGTGGTGCCGCCAATATCGCGAGGGCGGTCCGGAGGCGCTCGTCAACAAGCCGCGCGGCCGCAAGCCGAAGGTCCGCAAACTCAGCTGAGGGTGCGCGAACGGACACGTGGCGAATCTGCGGATACGGGCGGGGCGGATACCGGGAGGTGTCCGCCCCGCCTTCGTCATGTGTAAATTGAGTCTATTTTTATAGCAATTAAAGACTCGCCGCAGCAGGGCGTCTATCATCGCGCCTGCGTGGTACTATCGCAGGTAACCGAATCCGAGACGGATTCATCTCAGGAAAGGAACACCCATGCTCAACGCTATCGAGATCTCGCCCAAGGTCTGGTGGGTCGGCGGCATCGACTGGAACGAGCGCTCGTTCCACGGCTACACCACCGAGAAGGGCATCACCTACAACGCCTATCTGATCATGGACGAGAAAGTCACCCTCATCGATACGGCAAAGGCGACCTTCACCGACGAGTTCCTGCAGCGCATCTCGCAGGTCGTCGATCCCTCCAAGATCGATATCGTGATCACCAACCATGTGGAGATGGACCACTCCGGTTCGCTGCCGGCCATCCACAAGGTCGCTCCCAACGCCACGATCTACGCGTCGGCCGGTGCCGGCGTCAACGAGGTCCGCGCGCACTTCGGCATCGAGGCAACACCGGTCAAGTCCGGTGAGACCCTGAACATCGGCGAGCGCACCCTTACCTTCGTGACCACGCCCATGGTCCACTGGCCCGACAACATGGTCACCTATTCCGACGTCGACAAGATCCTGTTCTCCAATGACGCTTTCGGTCAGCATTTCGCCTCCACCAAGCGCTTCGATGACGAAAACGACTTGTGCGAGGTCTACAAGCAGGCCAAGAAGTACTACGCCAACATCGTGTGGCCCTACGGCATGCAGGCCCATAAGGCCCTCGACGTGGTCAAGACGCTCGATCTGAACATGATCTGCCCGAGCCATGGTGTGATCTGGCGCAGTCACATCGCCGACATCCTCGACAAGTACGAGGCCTGGACCACCTATCAGACGGTCGATAAGGCCGTCGTGGTCTACGATTCCATGTGGCATTCCACCGAGTCCATGGCTCGCGAGATCACCGATGCCTTCATCAAGGAGGGCATCACCGTCGAGCTGATCGATGTCAAGCACACGCACATCTCGGACATCATGCTCGAGCTGTGCGACGCCAAGTACGTTGCCGTGGGTTCGCCGACCCTCAATTCCAACATGATGCCGACGGTGGCCGGCTTCCTCACCTATATGCGTGGCCTGTCGCCCAACAACGCGCAGCGCATCGGCCTGGCCTTCGGCTCCTACGGCTGGGCACCGCTCGGTCCCAAGCAGGTCTACGCCGAGCTCGAGAACGCCAAGTTCCAACTGCCCGTGCCCGTGGTGGCGCAGCAGTGGATCCCCTCGGCCGAGAATCTGGCCGAGCTGCAGGACACCGTCTGCAAGATGATCGAGGCCGCCCAGGCCTAACACCGTCTGTTCCTGTCCCAAAAGTAGCCAGGAGAAACTTGGGACATGCGGCCGGTGCCGTGTTGGTGGGACACGCGCCCCGCCTGCGTGGCACCGGCCTTTTCGTCAAATCGCGTTGTCCGCACGTTTGCTCACCCGTCGGTGAAGCCCATGCGTCCATCGGGGTGCTTCTGCACTATAATGAAGCGTTGTTTATGTGAAGCTTCATGCAAAAAGGGGTGCCTATGGCTTTACTGGGGTTCCTGATCGCCTTTCCCTTGGTCGTCGCGATCGCATTGATGCTGTTCAAGGGTGATGCGCAGCGCGATCCGATCGTGGTCGGGTCCGCGGTGGTCATCGCCATCGCCAGCATCGTCACCGCCGTCACGTACATGGGCGATCCGACGACGTTCGCCATGTCGCCCGACCTCTCGCTCGCGGGCAACTACGTGGCGGTCGCCGTCGACCTGTTCCTGTGCGGTTTCGTGTTTGTCATGGCGATCCGGTATCGGAACACGGTGATGTTCCTGCTTTCCGCCATCCAGCTCGCCGTTTCCATCTGGTGCGGCTCGTTTGCACTGCATCCCGAGGATGCCATGGCCGAGCCCATGTACATCGACACGCTGTCGGTGATCATGGTGCTCATCGTCGGTCTGGTCGGTAGCGCCATCTGCATCTACGCGCTCGGCTACATGAAGGACTTCCAGCATCATGAGGATGAGGCGGCCCGCCGCGCGGGAACGCAGGCGATCGATCGTCGCCATCAGTTCATCGCCCTCATGTTCCTGTTCCTGTCGGCGATGTTCATCATCGTGACCTCCGATAACTTCGACTGGCTCGTCGCGGGCTGGGAGATCACGACCGTATGCTCCTTCCTCATGATCGGCTATACGCGTACGCCCGAGGCCAAGAAGAGCGCCATCCTGCAGATCAACCTCAACATGGTCGGCGGTCTGGCGTTCCACGTGGCGCTTGTCGTCATGCACACCACCGGCGTACCGCTGTCCATCAACGGCATGGTCGAGGTCGCCGCCGGCGCGCAGGCCGATATGCTCATCATGCCGCTCATGCTGCTGTCGGTCGCCGGTCTCACCAAAGCCGCGCAGATGCCGTTCCACCAGTGGCTGCTCGGTGCCATGGTTGCCCCGACCCCCACGAGCGCCCTTCTGCACTCGTCCACCATGGTCAAGGCCGGCGTGTTCCTGCTCGTCAAGCTCGCCCCGCTCTACCTGGTGTATCCCATTGCCTCGGCCATGGTCGTCGCCGTCGGCGGCGTGACCTTCGTGCTCTGCTCGTTCATGGCCGTCTCGCAGAGTAACGCCAAGCGCGTGCTCGCGTACTCCACGATCGCCAACCTCGGCCTCATCTCCGCCTGCGCGGGCGTGGGCACCTCCGAGGCCGTGTGGGCCGCCATCTTCCTGATCATCTTCCACACCGTGTCCAAGTCGGTTCTGTTCCTGTGCGTGGGTACCGTCGAGCACCGTATCGGGAGCCGCAACATCGAGGACATGGATGGTCTGTTCAGCCGCCTGCCGCGACTCACGCGATTCATGATGCTCGGCATCATGGGTATGTTCGTGGCGCCGTTCGGCATGCTCATCTCCAAGTGGGCCACGCTCGTGTCGTTCGCCGAGACGGGCAATGTGCTCTTCTTGATCCTGCTCGCCTTCGGCTCTGCCGCCACGTTCTTCTTCTGGGCCAAATGGCTCGGCAAGCTCGCCGGCGTGTCGCAGAAGGCCGAGAACGTCGAGGGCGGCGTGCACAAGAGCGAGTGGACCGCGATCGGCTTCATCTCCGCCCTACTCGTCTTGTGCTGCATGCTGCTGCCCGTCATCTCGCAGTTCGTGATCGGGCCCTACCTCGAGGTCACCTACAACAAGGTCCCGCGCCTCATCGACCTCGACAACATGCTCATCATGGTCGTCATCGTGCTGTTCATCGCCATCGTGCTGCTCACGCCGTGGGGCCGCTTCTCCAAGGCGCGCCAGCACGTGTATCTGTCGGGCGTGTGCCTTGACGCCGACTCGCGCACCTATCTGGGCTCCATGGGCCGCACGATGCGCTCCACCAAGCGCAACTGGTATCTCGCCGGCGTCTTCCCCGAGCACCTGCTCACCCTCGTCGGTCAGATCATCTGCGGCGCCGGCATGCTCATGGCCTTCGCCGCCTGCTTCATCTTCCACACCGACCTGCTCGCCGGCGGTACGTTCCTCGTCGAGCGCGAGGTCATGCTCGTCGGCCCGGGTCTGCTCGGTATCGCGGCTGGCTGCGTCGTCTTCGCCATCGCGGCACCCGTCGTGGGCTGCCTGCTCGACGGCCTGGACCGCAAGGTGAGCGCCCACATGCAGGGCCGCGTGGGACCGCGCCTGCTCCAGCCCTACTACGACGTGCGCAAGCTGCTGACCAAGGAGCAGACGAGCGTCAACGCCATCGACGAGACCTACGTCACCTGCGCGCTCATCTTCTGCATCCTCGCCGGCGGCATGTTCATCTCCGGTTCCAACTTGCTTTTGTGCGTGTTCCTCGTGACGCTCGCCACGCTGTTCGTGATCATCGCCGCGTACTCTTCGCGCTCCCCGTGGGCCGACGCCGGTGCGGATCGCGAGTGCCTGCAGGTCATGTCCTACGAGCCCATGCTGCTCATCATGACGGTGGGCTTCTTCACCGCGACACAGTCGTTCGACATCGCGCGCCTGTTCTCGCTCGAGCAGCCCATCATCGTGACGCTCATCCCGATCTTCATCGGCCTGCTGTTCATCCTGACCATCAAGCTGCGCAAGTCGCCGTTCGATCTGTCCTACAGCCATCATGCGCACCAGGAGCTGCTCAAGGGCATCACGACCGAGATGACCGGCCGCACGCTCGCCAAGATCGAGGTCATGCACTGGTGTGAGAGCGTGCTGTTCCTCATGTGGATCGGCATGTTCTTCATCTGGGACTCGCCCATCTCGATCATCGTCGCGATCGTCGTGGTTGCGATCACCTGGTTCCTCGAGGTCGCGATCGACAACAACTTCGCCCGTACCAAGTGGCAGAACTGCCTCAAGCTGGCATGGCTCATCGCGCTCGTGGTGGGCGTCGTCAACCTGTTCTACGTGCTCATCACGCCGTTCATCTAAGGAGCGAGGGATATGGCATACAACTCCAAATCGCCGTGGCTCATCCACTACGACGGCTCGAGCTGCAACGGCTGCGACATCGAGGTGCTCGATTCCCTCATGCCGCTCTACGATATCGAGCGTTTCGGCATCATCAACACCGGTAACCCCAAGCACGCCGACATCTTCTTGGTGACGGGTTCGATCAATGCGCAGAACATCCGCGTGGTGCGCCACATCTATAGCCAGATGCTCGAGCCCAAGGTCGTCGTGGCCTGCGGCATCTGCGCGTGTACGGGCGGCGTGTTCCGCGACTGCTACAACGTGATCGGCGGCGTGGACAAGGCGATTCCGGTCGACGTGTACGCTCCGGGCTGTGCCGTGCGCCCCGAGACCATCATCGACGCCGTTTTGAAGGGTGTCGAGATCTTGGACGAGAAGGCCCGTCGCCTCGCCGCCGGTGAGACCCTGCAGGAACCTGCGGACCTGCTGGACGACGAGGCGGTCAACGCCCGCCTCAAGGCCATGAAGGCGAGGGAGGACTAGATGTATACGACCGAGTTCGTCGACGTGCCGCTGATCGAGCTGCTCCAGCGCGTCCAGAGCTTAAAGCACGAGGGCATGCGCTTCGTCCAGCTGTGCGCCGAGTTCCCCGAGAGCGGGATCGACCTGGTGTACACGTTCTACGACGAGACGTGCGACAACGCGCTCAATCTGTGCGTGAGCGTGCCCGAGGGCGCCGAGGTGCCCTCGATCCAGGGCCTGTACTTCGCGGCGTTCTCTTACGAGAACGAGGCCCACGATCTGTTCGGCGTGAACTTCATCAACATGAAGCTCGACTTCGGCGGGCACTTCTTCAGCCTCGCCGAGACTTCGCCCATGACGGTCATCACGCCCGAGATGAAGGCCGAGCGCGAGAAGGCCGCCAAGCTGCGCGCCGCGAAGGCCGCCAAGGAGGCCAAGGCCGCCCGCGAGGCCGCCGAGGCCAAAAGCGCTGAGCGTGCCCTCACCGAGGACCGCGCCGCCGCCGATGCGGCCGCCGTCGCCGCGGTGAACGAGATGGCGCCTGCCGCCGCGAAGGCCGACAAGCCGAGCGAGGAGGAGCGCGCCGCCATGATGGAGGCCAAGCTCGCGAACATGGATCCCGAGAAGGCGGCTAAGGTCCGCGCCGCGCTCGAGGCCAAGAAGGCCAAGGACGCCGCCCGCGCCGCCGCCGAGACGCCGGCTGCCGATACCGCCAAGGAAGGGGAGTAGCATGGCAACACGTTCCGTCATCCCGTTCGGTCCTCAGCATCCGGTGCTGCCCGAGCCGGTGCACCTGGACCTCGTGGTCGAAGACGAGCGCGTGGTCGAGGCCATCCCGCAGATCGGATTCGTCCATCGCGGTCTGGAGAAGCTCGTCCAGAAGCGCGACTACAACCAGTTCGTCTACGTCGCCGAGCGCGTCTGCGGCATCTGCAGCTTCGGCCATGGGTACGGCTACGCCGCCGCGACCGAGAAGCTGCTCGGTATCGAGGTTCCGCGCCGTGTGGATTACCTACGCGCCATCCTGGAGGAGCTCTCGCGCATCCATTCGCACCTGCTGTGGCTGGGCCTGCTCGCCGACGGCTTCGGTTTCGAGAGCCTGTTCAACCATTGCTGGCGCTTGCGTGAGACCATCTTGGATATCTTCCAGAAGACCTGCGGCGGCCGCATCATCCTGTCCATCTGCATCGTGGGCGGCATGGCGCACGACATCGACGACGCGATGTTGCGCGAGGTGTGCGACGAGCTCGATGGCCTGCGTCGCGAGTATAAGATCATCGTAGACACCATGCTGAATGACAGCTCCGTACGCAGCCGTCTGTGCGGCGTGGGCTACATCTCGTTCGAGGATGCGCTCGAGCTGTCGATGGTCGGTCCGTTCGCCAAGGGTTCGGGTATCGAGCACGATATGCGCACGACTGGCTTCGGCGCCTATGGCGACCTGGAGCACTTCCAGCCCATCATCTCCACCGAGGGCGACTGCTACGCCCGCTGCAAGGTGCGCTGCGAGGAGGTCTACCAGGCCATCGACATCATCAAGGAGCTCGTCGCCAAGATTCCGCACGACGGCATCGGTGGCAAGCCCGGTCCCAAGGTGCTGCCTTCCGAGAACAGCCGCGCGCACGTGCTCATCGAGCAGCCCCGCGGCGAGGCGTTCTACTACGTGCGCGGCAACGGCACCAAGTTCCTCGACCGCTTCCGCCTGCGCACACCGACCTCGCAGAACCTCGCCGGCATGGTGCGTGCGCTGCAGGGTGTGGACCTGGCCGACGTGCCCATGATCATCCTGACGATTGACCCGTGCATCAGCTGCACGGAAAGGTAGGTGCCGGATGGGATCTTTCAATCTTGCCAAGATGACGCTCGGGTCGCTGTTCAAAAAGCCCGCGACGGTGCGCTACCCGTACGAGAAACGCGATATCCCCGGCTTGTTCCCGCATATGCGTGGGCACGTGGTGAATGACGTCGAGAGCTGCATCATGTGCGGCATGTGCGCCCGCGTGTGCCCGGCCGACGCGATCACGGTCGACCGCAAGGCCGGCGACTGGACGATCGATCCGTACCGCTGCATCCAGTGTTCCTCGTGCGTGAACGACTGCCCCAAGCACTGTCTGAGCATGGATGTGTACAACACCGAGCCCACCACGGAGCTCCACACGGTGACCGAGCATAAGGACATGCCGGCTAAGCCCGCCGCCAAGGCCGCCGGCGCCGGTGCCGCCAGGCCCAAGCGCGAGCTGACGCCCGAGCAGCAGGCCCGTGTCGAGGCTGCTCGCAAGGCCGCGGCCGCCAAAAAGGCTGCTAAGGCCGCGGAGACTGCCGACGAAGGAGCCGCGACTTCCGATGGGAAGAAGGCCGCCGAGTAGCGGATGGGCTCAGGAATCGCATGGTGGCAACGGGGCCGCCGACCACACGGGTCGGCGGCCCCGTTCGTGTCCTTGAGGCGCAACCATGCCCGCTTTCTCCATCCCAAAATAGGACAAAGCAGTCTTCTGGCCCATCCCAGGCATGTTTTGGAGAGGTCTCGGTCCAGGGCTTTTGCGAAGTGAGTGTTTTATTTCGGAGTGTCCCAGTAGATGCGTGTGCCAGAAGATTAAAACCGCAGGCATCAAAATTGCTGCTGCTGGTGTATGCAAAGCGGTTCCGAATCAAAACACCCACTTCGCGCAGTGAGTGCCACGGCTGGACTACCGATTAAATCCCTATATTAAGAATAGCATCTTAACAAAGATCAGGGGCGCTGCAGGCTGTCTGCTGCGCCCGTTACGGTGTTGCTCGGGCTAGCGGCGACCCTCGCCTGCCGCCATCTTCTTCTCGACGTTGGTGATCACGTGGATCAGCGGGATGGTCACGACCAAGTAGTACAGGGCGGCCACGATGTAGGGCGTGATGTTGCCGGTCACCGCGGTGAGATTCTTGGAGAACATCATGAGCTCCATGACACCCACGCTCGACAGCAGGGAGGTGTCCTTGTAGAGCATGACAAGCTCGCTGGTCATGGTGGGGATCACACGGCGGAACGTCTGCGGCAGGATGATGAGCCACATGGTGCTTATGAAGCCGAAGCCCTGTGACCGCGCGGCCTCGAACTGCCCACGCGGGATGGATTGGATGCCCGCGCGGAAGATCTCGGCGAGGTACGCCGAGCAGTTGATGGCGAGCACGCCGATGCCGAGCGGCAGGTTGGGCAAGTTCAGCCCCAACATGGGGAAGCCGAAGAACGCGATGTAGATCTGCAGGAACAGCGGTGTGCCGCGCAGCACGTTGATGTAGGTGATGGCGATGGCGCGCAGCGGCTTGTAGTGGCTGATCTTCATGAAGGTGATCAACAGCGCGAGCGGTACGGCGAGCGGGAAGCCGATCGCCGTGACGAGCAGGGCGGCGCCCCAGCCCTGGGACAGCGAGGCGATCGACGTCACGATGTACTGCGGGCGCAGGAACATCCCCAAAAACGGGTTCGCGTTCCACGCCTGCACCCACGCCTGGTCGTCGAGCCAGCTTACGATAGACTGGACGGCCGTGCTCTCGCTCACCGCGATGGTGGGGCTGTCGGGCAGGTCGCGTACCTCGCCGTCGGCCGAGGTGTACGTGCCGCCAACCGCGTAGGCGCCGGCGGTGCTGGGGAACAACACGCCCTCGACCTCGACGGTCAGCTGCGTGCCGGCGGCGATGGCCTCGGCGAAGTCGATGACGAGGGCGGAGCCGTCGATATGCGAGGTGCAGACGAGCTCGGTGCGGGTCAGGTCTTCCACGGCGTATACCGTGGCACCGGAATCCTCGAAGGAACCGCCCTCGGGCAGGGTGAGTGTCAGCTGCGATACCTCGGCATCCGCTCCGACCGTGGCTTCCCAGGTCAGGCGCGTCGCGATACCGCCGAGCACCGCCGTGCCGCCGTCCTCGTTGGACTGGGCGCTCGCTTTGGTGACGGTGAGGGCATCGGGGATCTCGGCCGTCTCGGATTCGCCGTCCTGCTCGGAGCTGCTCGGCGCCACGCCGAACCACTCCTCGTACAGCGTATCGTAGCGCCCGTCGGCGCGGATCTCGGCCAGCGCCGCGTTGATGGCTTCGGTCAGTTCGGGATTGTCCTTGCTCACGGCGATGCCGAACTGCTCGCCGGTGGGAACCTCCTCGATGATCTGCATGCCGGTGAAGGAGTTCGAGACCATCCATTGCTCGACGGGCAGGTCGCAGACGACGCCCTGGCATTGGCCGCTCATGACTGCGGTGAACGCGGCGGTCCAGTCGTCGAAGTTCACCGTCTGAGCGTTCGGCAGATGCTCGATCGCCCATTCCTCGGACGTCGTGCCCGCCTGCACCGCGATGCGGACACCTGCGGTGTTGAGCGCCTCGACAGTGTCGTAGCCACCGTCTTTGGTGGTGGCGATGCCCTGGTTGGAATCCATATAGGGGTCGGTGAAATCGACCTCTTCCAGGCGCTCGTCGTTGATGGTGATGTTGCAGGCGCCGACATCGGTTTTGACGGCTTGCTTGGTCATCGGGATGATGCTGTCGAATTTCTGCGCGGGCAGGTAGTTGAGCTCGAGGCCGAGCTCCTCGGCGATCATGCCCATGAGGTCGTAGGTGAATCCCTGCGGGTTGCCCGCATCGTCGGTGTACTCGAACGGCGGCGTTGCGAGGTCGCTCGCCACGGTGAGCTTGCCGTTCTCGACGAGTTCGAACTCATGGGTCGAGGTGTCCGAGGTGGAGCACCCGCCGAGCAGGCAGGCTACAAGGAGGATCGCTACGCCGAGCAGGTGCGCGATTCGACGGCGAGGTTGCAGGGCCTGGTATGGATGAGGCATGGAAAGCCCTTCGTCCGGCGACATACGGTACAAGAAGAATAACACGCTCGCGCGCAAGGACGTCTTTTGCATAAGGTCTGCGCCGAGTCATAACAGGGGAAAGGCGCTTCCGGGCGTCATGTGCGGGATGTCGCGCTCCAAATGCGCAGTTTTGCGTTTACGGTTCGGCTTTGTGTGGGGTTTCCAAATAGACTGACAGCGAAGCACAGCAAAATCGCAGGTAGTAAGGGTAATGGCTTTTTGATTTACTCGACAGGTACCCGCAAAACCGAACCGGAAACGCAATCGTGCGCCGGAGTGGCGTTGCCATCGGGTTGTTTTGCCTTTGCGGGGGATCGCGTGCGAGCCACCGTATCCGGCAACGCCGCGTATCCTGCTCATTTTTCATGTTCTTGGACCGTCTGCACTGCACGTATCGAGTCGATGCGCATAATGTCCAACGAGCAAATATTCGAAACCGATCGCCATCCACGCCGCACGCGTCGATCAAGGAGGCCTTTCATGCCGCAGGCAACCCAGACAACCTATTCGCTCGCGCACTACATCGAGGTGCTCGATCGAGCGGGCGTGCTTCGGTGCGCACCGCAGGATGCGGGTGATATCCGGATCGACTTCGCGACGGACGACTCGCGTGCGGCCGTCCCCGGGACGCTGTTCGTCTGCAAGGGCGCCGCGTTCAAGCGCGAATACCTGGTGGGTGCCATCGAGGCGGGCGCGGTCGCCTACGTCTCCGAGACCGATTACGGCGTCGAGGTTCCCTGCCTGCTCGTGGATGATATCCGTCGCACGCTCGCGGTGCTCGCCGATACCGCTTACGACCACCCGTCGGGTCGCGTGCAGGTATGCGCCTTCACGGGCACGAAGGGCAAGACGACGAGCGCGTATTACCTGAAAAGCGTGTTGGACGAGCATGCGCGTCTGGCAGGGTGCCACACCGCCGGGCTGTTCTCGAGCATCGAGTTCGATGACGGCGTCGATGCCGGCATCTCCAAGCTCACCACGCCCGAGTCGTTCCAGCTCGAGCGCCAGCTCGCCAACGCCGTGAACAGCGGTATCGAGCACGTGGTGATGGAGGCGTCGAGCCAAGCGCTCAAGTACGATCGAACCGCCTGCGTCGAGTTCGCGGTCGGCGCCTTCACCAACATCGGCGAGGATCATATCTCCCCGATCGAGCACCCCACCTTCGAGGATTACTTCAGCAGCAAGTTGAAGCTGTTCGCGCAGAGTCATGCGGCGGTGGTGAACCTCGACATGGACCAAGTCGAGCGCGTGCTCGCCGCGGCCTGCGCCTGCGAGCGCGTGGTGACCTATTCTCTTGCGGACGAGCGCGCCGACGTGTTCGCCGAGCAGCTCACCCATACCGATCGCGGCATCGTCGCGCGCGTACGCACCCCGCGCTTCACCGACGACGTGCTCGTCGCCACGCCCGTCAAGTTCAATATCTCCAACGCGTTGGGCGCGATCGCCGTCGCCGAGGCGCTGGGCATCGAGCGCGAGGCCATCGTGCACGGGTTCGAGCATCTGCGCGTTCCCGGTCGCATGGAGCTCTATCCCACCGAGAGCGGTCGCATCGTGGGCGTCGTCGACTTCGCCCATAACGGTATGAGTCTGGAGACCATGCTGCGCGACCTGTGCGAGAACTATCCTGATCGCGAACTCGCCGTCGTGTTCGGCGCGACGGGCGGCAAGGGCGTCGATCGTCGCGACACCATGGGCGTCGCGGCGGGTGCGTACGCCGACCGTATCGTGATCACCGAGGACGACCCGGGCCCCGAGGATCCGGCGGATATCTGCGCGACGATCGCCAAGCGCGTGGAGGAACAGGGGAACGGCAACTGGCAGATCGTCCTCGACCGCGAGGAGGCGATCCGCACCTGCGTGCGCGAGACCACGCGGCCGGCGGTGGTCATCGTGACCGGTAAGGGCCACGAGACCCGCATGCTGCGCAAGAACGGCTCGGTGCCCTGCCGTGCCGACGGTCCGGTGCTGCAGGAGGCCCTCGCCGCCTTCGAGGCCGGCACGCTGTAAGCAGCTGAAATGGGTCAGTTGGGGACGTGTTCCTTCCAACCCATCGTGGGCGATGTCGCCCACGATGGGTTGGAAGGAACACGTCCCCAACTGACCCATAACGTTTCCGGTTTACAATCGATGCATGGAATATGACAGAGAGGGGATATGCCATGTCCGAGAATACCGCACCTGCCAAGGTCTACTTCTGCGACCTGCGCAGTCACGGCCGCGAGAGCCAGCTCGACAAGCTCAAGCGTCTCATCAAGAAGGCCGGCATCGATCAGATCGATTTCGAGAACAAGTTCGTCGCCATCAAGATCCACTTCGGCGAGCTGGGCAACTTGAGCTTTTTGCGCCCCAACTACGCCCGCGCCGTCGCCGACGTGGTCAAGGAGCTGGGCGGCAAGCCTTTCCTCACCGACTGCAACACGCTATATGTGGGCAGCCGCAAAAACGCGCTCGAGCATATCGACTGCGCGTACCAGAACGGCTTCACCCCGTACGCGACCGGCTGCCATGTGATCATCGCCGACGGTCTCAAGGGTACCGACGAGACGCTCGTGCCGGTCAAGAACGGCGAGTACGTGAAGGAGGCCAAGATCGGTCATGCCCTCATGGATGCCGACATCGTCATCTCGCTCACGCACTTCAAGGGTCATGAGCAGGCCGGTTTCGGCGGCGCCATGAAGAACCTGGGCATGGGTGGCGGTAGCCGCGCCGGCAAGATGGAGCAGCACGCCTCCGGCAAGCCCAGCGTGGCCACGGAGTCTTGCATCGGTTGCCATGCCTGCGAACGGATTTGCGCGCACGGCGCGATCAGCTTCGAGGAGACTCGCGAGCGCGAGCTCAAAAGCGGCAAGACCGTGACCGTGCCGGTGGCGCACATCGATCACGACCGCTGCGTGGGCTGCGGTCGCTGTATCGGCGCCTGCAACCAGGATGCCATCGAACCCGATTACGACGCCGCCGTCGATGTGCTCAATTACAAGATCGCCGAGTACACGCAGGCCGTGGTGCAGGACCGTCCCAACTTCCACATCTCCATCGCCATGGATATCTCGCCCAACTGCGACTGCCATGCCGAGAACGACACGCCCATCGTGCCCGACCTGGGCATGTTCGCGAGCTTCGACCCGGTCGCCATCGACCAGGCCGCGATCGACATGGCGCTTGCCGCGCCGGCGCTGCCCAACACCGAGCTCACCGACATGCGCGACAAGCTGGAGGCCGAAGGCGGTATCCCCGAACGCTGCGAGCACGACCACTTCAACATGACGCACCCGGACACCAACTGGCGCTCGATGATCGAGCACGCCGAGAAGATCGGCCTTGGTACGAGCCGCTACGAGCTCATCACCATGAAATAAACCCCAAGGCGACAGGTTTGTGCCAGGTGCAAACCTGTCGCCATCAGATGCACGACAAGGACGATCCTGCATCCAGCGGGGTCGCCCTCGCTCTATCGCGCGACAAGTTTGCGCCTGGCACCATCTTGTCGCTAGCGGGGTGGGGCGATTCTGCTATGATTTTGAGCAGTCTATATTTGGAGGATCGCTCAGCAACATGTCCGCATCAGGCGACAGTTCCACATCGCGAAGTACCACGGGGCCGGACGCTCAGGCCGCCCCGGTGCCCCAATCTGACGAATCCCTCCCAGCGTCGACGGGTGTCGACGTGTGCGCGGCCTGCCCCAAGCGTCGCAAATCGTGTCCAAGATTTCCCCGCCCCGAACGTGCGGACGATCACCGCAAGGAACCTCCGCGCTACACGGTGGGCGAGGAGATCGCCAACTCCATCACGCACGGCATCGGTGTGCTGCTGGGTATCGCCGAGCTCGTCCTGCTGATCGTCAAGGCCGCCGTGGGCGGTGCCGTGCCCGCGCATATGGCGAGCGCCATCGTGTTCGGCGTCTCCATCATCCTGGAGTACCTGGCGTCCACGCTCTATCATGCCATCCAGGTGCCTGCCGCCAAGCGCATCTTCCGCATCATCGACCACAGCTGCATCTACCTGCTTATCGCCGGGTCGTACACGCCGTTTCTGCTCATCACGCTCGAGCCCTACGGCGGCATCGTCATGTTCGTCATCATCTGGGCGCTCACATTCGCCGGCATCTCGTTCGAGATCATCGGCCGTCAGCGTCAGCCCCGTTGGGTCACCATCCTCATCTACCTCATCATGGGATGGCTCGTCGTCTTCCGTCTGCCGCAACTTGTGGGCGCCCTGGAGCCGCTGGCTTTGGCGCTGCTCGTGGTCGGCGGGCTGTGCTACACCATCGGATGCGCCTTCTATCTCATGAAGAAGATCCGCTATATGCACAGCGTCTGGCACCTGTGGGTGCTCGCCGGAAGTATCTTCATCTTCATGGTGGTGATCCTTTTCGTGATCTAGGCCAGCCGTATATGGCGGCGCCCGCCGTCAAATCCCGTCCTTTGCATCCTGACCTCGGAGGTTCGATCTCATCTTATGGGCATAGCGATTTCCATCATTGCCACCCTGCTGCTCACCATCCTGAACGGCTACTTCTCCATGTCGGAGATGGCTCTCACCACGGCTAAGCGCGCCAGCCTCGAGCATGACGCCGAGGAGGGCGACCGCCGCGCCGCCAAGGCGCTCGAGTTATCGACCGACTCGACCGACTTTTTGGCTACCATCCAGGTCGCCATCACGCTCGTCGGCTTCTTCTCCGCGACCGTCTCGTCCAACACGCTGTCCGATCCGCTGTCCAGCTGGCTCGAGTCGTTCGACATCGAACCGCTCAGCGCGGTGGCACCCGTCGTCTCGCCGATCATCATCACGCTGATCGTGTCCTATCTGTCCATCGTCATCGGCGAGCTCGTTCCCAAGCGTATCGGCCTGTCCGACGCCGAGGGCATGGCCAAATCCGTCGCCGGTCCCATCAGCGCCTTCCGCAAGATCGCCAAGCCGCTCGTGTGGCTCACGCAGGCCTCCGCGAACGGTCTGTCCAAGCTGCTCGGCATCAAGAGCGCCGACGACCGCCAGAACGTGTCCGAAGAGGAGATCAAGTACATGATCAGCGAGCAGGATACCCTGCTCGACGAGGAGAAGCGCATCATCCACGAGGTGTTCGACTTGGGCGACGCCGTTGCCCGCGAGGTCATGGTGCCGCGCGTCGACGTGACGATGTGTGAGGACAGTGACGAGATCACCTCGGTGCTCGCCATCATGCGCGACACCGGCTTCTCGCGCGTGCCGATCTTCCGCGAGGACCAGGATTGCATCGTGGGCATAGCCCACATCAAGGACCTGATCGAGCCGGTGCTCGCGGGGCACGGCGACGCGATGGTAGCCTCCTTCGTGCGTGACGCCACGTTCGTGCCCGACACCAAGGACATCCTGCCGCTGCTCTCCGAGATGCAGACCGCTCATGAGCAGATGGTCGTCGTGGTGGACGAGTACGGTGGTACGGCTGGTATCATCACCATCGAGGATATCGTCGAGGAGTTCGTGGGCGAGATCGAGGACGAGTTCGATCCCGACAACAAGTACCTCACGCGCCTCTCGCGTCGCGAGTGGCTGGTCGATGGCCGCTTCTCATGTGATGATGCCATCGAGCTCGGATGGCCGATCGAGGAGAGCGACGATTACGAGACCGTGGCCGGCTGGATCTTGGATCTGTGCGGCTCGGTGCCCGATATCGGAGAGGTGTTCGAGCAGGACGGGTACAAGTTCAAGGTGCAGTCCATGCGCGGTCAGCGCATCTCGCTGATCCGCGTCACCGGGCCCGACCCCGATCAGGTCGTCCGGGAGCACGAGGACGGTGCCGATAAGGGCGAGGGCAAGGACGCCTAAGCGCCCGCATCGTGCGGCATACACGGAAGGTCAGACGTTAGGTAAGGTGGATACACCATGGCGCAGCTGTTCAACATCCTGAAAATCACCGTCGGTAAGGAGACGCTCTGCGCGCGCGTGCTCGTCAATCCCGGTATGCCGCTTCGGACCTCCGAGGACATCGAGGCCACGGCGCGTGTGTACTACCTTGCCCCGGCGATCGCCAAGCACCTGTGCCTGGGTGACGCCGGCAGCGAGTTCCAGGAGTGCATGGGCGACACCGAGCTCGCGCACCTGCTCGAGCATGTCACGGTCGAGATCATGAACGAGACCGGGCTCGCCGGCTCGATCTCCTGCGGCCGCACGCGCCAGATTCCCGGTGACGAGCGCCTGTTCGACGTCGAGCTGTCCTGTCCCGACGACGCGTTGACCGTCGGCGCCCTCTCGAGCGCCGCCTTCATGATGGACTGGGCGTATCTGCACGCGCAGTCCCCGTCGCCGGATTTCGCGGGGACCGTCGCCGCCCTGCGCAAGCTCGTCTTGAACCTGCGCGGCGAGGACGACGAGGCGTCTGACGATGGTTGGGATGCCACCGAACAGGAGCCTTCCGAGACCGAGGCTCCCGCGCCCGTCGAGGCTGCGGAGCAGGTCCAGCCCGAGCAGCCGCGCCGTAGCCTTGCCGACCGCTTTCGCATGAAGCCCAAGATGGGTGCCGCCCCCGCCAAGCGCGTGGCCGATGTCGACGCGGTGTTCGGCGGTGCCGCCACGCACGCCCCGACCGAGGATCGATAAGGCGCATCGTCCGAAGTCGCGCTTGCGTGCAGCCGCGCAAGGACCCGTGTGTCGCCGAGGGGCGCGCGCGGGTATAATGGGGTTTCCACTGAACTATCGGCTCTGAATGGGAGGAGCAACATGGGTAAGGGATTCAGTTTCGTCGCAGGTGCCGTGATCGGCGCCGCAGCCGGTACCATCGCGGGCATCCTCATGGCTCCCCGTTCCGGTGCCGAGACCCGTGCGATGGCCGCCGATATGGCCAATGATGCTTGGGACAACGCCCGCGACATGTACGAGCAGGGTGTCGATCAGGCACGTGCCGCTGCGACCGACTTCGGCCCGATGGTCGATGCCAAGACCGACGAGCTGCGCGCCAAGGTCGATCTCGCCCGCGAGCGCATGGACCAGCTGCGCGAGCAGCTGAACGACGCCATCGCCGGCGGCAACGTGACCCCCGCCGCCGATGTGGTCGTCGAGTCCGTGGCCGACGATGCCGCGCCCGCCGATCCCGCTGAGCCGGTCGCCGAGGCGTAGATGCTCGTTTCCGATATCCAGGGCGTGCGGGTCTACCGCGCGCCCGCCGAAGACCGGCGGACGAACAAGGACGGCACGCCGCGCGACCCCAAGCGCCTCGGAAAGATCCACTTTCCGGTGTTCGCCCCCGATGGCCTGCATGTCGTCGGCTTCATGGTCAAGCTGCCCGACGTGGTCGGCATGATCAAGCAGCCCGATCGGTTCGTGGCGCTCGACGCCCTCGATGTGTACGAGGGCGTCCTTGCGGTTACCGACGAAAAGCGCAATTTCGATGACGCTGCCGCCAAGCGGCTCGGCGTCGATCTGGATGCCTGTCTGATCTGGACGGGTATGGATGCGATGACGACTTCCGGTGCGCGCGTGGGCTACTGCTCCGATGTCCTGTTCGACAGCCGCACCGGCAAGGTCAAGCATTTCGTGCTCACCGAAGGGGAGGCCGCCTCGGCGCTCGTCGGCAATTTCGAGGTGCCGGCAGGCTATTTGCGCGGTTACCGCGACGGTGCCATGATCGTTGCCGACGAGACGCTCGATCTCCAGCTGACTGGCGGCGTTGCCGCCAAGGCGGCGGAGGCGAGCGTGGTGATCGGCGATAAGGTCAAGAAAGGCGCGGCGACGATCGACGAGAAGGGGTCGAAGGCCCTCGACAAGGGGAGCCGTGCACTGGGCAGGCAACTTGGCAAGACGCGCGGCATGTTCTCGGCGTTCGCCAGCGAATATCGCAAGGCTGCAGGCCCTGCGAAGAAGAAGAGGAAGTAGGCACGCCTGCCGCCCCCGTCCGTTCATGGGTTTGGGGCGTGCGGCAGGCGCCGTCTCCATCACGGCGTGGTACAGTCTTTTCTAGATTCGATTTGGACTGGGGAGAACCATTGCCTAACTACACCACCTCCTACTCCACAAAAGGACGCAAACCGCACAAACGCCGCGCCTCGACGGGGCAGCTGCCCCGCGCTCAGCAGCGCGCGCGTCGACCGGGCGAGCGTTACCTGCGGCATACGCAGGGATTCGGCCGCGCAAAGCGCATCATGCGCGGCCCTCGCCGCCGCGATTCGCGCCGCCCGTACGTGATCATCGCGATCGGGTGCGCCGCGCTGCTGTTCGTGGCGAGCATCGTGTGGTACGTCAATCGCAACGTGACCATATCCCTCAACGGGGCGGACGCCTCGGTGCGCATCAACTCGAGTATCGAGACGCTCATCGCCGACCAGGAGCTGAGCGTCCGTGCCGGCGACCTGCTTGCCGTCGACGACAGCGTGCTCGAGAAGCGCGGAGGTGAGGCATACTCCGTCAAGGTGAACGGCAGGCAGATCGATAACGACGACCTCGCCACGACGAAGCTCGCGGGCGGCGAGGAGGTCGAGATCGGCGACGGGCGCGATGAGTACGAGGAGCACGATATCGAGGCGACCGCCATCGAGCCGTCGCTCACGGTCGAGGGCAGCGGTGCCGTGGCCTACGTCGAGACATGGGGCGTGCCTGGGCGTTCCGAGGTGTGGACTGGCAGGGTATCGGGCAAGACCGAGGATCGTGGCATCGTGCAGGAGGCTCAGGACTGCGTGGTGCGTGCGCGTTCCATCTCGCCGGATTCGGGCAGTTACGTGGCGCTGACGTTCGATGAGGGGCCAAGCTCCTACACGAACGAGATCCTGGGCATCCTGGCAGAGTACGATGCCAAGGCGACCTTCTTTTTGCAGGGCGATCGGCTGCTCGACAACCGAGCGGCTGCTTCCACAATCGTGAAGGCCGGTTGCGAGGTCGCTTCGAACGGTATGAACGACACCGATATGAGCGAGCTTTCGGCAGATGATCTACGCTCACAGCTGACCGAGGGCTTCGATGCCGTCGAGGGTGCCGCCGGGGTGTCGACCGCGGCCCTTCGGCCTCCATATGGGTTGTTCTCCGAGCGGAACTGGGCGGACGCCATGGATCTGGTGGGCGCCGTGGTGACGTGGAACCTCGATTCGGGTGACTACTTGCTGCCCGGTGCCGACCAGGTCGTCGACAACGTGGTGGGATCGGTCGGAAACGGCAACATCATCCTGCTTACCGACAGCGAGACGACCGGCGAGCAGCTGATCGAAGCGCTGCCCCAGATCATCAAGCAACTTCAGGATGAAGGCTACACGCTCGTCACCCTCTCCGAGCTCATCGCGACCGACGAGGAGATGGCCGATGCGGTCGATCTCGCGAAGGTCGATATGCCCGAGGATGCCGTGCTGCCTCAACTAAATGCTGATGATGAAGGGGAGGGCGAATAAAGGTGCCGGGAGCGACTACAATCGGGTGTCGCGTTTCCCGGAAGGGGTAGGATGAATCTAGACAAACTGCCGGCATACTGTTGCCGGATATGTTCAGGGTGTACGGCCGCCCACGTCGACGTGCGGGGTCGCTACGTGTCGGAACCTAGGACCGGATGAAGATGATGAACGGAAACGAGAACAAAACCCCTCGTCAGTCCTCAGCGAAGAAGCCGACGGCATCGGCCCAGGGGAGCCGTGTCACGCGGCCTCGCACGGCGGCGTCGATCACCTCGCCGCAATACCACTCCGCTTCGAAGGTGACCAAGGGGTCCGATGACGCCGTCCGTCCTCAGGCCACTTCCGCTGCGAAGAGCACCGAAAACTCCGGCGGGACCGCCCGTCCGCGCACCGCTGCCACCTCGACCTCCGCGACGCGTGTGACGCCCCAATCGTCAGCGCCCGCTCAGCCTCGGGCCCAAAAGCAGACGCGCCAGCAGGCGCGCAAGGTAACGGTGCAAGGGCAGGCGCATCCGCATCCCCGCAAGGCCACGGCCCAAGCTCAGGCGCATCCGAAAGCCAGAAAAGCGTCCACCCAGATGCATCCGCATCCCCGCAAGGCCACGACACAGACCCAGGTTCGCAAAACCACGGCACGGGCTCAGGCGCATCCGCAGACGCGCAAGACCACGGCGCAGACGCAACGTGTCTCCACGCAGGCGAGGCGCCCCACCACCGGACATGCTCCCGCGAACCGCGCGGGCGTTGCCCCGGCACGGCGCACGCCGTCAACGGCGAAAAGCCATCAGCCCGGCAATCCGCGCACGCCCCTGATCGCCGCCGTCGTGGCGCTCGTGGTGCTCGGCGCGATCGCACTGGGCATCGGATACCAGTTCTTCTGGCGCAACATCGACATCACGGTCAACGGGGAGCCGGTCAGTGTCCATATCGGGACCGATGCCGCGACGTTGCTCGAGGACAACGGCTACTTCGGCGCCAAGCCCGGCAGGCTGCTGTCGGTGAGCGGCAAGGAACTCGACAAGGACGGGGGCGACCGGTGCACCCTCGAGGTCAACGGGGAGGGTGTCGCGTCCAAGGATTTCGCCTCGCTGGAGATCAAGGAAGGGTCGACGTTCAGCGTCAAGGACGGCGGCGACACGACCGAGGAACACACCGAGAAGACCGTCGAACTCGCTCCCGAGCTCACGACGGAGGGTACCGGTGCCATCCAGTTCGTCTCGCAGTGGGGCAAAAGCGGCAAGAAGACCGTTTGGACCGGCAAGCAGTCAGGCGAGACGGTCGACAAGGAGGTCGTGGAGGAGCCGACCGACATGGTGGTCAGCTACCTCAACCCCAACCCCCAGGACGGCAAGAAGTACATCGCCCTCACCTTCGACGATGGCCCCAGTTCCTACACCTCCGAGATCCTGGCTATCCTCAAGGAGTACGGCGTGAAGGCGACGTTCTTCAATCTGGGTACGAACGCGAACTCGATGAGCGCCACGGTGGTCGCGGACGGTCACGAGATGGCGAGCCACACCAACAGCCACGCGAACCTGCCCGAGTGCGATCGCGATACGCTGCGCTCCGAGATCTCGACGGCGTTCGACTCGATCGAGGAGGCGTCGGGTGAGCGCGTGCAGATGATCCGTGCACCGTACGGCGCGTTCACGACGGTCGAGTGGGCGCGCGCCGCCGACTTGATCAGCTGCAACGTCCTGTGGAACATCGATACGCTCGACTGGGAGCTGCCGGGAGCCGACGCCATCACCGACACGGTCCTGTCGCAGGCCTTCAACGGCGCCATCGCGCTCATGCACGACGGCGGCGGGGACCGCTCCCAGGATATCGAGGCGCTGCCGGATATCATCGAGGGGCTGCAGGATGCCGGATACGAGTTGGTCACGGTCTCCGAACTGATGGAGCTCGATGGACGTTTCCCCGAGGATGTCATCAACGGTACCGTCAAGATGCCGAAGAGCGCCGTGCTGCCCGAGGCTTAGCCCGTACCGCGGATCGAGCATGTGACGCGTGCGCGGGGGACGGGTTGTATGCCCGTCCCCCGCGCTTTCGGTTCATCCTGTTTCGGCATCCATTCCCATGGGATGTGGAAAATGCTATAGAATATGAGGGCTCGACGGATGTCGGGCTCTTATTTTGCAGGGTCACGAGAGAAGGATACAGGTGAAACCCAAACCTCGACCACACAGTAGCTGACCCCTGCGGGTGCCTTTTGCCGGCGCACGCTGGGGTAGCGTCGCCATAGCTTTCGCAAAGGAGCACCATGAACTATCTTTCCGAGATGCTCAAGCTTCCCGTCGTCGATTCGACCGGCGAGAAGATCGGCATCGTCAACGACCTGGGCATCGCCACCGGCGAGGTCTTTCCCCATGTGACGTCTTTGGCCTTCCAAGGGCCGGGCAAGACGCCGTTTATGATCTCGTGGCGCAAGTACGTCGAGCGCATCGATGACGACGGGGTTTTCCTGAAGGTTCCCGCGACCGACATCCGCTTCTCGTACCTGCAGCCCGACGAGGTGTTGCTCGCCCGCGACATCATGAACAAGCAGATCGTCGACACGCAGGGCATGAAGGTCGTCCGCGTGAACGATATCAAACTCTCCGCTTCCGGCGAGAACCAGCTGCGCCTGCTCGGCGCCGAGGTGGGCATGCGCGGACTGCTGCGTACGTTGCACCCGGTGCTCGAGCGCGCGGTGGTCAAGATCGCCCGCGCCATGGGTAAGACGTTGCCCGAGGATATCATCGCCTGGTCCTACATGGACCTGCTCGAGCGCTCCACGCAGACCATCAAGCTCTCCGTGTCGCACAAGACGCTCGGCGAGCTGCATCCCGCCGACATCGCCGACATCATCGAGCAGCTCGATCCGCGCCTGCGCGGCGAAGTGTTCGCCCAGCTCGACACCGCTCAGGCGGCCGAAGCCATCTCGGAGTTCGACGATGACGGGCTCGTCGCCGAGATGCTCGAGGGCCTGTCGGACCGCGATGCGTCCTCGATGCTCGCCCTCATGGACCCCGATGACGCCGCCGCGCTCATCGACGAGCTCGACTACGAGAAAGCCGAGAAACTCCTGCGCCTGATGGGCGTCAAGGAGGAGCGCGCGATCCGCACCCTGCTGGGATACGAGGAAAACACCGCCGGTCGTATCATGACCTCGGAGTTCGTCGCGCTGCCGGCGACCGCCACCGTCTCCGATGCGATCGAGGGCCTACGTCGTCTCGACGAGGACTTCGAGAGCGTCTACTACGTGTACACCACCGATCCCTCCGGCGCGCTGACCGGCGTGCTGTCCCTGCGGACGCTGATCGTGGCCGATCGCGATGCGCGCCTGAACAGTCTTGCGTACCGCGACGTGGTCTGGGTCGCTCCCGACGAGGACCAGGAGGACGTCGCCGAGGAGATGTCCAAGTACAACCTCGCGGCGATGCCGGTCTGCGACGAGAACCGTCACATCCTGGGCATCGTCACGGTCGACGACGCCATGGAGGTCATGACCGAGGAGCACCAGGAAGACCTGCAGATCGCCGGCGTCGGCTCCGGCGAGGGCAGCGCCGGTGAATCGATCCACGCGTTCTCGTGGTTCGCGCGTCGACAGTATTGGTTGCTCATCTGGGCGATCGCCTCCGGCGTCATCGCTGCCGCGCTCGAGGCGGCAGGCGTTGCGACCGGCCTGTTCGTGTATCCCATGTGCGTCATGCCCGTGGTGCTGCTCGCCGCCAACCGCGTCGTGTCGTTCGTGCGCAACTACTACCTCGAGTACGATGAGGACGACGAGCAGGATAAGCCGTATCTCGGCTTCTTCCTGCAGATGTCGGTGATCGGCATCGCGCTGGCGCTCGTGATCTACCTGTGCGGCCAGCTCGTGCTCGGCGCCGCCTATCCCGATGATCTGCTGGCGACCATCCGTCTGTTCGACGCGCCCGCGATGGTTGCCGGCGAGGTCACCATGGCTGCCACGTCCGCTGCAGCGCTCGCGTCGTGCTTCGCCTGCGCCGCCGCGGTGTCGCTTGCATCCTGCGCGACGGCGGTCATCTACCTCAAGGTGCTGTTCTGGCGCGACGAGCATGACCTCAACACCTCGGGTACGGCGCTTTCGGTATCGGCGGTGCTGATCGCATGCGCGCTGTACTCGGTGCTCGCGGTGCTCGCCCTCGTCGCGATCGCGGTATAGGCTGCGGGGCAGATCATGCGGAGGGAACATCGCGAAAAACTGACCGTGGGCGCGGTCCTCGGAGCCATGGGGCCTGGTCTGCTCGCGGCGCTATCGGGCAACGATGCCGGCGGCATCGCCACCTATTCGAGCGCCGGTGCGAGCTACGGCTACGGCACGCTGTGGATGCTGCCGCTCATGGCGCTGCTGCTCGTCGTCGTGCAGGAGACGGCCGCCCGCTGCGGCTGCGTGACGGGCAAGGGGTTCGCCTCGCTCATCCGTGAGCGCTTCGGCATACGCAAAAGCGCGCTTGCCATGATGGCGCTGCTTATCGCCAACACGGCGGTGACCATTTCGGAATTCGCCGGCATCGCCAGCGGACTTGCCCTGTTCGGCGTGCCCGCGACGGTTTCGGTGCCGCTCGTCGGTCTGACGATCTGGCTGCTCACCATGTCCGGCAGTTTTCAGCGCATCGAGAAGATCCTGCTCATGGTGAGCTGCGTTTTCGTGACCTACGTGGTGGCGGCGTTTCTCGCCGGCCCCGATTGGGACGAGGTTGCCGTGGCGACGGTGTCGCCGCATATCGTCGCCGAGCCGGAGTACGTCAGTCTGCTGGTGGCGACCATCGGCACCACCATCGCCCCGTGGATGGTATTCCTGGCGCAGAACAACGTCGTGGACAAGAATGTCGACGAGGACGGCATCGTGTTGCAGCGCATCGATACCGCATCGGGGTCGGTGATCGCATGCGCCGTCGCGTGGTTTATCGTCGTGACGACCGGCGCGGTGCTCTACCCGGCGGGCGTACAGGTGGCCGACGCCGCCGATGCCGCGCTTGCGCTCGAGCCGATCGCCGGCAAGTTCTCGACGGTCCTGTTCGCCTCGGGTCTGGTTGCGGCGAGCTTCCTCGCCGCCTGCGTGTTGCCCGGCGTGACGTCGAGCGCGATCTGCGAGGCGTTCGGTTGGGAGCGCGGTGCCGACCGCAGCTGGGAAGAGGCGCCGGTCTACCGCGGCATCATCACCGCCGTTATCGTGGCATCGGCGCTGCTGGTCATCATGCCGGGCGTCAACTTGTTCCAGATCATGATGAGCGCGCAGGTCATCAACGGTGTGCTGCTTCCGGTGCTCCTCGTGTTCCTCTTGTTTATCGCCAAGGACCGCCACATCATGGGCGAGTACCGCAACGGGCGCGTTTGGAACGCGTTGACCTGGGCGACCATCGTGGTCATCACGGTCCTCACCGCCGTGATGTTCGCGCTGCAGGCCCTCGGTTACTAAGGGGGCGTCGGCGGAGTCGTATCGTCGATGGGGCGCCGACGCGATAACCGAGCGTGCTCGATTTCGCTCAATCCTCGGTATTGTCTTGAAGGACCTTTATGGGACGGTTTAGTCTGCACCACTTGAATAGGCGGCCACCACTGCTCTTTGAATAACTGGGCTTTTGTTGGGCGGCATACGCAGCATTGCTTTTGAGCGGGATAAACCGTCCCATAAACGCTGGGCAAACGTTGCATGCCCTCTGAGCGCTTCATGCTACCGGAATGAAAGCCAAGTGCTCGTCTCGGTTTCGTAGCGCAGGCCAGTTCAGGGGATTCAGGCGGAGTCTAACGGTAATCTAACATCAACATTACAAAATATGATAATTTAATCTCAGTAAAATTATCATCTAATTATGCTAGCCTTAATCTATGCGAAAGAGATTCGACGCCATCGTGTGCGATTGGTCGGCTTGGCAGTACTGGTCGACCCCGCCAGCCATACGCGATGTCGAGTTACCGCCAGAGCTGGCATGCGCAGAAGATTCGGAGAACTTGGGTGTTCCGAGGCGCGTGCTGCTGTCTCGATGCAACGAGCGCGCGGCTGACAGGGCGGTTCGCTCGCACGTGCTCACGGATTTGAAGGGCGTGTCGTTACCTGTCCACGCAATTATGGAGGACGGTTATTCAGGGAGGAAAAGCCTACTCGTCCACCCGTGCCGTACTCGCATTGATTTGCGCGATGACGAGCTTGTCGATCTTGGTAACGGGCTTGCTGTGACGTCTGTCGAAAGCACGTTGAGACATCTAATCCGTTACACCGATGAGGCTATCGTGCTGGAAAAGATGTTCGAGGCATGTGGGATCTACAGTGTCATCGCTAAGACATCTCGAGTTTCTGCGGTGATTTCGCTGATTGAAGATTTGAAGACGGCAGCACAGACGATGCGCGGGATTAACGCTTACCGTGATGCTTCTGGATGTGAGATTTTCCATGTCGATAAGGAAGGGGAACCGCTTGGCTGGAAACCCGCCTTCGACGTGCAGGGCAATTTGACCGACCTTTGGAAAAGACCGCCGTTAACCACATGCGATCGTCTTATCGCCAGCGCGGAGGCAGCTGCCACACCACGATCCCGAGGCACGCGTCGAGCGGTCGATCTCGCGCGCTGCGTTATCGGTGGGTCAGGGTCGCCTCTCGAAACCAAGGCGTCGATCATGCTGTTCGCCCCGCGCTCCGAGGGAGGAGAGGGCCTGCGCGCACCGCACCTCAATCGAGTCATCAAGTTCACTCAAGATGCAGCTATCTTGGCACGTCAGCCCTATTGCATCGGTGACATGGTAGATACGGAGGGCCAATTCATCATTGAAGTCAACGGCGAGGCGTTTCACGCCGGGCGCGAGGAGTTCAGATACAGTTCGCGACGGCGCGCGGCGTTGGCTAACATGGGGTATACCGTTTTGGATATCGATTACGAAATCCTGAGCGACCTTGAGCGATTCGATGCTTTTCTGCAGACGTATGCTCGGGTTGCCAATGTTTCCCCCGCAGATGTCTCCGCACGGTTTCTCGCGCGCCGGAAAAAACTGCATGAAGGCTTGTTTTCGCATGAGCAGGGGCAATCGGGACGATAATCGGACGATGGTACTCGAGACTGGTTGACTAACGGCGTTTATGGGACGGTTTATTTGAAAGCTATCACCTAAGGTGGCGGCGATAGATGGTGGAGGGGGGCTGACAGTCGATAGTTATCGCAGGTTGCGATGGAGAAATTGATGAAGCATCCGATTGGTTCCCGATAAACCGTCCCCTAAAGACACGCGATCTCGAATGGAACGTGATAGGTCCTGTTTATGAACTGAGCCGCCCGAACGAGTGGATGTCCGGGTGCCTTATAGGTTGATTCAGTTGCGCGGATGGTGCCGCCTAGAACTTGACCTCGGGAACGGTGCGCGCCGCCTCCTCGGCTTCGAAGCCCGAGCGCTCTTTGAACTGGAAGATGCCGGCGAAGATGACGCCGGGGAAGGTCTGGATGGCGTTGTTGTAGTTGAGCACGCAGTCGTTATAGCTTTGGCGTGCGTAGGAGACCTTGTTCTCGGTATCCTCGAGCGAGGTCTGCAGCTGGATGAAGTTCGTGTTGGCCTTGAGGTCGGGATACGCTTCGGCTACGGCGAACAGCTGGCGAAGCGCGCCGGCGAGCATGCCGTCGGCGGCCATTTTATCCTCGGGGGTAGTGGCGGCAACGGCGCTGTTGCGCGCGTTGGTCACGGCGGCGAGCGCCTCCTTCTCGTGGGCGGCGTAGCCCTTGACCGTTTCCACCAGGTTGGGGATGAGGTCGTTGCGGCGTTGCAGCTGCGTATCGATGTTCTGCCACGCGTTGTCGATGCGGTTGCGCAGCGTGACCATGTTGTTATAGATGCCGGCGATCGCGCAGATGATGGCGATGACGACAACGATGCCGATAATGGTCGGAATCATGGTGGCTCCATTCGAGAAATTCCCGTGTATAGCGTTCTTCCAGTATAGCGGATGCGCGAAAAGACGTGCCGTCATCGGCGTTGCGGCAAGGCGGCTCTCACCGTGGGATTATTCCTGCTGAAAAGCAGTGATGGCGGAGGAGGATGTCGACCACCTGCGGAGCAGGCGGTCGCTGCGGAGGCCTGCGGCCTTCTTGCGACTCATGCTGGCAAAGACACCCACGCGCTTTGCGCGGTATGAGGCCCCGCGTGTTCGAATCCTTCCTGCGTGGGGCAGCGAGGAGCTTGGAGCTTGAGGGGCTATTGCGTTGTTGAAGGGATTAAAAATGGCGGAGGAGGAGGGATTCGAACCCTCGTACCCGGGTTACCGGGTAAACGGTTTTCGAGACCGCCGCATTCAACCACTCTGCCACTCCTCCGCATGGAGTGAAACATGGCGCGTCCGAAGGCGCGCCATGAGAGGATGCTGGCGGAGAGTCAGGGATTTGAACCCTGGAGACGCTTTTGGCGCCTACACGATTTCCAATCGTGCTCCTTCGGCCACTCGGACAACTCTCCGTGAAATGCACAGGCAATTGTACCGTAAACGCGGTCGCAATCAAGTGCCAATCTCAAGTCCGTTGAAAAATGTGGCGGATTCGCTTCAATCCGACTCGCCGTTACACGTGGAGGGCCGCTTAAATAGCCCTTAAATGTATTCATTTCGTGCCGGCCGACCAGATCGGACGGCTACACTTGCCATGACGTGCGTTGTGCGCATCGGATGTTTACGAACAAGGAGGGTGCATGTACGCCCGACAGCTTGGCTTCGCGTCTTCGTGGAAGATGCTGACGAGGGACAAGGGATGGATCAAGCCCGTCCTCGTGCTCACCTTGGTGGGATGGATTCCCATTTTGGGGCAGATCGCGGTGCTCGGTTACGCACTCGAATGGGCGCGGCTGACGGCATGGGGCGTCGACGCGGCGCCCAAGCAGCGCGGTGTCGCGTACGGCAAGGTCCTCGCCACGGGCGGTATCGCGTTTTTGGTCAGCGTGACGATGGGCTTCGTGCTCATGCTCGTCGACATGCTCCTGTTCGGCGACTGGTATTCCGCCGCGTTGTTCCCGGCGGGCGCGAACCTGTTCACCGGATCGCTGCTCGACATCATGCGCCGGGTGTCCCCCCTTGTCGTGCCGGTGATGCTCGCCTTCAATCTGCTTGCGGGAACGTTTTGCGCAGCAGCGATGCTGCGGGCGACCCTCTACGACAGCTTTGCCGCGGGCTGGCGTCTGGACAGGCTGTTCCAGATGGTGGCGCGCGATGTGAGCGGCTTCCTCCATCTCTATGCGATCTCGTTGATCGGCGGGGCGATCAACGTTTTGTACGGCCTTTTGGTCTCCTTGGTTGCGAGCGGTATCGCGCTCGGTGGCGTTATGGGTGTGGCTGTCGAGCTCGCGGTGGGTCCCGGCAGCGATATCGAGCGGTTGCTGTTCGGTCTTGGGCCGGGAATCGTGGTATTGACCGTCGTCGCGTTCGTATTGGTCACCTTCGCGGGGTCGGTTGTCTCGACTGCGATGAACCTGGTGTGCATCAATGCGGCCGGTCAGTGGTTCTGCCGATTCGAGGTCGGGCGTTGGGGCGTTTCGTCGGCTCCGCTACCCGATGGCGTGCCGCAGCGCGATGTGTCGGATATCTCCTCGACGCCGCCTGTCCCGCCGGCCTGTTGATGCTGAAGGCCCGGTAAAGATGTGGGAGTGGTCTTGCCGGCGTAACGCTCGAAGCGGTTCATCCCGAGGCCATTGTCATGAGCGGGAGCAATCGGGCCGTGAACGGGCCGATCGCGTTGAGCGACAGGTCGAAACCGTGACGTTTTCATGTCTCGTAGGGCCGCTTCTGCGTAGTTTGAGTTTTTGGACACGGTACCGACCTGCGAATGTCGGGGTCTGTGCCCAGGATGCCGCGAATGGTGTCGGCGGTTTCGCATCGCCCTGTCGGCTTTGTATCGGCGCGGGCGGCGAAGATGGGGGAGCGCGGCACGGCGAGCGTGCGAGGCGTTTGCCATCATGCCGAAAATATGGAGGTCATGAGGGCGTACCTGCGGCAACTTGAGAAGAGACGGCGGTTGGTCTACAGTAAACCGGTCTTTTCCTGCTCCGGGCGCACCTTCACGACCTGGAGCCTTATGTCCAGAGGAGGTGACCACATGAAGGCCTATGAACTGCTGTTCTTTGTTGACCCTGCTCTCGATCCCGAGACCCGTCTCGCTGTGATGAAGCGTATCGACACCACGATCGCCGAGGGTAACGGCAAGGTCGACAACGTTGACGAGTGGGGCAAGCGCAAGCTCGCCTACGAGATCAACAAGCTCACCGAAGGTGACTACACCCTCATCAACTTCCATGCAGATCCTACCCAGATCGCCGAGCTCGATCGCGTGCTGCGCATCACCGATGCCGTGGTTCGTCACATGATCGTCCGTCGCGACGACGTGGAGTAGGAACCGTTTGGAAATCGAGCGGCGGGGTTTTATCCGATCGCTCGAACAGAGAGGTAGTGAGTCATACATGAGCATCAATCGAGTCAACATCTCCGGTAATCTCACCCGCGACCCCGAGTTGCGTGCGACCGCAAGCGGCACGCAGGTGCTCAGCTTCGGCGTGGCGGTCAATGATCGCCGCCGCAACCCCCAGACCGGCGACTGGGAGGATTACCCCAACTTCGTGGACTGCACGATGTTCGGCGCCCGCGCCGAGGCCGTCTCCCGCTACCTCCAGAAGGGGTCGAAGGTCGCGATCGAGGGAAAGCTGCGCTACAGCTCGTGGGAGCGCGACGGCCAGCGTCGCAGCAAGCTCGAGGTCATCGTCGATGAGATCGAGTTCATGAGCCGTGGACAGAACCAGGGTGGCTATGGCCAGGAGAGCTCCGGCTCGTATGGTGGGTCCTCCTATGGTGGCGGCTATTCCGCGCCCGCGCCGCACCCGGCTCCTGCGCCCGCGCAGGTTCCGCCGGCGGTCGACGTCTACGATGAGGACATTCCGTTCTAAGGTTTCGAACGGGGTCACGTGGTAAGTGAGCGGTGCCGTCGCGTTTTGTGCGGGCGGTGCCAAACGAAAGGTATTTTGACATGGCTAATGATTATTCAGCACGTCAGCCGCGTCGTAAGTACTGCCAGTTCTGCAAGGAGAACACCGAGTACATCGATTACAAGGATACTCAGCTTCTCCGCAAGTACATGACGGATCGCGGCAAGATCAAGCCCCGTCGTGTCACTGGCGCTTGCACGCAGCATCAGCACGACATCGCGAACGCCATCAAGCGCGCTCGCGAGATGGCGCTTCTGCCCTACACCGTTCCCGTGGTCTCTTCCCGCGGCGAGCGCAATCGCGGCTAGGCGAGGGGCAAGGGTCGAGTAGATGCAGGACGGAAGTTCGGATCCTCGGCAAGGCGCCATCGTGCCGAACGGCACGCCGGTGCGTCGGGTGGTCCCGCCGCGTAACGCCCATGGTGCGTTCATGCTCGCGCTCGGGTGCGTCGTGGCGATCTTCCTTCCGTATGCGGGAATCCTCCTCGCCGCGTATGGCGCGCGCGAGGTCCTGTGCGCTAAGGCGCGCCGCGGTGTCGGTCTGATCCTGTTCGAGGGTATCGGCCTGCTCGCGGTCTCCTTCATCGCCAACGTCACGTATACGGTGCTTTTGGCTCCCGTTATCGTGTGCAGCCTGGGCATCGCGTGGTGTATGTGGCGCGGCGCCACGGTGACGAACGTCTCCGTGGTGGTCGTGCTCACGGCACTGACGAGTCTTGGCATCGATGCGGTGATCGCAGCGATGACCGGTCCGTCGGTGCAGGACGTCATGGTGTCGTATCTCATGGCGGCCGTCGCGCAGTCCGTGGGGACGGGGGTCGAGGGTGAGTTGCTCGCCAGCGGTCTCGAGCCGATCATGGTGGCCCTTTGGCCGCTCGTGTATGTGGTGAGCGCGGCAAGCTACGCGTTGTTTGCCGGGCTCGGTTCCCATGTGATGCAGACGCGCTGCACGGGAGACCCCCGCAGACCGTCGTTGTCACGTTTCGATGCACCCATGTGGAGCGTCGCCGTTCTCGCGGTTTCGATCGTGTGCGTCGGCGCATCGTTCACGGGCTTTCCCGAGGCTCAGATCGTCCGCACCGTGAGCGTGACGGCGATCATGGGCGTCAGGATCATCTTCGCCTGCCAGGGCTTCGGGGTGCTTTCCGCCCTCATGGCACGCAGGCGCTTCGGATGCGTGACGCGCTTCATCTGCATTCTGCTCGTCTTCTGGTCCGAGATGATGTTCTTCGCAATGAGCATCGTCGGCCTGATCGACGTGTGGGCCAACTTTCGCAAGCTTGAGCGAGATGGTTCCCACGCACAGGCAAAGCAGTAATCACTGCGTCGCGCACGCGGCGCACATCGCAAGGAGATCTCATGAAAGTCGTTCTTCTTGGTGAGATCAAGGGCAAGGGTGGCGAAGGCGACGTCGTGGACGTTGCCCAGGGCTACGCCGAGAACTACCTCTTCCCTAAGAAGCTCGCCGTTGCGGCTACCAAGGGCAATCTGAAGCAGCTCGAGGAGCGCCGCAACAACATCGCCAAGCGCGAGGCCGTCCGCATCTCCGACGCCAACGCGCTCAAGGATGCCGTCGACGGCAAGACCGTCACCATCGACGCGAAGGTCGGCGACGAGGGCGTCCTGTTCGGTTCCGTTACCAGCGGCATGATCGCCGATGCGATCAAGGCCCAGCTGGACGTCGAGATCGACCGCAAGCGCGTCGAGCTCGGTAAGCCCATCAAGATGGCCGGTGTCCACCCTGTGGTCATCTCGCTGTACCGCGACATCCGTGCCGCGGTCAATGTCGCCGTGGGCGTCACCCCCGAGGAGCCTGAGGCTGAGGCCGAGGTCGCCGAGGAGGCCGCTGAGGCCGTCGAGACCGAGGCTGCCGCCGAGTAGCGCTCGTCTCTCGAACCGATGTGATGCGACCCGGGTGCTTGTGCGCCCGGGTCGTTTTTCTGTATGTCGATGTTGTCGAGGCGTTGAGCGGGTCAGTGCATCTGACGTTTTTCACATGCTCGCGGGAGGCGACTTTCGATATCACTTCTTCGTCGCGAGGGGCTGGGGATGCGGTCTCCGTTCGACATGACCGTCTCACCGGCGATGAAGGCGGAGATATGGCTGCGATTGGCGAAATGGCTTAGGTGGATGCGCATGAACTGCCCGGACAGCAGATCCATGACGTTCGCCAGCAGCAGCTTTGCCGTGATCGTCCCATCGGCAATCGACGGTGGGCCGCCACATCTCGAACGAGAACATCATGTGGACCGTGTCTGAGTAGATTGTGTAGATGCCCACGACGATGGCCTCGAATGGATTGTTGAAAGCGATAAGGTGCATGCGAGGCTCGCGAATGAGATGCGCGGGCTTCGGGGAGTGCGCCCAAAAGACCTCCGCGATGCGCTCTGCGCCATGGGATACATCCGAGCCTGCTCCGATGGGTAAGCAGTTCGATGAGAGATGCTCCGGGACGGAGTCGAAGTCCTTTCGGTGGTGGTAAACGGCCAGGCGAGCAATGAGATTGGGCAAGCCGCTTTTGTCGGGATGGGTCAAGTTGCCAGCGATGCTTCCTTCTTCGCCACATTCACGCCCGATGTGGTTCTTCTGATTTCGAAAAAGCACTTTATCCGTTCGCCTGAACAAACGACCGGCCGATGGGGATGAATGCCGATTTACGGGGAAGGAAAGAGGTTATATCGTGATATCGAAGATCCGGGCCGGGGAATGGGCGATCTTCCTATCGCATCCTCTGCCATACTGCGGTAACGTCCAAGGGGCAACGATTTCTAGGAGAGGGTATGGAAGAAAAGGAAGTTCATGATTGCGCCGCCGAGCTAAAGGGCGCTCCCCGTCATATGCGTCGCAGCGTCGAGGGCGAGCAGCTCGAGTCGATCGTTCGCGACGGTCGCCTTCCCGCTCACTTCGCCCAATCGGACGCCGCTCAGACGGATGCAGGGTCGCATGGGAGCGAGCGACCTGGGGATACGTCGCCATCGTTGCTGAAGGTCCCGCAGCCCGTCGCGGTCAGGGATCCACAGCCTGCCGCGGCGAGGGGGAGGTACGCCGAAAGCAGCGGATTCCAAGAGGACATGCAAGCAACGCAAACGCCTCGCAAGGGGCGCAAAAAGCACTTCGAGCTGAAGGTCGCCCTGCTTTGCATCCTCTTCATCGCCGCCATAGGAGTCGTTACCTGCTTCGCGTGGATGAACAGTGTGAACAACATGATGGGTCTGGATGAAGGGGACCGCGAGGAGATGGAGCAGGTGCTCGAGGACCCGGAGGGCAAGCAGGGTTCCGATGCGTTCTACGCGCTCGTCATCGGTTCGGATTCGCGAAACGGAGAGGCCGCGCGCTCGGATGTCATCATGCTCGCACGGGTCGATGCCTCGTCGGGCGTGCTGACCTTCGTCTCCATCCCGCGCGATACCATGGTCTATGGCGAGAGCGGCGGAGTCGAGAAGATCAACGCCGCCTACAATTACGGGCCCGCGTCCACGGTTCGAACCGTATCCGAGTTCGCCGGCGTTCAGATCTCCCACTATGTCGAGGTGGACTTCTCGGGCCTGAAGGAGGTCGTCGATATCCTCGGGGGAGTTACCGTGGATATTCCGGAGGACATCCATGCCGGCAATGGCGGCATATCGTTCTCGGCCGGAACGCAGGTGCTCGACGGCGAACAGGCCCTGGCGTACGCACGGGAGCGCTACAACGTGTCCGGAGGCGACTTCGGGCGTGCTCAAGCGCAGCGACAGATCCTCGAGGCGATCGTGCGGGAAGTGCTCGCCTCCGGGCCTCTCGAGATTCCGGGGCTTGTCGCGGAGCTCGCCAAGACGGTGACGACGGACCTTTCGCTTGATCGGATCGTCTCGTATGCGCTCGAGCTCTATAGGGCCGAAAACGGACTGACGATCTATTCCGCTGCGGCACCGAGCTATGCGCTCAACGTCGACGGGATCTCGTATGTGGGAACGGCGTACGAGGAGTGGCAGGACATGATGAGGCGTGTGGATGCAGGGCTCGACCCCGAGAGCTCCGCAGGGCGGATCCCGGTCGATCAGATGAACGACCAAGACCTCGGCGCGGCGACGAACGGCGCCAGCCCGCATAATTACGAAGACCTGCTCGCCCAGTCCCCGCTCACTACCGATGACGTCGCGGAGTGATCTGATATTCCTCTTCTGAGCGCCATCCGATGTGAAATTACGTCTGGCGTTTTTACATCGGATGGCGCGTATGTCCCCTGCTGGTTCACGATTTGAAAACCAGTTGAGAAATCCACAGGTATGCCCTGCTAGACCAGTCGGCTTTGAAATCGATACCGACCGGTATTGGATATGGGTCGCGGGTTCTTTGCATATTGCACGATACCGTTTTCCTGCGGAATGAATAAAGCATGTGCAATTACCTGCACTTTCATTAAACCTTCAAGTATAGCTTTAATAAAAACGCTGTAAAACGCCGGTTAGTTATGTATATTCGCAGGTACAAGGCGTGTTGTGGAAAACTCGTCTAAATCGAGCCGGTAAAATGTGGAAAACGTTGATAAGCGGTATTCGAGCAAGAAAGCGGTACCGAGCTTTCCACACCCCCGTGTTGATAATGGCATACGTGCAGGTGAGGGGTAAGAAAAGACCGGTTGCGACCCTGTGATGCTTTACCATGGAGAGCGCGAGCAAGCAATCGATCGCTCGAAGGGAGCCAGCATGCCGTCAACTTCGTCCGACTATTCGTGGTCGCCGTCGGGCGTGACCGACCGCGGTGCCCGCATGGGCCTGCCCAACAACACCGAAGCCGAGGCGAACGTCCTGGCCGCCATGCTGCTGTCGAGTGAGGTCGTCGAGGAAGCACTCGTGGAGCTCCTGCCCGACGATTTCTACCGCCCCGCCCATAAGACGCTGTTCAGCGCGATGCACGAAATGTACGACCGCAACCTGCCGATCGATGCCATCTCGCTGGTCGACTATCTCAAGTCCATCGACAAACTCGAGGCGGTGGGTGGGGAGGCCTACATCCTCGAGCTGATGGGTCAGACCTTGAGTCTCGTCAACTGGCAGCATCATGCCGGCATCGTGCGGCGCGACTCCATGCTGCGCGAGATCATCGGTGCGACCAACCAGATCAACGCGCTCGCCTACGACGCCCCCTCCGACACCAAGGAGGTCATCGAGCGCGCCGAGTCCATGTTGCTGTCGGTGACCGCACGTGAGGTCCGCAGTTCCTACAAGTCGTTGACCGAGTTCATGATCGAGGCGTACAACGAGGCCGAGGAGGTCTGTGCGGCCGGCGGCGATGTGCACGGTGCGCCCGTCGGTTACCCGAGCCTCGACCGTATGCTCATGGGCCTGCGCGAGGGCCAGCTCGTCATCATCGGTGCGCGTCCCGCCGTCGGTAAGACCTCGTTCGCGTTGAACCTCGCGTTGAATGCCGCATCGGAAGGTTACACGGTCGCGTTCTTCTCGCTCGAGATGTCGGGCAAGGAAATCGCGCAACGCTTCATCTGCGCGCACGCCCAGATCAACATGTCCAATTTCCGCACCGGCCGCATCTCGCCGCAGGAGTGGGCCAACATCAACGAGGCGACGCAGGATCTGTCGCGCTTGGACATCCTGATCGACGACACGCCCGGCACCACGGTGACCGAGATCCGCGCCAAGGCGCGCCGTATGCTCCACAACAAGGAGAAATCGATCATCATCCTCGACTATCTGCAGCTGGTGAGCCCGCCGGCGGGCCGCCGCGCCGAGAACCGCGCCGTCGAGGTCTCCGAGATGAGCCGCGCCCTCAAGATCATGGCCAAGGAGCTGGGCGTGCCCGTCATCGCGCTGTCACAGCTCTCGCGTGCCGTCGAGTCCCGTACCGGCAAGCGCCCGCAGCTGTCCGACCTGCGCGAATCGGGCTCCATCGAGCAGGACGCCGACATCGTCATGTTCTTGGACCGTTCGAACTCCGAGCAGGAGGCGACGCGCGACGATCGTCCGCCCGAGGGCATCACGCGCGTGATCGTCGCAAAGAACCGTTCGGGCCCGATCGGCGACGTGGACCTGGTGTTCCTACCGGCATCCACCAAGTTCTACGAGCTCAACGAGCACGCCGAGGAATAACGGCAACCTGCGGGGCGGGCTTCGGTCCGCCCTTTTGCGTGCCTGCCTGTGCGCGCGGGCTGTGCGCCGGCGCGGTGATGCGCATGGGGAAAGCGTCGCGCCCGCCGAACACGATGAATTGGCAGGGCACGGCGTTGCCGCCCCGCCGTATAATGGAAATGTTTGAGTGCCAAGACGATGCACGCATCGTCTGTATGTAAGGAGAAGACATGCCTTCGACAGTGTTGGTCGGAACCCAGTGGGGCGATGAGGGCAAGGGCAAGATCTGCGACCTGATCGCCGGTGATTTCGACTGCGTCGTTCGCTATCAGGGCGGCAACAACGCCGGCCACACCATCGTGGTGGGCGACCGCAAATACGGTCTGCACCAGGTTCCCTCGGGCATCATGTATCCGGGCTGCATCTCGGTGATCGGCAACGGTTGCGTCGTCAATCCCAAGGTGCTCCTCGAGGAGATCGACATGTTCGAGGCGGACGGCATCTCGACCGCCAACCTCAAGGTCTCGGGCAACGCACATGCCATCATGCCGTACCACATGGACCTCGACGGCGCCTACGAGCAGCTGCTCGGCGACCATAGCATCGGCACCACCAAGCGCGGCATCGGCCCGTGCTACCAGGACAAGATGGCGCGCATCGGCCTGCGCATGCAGGACCTGCTCGACGAGGGCGTCTTCCGCGCCAAGCTCGCCCGCGCACTCGATCGCGTGAACCCGCAGCTCGAGAAGATCTTCGGCATGCCGACCTACACCGTGGACCAGATCTGCGAGGAGTACCTGGCCTATGCCGAGCGCCTACGTCCCTATATCTGCGAGAGCGGCCTTCTGCTGAACGGTCTGGTGGAGGAGGGCAAGTCCATCCTGTTCGAGGGCGCCCAGGCAACGCTGCTCGACATCGATCACGGTACCTATCCGTATGTGACCTCGTCCAACTGCACGGCCGGTGGTTCCGTCACGGGCTCCGGCGTGGGCATGAAGAACATCGACCGCGTGCTCGGCATCATGAAGGCTTACATCACCCGCGTGGGCGAGGGCCCCATGCCCACCGAGCTCGCCTACGAGACGCCCGAGGGCCATACCCTCACCGAGGACGGCTACGAGTACGGCGTGACCACCGGTCGCCGCCGTCGCTGCGGCTGGTTCGACGGCGTGATCGCCACCTATGCCGCCCGTGTGAACGGCCTGACCGACATCGCCCTCACCAAGTTGGACGTGCTGTCGGCCTTCGATACCATCAAGGTGTGCGTGGCCTACGAGTGCGACGGCGTGCGCTACACCACCGTGCCCGAGCACGAGAGCGCGTTTGCCGCCGCGGTGCCCGTCTACGAGGAGCTGCCCGGCTGGAAGTGCGATATCTCCGCCTGCCGCAGCTTCGACGAGCTGCCGCAGGCGGCTCAGGACTACGTGGCCTACATCGAGAAGCTCGCCCACACCCGCGTGAGCTTCGTGTCCGTCGGTCCCGACCGCGAGCAGACCATCAACCGTTTCTGGAATTAAGGAACCTCGACAATGCGCAAGTTTGCAATTGTCACGGACAGCGCGTCCGATATCAATCACGAGACGGCCGAGCGCCTGGGTATCCGTGTGATTCCGCTGCACATCGTGGCGGACGGGCGCGATTACCGCGACGGCGTGGACATCCAGATCGGCGAGTACCTCGACCTGATGCAGGGGGCCAAGGAGCTTCCGCAGACCTCGCAGCCTGCTCCCGCCGACTTCATCGAGGTCTATCGCGAGCTGGTGGATGAGGGTTACAAGGACATCCTGTCCATCCACATCGCACGCGAGCTGTCCTCGACCATCGAGACCCCGCGCTTCCTGTCGCGGCAGATGCCCTCGGGCGTGCGGCTCGAGGTGATCGACAGCTATTCGGCCACAGTCGGCGAGGGCGCCATGGTGCTCGAGGCCGCCGCCATCGCCGAGCAGGGCGGCACGATCGATGACGCGATCGAGCGTGTACGCGCTATTCGCGACAGCGCGAAGATCTTCTTCATCCCTGACAACCTGGCGAACCTGGTCAAGGGCGGTCGCGCCACGCGTGCCCAGCACCTGGCGACCTCCATCCTCAACGTGAAGGTCGTGATCGAGGTGGGCGAGCAGGGCCGTATCGAGGTCGCCCACAAGGCCAAGGGCATGCGCAACGCCGTCGCCTTCATGGCCCGAAAGGTTGCCCGCCGCTCCCAGGAGCTCGGACCGCTCGTCTACTACAAGCTGCATACCCGTTCCCCCAAGGCGATCGCCATGCTGGAAAAGCCGCTCGAGACCAACGAGCTCGAGGGTGTCTGCGGCGGCGTCGCCACGATCGGTCCGTGCATCGCCACGCACGTGGGGGAGGGGGCCGTGGGTCTGCTGAGCTACCCCGCCGCGCTCCACAGCCCGCTTCTGGACGATTCGGATATGTTCCTCGAGGCTGCGTTCTAAAGGAGGACCCATGGCCATTACCAACGACGTTTCCACCCTCGACATCCTGCTGCTCGGTAGCGGCGGCCGAGAGCATGCGCTCGCCTGCAAGCTCGCCGCGTCCCCGCGCTGCGGCAAACTCTATATCGCCCCGGGTAACGGCGGCACGGTCGCCGTGGGCGAGAACGTCACGCTCGACGCCGAGGATCCTGCCGCCGTCGCCGATTTTGCACGCGAGACGGGCTGCGGTCTGGTCGTGATCGGCCCCGAGGCCCCGCTCGTGGTCGGTGTCGCCGACGCGGTGCGCGAGGCGGGCATTCCCTGCTTCGGCCCGGGTGCGGCCGGCGCCCAGATGGAGGGTTCCAAGCTCTTCTCCAAGCAGGTCATGGGTCGTGCCGGCGTGCCGACGGCCGCTTATGGCTCCTTTACCGACGAGGAGTCGGCGCTCGCTTATGTGCGTGAGCAGGGCGCTCCGCTCGTGGTGAAGGCCGACGGCCTGGCTGCCGGTAAGGGCGTGATCGTGGCGACCGAGCTCGCGCAGGCCGAGGAGGCCGTGCACGAGTGCTTCGGCGGCACGTTCGGCGATGCCGGCTCCACGGTGGTCATCGAGGAGATGCTGACCGGCCCGGAATGCTCGCTGCTGGCGTTCACCGATGGTCGCTGCGTCCGTCCGATGGATACCTCGCAGGATCACAAGCGCGCCCTCGAGGGCGACCTGGGCCCCAATACCGGGGGCATGGGCGTCTACAGCCCCGTGCCCATCGTGACCGAGACCGAGTACGCCGAGATGGTCCGCATCATGGAGGCCACGGTCGCCGAGCTCGCCGCGGAGGGTATCGATTACCGCGGCTGCCTGTACGGCGGTTTCATGCTCACACCCACCGGTCCCAAGGTGCTCGAGTTCAACGCCCGCTTCGGTGACCCCGAGACGCAGGTCATCCTGCCGCGTCTGGAAAACGACCTCGTGGAGGTCATGCTTGCCTGCGCCGAGCGGCGCTTGGACGAGATCGAGCTCTCCTGGCGTCCCGAGTACGCCGTGAGCGTGGTGTTGACGAGCGCGGGCTACCCTGGCAGCTACGAGAAGGGCAAGGTCATCACCGGTATCGAGGATGCCGAGGCCATGGACAATGTGACGGTGTACCACGCCGGTACGCGCATGGACGACGAGGGCCGCGTGCTCACCAACGGTGGCCGCGTGCTCAACGTGACGGCGCTGGCGCCCACGTTTGAGGCGGCGCGCGATCTGGCGTACGAGGCCTGCGAGAAGATTGACTTCGAGGGCAAGACCCTGCGCCGCGACATCGGCCTGCGCGCGCTGCGCGGTCGCGAGGCCTGGGACTAGCTGGGAGTTCTTGGCTGTCTGAAACGAGTTGAACCGTCAGGACGGTGCGTTGGGTTTCGGCGCACCGTCTTTTATGTGCGAGGCTGCGGGGCCGCTTGGGTGGGAGCGGGGGCGCGGAGCGCCCCCGCGCTGCTTCGTCCTGGGCACCCCGCCGCGTGCGCAGCACCGCCTCGTCCGCCGTCCGCGCTCGCTGCGTCTCGGGACGACCACGGCGTGCGGAACCCGAGATGCCCGTCCCGTTCGTGCTGTTTCACCTCGGCGGCGACCGCGGCGCACAGCATCCGCGCTGCCTTGCCCGCCGCCCGTGTCTGCTGCGTCTCGGGGCGACCGCGGCGCACTCTTATATAGTCATCTTGCCTGTCGGGCTGCCCGTTTGGCGGCGGCCGGGACGATACCCCCGTTTACGGTTCGGTTTTGGAGCGACTTTCCGAGTACACAAGTTTGTCCGCACAAGCTGTACCAGCGACTTTCTTGATTTGTGATCGTGGTCTACTCGAAGGGAGGCCTCAAAACCGAACCGTAAACGGGGGTACCGAGTTCGCGGGGCTGACTCTGGGGCAATCCCGCTGTTCTTGCGATGCGGCGTGCGTGAATAACGTCCGTCAAGCAGCATTTCACGGCGTGGAAGACAATACCCCCGTTTAGAAGACGGTTTTGCGCGCCCACCCTAAGTAGACCAAAAAAGGCCAACCTTGTGACCTGCAGTTTTAATGCGCTTATATGCTTGTATACTCGGACGCCCCTCGCAAAACCGTCTTCTAAACGGGGGTAGTGCGTTTTGGGCGTCGCGTCGTGCCGTTGGGCATGTACTCGAGCGGTGTCGCTATGGCGAGGTAGTGCGTTTTGGGGCGTCGCATCGGGGCGTTGGGGCCGTGGGATGGGTTCGCTCGCCTTCCTGAGTGAGTAAGACCTTCGCGTATTGGTTGGAAATGGGTCGGCTTTAGCTGGAAATCTGTTGAGTTTTTGTGGAGATGTGGTCGGTGGGCACACCGGCTCATCTCGAATAACCCCCTGTTACAGGCCATAAGAGGTGAGAAACCGAGCGCATCCCGGGCGGGGTCAACATAAAAGAGCAGATAAACGTGGGGTTCTGCGCGCGTTTTGCGTGATAAAGTTTTCATATCTGCGATTCGTCGCGGATTCGTTCTGCCTGTTCAAACCGCGGGCAGTTCGGTCGGGTTTTAAACGCAGCACTGAAACGAACTCACGTAAAGGGGTTTGCTATGAGTCGGAATCTCTTCCGTAAGGGTACGGAGCACGGCGGCGCATCTCGTTTGGTCGCCGCGCTGGCTACGGCTTCGCTTGCTCTGTCGGCCCTGACCGTCGCGCCGGGTATCGCGCAGGCGGCGATCGACAGCCCGCAGAACACCGTGACCGGCGTGTCGCCCCGCGGCACGACGATCAACCTGTTCGATTATTGGATTCAGGGCCGTACCGATAACGACCAGAACAATGGGCAGGATTGGCAGAACCGCGGTATTAACGCAGGCCACGTGCTCAAGTTCGGTGCGGGCATGGGCACCGAACAAAACGCCGATCTGGTTAATCCCGGCTCTATCAACGATTGGACGGGCGATGCAGAGCCTCGTCAAGGCATCGTGGCGAGCAAGCTCGGAGAAGACGGCTATCCCTCGCTGAGCGGTCGTGGCGGTATCGGCACCGAGTCCCTCGACTACCTCTTTGACAGCTCGAGCTTTGATGGCAAGGCGGCCTACTCCGACGTTGACGGTCTGCTGCAGGTCGACGAGAACGGTTACTACTATTACAACAGCCAGGAGAACTTCGCGCAGTTCAACGATGACGGCAGCGGCAGCGGCGACTTCACGCTGTATGACGAGTGGGCCGTCTATCCGGGAGGTAGCTCCCCGGAGGGCCAGTTCTTCCCGTTTAACACTGGTGCACAGGTGTTTAACGAGACGAACAACGGCATCGAGCCGAAGAATATCAAATCGACCAATGAGGTTATCAACCACTACTTCGGCATGCATATGTCCACCCGCTTCATCTAGCAGGACGGCGGTTACAACGCACCCGAGGGTACAGCGGGGCGCCAAGCGGTCACTTATAACTTCTCCGGCGACGATGACGTGTGGATCTACATCGATGGCGTGCTCGTAGGCGACTTGGGCGGTATCCACGACGCCACGTCCATCGAAATCAATTTTGCGAACAACAATCGCAATTCCAGCGGTCGCGTCTATGTTTACGACGACATAAACGGCAACAACCAGTACGATCAGGGCGAGACAATTTACAACGGCAACGGCCGCGGCGAGACGCTCGCTGAAATCATGACCGCTGCCGGCGTGACCGCCAACCTTGACGGCGACACCTTCGCCGACGGCACCTACCACACCCTCGACTTCTTCTACCTTGAGCGCGGCAACACCGACTCCAACATGTCGCTCAAGTACAACCTCGTGAACATCCCCGAGTCCGGCATCGTGAAGGTCGACCAGTACGGCACCGGCCTTTCGGGCATCCAGTTCACGCTGCAGCAGGCCAACGCCAACTATGAGGCTGTTACGGGCACGACGCCTGTTACCGGCTGCACCAACGCCAACGGTGAGATGATCTTCACCTACGAGAACAACGCCGGCCAGGAGATCCCCATCACCCTCGAGCAGCTGGGCAGCCGGAGCGGCTACTGGATCCTGACCGAGACCATCGATACGGCGACCAACGGCTATCGCAGCGTGGGTACGGTCAAGCTGCGTTTCTCCAAGATTAACAACGACGGCACCGGCGACGGCGTGCTGCTTTCGAGTAACCAGTGGGAGACCGGCGCCTACTCGCAGGCGCACGCGACCGCCACCGCGACCACGACGGTTACCGATTTCAACGGTGGCACCCATGACCCCGCGGACGGCCTGATGTTTGCCGTCGTGACCAAGATCAACGACGGTGGGCACTACGCTGTGACCGGTGATGCCTTCAGCGGTTGGGATGTTGCCACGACTGCGATCGATGACGCCGCTTCCAGCAAGGGCGCCATCGTGGATGCCGCGAAGGCGTCGGGCTACATCTTCCTGCTCGGTTCGGGCGGTGCCTACCAGACCACTATCGAGGACCTGCCGGGCGACATCACCACCTACGAGTACATGATCAAGAACGGCCAGGGTAGCACGCAGACGGCCCAGTATGCGGTCAAGTACTACTGGTCCAATGCGACTTCGCTCGATAACCTGTCCGATCAGAGCGACATCGTCGAGATCAACCCCGAAGCCGGCCAGGGCTTTGACCGCATGTTCTCGGTGACGCTCTCCATCCCCAACATCAAAAACGAGCTGACGCTCCACAAGACCACCGCCGACGGCACCGAGAATCTGGCGGGTGCTGTCTACACGCTGTACGCAGATGCGAATGGTAACGGTCAGCTTGACACTGGTGAGCAGCCGGTGGCGGAGAACCTGACCACGGACCAGAACGGCATGGTGGAGATCTACTCCGACGTTGACGAGAAGCTGCTGGCCAATGGCGACTACGTGCTCGTGGAGACCACGGCGCCCGCGGACTATGTCTTGGACGAGACGCCCATCCAGATCGTGGTGGACGACGACGGCGTGCACGTGAACGCCGGCACGGACTCCGATAACATCTCCGTCGAGACGGGCATCGGCGACCTCGTGTACAGCATGCGCAGCTTTGCCGCCGATGACCAGATTGACGCCACCCTCCACGAGGTGAAGGCGCAGCCGCAGACTGCGACGACCTATGAGGGCGAGCAGACCGACTGGAAGGGTGTCGACGGCGTCGAGCTGCACTTCCAGTATCGTGACGAGACCGACGACAACAGGTTCACCTACCAGCCGTCCAACGGCAGCGATGCCACCTACACCGCCGATGCCGGCTGGTCGCGCTTCAACGTGACGCAGTGCATGTCTGACGAGCACGAGGGCGGCAACAACACCGACTACAAGCAGAGCCTGGGCAACCAGAGCCTGAACGGCCTGTTCACCGGCGACGTGACCATCCACGTGACGAACGAGAAGGTTCTCAAGACCTCCGGTCTCACCATTACCAAGACGGTGGATGGCACAGGTGCGCCCGAAGGCAAAGAGTTCACGTTCGACCTTGAGGTGAAGAACGCCGACGGCACAGCGGTGACGGGTGAGTTCGAGGCGATGCGCACGACGGATAACGTCCCGAAGCCCGGGACCATTACGCTCGTTGATGGCCGGTACCAGTTCACGCTTAAGAGCCATGAGAGCATCTGGATCGCTGGCCTGCCCGTTGGCGTCACCTATACCGTGACCGAGACTGCTGCTGCGTACTACAATGCACAAGTTCTCCCCGGTCCTGGCACGCTTGACGAGGCTACCGGGAACCTGTCGACTACGGGTACCATCAAGGAAGACCCAGCGGACAACGGCGTTTTGTTCAGTAACACCTTCTGGGGCGGCTCGGTCGACTACACCGCGCATCTCAATCTCACGGTGAGTAAGAAGCTCAACGGCCGTGACATGGGGCGGGGCGAGTTCTCAGTTATTGTCGACCCCGCCGATGGTGCTTCTGCGAAGCTGTTCGGCTTGGAGAGCGCGGACGAGAACAAGGTTATTTCAATGCCCGCTGCGTCCGACGGCGTTGAGGTCACTGTCGATATTCTCGACGGACTGAATGGCATTGCGTTTACCGCCCAAGATGCGGGCAAGAAGTTCACGTATAAGGTGTACGAGCAGATTCCAGCGCAGAACCCGACCGGGGGCGTCACGTACGATACTCATGAGTACACGCTGACTATCGAAGTTTCGGTGGATAGCGAAGGCGTGGTTTCGGCGGAGACGGTGGTCTCCAATGAGACGGGCGTGCTGCGTGATGCGATCACGACGTCGAGCAACTGGAGCACGCTGCCTGTCGCCACCTTCGTTAATACCTACAAGGCAGAGGGCCAGCTCGGCGGCGAGGGTGCCACGAGCATCAAGGCCCACAAGACGCTTGAGAACGACACACTTGACGGCGACGACTTCACCTTTAGCGTGTGGTCGGTGAACCGGGATGGCGACACCGTCGATAAGCTCGTCGAGGCGAAGAACGACGCCGACGGCGACATCGTCTTCCCGGCCATCGAGTACACGACCGACACGCTCAAGTCTGCCGTCGAGAACGGCATCGCCCAGAAGGGCGCGGACGCCGACGGCAACACCACCTATACGTACATCTACCGCGTCAAGGAGGACACGAGCGGCTTTGCCGATGAGGGTCTGACTACCTCGACGGCGCAGTTTAACGTGACAGTCGTGGTGACCGACAACGGTGACGGCACGCTCGATATCGAGGTCACGTATCCCCAGGGCTATGAGGATGGCCTTGATTTCGTGAACACGTACGGCGAGGATGCATCGGCTGATCTCGTCGTCGCCGGCACGAAGATCTACGAGACCAACGGCTTCAAGAACGCTCCGGACATTACGGGCAAGTACACCTTCACGTTGACGGGCGTTGATGAGGACGGCGGCTCTGCTCCGTTGCCCGCAGGTGCCGTGGACAATGCGGTAACTGCCACGAATCAGCCGGCCAACTCGGTATCTTTCGGCACCATCGAGTATGACATCGAGGACCTGAAGGGTAAGGACTCCATCACGTTCACCTACACGGTGACCGAGGAGCGCTCCGTTGAGGGTGTGGAGAACGACTCTGAGGCCGCGAAGGGTAAGACCTTCGAGGTGACGCTGACCGATAATCAGAACGGCACCATCAGTGTCGACGCGGACGCTCAGCAGGCCGCGGGCCAGCAGTTCAGCTTCACGAACGAGTACGATGCCGACCCGACCGTTCCCACCAACCCGACCGATCCTGCGACCGGGAACCTGACCATCACCAAGACGCTTGCCGGCCGCGCGCTCAAGGAGGGCGAGTTCAGCTTCACCATGTCCGCCAACGGCGAGTATGGTGAGACTGTGAGCCCCACTTCTATTACCGCTACCAATACCGTGAACGATGACGGTACGGGCAGCGTGGTCTTCGGTGACGGCTTCACGTTCAGCGAGTCCGGTGACTACTCCTTCACCATCAGCGAGGACAACAATGGTCTCGGCGGCGTGGACTATGACGAGGCGACGTACACGGCCGTGGCCCATGTTGAGGATGACGGAGCGGGCGCGCTTACGGTGACGTGGACCGTAACCGACGCCGAAGACAACGAGGTGAGCGACATTACGTTCGCCAATACCTACAAGGCCGAAGCGACGAGCGCTTCGTTTGGTGTGAGCAAGGAGCTCAAGGGCGGTACGCTTGCCGAGGGCCAGTTCAGCTTTGAGCTGACCGGCTCCGAGGGCGCGCCCATGCCCGAGAAGACGACCGTTGCCAACGCGGCTGACGGCTCGGTGAACTTCGGCGAGATCTCCTATGAGAAGGCCGGCGAGTACGATTACACCATCACCGAGGTGAACGACGGCCAGGACGGTATCGTCTACGACGAGAACGTCGACCGCACCGTCCACGTGAGCGTGACCGACAACGGCGAGGGCACTCTTGTCGCCGAGGTCACCTTCGGTGAGGACGGCTCGCACTTCGTGAACGAGGACACCACGAGCGAGGACCCGAAGGATCCGGATGATCCGAAGGACCCGCAGGAGCCCGGCGAGGGCGAGGAGCCCGGCAAGGGTGACGGCTCTGATGAGAGCCTTGCCCAGACCGGCGACTACACCGTCGCCATCGTGGGCGGTATCGTCGTGGTCGCTGCGATCTTGGTGATTGCCGGCGTCGTGCTGCGTCGTCGCTCCTAATCCGGCATAGGATGCGCCGGTTCGGCGCGCTTCCAAGCTGATTAACCCGGCCCCAGCTACGCTGAGGCCGGGTTTTTGCATGCCAAGGCGCGCCGGCCCGCTTGAAATGGTGCCATACGCCGCCTTACGCGGCCCTCGGAGAGCCCCATTTTTCACTACCCCCGTTTACGGTTCGGTTTTTGCGGCTCCCCTCGAGTAGCCCGAAAACTGACACCGCCCTGACCTGCGGGTTTCCCGACGTGGATGGGCTGTCTACTCGGGGTGCCCCCGCAAAACCGAACCCTAAACGGGGGTAGTGATTTCCGGTGCGTCTTGCGCTTGGTTTCAGAACGGGTTGGGGCGGAAAAGCCAAGGAAGAAGTGGCTGCAAGATTCGAGGCAACGTTTGGCGCTATTGCGTTGGAGAAGGATATCCGCGAGGTCGTGTGGGGCGTGGTGGCGGGGGCAGGCCGGAGGCCTGCCCCCGCCACCGTGACGTCTCGAGAACGTGCCGTGCGTAGAGAACGCCAGAGCGCCAGTCCACTACCGCCAAAGCGCGGGGCGGCAGGAAACGTGCTCGCGGAATGGGAATACCGTGCCTGCGCCGTAGGCGCTGGAAGCGCGTTCCCTTTCGTGCCACAATAGGCATCGCTAAACCGAATGAGCAGGCCTTTGCCTATGCAAGAAAGGCGTGAACAGCATGGAAAACGAATCGATTGAAACCGCGGCCGAGCTGGACGGCGTCCAGGCCGACGCCGCCGAGGCGCAGGACGCGGAAGACGCCGCCTGCGAGCAGGAGGAATACGTCCCCGCCCTCGTGCTGGGCGACGAGGACGAGCGCGACCCGGGCCTCCACGAGCGCATCCTGTCCGAGGACCGCGCCTGGAGTGGCAAGATCTTCAACGTCGATACGCTGCAGGTCGAGCTGCCCAACGGCCACACTTCCCGCCGCGACATCGTGCGCCACCACGGCGCCGCCGCCATCGTGGCCCTGACCGAGAGCGGCAAGATCGCACTCGTGCGCCAGTACCGCACCGCGCTCGACCGCGTGACGGTCGAGCTCCCCGCCGGCAAGCTCGATCCGGGCGAGGACCCGGAGGAGTGCGCCCGTCGCGAGCTGCGCGAGGAGACGGGCTTCATCGCCCACCGTATGCGCTACCTCACCACGATCGCCAGCTCCTGCGGCTTTTCCGACGAGCTCATCCATATCTACATGGCCACGCAGCTCGAGTTTGATCAGGCCTGCCCGGACGAGGACGAGTTCCTCAACGTCGACCTGGTCCCGCTGACCGAGCTCATCGACGCCGTGCTCGACGGCAAGATCCAGGACTCCAAGACCGTTGTGGGCGCGCTTGCCTGCGACGCCATCGCCCACCGTCTGTAACGCATCGGAGGGGAGCAGCTGGTAAAGGCTGTCGACAAGGGGTTGGCAGGCTGGCAAGGAATCACGCCGCTTTGTCAGTTGCGGTGCCTATTTCTGCTGCCGAGGCTTTCCGCTCGGAAAAGCCGTATACCCAGCCCGCCACGCCCCTAGCAGCCGCGTCCCTACCCGCCGCGCCTCCAGTCAGCCGCCGCCCCAGCCAAGCGTTGTCCGTTCCACCCCCTCACACCATAAAAGGAGAGACCGTTGTCCAAGCAGCAGTCCGGCATGTTTCGTCGGTTCATCGCCTACTACGGCCCGCAAAAGCATCTGTTCATCGCCGATACGGTGTGCGCGTTGGTGCTCGCCGGTATCGATTTGGCGTTCCCCATCGTGCTGCGCAATCTGACCGGCGGGCTGTTCATGGACGGCTCCCAGGCGATCATGGGGTCGCTCGCCTATATCGCCGCCGGTTTGATCGTCATGTACCTCGTTCGCACGGGCTGCCGTTATTTCGTCTCGGCGCAGGGCCATATCATGGGCGCACGCATGGAATCCAAGATGCGCGAGGACCTGTTCGACCAGTATGAGCGTTTCTGCTTCTCGTACTTCGACCGCGTGAACTCCGGCGATATGATGAGCCGTGTGGTCAACGACCTGTTCGATATCTGCGAAGGCGCCCACCATCTGCCCGAATGGATCATCATCTGCACTATCGAGATCGTCGGGGCGTTCGTCATCCTGTTCACCATCGCGCCGGCGCTGGCCGCCATCATGGCGTTGATCACGGCTGTGTTCATCGCGATCATGGTGCGCCAGAACCTTACCATGCGCGCGGTGTTCGCCGACAACCGCAAGAAGATCTCGGGCGTCAATTCCCAGCTCCAGGATTCGCTTGCCGGCATCCGCGTCGTCAAGTCCTTCGCCAACGAGGCTACCGAGCGCGACAAGTTCCGTCGCTCCAACGCCGCCTATCTCGATTCCAAGGTCAACCAGTACCACGCCATGGGTGCCTATCAGGCGACGAGCGCGCTCATGACCGGAACGCTCTACACCACCATCATCGTCGCCGGCGGTCTGCTGATCGCCGCCGGCCAGATGACGGCGGTCGATCTGGCGACGTTCGCCCTGTACATCTCGCTGTTCGCCACGCCGATCGAGACGCTTGTCAACTCCACCGAGACGTTCCAGAAGGCCATCGCGGGCTTCAAGCGCATGGACGAGGTGCTCGCCACGATGCCCGATGTCCAGGACGCCCCCGATGCCCGTCAGCTCGAGGTCGGTCCCGGCGCCATCGAGTATCGCGACGTGTGCTTCTCGTACAAGGATGTCGAGCTTTCCGAGGGCGGCGACGCCCGTCCGGTCATCGACCGCCTGAACCTGTCGATCCGTCCCGGCGAGACCATCGCCCTCGTCGGCCCCTCGGGCGGCGGCAAATCGACCACGTGCTCCCTGTTGCCACGTTTCTACGATATCGACGCCGGCTCCATCACGATCGACGGGCAGGACGTCCGCGAGGTGACGCAGGAGTCTCTGCGCCGCGCCATCGGGTTGGTCCAGCAGGACGTGTACCTGTTCGACGGCACGATCGGCGAGAACATCGCCTACGGCCGTCCCGACGCCTCGGCCGCCGAGATCGAGCAGGCGGCGCGCCGTGCGAACATCCACGATTTCATCGCGAGTCTGCCGGACGGCTACGACACGGTGGTCGGTGAGCGGGGCAGCCGTCTGTCCGGCGGCCAGAAGCAGCGAGTCGCGATCGCGCGCGTGTTCCTCAAGGATCCGGCGATCCTCATCCTGGACGAGGCCACGAGTGCCTCGACAACGAGAGCGAGGAGGCCGTGCAGGAGTCGCTCGAGCGCCTGGCGCAGGACCGCACGACGATCATCATCGCGCACCGCCTGTCCACGATCAAAAACGCCGACGAGATCGCGACCGTGGAACGTGGGCAGGTCGTGGAACGTGGTACGCATGAGGAGCTTCTCGCGCGGGGAGGCACGTACGCCCGTTACTATCGAATGCAGTTCGAAGGCGTTCGCGCCGCCGATGCGGCGCTTGCCGGTGAGATGCCGGCGTAGGGAGCGCGCCGCCGTTCCGTACGCGCGTGGGACGATGATGTAGGTGACGAAGGCGAGACGATGGCAAAGCGACCTCCTCTGACAGCCGAAGAAGCGACGGAGCTGTTCTCCGAGCTGGACGACTCCGGTGTCGTCGACCCCATGCGGGCTCGCGATGCCGGCCGTCGCCGTGAGGTTCGCGCCAAGGTTTGCCGTGAAGGTGGGGCCGCCGCGGTCAATAAGCTCGAAGCCGACCATCGCAGCCGTCGCCGCGCGAATCAGGCGAAAGTCGACCCGCTGTCCGCCGACGACCCGTCGGGTTCGAAGGCGGGCGAGGCCATCTCGCGTATGGCGCTGCTGTGCATCGTGGGCGTGCTCGTGCTCGTGGTGGGCATGCAGGTCGCCTACGGCGTCAGCCGGCGTCTGAACACCGCCAATCTGTCGGAGCGCACGACGGCGGAGACCGTGACCCATGCCATGGAGAGCGGCGTCGAATGGGGTAACGGTTTCACGCAGTTCCCAAGCGAGTTCACGGTCGACGAGGCCGATGAGCGCACGGGCGTGGTCGAGGTGTCGGTGGTCGACTCGACGTCGAAAAACGAGCTCGAGCTTTTGTCCAACTCGCAGATCGCCGCATCCGCCCTGTCGACGAATGCGCTGTTGAACGACAAGATCAACCGTGTCGAGTACAACGTCTTCGTTCGGGTGGACGAAGACGGCAACTTCGTGCACGATAGCTTTTTCGGGTTCGTGAAGGGACGGGGGTCCCTGCGCGCGATGCTGACCTTCATCTGGACCAAGGACGTGTCGGATACGTCGAGCACGATCGATTGGGAGCTCCGTATCGTCGGCATGGACGACGGGACCGCGGAGAAGATCCAGGAGCAGGTCAACTCCGTCTCGTCGCTGACCGAATCCTCCGAGATCACGCAGGATGACGTCGATGACATGCATATCGAGCAGCAGCTCGAGCGCGATCTGCACGGCTCCGAGACGTTTGCGGGGGACGGGAGCGGCACTGCGCCCGAATCCGACAGCGAAGACGTCGGTACGGAGGCGAATTGACGTCCGTTCTGGCTGTTAAGCAAGCTTCCCGGGCTGGTTCCCATCGCTCTTTCACGAAGTGGGTGTTTCGATGGGGAAAGCCTTTGTATACCGCAAAGGTCGCAATTTCGTGAGCTGCGCTTTTGAGCGATGCGGACTGGCGGCTACTCGCTGATTTCGTTTTGAAACACTCACTTTGCGAATGTTGCTGCTGTGCACTGGTGTCTATGGGCCTATTCGGATAGAAAAGGACGGCGGAACCCGTATCGGGCTTCGCCGTCCTTGAGCTTCATCGGAAAGGAATCTGCGTTATTTGAGCAGGTCGGCCACGCGTCCGAGCATCGTCTCGAACGAGACGCCGCGCTCGCGGAACTGCGGCTGCTCGGCCGAGACGAGCATGGCGTCGTGCACGAAATCGCAGGCGAAGCGCACCGACTCCTCGAGCGTCCGGCCCGCCATGACGGCGGCGAGCAGGCAGGAGCAGTACAGGTCGCCGGTGCCGTGCAGCATATAGGGCAAAAGCTCGTTATCGATCTCGAAGAACGCACCGCCCTCGGTTCCCACGAAATTGCGGATGCGGCCGTCGCCGCGCTGGATGCCCTTGAGGACGGCCGTCTTGGTGCCCTTGGAAAGCAGGGCGTCGACCATGCGATGCGCCTCGTCGTCGGTGATGTCCTCGCCAGCCCATGCGTCGCCGATGGGCTCGCCTAGGATGATGGCGGCCTCGGTGAGGTTGGGCGTGAGGATGTCCGCGCCTTCGGCAAGCTCGGCCATCGCGGTGCACAGCTCGGGTGTGTACGTGGGATAGACCTTGCCGTGGTCGGCCATCACGGGGTCGACGACACGCAGGGCGTCGGGATACATGACGTACAGGTCGCGGATGCGATCGACCTGCTCGGGCGCGCCGAGGAAGCCGGAGTAGACGGCATCGATCCCAACGCCGATGTTCTTCCAGGCGGCGAGGTAATCGGGCAGCATATCGGTGGTGTCATGCATGTACCAGCCGGGGAATGCCGTATGCGAGGAGAACAGCGACGTGGGAACGGGGCACACGTCGCAGCCGGCCGCCGAGAGCACGGGGATGGCGACGCCGAGCGAGCATTTTCCGTAACCGCACATGTCGTGCACGGCGGCGATACGGGGAATGTAGGCTCCCTCGCGCTGGTAAAGGGGCTGATCTGGGCTGGTGATGACGTTGGACATGGGTGTTCCTTCTTTCTTCCGCGGACTTATGGACCAGCGTACGAAAAACCATCATAGCGCTTGGGTGTCGTGTCGACGGCGGAAATCACCATGTTCACATTTGGGGAGTGGGCTCCAACCGGCGTGCTGGTTGCCGTGCGCGGAAATCCAACCCCCTATGCACGCGGATTGCGCAACAATGAAGGAACCGCCTCTCGGAAGGAGGATGCCGTGTTCTGTCCCCACTGCGGCGCCCAGGTGCCGGATTCTGCTAAAACATGCCCGGCATGCAGCTATGATTTGGCGAAACCGCGACAGCGTCTGGAAGCGGCTGCCGATTCGCGGACAACCGTCGGCACGCATGCTGTCGCCGATCCACGGGTCGTCGACCTTGATTCGGGGATACCCGCCACAGGCGATCCTGCCGGCGAAACGCCCGGGGCCGGGCGTTCGCCCAGGGCGATCGTGATCGCCGCGGTGGCCATCGTCGCGGTACTGGCCATCTTGGTGGCGGTCTTCGCGTTCGGAGGCCTCGGTCCGTTGGGTTCCGCGGGAGGCGGCGGCGGATCGGGCTCCGCGTCTTCCGGCGACATCGCCGCCGTCGAGCAGAAGGTCTCCTCGCGCGACGTGGTGCTTTCGCTCGATGTCTCGGGAAGCATGGAGGGCGACCGGCTCTCCAAGATGAAGGACGCCTCAAAGGTTTTCGTCGACACCGCGCTCACCGATGGGACGCGCATCGGTCTGATCTCGTATTCCGGTGGAGCCCAGGCGCTTTCCGATCTTTCCGACGATCGCGAGGTTCTCGCCGAGGGTATCGACGAGCTGGCGTCCAGAGGCGATACCAACATGGAGGATGGCTTGCGCCGGGCGTACGAGATGCTCGCCGACAGTGCCGCCGACAGCCGCGTCATCGTGCTCATGTCCGACGGCGCCCCTCAGACGGGAATCGTCGGAGACGAGTTGATCGCCTATGCGGATGAGATCAAGCAGGAGGGCATCCGCATCTACACGATCGGCTTGGATGAGAGCGAGGAAGGCCATGCACTGATGCTCGCGGTCGCCAGCGAGGGTTGCCATTTCGAGGTGAGCGACATCGACAAGCTCGGCGGGTTCTTCGCCGACGTCGCCAGCGAGGTGAGCGGCGTGCGCTATCTTTTCGTGCGCGTCACCTTCCCGACCGATGCGGCACGTGTGAGCGTTTCGTGCGAAGGTGAGACGCTGTCCGACTCCGACGGCGGGCGGACGCGCACGTCGTTCGGCACGCTGACGCTCGAGGATGCGCTGGACGGAAACGGCGAGGTTGATGCCGGCAGGACGGTCGCGGTGCTTCGCCTCGTGGAGGGTCGCGATTACGACGTGTCGATCGAGGGGCTGCAAGCTGGATTCGCCGACATTTCGATCGGACGTGCCGATGGTACCGGCGCATACGAGGATATCCGCAGCTTCTCGAACGTTCCTGTCGCCAAGGGTTCGTGCATGTCGCTGACGGCGGCCGGCGATGGCGCCACGCAGCTCGGCATCGAGAGCCTGGGCGAGATGGGTTCCAATGCCGCTTCGGGCATCATGGCCGGTATCGTGCTCGATGCCGGCGTGGGCCAGACGGTCGATCTTGCCGACGCGAGCGGCACCGGCGCGGTGGCACGGGCCCGTGCCGAGGCGTTCCGCCATGCGCTGTCCGTGGTCGTCGTCGGCGTATGCATCTGCGGTGTGGTGGCGACGGTGGCGATCGCGGCCGAGGTGCTGCTGCTCTCGGATCGCCTGCGCACGGGCAGGATGGTCGCATGCTGTGTGCTGACCGGTATCGCCGTGTTCGCCGCGGGGGGAGTCATCCTATGGCAGACCGGGGCTCCTAGTGTGCTGTTGGAGGAGCTGGGCTCGGATTCGGGGCATGATGGCGATGATCGGCAGGAAGTGTGCTTCGGATCGGTGGTCACGGTGTCGGTCTCGCGTACCGCGCGCATCGTGCCGCAGGAGCGCGCCGGCACTCCGCTCGAGCACTACGTCGTCTACCTGGTGCGTGCGGTCGCGCCCGACGGGTCGGCAGTCGACGTGACGGATGCCGAGCGGATCGAGGTTTCCGGAGCGGATGGGTTCGCCGTGGACGACCTGCTCGCGGGACTTGCGGACGATATCACGTATTTCGCCTGCGTGCGCGATGACGAGGGGGTCGAGCGCTGCCTGCCGCCCATCGTGCCCAGCGAGGGTGGTCGCGACGGACGGATCGACATCGTCCCGCCCGACAAGGGTGCGCAGGTCGATCTCGATGCCGCCCGCGCCTCGGCCTATCTTGCGAAGATCCTCGAGCTCGAGCAGCGCTACGGTGAACCGAGCGCCCAATACCTTCCGTACGACTGGGGTGCGCAGGGGCTCGAGGGGTGGAGCTACATCGACGGCCTGAACTATGCGGGCGTGGTCGATTTCGGTGACGGCGAACCGCGTCTGGTCGTCGCCTACTACGACGGCGACGATCTGGCGGAGCTGCCCGGCAGTACCACCTTCGACTACCAGGACAAGTTCAAGGTCGAGGTCTGGGAATACGATGCTAAGATGGGCGGCGTGCGGCGGGTTGCCCGGACCGCGCCCAGTTTCAGCATGTTCGGCTTAGCCTTCTTCACGCTCATGGACGCCGAGGTCGCCGGCAGGCCGTCGACCTATCTCATCGTCGGCATTCCCGAGGGCTTCGGGGCTGAGTACGACCCGTATAACGACATATCGATGTGGGGTATCGCCGATGACGGGGCGTTTGGGAGCATCGATGCGCACCTGATCGTCGACGAAGGGCTCGAGGATTCCTTCTGGGCTCCGCGCGACGGCGACGTGTACCTTTCGGGAGCCGGTGGCATCGACGACATGGCCCGAACCGCCCAGACTGCTCTCGACACCGTTGCCGAGCTGCAGGATGTCGTCGATGCTGCGGTGGCGGGTGCCGCTGACGTCGCTGTCGTTGCCGATGGCGAGGCGGATGGGGAACCCGCCTCAGCATCGCCTGTGGCGGATGTGACCGGGGAAGAAGTGCTCACGGAAGTGGCGGTTCCCCAGTTCACCTATGGCGAGCACGACGGCACGCGGAACCACTATTGGGGCTACGTGGAGCTGTTCGGCGGCGATCCGGCGGCGATCGACAAGATCAACGAGGAACTCAAGGCCGATTACGATGCTGAACTCGAGCATACCTTGAACTACGAGCTGAGCGAGGGCGGCGTCGCCGAGGATCTTGACTGCCTGAGCTATCGCTCGGCGCTTACCTACTGCTCCGACGGCATCGCGGGCATCCGCATCCAGCGGTACAGCACCTATTGGGGCGCTCACGGCGGCACGTTCATGGAAAGCCGCGTCTACGATCTGGCAACGGGCGAGCAGATGGACCTGTGCGATGCGGTCGGTATGAGCGAGGGTGAGCTGCGGGAGGCCGCCATCGGGGCGATCGTCACCTATGTCCGCGAGAACCCCGATAGCCATTCGCTCGGCATGAGCATGGATCTGAGTTCGCATGACGTTGAGGAATACGTCACGGACCTGGTCGAAGGCGGATCGGTCGTGTACTTGCTCACCAAGGAGGGCGTGACGGTATTTACCGGCGATTACGCCATGGGTAGCTTCGCCGATGGCAACCGCGAGATCGTCGTCGTGCCCTTCGAGGACGACAACCTGCTCGGCACGGATGTCTCGGGTGCCTACGCCATGAAGGATCTGGTGGAATAGGGCCTGCATCGGAACGCTGTCGCCCGGCCGCATCCCGAGCAGTCGCGCTCGGGGCGCGGCCGGACGGCGTCTTCACGAAATCGTGGTAATTGCTGAATAAAAGGCCCCGATGTTTTCCATCGGGTGAATAATTGCGATTCCCTGTCTCTTTAGTACGGAAAAGCGCCTACAATACGCCCAAGCTGATCCGACCTTTAAGCCGGTACCGAGAGACCGAAAAGGAGAGAGCATGGAGCCTGATATGGCACACGGCGCGCTCGAGGGCATCGACGCGCGCAAGGCTGCACCGAGCGAGCTGGCGCAGCGCATCATCCAAACGACAAGCAAAGGTTACCGCGGGTCCGCCATCCTCATGTTGGAGGACGGCACGGTCATGTACGGCCGTTCCTGCGGTGCTTCCGGAACCGCCACGGGGGAGGTGTGCTTCAACACCTCGCTCGAGGGTTACTTCGAGGTGCTCACCGATCCGAGCTATGCGGGCCAGATCGCGACCATGACCTACCCGCAGATCGGCAACTACGGCATCGACCCCGCCGACGTTCAGAGCGCCTATCCGGGGGATGGCGATCGCGGCGCCGATACGCCCGCCCTGCGCGGTATGGTGGTCCACGATATGTGCTCGACTCCGTCGAACTGGCGCAGCGCCATCAGCATGCCGGACTACCTCGCACGCGAGGGGATCGTCGCCATCGAGGGGGTCGACACCCGCGCGCTCGTGCGGCATCTGCGCGATCACGGTGCGCAGAAGGGCATCATCTCGACCGAGGTGTTCAGCCTGGCCGAGCTCTCGCGCATGCTCGATGAGGCTCCGAGCCTGGTGGGTCAGAACCTCGTGCAGACCGTGAGCTGCACGGATGTCCATCGATACGGGGTGGCGGACCTTCCGAAGAGCCATGCGTTCGCCTCGGCGCCGGCTGCCGACGCACGCTTCCGTGTGACGGTCTACGACTGCGGCATCAAGCGCGGCATCCTCGAGGGGCTCGTGCGCGCCGGCTGCGAGCTGACCGTCGTGCCATGGGATACCCCCGCCGAGGACGTGCTCGCGCAGCATCCCGACGGCGTGTTCCTCTCAAACGGCCCGGGCGATCCCGACGCGGTCGACAAGACCTACACCCAGGTGCAAAAGCTCATCGGACGGGTTCCGCTGTTCGGCATCTGCCTGGGGCACCAGATGATCAGCCTCGCCTGCGGCGCCGAGATGGAAAAGCTCAAATTCGGTCATCGCGGCGGCAACCAGCCCGTCATGAACCTGCTGTCCCGCCGCGTGGAGATCACCGCGCAAAACCACGGGTTCGGCTTGGTCTTTCCGACGCTCGGTGCGCTCATCCCCGAGCTTTCCGGTGGCATCGCGGAGCATCCCGCCGACGGTGACCTGCGCTTCTGGGTGGAGCGCGGCATCGCGCCCGTGGTGGAAAACGAGCGCTTCGGTCGCATCCGACTCACGCACGTGAACCTCAACGACGGCACCGCGGAGGGCATCCAGCTGCTCGATCATCCCGCGTTCTCCGTGCAGTACCATCCCGAGGCCGCGCCCGGCCCCACCGACGCGCACTACCTGTTCACGGCCTTCGCGCGCCTCATGGCTGGTGAGCCCGACTACCTGAACATCGACATCGCGCGCGATCGCCTCGCCGGTTGGGTCTTCGCCAGCGAATAAACGGGTCAAATGGGGACGCGTTCAATCCAACCCATTTTTGCCCATCCTCAAGGGGAAATGGGTTGAAGCGAACACGTCCCCAACCATCCACCCCCCTCATCTATTTCAACGTGAAGGAGCAAGCAGATGCCCAAACGTGAAGATATCAAGAGAATCCTCGTCATCGGGTCCGGACCGATCGTGATCGGTCAGGCCTGTGAGTTCGACTATTCGGGTGCCCAGGCCTGCAAGGTGCTCAAGGAGGAGGGATACGAGGTCATCCTCGTCAACTCCAACCCTGCGACCATTATGACCGATCCGGGTCTCGCCGACCGCACCTACGTGGAGCCCATCACCGCGGAGTTCGTGGAGAAGGTCATCGCGCGTGAGCATCCCGACGCATTGCTGCCCACCCTCGGTGGCCAGACCGGTCTGAACGCCGCCGTCGAGCTCGCCAAGAACGGCACGCTCGACCGCTACGGCGTCGAGATGATCGGCTGCGATTTGGCGGCCATCGAGCGCGGCGAGGACCGCAAGCTGTTCAACGAGGCCATGGACGAGATCGGCCTCGAGGTGGCCCGTTCCGGCTATGCCTATTCGGTCCAAGACGCCCTCGACATCGTCGCCCGTGTGGGGTATCCCTGCGTATTGCGTCCGAGCTTCACGCTCGGCGGCGCCGGCGGCGGCATCGCGCACGATGAGGCCGAGCTCGTCGAGATCGTCCGTCAGGGCCTCGAGCTGTCGCCCGCCGGCGAGGTGCTCGTGGAGGAGTCCATCGAGGGCTGGAAGGAATACGAGATGGAGGTCATGCGCGACCGTGCCGGCAACGGCATCATCGTGTGTTCCATCGAGAACCTCGACCCCATGGGCGTGCACACCGGCGACTCCATCACCGTCGCCCCCGCGCAGACGCTCTCCGACCTCGAGTACCAGCGCATGCGCACCGCGTCGCTCGCGATCCTGGAGAAGGTCGGCGTCGAGACGGGCGGCTCCAACGTTCAGTTCGCGGTGAACCCGGACAACGGCCGCCTGATCGTCATCGAGATGAACCCGCGCGTATCCCGCTCCTCGGCACTCGCCTCCAAGGCGACGGGCTTCCCGATCGCAAAGGCGGCCGCGCGCCTAGCGGTGGGCTATACGCTCGACGAGATCGTCAACGACATCACCCGCGCCACGCCGGCGTGTTTCGAGCCGTCGATCGACTATTGCGTGGTCAAGGTCCCGCGCTTCGCGTTCGAGAAGTTCAAGGGCACCGACACGACCCTGTCCACCCGCATGAAGGCGGTGGGCGAGATCATGGCGATCGGTCGCACGTTCGAGGAGGCGTTCGGCAAGGCCATGCGCTCGCTCGAGGACGGGCGCGAGGGCCTCTTTGCCGCCAAGGACGGCCTGGGCGATGTGGCCGACGACGAGCTCGCCGCCGAGGTCGCGACACCGACCGAGGGACGCATCCACGCCGTCGTCGAGGCCCTGCGCCGCGGCTGGACGGTCGAGCGCCTGCACGAGCTTACCGGTATCGACCCGTGGTTTTTGGCGCGCTTGGCGGACATGGTGGCCGTGCGCGAGGCCGTCCGCGGCCTGCGTGTGGAGGATATCGACGCCGACGCCATGCGCCTGCTCAAGCAGTATGGCGCGAGCGACGCCGAGATCGCGCTGCTCACCGGTTCCGACGAGCGGTTCGTGCGCGCGTATCGCAAGGGCCTGGGCGTCGTTCCGTCCATGAAGACGGTCGACACCTGTGCCGCCGAGTTCGCGAGCGCCACGGAGTACCACTACAAGACCTACGAGGCGCCCATGCGCGCCGGCGTGGACGCCCGCCGCGCGTGCGCGCCCGACGAGGTGACGCCCGCAACGCGCCCCAAGGCCATGATCTTGGGCGCCGGCCCCAACCGTATCGGTCAGGGCATCGAGTTCGACTACTGCTGCGTGCACGCGAGCTACGCGCTTGCGGGTCGCGGCTTCGAGACCATCATGGTCAACTGCAACCCCGAGACGGTGTCGACCGACTACGACACGTCCGACCGCCTGTACTTCGAGCCGTTGACCTACGAGGATGTCATGGACATCGTGGACGTCGAGCGACCCGACGGCGTGGTGGTGACGCTCGGCGGACAGACCCCGCTCAAGCTCGCCCGCATGCTCGCCGACTCGGGCGTGCACGTGATGGGCACGCAACCCGATGCCATCGACTGGGCCGAGGATCGCGAGCGTTTCAGTGCCCTGCTCGACCGCCTGGGCATCATGTACCCGCCGGCGGGCATGGCCACGAGCTTCGAGGAGGCCCAGGAAGTCGCTGCTCGCATCGGATATCCGTTGCTCGTACGTCCCTCCTACGTGTTGGGCGGTCGCGGCATGATGATCGCCTACGATGCGGAGCATCTGCGCGAGTACATGGCCGAGGCGACGCGTATCAGCCCCGACTACCCGGTCTATCTCGACCGGTTCCTGGAGGGTGCGATCGAGTCCGATGTCGACGCCCTGTGCGACGGCGAGGAGGTCTACATCGGCGGCATCCTCGAGCACATCGAGGAGGCGGGCATCCACTCCGGCGACTCGGCGACCTGCATCCCGCCGTTCTCGTTCTCGGAGAGCCTGGTCGAGAAGCTGCGCGACACCACGCGTCGCATCGCGCTCGCACTCGGCGTGCAGGGCCTGGTGAACGTCCAGTACGCCATTCGCGGCGAGACCGTCTACGTCATCGAGGCGAACCCGCGCGCGAGCCGTACCGTGCCGTTCATCTCCAAGGCCACGGGCGTACCGCTTGCCAAGGCCGCCGCCTGTATCATGGCGGGCGAGAAGATCGCCGAGCTGGGGCTGCCCGCCGACGATCGGCATCTCGACTGGTTCTGCATGAAGGAAGCCGTCATGCCGTGGGGTCGCTTCCCCGGCGCCGACGTGGTGCTCGGGCCCGAGATGAAGTCGACCGGCGAGGTCATGGGCATCGCCAAGAGCTACCCGGAGGCCTACGCCAAGTCGCAGCTCGCCATCAGCTACGAGCTGCCCAGCCCCGGCAGCGGCAAGGTGTTCATCTCGGTGAACGACCGCGACAAGCGCCATATCCTGTCGCTCGCGCGTATCCTGCGCTACCTGGGCTTCGAGATCTGCTCGACCGAGGGTACGGCGCGTGTGCTGGCGGGCGGCAACGTGAAGTGCGAGGTTGTGGAAAAGATCAGCGGTCCGCATCCCAACGTGGGTGACATGATCGCCGCGGGCGAGATCGCCTTCGTCATCAACACACCGTACGGTCCCGGCTCGCGCGGCGACGGCTACATCGTGCGTACCGAATCCGTGCGTCGCGGCGTGACGTGTCTCACCGCTCTGTCTGCGGCCAACGCCTTCGTGGCTGCCGTCGAGGCCGTCGAGCAGGCGAACGCCGCAGGCGAAGGCTCCGGCATGGAGGTCATCGCGCTGCAGGACCTGCCGCAGTACGAGATCTAGCACGGGCGACAACTGGCGACGCGCGGCGCGCTGCGGGGAGGCCTCCCGCAGCGCGCCGTTATTTACGTGAAAACGTCAGACGTAATGTCGCGCTAAATCTGTCTCGCGCCATTTCTCATTCATGGGACGGTTTAGTGGGACTCGAGGGAGTAAGTCGGAGGAGGCAGCCTTCTCTTTCCTGCGCAATCACGCGCTCGAACATGTCGAGCGCTCGACATCTCTCGATAAACCGTCCCCTAAATGTCCTCGATCATCCCAAGATGTGGGAAACGGCAGGCGTGATTTCGCGAGACGTTATTTCATGCCGTTCACATCAGTCTGGGTACACTTTCCATGTATACACACGAAAGGGGTATCCATGCATCAGGCGCTTCTTGCGATTCTGACGGTCCAGCAGCAAACCAGCTCGTCCAATCCGTTTATCTACCTGCTTGTCGTGGTGCTTGCAGCGTTTTTCGGCGCGGGGTTCTATGCAGTTCGTTCGCGCCGGGAGCAAGGTGGATCCACCGGGCGGTCGAACACGGCCCGCAAGAAGCGCCCGCATAAGAAGAAATAGCCGATATCCCGCGCATACAGGGCCGCGTCACGCGGGCGCGGCTATACTGGGATGGTTCGTAGTAAAGGGACGGGCGCCGTCGTCCGCCGCCGCTCTCAACATGGAGGTATATCATGGCAGACACCGCCGACAAGACTCCGCTCGTGGGCATCATCATGGGTTCCAAGTCCGACCTTCCCACCATGGAGGGCTGCACGGCCGAGCTTGAGCGCTTGGGCGTTCCCTATGAGTTGGTCATCGCCAGCGCCCATCGCACGCCCGACAAGGTGCACGAGTGGGCCGGTTCCGCCGCCGATCGCGGCATCAAGGTGATCATCGCCGCCGCCGGTAAGGCAGCGCATCTGGGCGGCGTCGTCGCCGCGTTCACGCCGCTGCCCGTCATCGGCGTTCCCATGAAGACGAGCGATTTGGGCGGCTTGGATTCCCTGCTGTCCATGGTGCAGATGCCCTCCGGCGTGCCGGTGGCCTGCGTGGCTATCAACGGCGCCAAGAACGCGGCGATCTACGCCACGCAGATCTTGGGTGCCACCCTGCCCGAGTACCGCACGGTGGTCGAGGATCTCAAGCGCGAGATGGCGGAGGCGTAACAAAGCGCGGCGCGTCGTCGGTTCGATACGGAAAAAGGCTCTTGGTACACGACCGCGAATCTGACGGAGGATCGGGACATGCTGGATGACAAGATAGGCCGTGCGCCCTCAGGCGATGCGAGCACATCCGAGACGGCGCGTGCTGCCGCGGGGCTTCCCACTCGGAAGGTCCGTGCCGGCACGCATTTCGCCGCTCCCGCCGCCTCCGTAGGCAATGTGGATAGTGGGGAGGTCGCTCGCCCTGCCGGCCGCCGGTTCGCCGCGTCTGTCCGCACGGACGCCGCTCCGTCGGACGGGCGCCCCCAAGGGGCCCGTTTTTCCCGCCCTCCCGAGGCGCCCAAGCCTGGCGAGACCCCCCGTCCCGCTGGGAAGCGCTTCGCCCCTCATGCCCAGCAACCGCCTTCGCCATCTCGACAGACGCCTGTTCAGGGTGCGGTGTCTCCCATGACGACCGAGCAGTGGATCGCCATCGCGTCGTCCTCCAAGCGCGTGTCGGCCCCTGCGCGGACTCCTGCTGCGACCTCCGCCGCCCGTGCGCGCGTCCCGGCTCCACAGCCCGATGCCCCCATGGTCGATTCCCCACATGCATCCCGACCCGACCCCGTCGTCCCTGCCGTCCACACTGTCGGCCGCCCTTCGACGGCCGGCGCCCCGTATGCGCGCGCGGGGCAGGTCCCGCCGCGCGCCGATCGCGACGAGGTGGACGAGGACGGCGCATCCGTCACCGCGTCCATGCCGGCGCTCGCTGTCGAGGCGAATGCGTCCCCGGTCCCCGTCGAGCCCATGCGCGTCCAACAAGCTCCGCGTCCGATCTCGGGCGGCGGAGAGCCTCCCCGGGGCGGACGCGGGCATCGGGATAAGGCCGCCGGGAGTGGATCGGGACGCGGCTCCAAGCTCTCACTCGTGCTTATCGTCCTCGGCGTCATCCTGCTCGTCGTCGCTGCGGGCATCTTCATCTCCGCGCAGATCGGCTACCGTCAGGCGCAGGAGTCCTACGCCGAGCTCCAGCAATATGCCGTCTCGTCCGACGAGGGCGATGGCGTGCCCGACGTCGATTTCGACGCGCTCGCCGAGATCAATCCGGATGTCGTCGGGTGGATCTATATCCCCGGGACCGTGGTCAACTACCCGGTCGTCCAGACGGATGACAACACGACGTATCTCACCACGCTGTTCGACCTGTCGGGCAACGGATCGGGTGCCATTTTCATGGACATGGACGATAAGGCACCCGGTATGATCGACCAGCAGACCACGCTGTACGGGCATCATATGTACGACGGCTCCATGCTCAAGGTCATCGACAACACCACGAACCAGGCCGACTTCGACAAGATCGAGACGGTCTACTACATCACCCGCGACGCCACCTATACCTTGACGCCGATGTTCACCGCGCAGGTCGAGGATACCTACGTCGATGCCCGCAAGCCCAATTTCACCGGTGAGGGCGAGTCGCTGCAGGGTTACCTCGAGGACATCTACGCCTACGCCAAGGCGCAGACACCCGACGCGCAGGAGCGCATCGCCACGACCGATAAGGTCATGAGTCTGGTCACATGCGCCGGCGAGATCATCCCGCGCACCACGCGCGCCGTCATGGTGCTGTCCGTGGATGCCGAGGTCGCGCGGCGGTAATCGGGTGCGATTCGAGGCTGCGGAGCGCCAGGATGCGCGAGCGTGCATCGGACCGCCCCGCCTCGCTCCCACGGCGCACAATCGAAAGGAGCCCCATGCCCCAAGTGCCCTCCATCGACTCCTGGCTCGCCGAGGCCAAGGCCGACCCGTCGGCCCCTTTGTGCGGTATGTATCTTATCCACAACGGCACGGTGCGCGCGACGCCCAAGTCCGAGGTGCGCGGGCGGGAGGCGGAACCTTGTGGGTTGCGTCCGGGCGAGCGCGTCGCGGGCATGCGCTTTTCCTACGATGCGCGTGCGGTCGAGGCCGCCGTGGCGGCGGCGCGCGCGATGCCCGGCATCGGATATGTGCGCGTTTGGCTCAACGAGGGCGAGCTTGCCGTAGGTGACGACATCATGCTCGTGCTCGTCGGCGGTGACATCCGCCCGCATGTGGTCGATGCGCTGCAGGTGCTCGTCGGCCGGCTCAAGGACGAGTGCGTCACGGAGACCGAACTGCCGGCGTAGCGCCCGCGCCCGCCGTCTCCCATGTCCCAATTTTCTCCCGGCCCTTTTTGGGACATTTACGCTTTCGGCGCGACGGACCCGGAGTCCATACGACCGGAGTTGTCGGGATGGATCGTCATACTCTGGAAGCGGTGCTCCATGTAGCTGTTGTCAAAGTGGTCGGCGTAGAACTCCTCGACCGGCGAGCTGGGGGCGATGTCGCTCACGCGCTCGAACCAGCAGTCGAGCGCCTGCAACGTCATGACGGCGTTGACCAGCATGAGCACGGCGCACAGCGACGTGGCGGAGTAGCGCGCCTTCCAGGGGATGAGGTTGATGAGCTTGAGCAGGCGCGGCAGCAGCAGCTTGATCCAGACGAGGCCCAGAATGCCCCAGATGCTCGCGAACATGGTCGAGGTGCGTCCGTCGCACAGGGCTGCGATGGGATCCGGGATCACGCCGAAGATCATGGAGCCGGTGTAATCCCACGCGACCGCGCCGAAAGCGGTCTGCATGAACCAACTCACCGCGAACTCGAACGTGCCTCCGATCACGGCGCTCACGAGGAAGATGATCGCGAAGTTCTTGCGGTAGAAGCGGTTGAGCGCCACCGTCATGAGGACCGCGCCCACGCCGTAGATGGGCGAGAAGGGTCCGAACAAAAGGCCTGCGCGATCCTGGTACACGCCCGGGTCGACCACGGTCATATGCCAGATGATCTCGAGCATAAGCCCGATGACGCTGCATACCATGAACACCCAGAACAGATTGAAGAAGTTGAGCTTGATGTAGCCCTCGCCGGTGATGTCGCGGCCGAGCATCCCCTCCTCGGCGGCCTCGCGCTCCTGCATGACCTGCAGGCGGCGTTGCAAGTCGCGTTCCTGGCGAAGCGACGGGTCGATGGTGACCGATATGGCCAGCAGGATGACGAGCTGGATCGCCGGCTGGATGAGCTGCAGGCCGATACCGTCGAGCATGATGGAGATGACGCCCTGCGCGAAGGTGATGGCGATGAGGACCTCGGACCAGATCGCGGCGTTACGGCGGCGGTTTTTGAGCAGCGAGCGGCCGAAGCGGATGAGCAGGACAGAGCCCACGAGCGACAGCAGGACGTTCAACGCGGTCACGACGATCGTGAGCGTCGGGTCGCGCGCCACGCTGAGCTGCGAGGGATCGCGTGCCACCACGAGCGCCACGGCGACGATGAGGGCGACGGTCAGCGGCAGCGTGACGATGCCGCTGACCAGGCAGAGGACGCCGTAGATCTTGATGAGGCGCGGGATGCGTCGGCGCTCCTCGGGTGTTTGGATCTTGGGATCCAAATCGTTGCCGGGCAGACCCGGGTCCTTGCGTGCCGTGGTGTCGGATATGGTGCTCACGTGTTTCGCGCTCCTTCGTAGCTGCATGGGCGCATCATACCCTGTCGCGCCCGTCCCATTCACCGAATCGGGGTACGGCCTTGCGTGAAATCAGGTCGGACGTTTTTCGCGGCACCACGTTAACAATCCGCGGCGGTGCGCGACAAGGCGTCGTCGTGCATGCTCCGCATGCCATAATGTGCGCGTTGTCGACGGGAAAGCGAGAAGGTCCATGCTCAACGAGATCTATGGTGACGACACCCTTCATGAGGAATGCGGTGTCTTCGGTGTGTGGGCGCCGGGGCGCGATGTCGCCCGCATCACCTATTTCGGCCTGAAGGCCCTGCAGCACCGCGGGCAGGAATCCGCCGGCATCGCCGTGGGCGACGGTGGCACCGTCATGGTCCGCAAGGACCTCGGCCTGATCGACCAGGTGTTCTCCAACGCCGACCTGTCGTCGCTATCCGGTCAGCTCGCGGTGGGGCACGTGCGCTACGGTACAGCGGGCGCCAAGAGCTGGGAGGCCGCTCAGCCGCATCTCTCCACGATCGGCGACGTGATCACGGCGCTCGCCCACAACGGGACGCTCGTGAACACCGATGAACTGCGCCGCCAGTTGGTCGAGCTCGGCGTTCCCTTTCTGTCCAACTCCGATTCCGAGGTCGCCACCAAGCTCATCGGGTATTTCACCCAGCAATCCCATCATCTGCGCGAGGGCATCCGCAAGACCATGGAGCTCATCCGTGGCGGCTACGCCATGACGCTCATCAACGAGCAGGCGCTCTACGCGTTTCGCGACCCGCACGGCATCCGGCCCCTCGTGCTCGGCAAGCTCTCCGCAGGCGATGGGTCGGATGGGGACGTGTTCCCTTCAACCCATTCGGCCGCCGGAGCGGATGAGGCCGATGCCGCCGGCTGGGTCGTGGCGTCCGAGACCTGCGCGCTCGACATCGTGGGCGCGCGCTATGTGCGCGACATCCATCCCGGCGAGATCTTGCGCATCTCCGCCGACGGTCTGGTATCAGAGCAGGGTGTGCCCGCGGTGGCGGAGAGTGCCGAATGCATCTTCGAGCAGGTCTACTTCGCCCGGCCGGACTCCATCATGGGCGGCAAATCGGTCTATGCCTGCCGCTACGACATGGGTCGCCAGCTGGCGCGCGAGGCGCCGGTCGAGGCCGATATGGTCATCGGCGTGCCCGATTCCGGCATGCCGCCGGCGGAGGGCTATGCGCGCGAGAGCGGCATCCCCTTCGGCGAAGGCCTGATCAAGAACCGCTATGTCGCACGGACTTTCATCCAGCCCACGCAGGAGCTCCGTGCGATGGGCGTGCGCATGAAGCTCAACCCGCTGCGCGACAACATCGCCGGCAAGCGCCTGGTGGTGATCGACGACTCCATCGTCCGTGGGACCACGATGGTGCAGCTCGTCAAGATGCTGCGGGATGCCGGCGCCGCCGAGGTGCACGTGCGTATCAACTCGCCGGAGGTCGTGTGGCCGTGCTTCTACGGAATCGATACCGACGTGCAGGCACAGCTTATCAGCGCGAACAAGACGGTCGACGAGATCCGCGACTACATCGGGGCGGATTCGCTGGCGTTCCTCTCCGTGCAAGGGCTGCTCGCGTGCCTGCCCGCCTGCGGTGAGGTCGCAGGTGAGGGGTGCCCTGCGCGGGGCTACTGCACGGCCTGCTTCACCGGGGTGTATCCGGTGGCGATTCCGGCGAGCTTCGGGCGCGACAAGTTCATGCCCGCCTACGATCCCTGCAGCCTGACCGAGACCCCCGTGCTGCCCCGCGACGTCGTGGTGGCCAAGGAGCGCGACCACAGCTGGGAGGCATCCCATCCCACTGCCTGATGTGTCTCTTTTGTCAGTATCTGCCGCCTTTCCATGCTGCCAGAGCCGTTATTCCCGCCTGCGGTTCGGTTTTAAAGAGACTGCCGGAGTAGAGCGTGATATGGCAAGCTTGTCACCTGCTGTTTCTTCGCGTCTGATGGTCGGTCTACTCGGAAGAGGCCTCTAAAACCGAACCCTAAACGGGTTTTCCTCTCGGGTGGAGGGTGCGTGGAATCGGCTTGGACGTCTTTGCACATGGACGACCGTTCGCGCTGGCCCATGTGCAAAAACGTCCGACCCGATTTCACGCGCCGCGTGCGCCTGCCGCGGCGAGCGGGTCTGCTATCATGGTGAGCAGGTTGAACGTTCTTTCGAAAGGATGCGCATGAGCGAGAACACCAAGCACGTCACCTATGAGGACGCCGGCGTCGACACCGCCGAAGGTGGGCGTGCGGTCGATGCGATCAAGCAGATGGTTGCCGAGACCAACCGGCCCGAGGTCATCGGCGGCATCGGTGGCTTCGGCGGCCTGTTCTCCGCCGCCGCCCTCAAGGACATGGAGGATCCCATCCTCATCTCCGGCACCGATGGCGTGGGCACCAAGCTCGTGCTCGCCCAGATCCTCGACCGTCACGAGACCGTGGGCCAGGACTTGGTCGCCATGTGCGTGAACGATATCCTCGCGTCGGGTGCCGAGCCCCTGTTCTTCCTCGATTACATCGCCATCGGCCATATCGAGGCCGAGCATATGGCTAAGATCGTGCGTGGCGTCGCCGACGGCTGCAAGCTCTCGGGTTGCGCGCTCGTGGGTGGCGAGATGGCGGAGCACCCCGGCGTCATGCGCCCGGACGACTACGACCTTGCCGGCTTCGCCGTGGGCGTCGTCGACCGTCCCAAGATGCTCGACCCCGCGAACGTGCGTCCCGGCGACGTCATCTTGGGCCTGCCTTCGACCGGTGTCCACTCCAACGGCTACTCGCTCGTGCGCAAGGTCATCGGCGTGGATGGTGTCGTGCCCGGTACGCCCGAGGCCGCTGCCAAGAAGATCGAGCTCGAGGGCATCGAGGTCGCGCCCGGTCTGAATCTCGCCGACGCGCTGCTCGCGCCCACCCGCATCTACGTGAAGCCCGTGCTCGACCTGCTGCGCTCCGGCGCCCCCGTGCACGCGCTCGCCCACATCACCGGCGGCGGCATCACCGAGAATCTCAACCGTGCGCTCGCCGACGACGTCGACGCCGTGGTGACGCGCGACGGTTCCGAGATGGGCTGGGACGTACCGCCCGTCATCACCTATATCGCCGATCAGGCCGAGCTCGCTCCCAACGAGGCCTGCAAGACCTTCAACATGGGTGTCGGCCTGTGCATCATCTGCGCCCCGGAGGACGAGGAGGGCATCGTCGGGCAGCTCACCGCGATGGGCGAGCGCCCGTTCCGCGTGGGCACCTGCGTGTCCGGCTCCGGCAAGGTGGTGTACTCCGATGAGCAGTAGCGACGAGTACCGTAAGCTGGTCGAGGAGGCCGGTCTGCCGCCCGAGGCCCTGCCGAGCGACGCGTTCTTCAACGCGAACGTCGATGGCGAGCTGGCCCGTGCGGTCAAGAACGCCATGGAGTCGCCGGATCTCGCCGACGAGGAGCTTCACGTCGTCGACAGCAACGAGATCCAGGCGGCCCGCGCCGCCACCCGCGAGGCCGGAGGACTCGAGCCTCTCAAGATCGGTGTGCTCATCTCCGGTTCCGGCACCAACCTTCAGGCGTTGATCGATCGCATCGCCGACGGCACCCTCAACGCCTCGATCGAGCTCGTGGTGTCGAGCCGTCCCTCCGCGTACGGCCTCAAGCGCGCCGAGGAGGCGGGCATCCAGACGCTCACGCTTTCCAAGGAGGTCTACGCCGATCCCATCGCGGCCGACGAGGTCATCGCGCACGAGCTGTTGGCCCACGGCGTGGAATACGTCATCATGGCGGGCTACATGCGCATGGTGCGCGCCCCGTTGCTCGCGACCTTCCCCAACCGTATCGTCAATCTGCATCCGGCGCTGCTGCCGAGCTTCCCCGGCGCGCATGCGATCGCCGACGCATACGAGCGCGGCGTCAAGGTCACGGGCGTGACGGTGCACTTCGCCAATGCCGCCTACGATGCGGGTCCCATCATCGCGCAGCGCGCGCTGGCGGTGGAGGAGGGCTGGGACGTCGATACCCTCGAGTCCCATATCCACGAGATCGAGCACGAGCTCTATCCGCACGTGGTACAGCTGCTTGCGGATGGTCGCGTTCAGGTCCGCGACGATCTGACCGTCGCCGTCCACGCGTGATGCGGGGATTCGCCCCACCGGCATCCTCTCGCCCCCGACGCTCAGGCGACGGGGGCGTTTTCATGTGGAGCGATGCTGCTGCATCGGGGGTGCTGCACGACATTTCTTTCGCCGCATTGTCGCGGCGATGTCGGATAATCGTCGGGGCATTTCGGCCCTCTGGTCGGACAGTGGGGTCGAAAGCGTCGATTCGGCCCCTCTAAGCTGCAATTTGTCGTTGGCGGCGGACGCACGCGCCCGGTGGTATAGAATCGCTTGGAAACGACGGCCGGTGTTGAGGGAGCGGATCATGGACGAGACATGGACCATCAAGCGTTGCCTTGATTGGACGAATGGATATCTCGAGTCCAAGGGAATCGAGAACCCGAGGGTGTCCGCCGAGTGGCTCCTGTGCTCCGTGACGGGATTGAAGCGCATCCAGCTGTATATGGACTACGCGAAGCCTCTATCCGCGGACGAGTTGTCACGCATGCACCGCGCCGTCGTCCGCCGCGCGAAAGGGGAGCCGCTGCAGTACATCGTGGGTGATACTTCGTTTCGCACCATCGAAATCGCCTGCGAACCGGGCGTGCTGATCCCGCGTCCTGAGACGGAGGTGCTCGTCGAGGAGGTCCTGACGTTCCTCGACCGGGAGGTGCTGGGGGACTCCGGGCGCCTGGGCGCTCGGAAACGGACCGTGTTGCCGTGGAACGAGCAAGTCGAGGCAGCGCGTCGCGCCGAGGAACAGCAGGCTGCCGAGTGCGATGACGCCGATGGTTCGGAGGAGGGTGGACCGCAGGCGGATGCCGACGATGCCGATGACGTCGAGGAGGAGATGCCCGACGATGGCACCTCGGCCGATGCCGAGGGGCCGCGCGTCGCGCGCGTGCTCGAGGTCGGCTGCGGCACGGGCTGCATCTCGCTGTCGCTCGCCGTCGAGCGGCCCGGTCTCGTGACGTGCGTCGCGATCGATATCGAGCCGCGCGCCGTGGCGCTGGCGTGCCGGAATCGCGACGCCCTCGGTGTCGCGCCCGACGTCGTCGATGTGCGCGAGGGTAATCTCGTGTCCCCGCTCGATCGCGAGACCGAATGGGGGACGTTCGATGTGCTGGTGTCCAATCCTCCCTATATCCCGACGGATGTGATGCGGGAACTTCCCCGTGAGGTCGCCGATTATGAACCGCGGCTGGCGCTTGAGGGCGGCGCCGATGGGCTGGACATATTCCGGAGGCTGGTCAACGCCGCACCGAGCATGCTTCGCTCGGACGGTCTGCTCGCCTGCGAGCTCCACGAGACGACGCTCGATGCCGCGGCCGAGATCTGCCGCGCGGCGGGCTTCGAGGACGTCCGCATCGCCCGGGACCTGCCGGGGCGTCCACGGTTCATCTTGGCGCGCGTACCCGAGGCGGCTGTTGCCGCCGCACGTCGCCGTTTTGTGCAGGGATAGGTTCGGCCCCCGGAGGGCTCTCCCGTATCGCCGCTCCCGGCGCACAGTTTGCGCACATCCGGCTCCCTTTGCCGAATGCAGTTTCCCGTTTATCCGGTGGGTATGAACCGCGGCGCCGCGGTGGCGCGCGACGTGAGACAATGCTGTGAACCGTAGCGTGACGCCGCCGCGGTAAAACGTTTTGTTTCCTATGCGCGAAGGGATCGGCATGCAGCGAATCTATCGGGTGGCAGGCGATGCGTGCCCACATCCTCTCGCCGCATGCGATGCCGCCATGGCGCTACGCGCAGGGAGCTTGGCGCTTCTTCCGACCGAGACCGTCTACGGCGTCGGCGTGTCGGTGGCGGCGTACGCCGCGTGCGACGGGCCTCCGCCCGAGGGCAGCGGGTACCGCCGCATCTTTTCGCTGAAACGTCGCGATATCGCCCAGACGGTGCCGTGGCTTGTGGGCGGTCCCGAGGCGCTTGACGAATACGGTGTCGACATCACGCCCCGGACGCGCCGCCTGGCCGAGGAATTCTGGCCGGGAGCGTTGACCCTCATCGTGCGCGCCGCGCCCGGCGTCCCCGCGTTCATGCAGGCGGCGGACGGTACGATCGCACTGCGCGCCTCCGCCTCGCCCACCATTCGTGCGCTCGTCCACATGTGCAGGTCGCCCTTGGCGGTGACGAGCGCCAACACGCACGGCGCTCCCGCGCCCATCTCGTTCGATGCGGTCGAGCCGCGCATCCTCGCCGGCGTCGATATCGCGATCGATGGCGGCCCGACCCCGTGTCGGGACGCGTCGACCATCGTGTCGTGCCTGGAGGGCGAGCTCGAGATCCTGCGTCACGGCGCCCTGCCAGACGAACGTATCCGCTCGGTGTTCGAATCCGATTCCCAGTGAAGGAAGATGCCCGATGTCCATCAGCCTCGTCGATCTCACCCTTTCCGAAGGCGCATATCCGGTGCAGGGGAGCAGCTATATCATGGCGCTCGATTCCGGGACGACGTCCGTCCGAGCGCTGATCGTCGACGAGTACGACGACATCGTCGCGTGCGCCGCCAAGCCCATATCGGTCAGCTACCCGCACCCCGGGTGGGTTGAGCAGGATCCGATGGAGATCTTGGCGTCCCAGATCGCCGTCATGGCGGAGGTGCAGTTCAAAAGCGGCATCCATTCCGATCGGATCGCCGCGCTCGGCATATCAAACCAGCGCGAGACCTGCGTGGTGTGGGATCGCGACAGCGGGCAGCCCATCTATAACGCGATCGGGTGGCAGTGCCGCCGCACCGCCTCGATCGTGGACGAGCTGATCGAGGCGGGCCATGAAGACGTGATTCGCGACAAGACCGGCTTGACACCCGATCCGTACTTCTCGGCGACGAAGATCAAATGGGTGCTGGACAACGTGAGCGGCGCCCGCGAGGCCGCCGAGGCCGGGGAGCTCATGTTCGGCACCATCGACACCTGGCTGATCTACAACCTCACCGGCGGTGCGGTGTACGCGACGGACTACACCAACGCGAGCAGGACGATGCTGTTCAACATCCATACGCTCGATTGGGACGACGAGCTTTTGAACATGCTGGGGATTCCCCGTTCGATGCTGCCGGAGGTCAGGTGGAGCTCCGGGGACTTCGGGCATGTGTCGAGCGAGGTCATGACCCATATGCCGCCCATCACGGGTGTGGCGGGCGACCAGCAGGCATCGCTGTTCGGACACTGCTGCTTCGAGCGCGGCGACACGAAGAACACCTACGGTACCGGCTGCTTCATGCTCATGAACACGGGCGACGAGATCGTCCGCTCGGAAAACGGGCTGATCTCGACGATCGGGATCGCGGAGGGCGGTGCGATCTCCTACGCGCTCGAGGGATCGATCTTCCACGCGGGATCGGTCATCCAGTGGCTGCGCGACAAGCTCGGTATCATCGCGGACGCCGCGGAGACCGCCGAGATCTCGCAGTCGGTCGAGGACAACGCGGGATGTTACCTCGTGCCGGCGTTCAGCGGTCTCGGGGCGCCCTGGTGGGATCCGACCGCCCGCGGCCTCATCGCCGGTCTGACGGCCGCCTCGGACCGTGCCACGCTGGTGCGTGCGGCATGCGAGTCCATGGCCTATCAGAGCCACGACGTGCTGCGCGCTATGGAAGCCGATTCCCATATGACGCTCGGTGGCCTGTCGGTCGACGGCGCCGCCTCGCGCAACGAGTTCATCATGCAGTTCCAAGCCGACCTGCTCGGCATCCCGGTCGTCCAGACGGACTCCGTCGAGACGACGGCGCTCGGCGCGGCTTACCTTGCGGGTCTTGCCGTCGGATATTGGGAGGACCGTGAGGAGCTTCTGCAGAACCATGCCTACGGCAGGCGGTTCGAGCCGCGGGGAGACCCTGAGGACACCGCGCGCTATCTTGCCGGCTGGCGCGATGCGGTGTCGCGGACCCGAACCGTGATAGAGTGAGGTAGGGCACCATCCGCCCCGACACCAGCGAGCTGAAAGGACCCATATCATGCGCGTCGCCATCGCCTCAGACCATGCCGGATTCGAACAGAAGCAGATTCTCGTGGATTACCTTGCGACCGAGCTCGGGCTCGATGTCATGGATATGGGGCCCGATTCCGATGACCGTGTGGATTATCCCGACTATGCCGCGTTGGTCGCCCATGCCGTCGCCGACGGCACCGCCGATCGCGGCATCCTCGTGTGCGGCACGGGTATCGGGATGGCGCTCGCTGCCGACAAGGTCGCCGGTATCCGCGCGTCCTCGATCACCACGCCCGAGTTCGCCGACCTGTTCCGTCGCCATAACGACGGCAACGTCTTGTGCCTGTCGGGCCGTTTCGTCGAACCCGCGGTCAACGAGGAGATCATCCGCGTGTTCTTGACCACGGAGTTCGAGGGGGGTCGCCACGCCGACCGTGTCGCGAAGGTCATGGCGCTCGACTAGACTGGACATGCCCGATGCATGGCGCTCGGACCGTCCGCTGAGGGCGTCCGGGCGCTTTTTCGGTTATAAGGAGGTCATACGATATGGCACATGGATTCGATAGCGCACGGGTGACGGTGGTCGACCATCCGCTCGTCAAGCACAAGTTGTCCATCCTGCGCGACGAGCACACCGGCACCAAGCAGTTCCGCGACTTGGTGCGCGAGCTCGCGCGTCTCGAGTGCTACGAGGCTACGCGCGACCTGCCGGTCGAGCCGGTGCGCATCACGACGCCGCTGTGCGAGATGGATGCCGAGCGCATCGCCGGCCGCAAGCTCGCCGTGATTCCCATCCTGCGCGCCGGGCTGGGTATGGTCGACGGCGTGCTCGACCTGATCCCCGCTGCGCGCGTGGGCCATCTGGGGATGTACCGCGACGAGGTGACGCATGAGCCCCATGAGTACTACGCCAAGCTGCCCGAGGAGATCGGCCGGCGCGTGTGCCTGGTCGTCGACCCCATGCTGGCGACCGGCGGCTCGGCGGCCGCGGCTCTGCAGTACCTGCGCGGCCAGGGTGCGCGCGACATCCGCTTCCTGTGCATCGTCGCCGCGCCCGAAGGGCTCGACGTCGTGCTTCGCGCCGATCCGGATGTCCGCATCTTCGCCTGTTCGGTTGACGAACGGTTGAACGACGATGCGTACATCGTGCCGGGCCTGGGTGATGCGGGCGATCGCATTTTCGGTACACGGTAAGTGCAGCTCCCGCTCGTTATCAGGCAGTTTTCTCTGGTACGCTTGCATTGTGTCCGCTTGTTACATCGCATTGAATTTTCGGATTCGTTGCCTATACTAGTCACACGACGTTCGCGTACCTTGTTTCGGCAAGGGGCGCAGCGCCGGGAAGGGAGCCCGATGTCCGAGTTCGACCCTGCGCCCGCATTCGATCTTGCCGCGCATGGGCCGGCGCTCGCCGTCGGTGTCCTTCTGGGCCTGTTCGCGTTCGTTCCGTTGCTTCTGGCTATCGTGCCCGTGTTGCGCCGACGGTGCGATGCGAGCATGGTCAAGGGCATGGTGGGCGTCGGTGCCTCGTTCGTCATCCTGTTCGTGGGTGTCGTCGTGGTGCACCTGCTATCACCCGGGGCGTTGGTCGCGTTCGTCGCGGGCGAGCTGTCCGGCTTCTTCATATGCTGGATCGGTGTCGCCATCGCGGTCATCGCGAAAACGGATTAAGTCGTTGGCACCGGCGTCGCCGGCGACCGTAGGAAGGTGGAACCTTGGACGCGTTTTCCAAGCTGCCCGAAGAGATCAACCATCTGGTCTCGGAGTTCTCCTCGATGCCCGTCGTGGGCGGTTTGGGAGCCGGACTCACGCAGTATTCGGTGTGGCTGCTCGTCGCTGCGCTCGTGTTCGCGGCGATCATGCTCGTCTTCATCAAACGTCAGACGCTCGTTCCGCGCGGCGTGTTCGTCAACGGCGTCGAGTATCTGATCGAGTACGTCCAGGACGACGTCGCCAAGGGCGTGGTGGGTACCGAGTGGCGCCGCCACTTCCCATTTTTGGCGACGATCTTCCTGTTCATCCTCGTCAACAACTTCATCGGCCTCATCCCCGGCTGCAAGCCCGGCACGGGTGCGATCGGCTGCACCGCGGCCCTCGCCCTCGTCACGTTCATCTACTTCGTGTACTTCGGGTGCAAGAAGCACGGCGTGATCGGGTACATCAAGAGCCTGGCTCCGGCGGGCGTGATGTTCCCCATGAACGTGTTCGTGTGGGTTATCGAGGTCTTCTCGCTGCTGCTGCGTCCCATCACGCTGGCCATCCGTCTGTTCTGCAACATGTTCGCCGGTCACATCGTCATGGGTTCGTTCTCGATCATGGCGACGCTGTTCGCCGAGCCGCTGCTCGAGCATTTCAGCGCCATGAACGCGCTCGGGGCGCTGCCGAGCTTGGCGTGGCTCGCCATCCTGCTCATCATCTACGCGGTCGAACTCATCGTCGCGTTCGTCCAGGCGTACGTCTTCACGGTCCTCGCTGCGGTCTACATCCAAATCGCCGAGGCCGAGGGCCACTGATCGGCGATCTGTTCCGTTGACTCGGGCCGGGCTTTTCCGGCCCTGTCGAATATAAGGGTATCCTGCGCCACAAGGCGCACGACAAAGGAGGAATTGTGGGAGTTATCGGTTACGGTCTCGGTGTTATCGGTGCCGGCTTGGCCATCGGCCTCGCCGCGTTCGGCGCCACGAGCGCTATGGCTCGCCAGCCCGAGGTCCAGGGTCGCGCGTTCACCGTCTTCATCCTGGCGTCCGCGTTCACCGAGGCGCTCGGCCTCATCGGCTTCGTCGTCACGCTGATCTCCTAATTGCTCGCGCATCGTGTCGAGTAAGGAGCGGAACATGAAGTTACTCAATCGTGCTGCCGGAGCAGCCGTGCCCGTCGCGTGTGCGATGCTAGCGGCCCCGATGCCGGCGTTCGCCGAGGGGTCCGCTGGTGGCCCGGCCATCCTCATCCCCAACATGGCGGAGTTCATCCCGGCGCTCATCGCCTTCCTCATCATCTGGGTCGTGCTTGCCAAGGTGGCTTGGCCCAAGGTCCTGACGATGATGGACGAGCGCAGCCGCCGGATCGCCGACAGCCTCGAGGAGGCGGAGCGCACCAAGCAGAAGGCCATCGACGACCGTCACGCGTCCGACGAGCTCGTCGCCGACGCGCGTCGTCAGGCCGCCGAGATCGTGCTCGCGGCGCGTCAGGACGCCGAACACGAACGCGCCCGCATCATCGCCGCGGCGCACACCGAGGCGGAGGAGATCATCTCCAAGGCCCGTGCTAACGCCGAGGACGAGCGCCGTTCGTTGTACGCCGAAGCCGCCGGCACCATCGCCGACCTCTCGGTGTCCGTCGCGTCCAAGATCGTCGAGAGGACCCTGGACGAAGACGGCGAGCAGCGTCGTCTCATCGAGCGCTACATCAAAGAGGTAGGTAGCCTGAATGCCGACTAGCCGTAGGGAGAGCAGGATCCTCGAGACCTACGCCCGCTCGCTGTTGGAGGCGGCGAAGGCAGAGGGCCACGTGTTCTCAGATCTTGATGCGCTCGACGCTTTGTCGAACGCGAGCCCCGAGGTCCTGGCGGTCGTCAAGACCATGGTCGAGCGCGACCAGCTCGACCTGCTGCCGCAGGTGGCTGAGACCTATCGCGCCATGACCGAGGATGACGCGGATGTCGTGGGCGTGACCGTCACGACCGCCGTCGAGCTCGACGACGAGCTGCGCGCGCAGATCACGAAGATGTGCGAGGAGCAGCTCGGCCGCCGCGTGTCCCTCATCGAGCAGGTCGATCCGTCCATCATCGGCGGCATCGTGCTCGAGGCGCGCGGCCAGCGTCGCGACGTCTCGGTCAAGACCCAGCTGCGCGCCGCGCGCAAGACGCTCGGTGGCGTCCAGCTATTCCAAGGAGGTGAGGCCAGCAATGGCTGAGATCATTACCGCCCAGACCATCGCCCAGGCCCTCGCGGAGAAACTCGATTCGCTGAACGCGGTCGTCGACACGCAGGAAGTCTCCCTCGTCGATGAGGTGGGAGACGGCATCGCCCGCGTGTCCGGCCTGCGCAGCGCCATGGCCGGCGAGCTGCTCGAGTTCAAGAGCAGCGAGACCGGCGAGACGGTCTTCGGACTCGCCCAGAACCTTGAGCGTGACGAGGTCGGTGCCGTCCTGTTCGGCAACGTCTCGGTCATCAAGGAGGGCGACGAGTGCCGCACGACCGGCCATATCATGGACATCCCGGTCGGCCGCGCCATGCTCGGTCGCGTCGTGAACCCGCTCGGCGAGCCCATCGACGGCCTCGGCGAGATCCACACGACCCACTATCGTCCCATCGAGTTCAAGGCCCCCGGCGTCATCGACCGCACGCCCGTGTGCGAGCCCGTGCAGACCGGCCTGCTCGCCATCGACTCGATGATCCCGGTCGGTCGCGGTCAGCGCGAGCTGATCATCGGCGACCGCAAGACCGGTAAGACCGCCATCGCCATCGATGCGATCATCAACCAGCGCGGCAAGGACATGGTCTGCATCTACGTCGCGATCGGCCAGAAGGCGTCCACGGTCGCCAACATCCGCGCGACGCTCGAGGAGCACCACGCCCTCGACTATACGGTCATCGTGTCCGCCACCGCCGCCGAGTCCGCGCCGATGCAGTACATCGCGCCTATGGCCGGCGCCGCGATCGGCGAGTTCTTCATGTACAACGGCGCCGACGGTAAGCCGGCGAGCGCCGAGAACCCCGGCGGCCACGTCCTGATCATCTACGACGATCTGTCCAAGCAGGCCGTCGCATACCGTCAGATGTCGTTGACGCTCCGTCGTCCGCCCGGACGCGAGGCGTACCCCGGTGACATCTTCTACCTGCACTCCCGCCTGCTCGAGCGCGCCTGCAAGCTCTCCGAGGCCAACGGCTACGGCTCCATGACGGCGCTGCCGCTCATCGAGACCCAGGACGGCGACGTGTCGGCCTATATCCCGACGAACGTCATCTCCATCACCGATGGCCAGATCTACCTGCAGAGCGACCTGTTCTTCCAGGGCCAGCGCCCCGCCGTCGACGTCGGTATCTCCGTGTCGCGCGTGGGTGGTGCCGCCCAGATCAAGTCCATGAAGCAGGTTGCCGGCAACCTGCGTCTGGACCTCGCGTCCTACCAGGAGCTCTCCGGCTTCGCCCAGTTCGGCAGCGACCTGGATGCCGCGACCCAGAAGCAGCTGACGCACGGCTCGCGCATGACCGAGCTGCTCAAGCAGTCCCGCTTCAAGCCCTTCGACGTCGCCGAGCAGGTCGTCGCCCTGTTCGCGGGCAACAAGGGCTTCATCGACGATCTGCCCATCTCGCAGGTGCTCGAGTTCCGCGATGGCCTGATCCAGTACATGAACAACAGCTACGGCAGGCTTTTGAACCGCGTTCGCACCGAGAAGATCGAGGGCGACCTCGATCGGGAGCTCACGCAGGCGATCGCCGACTACAAGTCCGAGTTCGCAAGCAATCACGCCACCCAGGCCGCAACGCCTGAGGGCGGAACCGAGGAGAGCTAAGCTCCATGGCCAACCTTCGCGAGATAAAAAAGCGAATCACTTCGGTCACGAGCACGAAGCAGATCACGCGCACGATGGAGATGGTCTCGACGGCGAAGATCCGTCGAGCCCTCGATCGTGCGTACGGCGCGGAGCCCTACAAGAAGGCCCTGACCGACGTCATGCTGACGGTCGCCCAAGACACCGATGCGGCGGGCGATGCCCCGCTGCTGCGCACCCACGATAAGGAGGAACGCGTCCTCGTCGTGGCGATCGCGTCCGATCGCGGTCTTGCCGGAGGCTTTAACGTTCTGGTTGAGCGCACAACCGACAAGATCGCGGCGGCATGCGCCCGTTCCGGCGTCGCGTGCGAGATCATCACCTGCGGTCGCAAGGTGAGCGACTGCTTCGCGCAGAACCCCAACCGGGTCATGCACTTCGAGGGGTCGTCCGCCGACCCGACGCTGCAGCAGGCCCGCATGATCTCCAGCTATATCTGCGACGGGTACGCTCAGGGGCACCTCGATCGTGTCGAGCTCGTCTACCATCATGCGCGCAACCGCGTCGACCAGGAGCTGCGCGTGGAGCGCCTGCTTCCGCTCGATACCGAGGCCGTCGCGCTCGCGCGCGGTCCGCGCCGCAACGAGAGCGATGCGCCCGAGCGCGTCTCCTCGTCGTTCAGCTTCGTGCCCTCCGCCTCCCATGTGCTGGGCGGCCTCGTGCCCTCGTACGTCCTGACCGTCATCCACCAGGCGCTTATCGATTCCGCCGCTTCCGAACAGGGTGCCCGCCGCAAGGCGATGCACTCCGCGACCGAGAACGCGACGGCGATCGTGGCGACGCTGAACCGTACCTACAACCGTGTTCGCCAGGCTTCCATCACCACCGAGATCAACGAGATCGTGGGCGGAGCCTCTGCATTGGAGGAGTAGCAATGGCAACGAGCACCGATATGAACGACATCAAGGATGCCGTCATCCACCATACCGCGGGCGAGGGGCGTATCGTCCGCATCGTCGGTCCCGTCGTCGACGTCAAGTTCGACGGTCAGGTCCCGGCGATCTACAACGCCCTGACAGTCGAGGCCGAGACGCCCATGGGACACGTGAGCACCGTCCTCGAGGTCGAAAGCCAGCTGCCTGGCGGCGTCGTCCGTACGGTCGCCATGACTTCCACCGACGGTCTGACGCGCGGCATTCCCGCCGTCGACACCGGCGAGCCCATGCAGATGCCCGTCGGTCCCGGAACGCTCGGTCGAATCTGGAACGTGCTGGGTAAGCCGGTCGACGGCAAGCCCATGCCCGAGATCGAGGAGTACTATCCCATCCATCACGCGGCGCCGCATTTCGACGAGCTCACGACCAAGACCGAGATCTTCGAGACCGGCATCAAGGCGGTCGACCTGCTCGAGCCCTACATCCGCGGCGGCAAGACGGGTCTGTTCGGCGGTGCCGGCGTCGGCAAGACGGTCCTCATCCAGGAGCTCATCAACAACCTCGCGCAGGAGCACAACGGCACCTCGGTCTTCACGGGCGTCGGCGAGCGCACGCGCGAGGGTACCGACCTCTACCTCGAGATGAGCGAGTCGGGCGTCATCGA
>CAZRPL010000001.1:87877-157423 GCA_964602045.1 uncultured Collinsella sp. | reverse complement strand
CGGTTTTACCCCAGTCATATAAGAAGGCTGCACGCATTCTTCGCCAGGCCCTCAATACGAACGTTCGTGTCAAATCGTCCCGCGGTAAGAATAGAATCGAGATCGAGTTCAAGGATGAGGATGAGCTTGCACAGATTCTAGAACAGGTCGTTCGCAACAACGAAGATGAGGAGTTGAACGATGAAGCCTAGCGTTGTCGGTATCGTGTTGTCGGGTATCGCCGTTGTTGCCGGTATCGCAGTCGGCTACAAGGTTGCAACGGATCCTGAGCTGAGGGGAAGGATTACTCGCGGCGCTCAGGACGTCTATCAGACATCCAAGCGTAAAGTTGGGGATATGACCGAGGACGTTGCCGTCCGTACAGCTCAAATGACTAAGAATCCCAAAATCAACCAAGAGTGGGTCTCTAACCAGTGGAGTAATATAGGATATTAATACTCATATATTAAATTAATAATAATCAATAAAAACCCTGTCTAGCGAAAATGCGAGACAGGGTTTTACCGTATGTGATGCGATTGGGTTACAGGTGCATATGACGCTGCTTGAGCTGTCCGCACGCGGCATCGATGTCGTTGCCGCGGGAGTTGCGGATCGTCGTCTCGACGCCGTGCATCTGCAGGCGCTTTTGCAGGGTCTCGACCTTTTTCATCGGCGAAGGCTTCATCAGGCTGCCGGGCGTGTCGTTGAGCTGGATGAGGTTCACGTGGCACAGCGTACCCTGACAGAAGTCGATCAACGCTTCCATCTCGGGGTTCGTATCGTTGATGCCGTCGATCATGGCGAACTCGTAGCTCGGACGACGTCCGGTCTTCTCGACGTACAACTGGATGGCCTCGTGCAAGCGGGGGAGCGTGTACTTCTTCACACCGGGCATGAGCTTGTTGCGCGTGGCCTGTACGGCGGAGTGCAACGAGATAGCGAGCGTGAATTGCTCGGGAAGCTCGGCAAAGCGGCGGATGCCGGGGATGACACCGCAGGTGGAGACCGTCAGATGGCGTGCTCCGATTGCGAGGCCGTCGGGGTCGTTGAGGATGCGCAGCGCAGCGACGGTCTCGTCGAAGTTGGCGAACGGTTCGCCCTGACCCATGAAGACGACGCTCGTGACTCGCTCATCGAAGTCGCGTGCGACATGGAGCACTTGGTCGACGATCTCGCGGGCGGTGAGGGAACGGGAAAGCCCGTTGAAACCGGTGGCGCAAAACGCGCACCCCATGGCGCAGCCCGCCTGCGTGGAAACGCAGACCGAAAGCTTGTTGCGCGAGGGCATCCCGACGGTTTCCACTGAGGTGCCATCAGCGAATTCGAGCAGGTATTTACGGGAACCGTCGCGGGATACCTGCTTGGCGATCTCGGTGGGGACGCCGAAGGCGAATCGCTCGGCAAGCTGGTTGCGTAGCTTCTTGGGCAGATCGGTCATCTCGTCGAACGAGGTGGCCTGTTTGGTGAAAATCCATTCGCAGAGCTGCTTGGTGCGAAACGCGGGCTGTCCGAGCTCGGCGACCACATCGGCGAGCTCGTCGCGGCTCAGCGTTCGAATGTCCTGCGTGCGGTGGGAACGCTCCATATCATGCCTTTCACAAATAGATACCAGCGAGATACTTATACAATAGGGTACTGCATGGTCCGCACGACGTGTGCGCGGGCCACGGGATGAACACCATCTCAAAGTGACGATCGAACATGATGAAAGGTGCACGCCATGGCGGATATACAGCGACATGACATGAAGATCGCCGTACTGGCAGGCGGTACGTCTGCGGAGCGCGGCGTGTCGCTCTCCTCCGGCGCAAATGTCGCAAACGCTTTGCGTAGGGCGGAATACGGTCGGGTCGATATCCTCGACCCTGCGACCGCCACCTTCCTCGATGATATGCGCGCCGGCTCCTACGACGTCGCATTCATCGCCTTGCATGGCGTAGGCGGCGAGGACGGAACGATCCAGCATATCCTCGAATACCTCGGTGTCCCCTATACCGGTTCGGATGCTTTGGCAAGCGGTTGCGGGATGGACAAGGAACTCTCCAAGGTTCTCTACGAGCGCGCCGGCATTCCCACGGCGCGCGGCATGGCCATCGAGCGCGGTGAGATGTGGGATGCGGAGGCGATCGTCGAGCAGCTGGGAAACCACCTGTTCGTGAAGCCTGCCTACAACGGGTCGAGCTACGGCGTGAGCAAGGTCGACGATGTCGCCGACCTTGACGCCGCAATCGGGCAGGCGTTCGAATACGATACGAAGATCCTGGTGGAGGAGTGCCTGGTGGGTACCGAGATTTCCGTCGGCGTGTTCGGCGGCGATGAGCTCACGGCGCTCCCGATCGTCGAGATCTGTTGTCCGGATGACGTCGATTTCTACGATCTGAGCGTGAAATACGTCGACCCGAAGGACATCCATCGTATTCCCGCGCGTCTGTCCGAGGCGGATTACGAGCGTGCCCAGAAGCTCGCAAAGGAGGCCCATGATGCGCTGGGGTGTTACGGCATCTCACGCAGCGACTTCATCGTCGGCGAGCGCGGTCCGGTGATCCTCGAGACGAACACGATTCCAGGCATGACGGAAAGCTCGCTGTTCCCCGACGAGGTTCGCCACGCGGGGCTCGATTTCACGGATATCTGCGCTGAACTGGTCGAGCTTGCGCTCGCGCGCGCTGAGCGATAGAGGATACGGAGCCAGTCTGTGACCCATATGGCCGATGCGGTGATGGCGGGAACCCCCGAGTTCGTCATCGAGCAATACCGAACGCTTGCCGAACGCGCTCGCACACGGACGTTCGGCGTGATCGAGGACGACGTGATCGTGCTAGATACCGAGACGACGGGTCTGTCCGTGCAGGATAACCGCCTGATCGAGATCGCCGCGGCGCGCTTGCGCGGTCGTGAGGTCGTCGCGCGCTTCGATACGTTCGTGCATCCCGGTATGCCGATCCCGCCCGAGATCGTCCAGCTCACCGGCATCACCGACGTCGATGTCGCGGATGCTCCCTCACCCGAGGAAGCCGTGGCGGCGCTCGAGGAGTTCGTGGGCGGCTGCCCGGTCATCGCGCACAACGCGGCGTTCGATCGTTCGTTTATCGAGGCGGTGCGCGGTGGTGTGCGCGTCAGCGACATCTGGATCGATTCCCTTGCCCTCTCGCGCATCGCGCTGCCTCGCTTGAGCTCGCATAAGCTTGCCGATCTGGCCGAGCTGTTCGGCTGCGCCGCGGTGTCGCATCGCGCTATCGACGATGTCGAGGCGTTGTGCGGCGTGTGGCGCATCTTGCTCGTCGCGCTCACCGATTTGCCGCGCGGGTTGATGCGGCGCCTTGCCGACATGCATCCCGACGTGCCGTGAAGTTACCGTCCCATCTTCTCCTATCTTGCCGGCGAGGACCCGGATGCCCATTTCTCGCTCGTATCCGCCAGAAGTGAGGTCTTGCGCGCACAGGCGCCCGAGGAGCGCATCGACGCCGATGAGTTGCCCGGCCTTGTAATGCCTTCGGCAGACGAGATTCGAGCCCGTTACGCACCTGGAGATCTGGTCAATCGGATGTATCCGGGCTACGAACCGCGCGCTGAGCAGGTCGAGATGGCGTGCGAAGTGCGCGATGCCTTGGCGACGGGCACCCATCGCGTCATCGAGGCGGGAACGGGCGTGGGTAAGTCCATCGCCTATCTCGTGCCCTTCGCCGAGGCGGCGCGTCGCAACGACGTGACGGTGGGTATCGCCACCAAATCCAATAACCTAGCCGACCAGCTCATGTACCATGAGCTGCCCAAGCTCGCTCGTGAGCTCGACGGCGGTCTGACGTTTTGCGCCCTCAAGGGCTATGATCACTACCCCTGCCTGCGTAAGCTCGAGCGTATGAGCCGTTCGACGACCGAGATCTCGACCACGCGCGATCCGGCGGATACGCTCACCGCCGTCGCGGTCATCTATGCATACGTGTGCCAGTCGCCCACCGGCGATCTCGACGGTCTCGGTATACGGTGGCGCAGCGTCAATCGTGCCGATCTGACGACATCCTCGCGTGAATGCGCACGTCGTCTCTGCCCGTTCTATCCCGATCGCTGTCTGGTGCATGGGGCTCGCCGCCGCGCCGCCCGTGTCGACGTGGTGGTGACGAACCATTCCCTGCTGTTCCGCAACGTCGCCGCCGATGGCAAGATCCTGCCGCCGATCCGCCACTGGGTCGTCGACGAGGCTCACTCGGTCGAACGAGAGGCGCGTCGTCAATGGGCGGTTACGGTGTCCGCCGACGAGTCGCGATCGCTTTTCGAGCATCTTGGAGGCGAGCGTTCCGGTGTGATGGGGCAGCTGATCCGCAATCTGGCGGGATCGGACGCCGCCACGCTCTATATGGGACTGTCGGCCAAGGCGACTTCGAGTGTCCAGCGCGCATCGCTCGCCATGGCCGAGGTGTTCGACGGGGTGCGCGAGCTGTCGCGCCGCGGCCGTGCCGACGGCTACGATAACGCCAACATCTGGATCGGTCCCGAGATGCGTGCGAGTGCGGGCTGGCAGTACTTCCTTCCTGCCGCTTTGACGGCGATCGATGCGCTCGATGAGGCCTATAGGAACCTCTCCTCGTTGGTCGAGGCGGTCGCGCAGGATAAACCCGAGTTCGTGGTGGACGCCGCCGACGCGGCACGTCGCTTGGGCGAGATGCGTGACGCCCTCGACCTTATCGCCCGGGGGAACGACGACCGCTATGTCTATTCCCTCCAGGTGAACAGGCGTCTGCGCGCCGGCGGGGAATCGCTCACCGCGGAATTGCTCGATGTGGGCGATATGCTTGCGACCAGATGGCTTCCCGAGGTCCATACGGCCATTTTCACCTCGGCGACGATTTCAATCGCAGGGAATTTCTCGCATTTCAACCATGCTATCGGTTTGGATCGCCTCGATGCTCGCGCGTCGCGCGCCCTGCACCTGGATTCGAGTTACGACTTCGATGCGAACATGACGGTGGTCGTCGCGGGTGACGTTCCCGACCCGCGCAATCGCGACGCCTATCTCGACACACTCGAACGCCTGCTCGTCGACGTGCACCTTGCCATGGGGGGTTCGGCACTCACCCTGTTCACCAACAGGCGTGACATGGAGGACCTCTACGCGCGTGTGGAGCCCAAGCTTGCCGCCGCCGGCCTCGAGCTGGCTTGCCAACAACGGATGACATCATCGCGCCAGCTACGCGAACGGTTCATCTCACAGAAATCGTCCTCCCTGTTCGCACTCAAGGCGTTTTGGGAAGGGTTCGACGCGTCCGGGGATACGTTGCGCTGTGTCATCATCCCCAAGTTGCCGTTTTCGAGTCCGACCGACCCGTTGTCATGTGAGCGCAATCAACGCGAGAAGCGTGCTTGGGCGCAATACGCCCTGCCCGAGGCGGTCATCGAGGTCAAGCAGGCGGCGGGCAGGCTCATCCGCACCTCGTCGGACGTCGGCGTGCTCGTGCTGGCCGATTCGCGCCTTGTGACCAAGGGGTACGGCAGGAAATTCCTCGACTCGCTGCCCACATCGGGCTACCAGCGTATCGAGAGTTCCCAGGTCGGTCGCTATCTCGAGCTTTGGCGCCGCGCCCACGACCGGTAACGCATCCGCGAGCGCGCCACGTGCGATCTGCGCGCGGCGCGCTTCTTCTTTATCGACGCCGTCATACGCGGAGCTATGCCTTGATGACGGAAGGCTGCTCAAGCAGGGTGGACGCATACGTGGCGAGTCCCGCGCGAAGCTCTGACGGCTCGACGATCGCCAGTTCGCCGCCTGCGGCGAGCACCTGGTCGTAGAGCCATGAGCTTGATGAATAATGGACGTCGAACAGGTAGCTCCCATCGCGCTGCGGGGAGATATGCCCCACACCCGCCCAGTCGATGCGCTGCATAGTGGATTCGTCGGCTGCGCGCAGATGGGCGACGGATCCCGTCCGCCTGAGGCTGTCCGCGGTCTTTTCAACGCTCACCGTATGGGGGACAACCGAATCGTCGGTGAACGAAAGGTCGCGGATGCGGTCGAGGCGGTAGCGGCGCTCCTCATCTCGCTCGACATCCCATGCGATGAGGTACGACACCCCTCGCTCTTCGTCGAGACGCACGGGGTCGATCGTCCGCGTGCGCGCGGTATCGTCGGTAAGCGAGCGATACGTCAGCGCGCAGCGTATGCCATCGTCGATCGCTTCGCGGATTCCGGTGAGCCATGTTCCGTAGCGAGACGTCTCTGCGATATCGTCGCCCCGTTCGCCTCGGTCGTCGTCACCCATGATGCCGCGTCTGATGCGGGTCTTCGTGGAATCATCGAGGCGGAGCATATCGAGCATATGCTCGACGATCATGCCCTCCTCGACACTCAGGCGCAGCGGTTGCAACAGCGCGGCGTTTCCCTGGACGCGCACATGGGTCTCCGTCATCTCGATGACCGCCCGTGCGCCGCTCATGCGGTCGGCGAGCGATCCGAGCGTGTCGATGACCTCGGGGAGTTGATCGGGTGTGAGGCCGATGATACGGGCGGCCTCGTGCTGATCGAGAACGTGGTCCGGAGCGGCCGAGAGCGCTTCCAGCAGGTGGATGCCGGCGTCGACCATACGGTCGGCGGTGAGCTTCGAGGGTTTAGGCATGGGCTTCGACCGCCTTTCCGATCAGGTGGCGCCATGTGTCGACCAGGCGTTTCGGGGAGAGCGGGGCGACGATGACGTCGTGGTGGGAGAGGGCGAACGCGGCGGCAGCCTGCAGATCCCGCGCTTTGACGGTCCAGCGCCAGCAGGAATCCGCGTCCGAATAGTCGAGGTCGCCTCGGCCGTGCGTCAGGACTTCCGCCTCGTCATGCGTGCAGTCGCCACGCAGCGCGAAGCTCACGGGTGTCGCCATGCCGGCGGCCAGATCGAAGGGTAGGAACAGATAGCTTTTGATATCGAACCACGGTGGGATGGTGTAGTGCCCGGTCGGCCGCCACGCGCGCACGATCCGGTCGTCACGGAACGTGCGCACACCGCCGCTCTGCTCGTCGAGGCCGACGAAATACGTATGACCCCCCTGCATGAACATGCCCCAGACTTCCAACATGCGGGTGCTTTCGCGCCCCTTTGCATCGAGGTAGGTGAAGCGGATCTTGCGTTTGAGAACGAAGGCGCTCCATAGGGCTTCGGCTCCACGTCGCCCGTTCGCGTCTTCCGGCACGATCGGCTCGTCGTCATCGGCGATCGGGTCGATCAGGCGGTGCAGCTTACGACGGATGCCGAGTAGGCCCTGGCGAAAAGGGACCTCGTCGCGGGCGAGGCATTCGTCGACGGCGCAGAGCAGGGCCTCCGCGTCGGCTCTGGTGATGGATCCCGCCGCGGCATAGGTGGTTTCGGCATCGATGGCCCACGAACTCTCCTCGTTGAGCTGGGAGCCCGCCTCGCGGACCTCGATGACGTGTATGCCGCGCTCCGCGAGCTTTTCGCGATCGCGCTTGAATTTCTTGAGGTCGGATGCCCGGTTTGCGGAGCCGTATCCCAAATCGGAATCGGAGACGATCTGCTCGGTCGTCAGGGGCGTTGCCGAGGAATTGAGGATAAACAGAAGGTTGAGGATACGGCGGGCGGTATCGCGGGCGGGTACCTCGTCGCGTGCCGTGTCGGGGTTGTGGGAATCCATGTGCGTGTCCTTCCGGGTGTATCGACAGCCCATGTCTGCATGGTGCCCATTGTACCCAAGCGTTCCATGCTTTCGCGAGGTTCGGATGTCGGCGGCATGGTGTTCCCGTGTGGTTCGATCGTACCGGGCTCATGTCCTCTTGGGCGACGTTGACCTGCGAGAAGGCTCCGAAACATGCCATACGGACACGGAGTTGTCGTTGCATCTCGCTGCCGAACGGGTGGCTTTTGTCGGTAAGAGGGATGAAAAGTCGCAGGTACCATTCGTTCAGGGTATACTTTCGACTACGTACGGACGCTGTGCGCGAGCATGGCGCCCGCATATTCGGACAATACGATGTGGAGCCACCATGGCGAATACCCAAAAGTACCTGAACCACCTTCTGCAGACCGTCGGCATCACTCCGGCGTGCAGCGAAGAGGAGCGTGGAGCGGCCGACGAGATCGCCCGCATCTTCTCGAACCATGGGTTCGACCCCGAGATCCAGGAGTTCACCTCCTCCGCTTCCCCGAAGATGATGCGCGCCATCCTGTGCTGTGTCATGTTCGTCGCGGCGATCCTCATGGGTATCGGTGGCATGATCGGTGTCGTGGGCACGATCCTCGTGTTTGCAAGTGGCGTCCCGTTCGTGCTCGAGCGGTTCGGCCGTATCTCCTTCCCACAGGTCGGTGCCGGTGGTCTTTCGCAGAACGTGATCGCCTACCACAAAGCGTCCGGTCCGCTCGCCTCGCCGCGCAACCGCCCGGTCGTCGTGATCGCCCACTATGATTCTCCTCGTGGCGACATCCTGGCATCCGGTCCGCTCGCCGCTTATCGACCGCTTCTCGTCAAGCTTCTGCCGTTCACCATGGCGGCTCCGGTGATCATCGCGGTCGTGAGGCTTTTGCCCCTGCCCGGCGCCGTCAGGATCGCCCTATGGGTCGTGGCCATCATCATGTCGCTGATTCCGCTGCTCAACGGTGTCGCGATCATCCTCAATCGTTTCGCGCTGCCGTATACCTCCGGTTCGGTGTGCAATAAGTCCTCCGTCGCCGCCATGCTCGGCGTCATGGATGCCGTGTCGCCGTTCGCCGGGCGTGACGAGTTCCCCGGAGACCTTCCGTTCGATGAGTATATGGACGAGCAGCGCAGCATGTACGCCGTCGACGAATACGACGAGGGTATGGTGCCGCCCATCCCGACCGGCGAGCATGTCGAGGATGAATATGCTGCCGAAGACGAGGCTCTCATCGAGCAGCCGATCGAGCAGCTTCCCCAGGAATCCGCGGGATATGAGGATGGATTCGAAGACGAGCCCGCGGACTCGTTCGAATCCGATTACGACGAGGTTCCGCTCGAGGGCGATACCGTGGTGATGCCGGCGATCGACTACACCGACCGCATCGCGGTGGAGCCGACTACCGACGCTGCCGGCTCCGATGACGAGGCGCCCGTCGTCGAAGCGGAGCCCGCCGTTGAGGAGCCTGAGCCTGAGGAGCCCGGCCTTCCCGTCAACGATGCCGGGTGCATCCGGTATGGTGTCGACGCTCTGCGCTCCTTGGGCATGGTGGCGTCGAGCTGTGCGATCGAATACGAGGAGGGTGCGCTCCCCGTCGTGGCTTCGATCGCCGACGTGGTTGTCTCCGAGCCCGCTGCCGAACAGGTTTCCGCTGGCCCCGTTCGCTCGGTGGCCGATGCTCCGTCGCCGGAGAAGCCGGTTCAGGAAGCGCCGCGTGCCGAGCGCCCGATTGAAACCCCGGTGGCGCCGGTCGTCGTGCCTCCGGTTGCGCCCGAGGTCATCCCCATCGTGACCGCGCCTGCCGATCAGATGGATGACGAGGCGGAGGTTTCCCAGCATGAGGAGGAGCCGATCGACGAGGTTGCGGTGACAGCGGACGAGACCGTCGCTTTTGCTGCCCAGACCGATGACATGTTCGCTGATCAGGATGATTCCGACGTCGATATCGTCGATCCCTTCGCCGATGTGCCCGACATGGAGCGAGAGCCCATCGATGATCAGATCGACTGGGCGTACCACGAGGACGGCGAAGTCGAGGAGGATGTCGAACTCGAGGAACTCGACGCTATCGAGGATATCGACGGCGTAATCGAGGCTGAATACGAACTGCTCGACGACGATCAGCTCGAGGAGGAGTCCGCCTACGACCTCGAAAACGGGTTCGTGTCGGATGGGGACATCGTGGGCCCTGTGGGCGAGGATGTCGCGATGGACGATGAGGGCGAGGTGTTCGATGCCTCGAATGCGATGGAGAGCGTCGTCGAGGATATCGATGAGCCCGAGTTCGAATCCGATGCGATCGAGTTCGAGCCCGAGGAGACCGAAGAGGGGCGGGACGAATTCGAGTCTGCCGATGACGAGGGTCTTTCCGAGGAGGATACGTCCATCGAGGATGAAATTCCCGATGAGGCCGAGGGTTTCGTCGAGGGTGATGAGGAATTCGAGGACGAGCAGGATGAGGGCGTCGATACTGTCGAGTTCGACGGCGAAGAGATCGACGGCGATGACTTCTACGAGGGTGCTACCCTGGCATTTCAGCCGATAGCCGACGAGGAGTTCGGCGAGCGCATCGAAACCGAGGCGCTTGCGTACGATCGATTCGAGTCCGATGGGTTTGAACCCTCCGAGTCCGAAGATGTCGACGAGGCCGAGGAGGAGTTCGAGGTCGAGCCCGATATCATGGAGGCTCTCTACGAGGTCATCGATGATGAGGAGCCGACTGAGACCGACGATGAGGGTGAGCTCATCGAGGGTGAGGACGTCCAGCTCGACACGACGACCGAGTTCGTCGCCCCCGAGGAAGCGTTTGCCGCCGAGGATTCCGTCGATGCTGAACCTACCGAGGATGAGGTGGGTGATGTCGACGCCGCAGAGGACGAACCCGTTGGTGAGCAGACGGTCGTCGATGAGGATGAGTTCGTCGACGAGCTGGTCATCGATGGCGATGAAACCGTCGGCGACCTCGAACCCGAGGCGGTGCTTGATTCCGAGCAGGATGAGCCCGAGCATGACGAGATCGATCGGAGCGTTCCGCTTGGAGGTGCCACGCAGACGTTCGACGTCTCCACGCTCATCCAGGGCACACAGCCGTTCGTGGAGCAGCCGCTCGACGCGACACTGCCGCGCACTCAGGAGACCGTCGACAGCCTGATGGATCAGATTTCCACCGAGCCCGCTGCTCGTCCGCGTCGTTCGCTCAACATTCCCGACATCTCGTCGACGTCGCCCTATATCCCGAGGACGGTTCCCCCGAACGTTCCCGACATCGACCCGGCGCCGCGTACCATCGCGTCGGCGGTCCAGCAGCAGAAGTCCGGTTCCATCGCGAGTCGTTCGACCCTGTTCGACCTGCCCGATCCCTCTGCGTCGGCATCCGATCCCCTTGCGAATGTGGGGGCGACGGGCAGTATGCGCAGGACCTCCGGTTCGACATCGCAGTTCACGGTTATCGGGCCGAACGATGTCGTGCCCCCTTCGGCCCCGGCACCCGGAACTTTCGAGACCATCTCCGCTCCGGCGCCTCAGCCCAAAAAGAAGAAGCGCGGTTTGGGTGGCTTGTTCGGTCGGAAGAAGAAGCGCGAGGAGTCGAGCATGAGCGATTGGCTCGGTGTCGATGAGGATTTCGATGCCAAGCGCTCCGGTCGCGATATCGGATCGTGGGACAACTTCGAAGGTGACGATGGCTGGAAGGGTGGCGCCACCGGCGATGCGTCGCTGACCGAGGCCGAGCTTCGCGAGGCAATCACCTCCATGGGTGATGACGAGCTGCTCGGACATGATATCTGGTTCGTTGCCACGGGTTCCTCCGAGCACGCCAACGCCGGTGCCCGCGCGTTCCTCGAGTCCCATCGCGACAAGCTTCGCGGCGTCTTCCTTATCAACCTCGAGTGCGTCGGTTCCGGTATGCTCGCCATGCTGGCCACCGAGGGCGAGCGTCGTGTCCTCAAGGGCGACAAGCGCATCATGGGTCTCGTATCCCGCGTCTCTTCCGACTTCCATCACGAGATCGCCTCGGTCGACATGCCCTTCGTCGATACCGATGCGCACGCCGCGATGGAGATGAGCCTTCGTGCGCTGACCATCGCCGGCGTCGACGGCGTGAACTTCGCGTGCTCTCACGGTGCGGATGATATTCCGGTCAACATCGATGCCGGAAACGTCGAACTTACCGCCGAGGTGGTGACCGAGGTCATTCGCCGTTCGTAAGACGTCGATCGTATCGTTCGAAGCTATGGCCCCGATGACGGCTGTCGTCGGGGCCATATTCATATCGATGCGTCCTGGAAGTTTTTGCCGATCAGTGGTCTTCGCGCTTGGGCATCTATCGTGAAGTCGGTGCAATGTGCGTCGCGTCGTGATACCCTGAACGTGGTAATAGCTGCGGGAACGTGAGGCTTCTGTGCTTCACCGAGGAGGGAACGTGTTCTCGTTCATCAAGCGTCATCGGATCGTCTATCTCGTCGGCGCCATCGTGGCGCTTGCGCTCGGGTTCGCGCTTGCCTATGCGGTCGGTGTCGTCGGGTCCACGCCGGAGGCGGTTCGTGTCGAGCGGAACGAGGCGGAGCAGACCCAGGACGTTGCGGCCATCGAGGAGGAACTCGAGAATCTGGGAGATTCCCAGAACTCCGATAACGACGGCTCGAGCGACAAAGATGCGTCGAGCGCCGATGGCGCCGCCGATAAGGAAGATGTTCAGGAGGACTGATCCCCTTCGATCTCGACGAAGACCACGAGCGTTCTCCATCCCATGCCCGCATAAGGTCCCGTGCAGGTGACGAGCGTCATCACCGAGTTCGCTGAATCGATGAGCTTACCCGAATTCCGAGCCAGGGCGTTTGCCTGCGCTTTCAATCTGTCGAGCCATTGGCGAAGATCCGTGTGCTCTTGGAGGGAAAAAGATTGGATGGGCTGAAACGAGGCGTCGACGCGCATCGCGAATAACGGTAGGAAGCGTGTGCTCCTGCGTGACGATCGTTTCCACATCGCCGGTCCCAACCGATCGAACGTTTCCTGTCGGTAGGTATCCGCAAGCTCTCCGAACATCCGGTCTGTTCCCACGATGTGGTGGCCGTAGATCATCAGATGAAGCCCGTCCGGCGACGATCTTGTGTCGAGGTAAGGGCATCCTCCTTCGTTTACATCACCCCAGAAATCATGGGTGAGATACCATGTGCGCGGCTTGTCGCGTGGGACTTGGACGACCGGGTACGATATATCCGTACCCTCGACTTCAAGCCAGCCGACTGCATCTTCGTTTATATCGGCAAGCGATGGCGTGTTCGACACCCTCTCGGGGGAATCCCGGTCGACGTTGTGCGTCAGACCGAGATTCCGGTAGGAGAGTTCCGCCATGTCGGCTCGTCCGAACTTCACTGCAAGCGCCGAGGCGAATAGAAGGGCGAGAAACCAGCCTGCAACGAGAAGTATGGGGCGGTAGCGATAGGCATTCATATCAGCGGATGGTACGAAGCACACTGCGCGCGATGCCGATGATCGCGGCAATCAACCCCACGACGAGCCCGGCGCTGCCCAAAGCGGTGATTCCGGTCTGGTCAAGAAAGCGAATGGTCGTGCGGGGGACCTGAACGACCTCGTCCTCATCATGGTCCTCGAGGTTATCGCCCCCTCCGTTTCGATACAAGTCGAGCGATGTGCGGTTGGTCAGTTCGGTACCGTCGCGATACGTATCCGTTGCGCGCATATGGAGGATGGCTGGGGCGCGGAAGGCGTTGGTGCCGTCTTCGGTTGTGAACGCTTCGTCGCGGTAGATAAGAGGCGGCTCGTGTACATCGTCGTGCTCATCCTTGAGGTCGCTCCGTTCCCAGAGGTCGTTACGCGTGGAGAATCCGGCCTCCACGCGGCCGTATTCGAATCGAATCGCGGTGACGACTTCATCTTTTGCGAGGTCGAGTTCATCGATGGACAGTTTCGTCGCCTGTTCGGTCGGTATGTCGGCACGCCATAGATGCCATCCGGTGTAATCCAGGGCACGCCCGTCGCTTCCGAGTGTGGAGACGGTGCTCTCATCGGAGAGCCATGGGTTTTCGTGGCCGTCATCGATCGTGGCGTTGGCACTTGAGTCTTCGATGCGGTCGGATGATGACGATGTGCGATACCAGACGTTCATGAGGCCGTCGAAGTCGCCATGGGCCTGCGGCGTGGTGATGCCGGTAAGCTCGACGAGTCCCTTGTCCGCACCATCGATCTCATCGGTCATCGTGAATTCGTCGACCCAGGTCGTGCTCGTATTGCGCATGTCGATGAGGTAGGAGAAGCGACCCTTATCGGATCGGGTGACCTCGGCACGGTTGTTACCATCACCGTTTTCCTCGGTATCGCTCGCCACGGGGTCGGCGATCTCCTGTCGCTTGTCGACCTCTCCCGTGATACGGATCGGCTCATCGTACATGACGACCGGCTGCACTTCACCTGTTTCCTCTACGGTGAACTCGATTTCGGCTGCTTTATCGTGCGTACGCGGCTCGAAGGTTTCGACGAGTCGGTAGGTTCCCGGCGCAAGGAAGGTGATGAGATGCGGGGTCGATTCGGATACCCAGCTGTCGATGGTGTTGCCATCCGCATCGAGGACCGACAGATGGGCGCCCTCGAGTTCCTCCTCATCGGTGATATCGCGTTTGGACACCTCGATTTTCGTGAAATCATCCTCCATCTCGATCGTCGCCGTCGAGGAGCCGTCTATGGTTCCCCGCTCTGAGACCGTGAACTCGATCAGATCGCTGTTGATAAGGTAACCGGCGGGGGCTGCTGTCTCGATCATCCGGTAGGTACCGGAAGCCAGATGATCGATGGCGATCACCCCGTCCTCACCTGTTTCGAATATCTGCGGTTCGTGGCCTTCTTGCAGCTTCGGTGGCGTTCCCGGTGCGATTTGGGAACCTTCTGCCTCCTGATCGACGCGCCAGAGGGCGAACTGCGCTCCCGAGACGGCGTGTCCCTCGATGCCCAGTGCGGATTTGTGCAATTCGATCCGGTTCGGAGCATTCGTGGCCTCGAGCTCGGTGGAGACCACCGCCGTGTCCTCGTCTTGCCATGTGAGCATGAACTCGATCGGCGTGGTGTCGAGAACGTGGCCTTCAGGGGCCTTCGTCTCGATGAAGGCATAGGACGTCTCGTCACATCCGAGCGGGAGTCCTTCGATGCTGGCGATGCCGTCTTCGTCGGTCTCAGCGTGTCCGAGGACCGTGCCGGCGAGCACCTCGACGGTCCCGCTTAGACCTACGATGTCCTGTCGGGCGATGACGTCATACTCTGCCCCAGCGAGACGCTCTCCGTCGTCCTCGCATGTTTTGACAAGCGACGCCGATCCTGTGGCGCGGGCGTCGTTCACGTCGATAACCACCAAGGGCGTATCCGTTGCCTCATCGACGGTAAAGGATGTTTCCTCGCTGTTGACGAGATAGGGGGAGGGACAGTTGATTTCCCGTATCCGATATGTTCCGGCCCGCAGCAGTTCGGGCAGCGTGACCGCACCCGACTCATCGGTGGTGAACACCGCCGTGTCGACATGGTTCGGATACCATGCATTCTGCGATATCGGCTGGCCGTTCTCATCGAGGATCTCGAACGAGAAGCCGGCCAGCGGCACGCGCTCCCCGGTGCCCGCGTCGCGCTTTACGATTTGGAGGCGCGTGGCGATGACCTGATTGTCCACGATGTAGCGAAGGGTCGCTCCATCGACGAGCTGCGTGGCGGATATACTCCACTCGTCGAGGGGCTTGAAGCCATCTGGGGTCGTTTTCGGGTTCTCTCTCACCGTGTAACCCTCGCGATCATAGGGGAGGGCACCATGTGACGCCTCCGGTCGATTGCCGGAGCCGAACCATTCGCCCTCGGTTGAAGCGTATCCGTCATCTCCGGTGATGATCGATCCGACGACGTCGCCGGTCGAGTTCGAGATGATTTCGAACTCGACGCCGACCGCGGGTGTTCGGTGTCCCGAGCCATCATCGTCCCCGTCATCGAGGAACTTGGCTATCTCCACATCGCATGCTACGGGCACCTCGAGGAAGTCGGCTTCAGGGGTAAGGGTGATGCTGGCCTTGCCATCGAGATCCTCGGCCGAGACGGAGTAGCTGTGCACGGTCTCGTCGAGCAGGTATCCTTCAGGTGCCTTGGTTTCAATGACGCGGATGTCGCCGAGGGGGATATTCTCAAAGGTCAACATGCCCTGCTCATCCGTCGTTCCCGTGAGCTCGAATCCCGCCGTGGCATCCGATACAAGATGGAACTCGGCGCCGGCGAGCGAAGCGCCGACCTGAGCCGCCCCGCCCGTCGCGGCGTCGCGTTTGGAGACGACGAGCTTGAAAGTACCTGGGGTATCGGTGAGTTTCACCTCCGACGGCGCGCTGCCCGTCGAGAATTCAACCTTCTTCTCACTTTTCACGAACCCTGCGGGCGCTTTGGTTTCGATGGCGTAGTAATCGGTATTCGGTGCCAATGTGAGTGACGCCCGGCCTTGTTCATCCGTCGAGATGGAGGCGACCTTCGAATCGTCATCGGCGCGATAGATATCATACGATGCGTCGGCGTAGCTGTACGATTCGTTACCGGCGGTCGTACTCACCTCCGCCGATACCTTGGTAAAGCGGACGGTGATGCGCTTCTCGGCGGTAACGAGGCATTGGTAGTCGAAGGTTCCGGCGGTGCCTTTCGTTTTGTTGACCCATAGGATGGCGCATCCCTCCTCGTCGCCCCCGCCGCCCTTCTTTTTGTATGCGAGTCCCTCCTGATACAAACGCCATGCGGCGTCCTTCGTGTCCTTATCCTCGATGAGCTGCCAACGCTCCAGGTACATCTGATTGCCGTGGAACGATCCCCCGCTTGCCGTCTCGTAGTCGAGGACATCCCCGCGCTGGTCGGCGATGGCGAGCCAGATCGCGGCAGCGGTCGCCGCTTCCGAACGCTTCTTGTCCAAGCCGTACAGCGATGTGACGACTTCCCCGTCGTATCCGTGATACATGACGTAGTCGAGTTCCGGGATGTCCAGCGTGCCGTAGCGATCCAACTCCTGGTCGACGTTCGGCGTCCGCAGCCAGCCCTGCGCGCAGTATGCGACGGAGGAGGCCGACCCGCTCACGCGAAAGAAATGACCGTCGCCGCCAGGGTAGTAAGGGTTCGACGGTACCGAAGTGACCGTGATCGTACCCGAAGCGGCGTTTGCGGTGGAGATGGTGAGCATGGGGATGAGGGCGGTCAGGGCGAGCATCACGATCGCGCCGACAGCGATGATCGGCCGCGCCAACAGCGGCGGTCTATCCGTCATACGATGATGTACCGTGCTGCTAGGGAAGGACCTGCAGCGTCTCCGATGTTTCGAATGACGTGTGATCCGCTTGATATGTGACCGGGCATCCATTGGCCGACCTCCTTCTCTCGGGTGGAAGGTCGACTGTACGGCGCGCGTCTTGCCTGCATATGCAATATGGCCGACAGGACGGGGAGGGCAGATGGAAGCAATCCGACAGGATCCCGACGCCGCAGCGTATCTACGGGCGCTATGGCCGTATCATCGGTTGAGTGGCGGTGTTTGTCGGAAAACCACACGGCGACTCCATAGCCGCCCGGCAACCTCTTCCGCTTCTTGCCCCGCGTCGAAGCGCACGGTATACTACTTCCTGCACCTACGTGCACCACATGCGGGCATCGCCAAGTGGTAAGGCATCAGCTTCCCAAGCTGACACTCGCGGGTTCGAGTCCCGTTGCCCGCTCCAGGATCATCACGGCACCTACCGGTGCCGTTTTTTCGTTTGCGATAAGGTGGGAAAATAGGGACAGACACTTTTTCCACCAGTGGGAAAAAGGTGCCTGTCCCTATTTTCCCATGCGAGCGCGTACAATATGTGCGTACCGTCAGCGTGCCAATATACAAAAAGGAGCCGCAATGATCGACCGCTATACGCGCCCCGAGATGGGTCACATCTTCTCCCTGGAGAACAAGTACGCCATCTGGCAGGAGATCGAAGTGCTTGCCTGCGAGGCCCAGGCGGAGCTCGGCAAGGTCGGCATCACCAAGGAGGAGGCCGCGTGGATCCGTGAGCACGCCGCCTTCAACAAGGAGGAAGTCGACGCCATCGAGGCCGTCACCAACCACGACGTTATCGCCTTCCTCACCAACATGGGCGAGTATATCGATGCCGACGTTCCCGAGGGCGAGCCCAAGCCGTCCCGCTGGGTCCACTTCGGCATGACGTCCTCCGATCTCGGTGACACGGCTCTGTGCTATCAGCTCGTCCAGGCTACCGACATCCTCATCGAGGACTGCCGCAAGCTCGGTGAGATCTGCAAGCGTCGCGCCTTCGAGGAGCGCGAGACCCTCTGCGTCGGTCGTACCCACGGTATCCATGCCGAGCCCATGACCTTCGGCATGAAATTCGGCAGCTGGGCATGGGAGCTCCGTCGCGACCTCGATCGTCTGATCGACGCCCGCGCCAACGTGGCCTTCGGCGCCATCTCCGGTGCGGTGGGCACCTATTCCTCCATCGATCCGTTCGTCGAGGAGTACGTCTGCGAGCACTTGGGCCTGGTCCACGACCCGCTGTCCACGCAGGTCATCTCCCGCGACCATCATGCCTACCTCGCCGGCGTGCTCGCCACCACCGCCGCGACCTGCGAGCGCATCGCCACCGAGATCCGCAACCTCCAGAAGACCGACACCCTCGAGGCCGAGGAGCCGTTCAAGAAGGGCCAGAAGGGCAGCTCGGCCATGCCGCACAAGCGCAATCCCATCACGGTCGAGAAGGTCTGCGGTCTCTCCCGCGTGGTGAAGGCCAACGCCCAGGTCGCCTTCGACAACGTGGCGTTGTGGCACGAGCGCGACATCAGCCACAGCTCCGCCGAGCGCGTGGCGCAAGCCGACAGCTTCATCGCGCTCGACCACATGTTCCAGTGCCTCACGCGCATCGTCGACGGGCTTATCCTGTATCCCGAGCAGATGAAGGCGAACCTTAACAAGACACGCGGCCTCATCTTCTCGTCCAAGGTCCTTCTTGCCCTCGTCGAGACGGGCATTACGCGCGAGGAGGCCTACGCCATCGTGCAGGAAAACGCCATGGCCACGTGGCGCGAGGTCCAGCAGTGCGCCGGAGGTACCACGTTCCGCGAGAAGCTCGAGGCCGACCCGCGCTGCACGGTCGCGCCCGAGAAGCTCGACGAGATCTTCCATCCGTGGGACTTCCTGACCCGTGTCGATCGCGTCTTCGACCGTCTGGAGCAGCTCGAGTTCTAATGGAGAGCTCATGGAGGCGAGGGCCCGCTGGAGTACAGCGGGCCCTCGCTTTTCTATCGGCATGCGATAGGGAATGGGCGATATCGTGCGCGTGTGCCGGAGTAGGTGTGGGGTTCGTGCGGGGCGGTCACGCCGGCAGGGTGCCGCGTCTATAATGGCCAGCAGGAAACAGCGTTAGGAGCAAGCATGATCGAGACCGATTTCATTCCCAAGGGCGTGTGCTCGCGCCTGATCCATGTGGAACTGTCCGATGACGGCAAGACGATCGAGCGCGTGGCCTTCACCGGCGGTTGCAACGGCAATCTCAAGGCTATCTCCAAGCTCGTCGCCGGCATGCCGGTCGAGCAGGTCGTCAAGACCCTCGAGGGCAATACCTGCGGCCCGCGTCCCACGTCGTGTGCCGACCAACTGACCCGAGCCCTCACCCAGGCTGCTTCCAAGGCGACGGCATGAGCCTTCTGAGCTCGTTGTTCGGTAAAAAAGGTGTGACCCGTCGCTCGTTTGTGGCGGGCAGCGCTGCCGCGGCGGCGGCAACGGCTGCCGCGGTGTCGGTCGCCGGTTGTTCGGACGAGTCGAGCGTGCAGTCGACGACCGGTGAGCCGCAGTTCATCGATGACGAATCGCAGATCATCGACGCCCTCGAGGAATACAAGGCGGTCGACGAGACCTTCGAGGCGTCCAACAGCTGGACCCTGCCGCTCGGAACGCTTCTGTTCCACAGCGATGGTGTCTGGGCTGCAGCGATGATGGCGCCCGAGTCCGCGTCATCGGTCAATACGATCGGCGTGCTATCCCTGAGCTCGGGCGATCTTGTCACCCTCGAGTCGGTGCCCACCAAGGGCACATCGTTCGATTTCTTCGATGTCCGGTGCGGTAGCGGCGTGTTCGCGTGGGTCGAGATCGACTACGCGACCCTTGACTGGACGCTGCTGGCTGCCGGGTTCGCCGACGGGCAGCTCACGAGCGATCCCGTCGAGCTGGACCAAGGCGACGCCGATTGGGATCCCAGCATGTTCACGACGGTCGGCTCGACCGTCTATTGGCTCAAGATGCCGAGTGCCTCGGGTTCTCACACCTCTGACGCGAGCCATTGCTACCGCTGGTCGGTGGGAGATGCCGAGCATCAGGAGGTCTACGAGTCCCCTGGCCGCTTTGCCACCCATCCGCGGGTGTGCGCCGGCGTGTTGACCATCGCTCCCCGCGTCCATGCCGACGAGGGCACCTATTACGGTTTGACCGCCCTCGATGTGGGTGATGCCAACCTCAAGCGGATCGATCAGCTGGTGCTGCCCGCCGGCGTCCGTCCATTTGAGGCCGTGTACATGGGCGAGTCCTTCGCGTTCGCCATCGAGGCGAGCTATACCGGCAGCGGTAGCCTGGGCAACATGGGTACCTTCATCGGACGCGAGGGCGGACCGTACGTGTATGTCAGCCGTGAGCCTGCCGCCTGTCCGGCGGGAATGGGGTCGCGCTACGCGATCAAGGCCCGCTCGTCACATTTCGTGATCGACACGGCCGAGCAGACCTACAGCACCCTGTCGTGCCCCGATCGCTCGCTCGATTACGGCGATTACCCGGCAAGCGAGGGGACCTGCGACATGTTCGTGACCTATGCGACGGTCAAGGACAGGCAGGGCATTCCGACCCACGTGACCGCCCGCGTGTTCACGCTGTAGGTGCGCGCTCGGCGCCACGTCGCGGCGCTTCACGCCTCCGGCATGAGGTCCTTTTCCATCCAGATGACCGAAAGCCAGCGGCCGAACTTGTAACCGCAGGTATGGTGCTCACCGCACACCCGATATCCGTGACGCTCGTGGAAGGTAACCGATCCGGCGTTATCCGAGGTGATACACGCCTCGCTCATTCGCATGCCTTGGGTTCGCATGCGGTCTTCGAGCTCGTCGAGCAGGTGGGACCCCAAGCCGCGCCCCTGGTGCTCGGGTGCGATGTAGATCGAGATCTCGGAGGCGCGGTCGTAGGCGGGGCGCGAGCGGAAGGTGCTGTTGTATGCATATCCGGCGATCGCGCCGGTTGCGTCATCCTCGGCGACCAGGTAGGCGAAGCGCGCGGCGGTCCGCTCGATGCGCGCGGCGAATTCCTCGACGCTCGGCACCTCGAGCTCGAAGCTCACCGTCGTGTCGGTGACGAACGGCGCGTAGATGGCGAGTAGTTCCTCGGCGTCCTCGGGCCGTGCGTCGCGGATTGTGTAGCGCATGGATGTGCCTCGATTCCTCAGGTAGAAAAACGTGGTCGTGGGAATAATGTACAGCAACGAGGCGCCCGTCGGACAGCGGGTGCGTTCGCGCGTGCATGGAGCGCAAAGCGTGGAATGTGCGCTAAAATGAGCAGTTAGGTTTTGTCTGTGAGTAGAAGGAGGCCTCGTATGGCTTCGGATGCACGAAAGATTCTGCTGGTCGAAGACGAAAAGGCCATTCGCGATGCCGTGGCCGCCTATCTTGAGCGTGAAGGATACTGGGTCGTCGGCGTCGGCGACGGTCAATCTGCTGTTGAGGAGTTCGAGAAGCATCAGTTCGATCTGATCGTGCTCGACCTCATGCTGCCCAAGCTGTCGGGCGAGCGTGTGTGCCGCGCCATCCGCGACACCTCCGATGTGCCCATCATCATGCTGACCGCCAAGGGCGAGGTCGAGGACCGCATCATCGGCCTCGAGCTCGGTGCGGACGACTATCTGATCAAGCCGTTCTCGCCGCGTGAGCTGGTCGCCCGCGTGCGTGCGCTGTTCCGCCGTGCGCATCAGACCGACGAGCCCCAGGTCGAGGTGCTCGACTTCGGCGACCTGGTGATCGACATCTCCGGCCACAAGATCCTAGTCGAGGGTAAGGAGGTCGACCTCACGGCGTCCGAGTTCAAGCTGCTGACCACGCTCGCCCGTCACCCGGGTCGCGTGTACAACCGCATGGAGCTGGTCGAGAAGGTGCTCGGCTACGACTTCGAGGGCTACGAGCGCACGATCGACTCCCATGTCAAGAACCTGCGCGCCAAGCTCGGCGATGACCCCAAGCATCCGCGCTGGCTGTTCACGGTGCACGGCGTGGGCTACCGCTTCGAGGCGCCGCAGCAGCCCAAGGGCGATGAGGGCAGCGCTCGGTAATGGTGCCCGCCCGCATGGTCGTAGGACAAAAGAATAAGCACGATAACGAGGCGAGTTCCCGCGCGAGTTGGAATACGCCTCGTTCCGATTCGCGTACGCGCATGTCGTACGGCATGCGCATGGCGCTGTCGTTCGCGTTGACCTCGCTCATGACCGTGTTGATTCTGGTCTGCGTCATCTCGGTGGTGTGGGGCGGTGTTTTCAGCGAGTACACGCGTGCGAACGTGGCGGAACTCGCGCAGCTCACCAGCAAGAAGCTCGCCAGCATCTACGAGACGAACGGCGAATGGAGCCTGTCCGATCTGGCGTCGCTCGCCGAGTCGACCATGGTGTCCGACGATATCGGCCTGCAGGTGATGGACGCGGACGGCACCGTGCTCTACGACGACACATGGCCCGCGGCTCCGGTTGCCGCCGAACTCAAGCGTCTCCAGGAAGAGGAAGAGGCCGAGCTCGCACGCGAGCGGGGCGCGGCCCACGGCGATGCGGACGACGACGCCGACGAAAGCAAGGAGCGAGCCGATGCGGCGGCCGCGTCGCGTGACGCGGCCGAGGACTGGATCACCGAGACGCACAGCCTCACCTCGTCTGCACCGACCGATGCGGACGGTGCGGTGACCGAGCCGGTCGTCACGGCCGATGGGTCGGTCGTGGGATCCGTTCGCCTGTGGGTGATGGGCAGCGACGTCTTGCTTACCAAGGCCGATGCGGCGTTCCGCGACCGGACGTTCAACGCCGTCGCCATCGCGGCGGTCGTCGCCGTGGCGATCTCGCTGCTGATCGGCCTGTTGGTGTCGCGCATGCTCGTCAAGCCCATCGGGCGGATCACGAGTACCGCCAAGCAGATTCGCGACGGCGACCTGTCGGCGCGCACCAACCTGCGTGGCGAGGACGAGATCGATCAGCTCGGCGAGACGTTCGACGAGATGGCGACCTCGCTCGAGAAGGACCTCAAGCACGAGCGCCGCCTGACCTCCGACGTCGCCCACGAGCTGCGCACGCCGCTCATGGCCATGCTCGCCACGGTCGAGGCGATGCAGGATGGCGTATATCCCACCGACGCCGAGCACCTCGAGACGGTCGCGTCCGAGACGCGCCGCCTGGCCCGCTTGGTTCAACAGATGCTCGACCTATCGCGCATGGAGAACCGGACCGCCCCGCTCAATTTGGAACCGGTCGACATCGTTTCGCTCGTCCGCAACATCGTCAACGCGCAAGAGCAATTGTTCGTTGCGCGCGACCTGCGCCTGCGCTTCTCGAACGAGACGGAGGGTCGCGGCGCGACCATCGAGGTCGATCCGGACATGATCACGCAGGCGGTCATCAACCTCATGAGCAACGCCATGCGTTACACGCCCGAGGGCGGCTGGGTCGTCGTGACGGTCTCGCTCGATCGCAAGGGTGTGCTGATCTCGGTCGCCGACACCGGCATCGGCATCGCCAAGGAGGACCTCTCGCGGATCTTCGGCCGCTTCTGGCGTGCCGACTCGAGCCGAGCGCGCGAGGCGGGCGGTTTGGGCGTGGGCCTTGCCGTGACCAAGCAGATCATCGAGCGCCACCATGGATTCATTTCGGTCGAGTCCGAGCTCGGCAAGGGGACGACCTTCACGATCCATCTGCCGCGCGAGCACGCTCCGGAGCAGCCCGCCAAGGCGTAGGTGCCGGCACGCGGGAAAAGGTGCCTGTCCCCATTTTCCCATCCTGCGCAGCGTGGGAAAAAAGTGCCTGTCCCCATTTTCCCGCGTGTTCCACTACAATGGACGATTAGCCCGTGTTGTGCCGGTTAAGGAGGACAATGCCCTGCCGCTCCGGCTGGCCGGGCCGCGCGTCGCGCAAGCGGTGCGGTCGTTGTACAACGAAGGTGTTAGGAGTTGACCAACGTGACTCAGATGGAGCGTCGCCCGGACTCTCGCGGTAAGGTTCGTGACATCTACGATGCCGGCGACAACCTGCTCATGGTTGCCACCGACCGTCTGTCGGCATTCGATTACATCCTGCCCGACGAGATCCCCTACAAGGGCGAAGTGCTGAATCGCATCTCGGCGTTCTGGTTCGACAAGTTCTCGGATATCGTGCCCAACCATATGGTGACGATCGACGCCTCGCAGTTCCCCGAGGAGTTCTCCGAGTACCGCAACTACCTGTCCGGTCGCGCGATGTTGGTCAAGAAGGCCCAGCCCATCATGATCGAGTGCATCGTGCGCGGCTATCTGACCGGAAGCGGCAAGAAGACCTACGACCAGGATGGCACCGTGTGCGGCATCAAGCTGCCCGCCGGCCTCGTCGAGGCGTCCAAGCTGCCCGAGCCGCTGTTCACGCCGTCGACCAAGGCCGCCATCGGCGATCACGACGAGAACATCTCCTATGAGCGCTGCGTCGAGATCGTGGGCGAGGACATCGCCTCCCAGATCCGTGACCTCTCGCTCAAGATTTACACCGCCGCCGCCGATTACGCCGCTACGCGCGGCATCATCATCGCCGACACCAAGTTCGAGTTCGGCCTGATCGACGGCAAGGTCACCCTGATCGACGAGTGCCTGACGCCTGATTCCAGCCGCTTCTGGCCTGCCGCCGAGTACGAGGAGGGCAAGGTCCAGGGCAGCTACGACAAGCAGTACGTCCGCGATTGGCTGAAGGCGAACTGGGACATGACCGGCGATGCGCCGCATCTGCCCGCCGACGTCATCGAGGGCACCGCGGCCCGCTACCGTGAGGCCTACGAGCTCCTCACCGGCACCGCGTTCGAGTCCATGAAGGAGAACGACTAAGTGAGTACCCGCAACCCCATGAACAAGCGCAGCCAGGCTCAGCAGTCCGGCGAGGCCTCCGGCTTCACGCGCAAATCCGTCGCCTCGGCGAAGCCCGCCCGCAGCGCCGCCTCGTCGGTGCGTGTCATGCCGGCTTCGTCCAAGGAGAAGCGCCGTCAGGCGCAGCGCGGTGAGTCGCTGGTTGGGCTTTCCAAGGAGGAGAAGCGTGCCCGCAAGAAGGAGCAGCGCCTGCGCGAGGACCGCGCCTACGCCGTGTCCAACGAGCTGCTGCGCAGCGAGCCCGAGTACAAGTCCCGCCGCCGCGTGTTCTGGGCGTTGCTCGCCGTCGGTATCGTCGCCACGCTGTTCGTGTGGGGCATGATGGTCTTCGCGCCGTCCGGGGACGCCGGCACGATGCAGATCGTCCAAATCGCCGGTCTGGTCGTCGCCTATGCGGCGATCATCGGTTCGTTCATCTACGATATCGTGCGCATCCGTCCGCTGCGCAACGACGCGCGTAGCCGTGCGGAGGGCATGTCCGAGTCCAAGCAGATCGCCCTGTTGGAGCAGGTGGCCGCCGAGAGGGCCAGCAAGAAGAAGTAATCGGGACGATATGCTTCCATGGATGCGAGCGGGGTGCGGCCGATGGCGGTCGCACCCCGTTTTTCGTGCGGCTTGCTTTGGGCGGACGACCTCGCTTGGGCGGTGGTGGCAAGTCATGCGATAATGAGGAACAGGCTGCACGGATGCCTGCACACGATAGGAGAACGCATGATCAAGTCCGAACTGACCGCCGAGGATGCTCGTATGGCCATCAAGGCCCTCGATCCCCAGATCGATCGCTACGCCAGTCTTGTCGTCCGCACCGGTGTGAACGTCAAGCCCGGGCAGGAAGTGGTGATCCAGGCTCCCGTCGAGACGCAGGCGTTCGTCCGGAGGCTCGTGAAGCATGCCTACGGGGCGGGTGCCGGTCATGTCACGGTGATCTGGGGCGACGACGAGGTGACGCGCCTGACCTATGAGCACGTGGATACCGCGTATTTCGAGCAGACGCCCGAGTGGCAGCGCATCCAGCTCGATTCCTTGGCCGAGATGGGCGCGTGCTTCATCTTCGTCGAGGGGGCCGACCCGCAGGCGCTTGCCGGTATCGATCCGGCCAAGCCGGCCGCCGCTTCCAAGGCGCGCAATACGCAGTGCCGCTCGTTCCGCCGGGGACTCGACTTCAACATCAATCCCTGGTGCATCGCCGGTGCGCCGGTGGCCGCGTGGGCGCGCCAGGTGTTCCCTGGCATGTGCGACGATGCGGCGATCTACCGTCTATGGTGCGCCATCCTGTCCGTCGCCCGCGCCGACGGCGACGATCCCGAAAGCGATTGGGAGCTGCATGACGCGACCTTCGAGAAGAACCTGCGCTTTTTGAACGAGAAGCATTTCGTCGCGCTGCACTATACGTCCGAGAACGGCACCGACCTCACGGTCGGCCTGACCGATAAGCACCTGTGGGCAGGCGGCTGCGGCGAGACGCCCGACGGACACCCGTTCTTCCCTAACATCCCGACGGAGGAGGTCTTCACCTCGCCCGACTGCGAGCGTGCCGACGGCATCGTGTATTCGGCGCTACCCCTGATCCGCTACGGAAGCAAGGTCGACGGATTCTGGTTGCGCTTCGAGAACGGCGTGGTGGTCGACTACGACGCCGTCGTCGGTCGCGACGTGCTGACGGCTATCCTGAACACCGACGAGGGCGCACGCCGTTTAGGCGAGGTCGCGCTCATCTCCAAGAACACGCCGATCAGCGAGAGCGGCATCCTGTTCTACGATACCCTCTACGACGAAAACGCAAGCTGCCATCTGGCACTCGGTATCGGGTTTGCCGAGTGCTACGAGGGCGGATACGAGATGACGCCCGAAGAGCTGCGTGCGCACGGCGTGAACACGTCGAGCACCCACGTCGATTTCATGATCGGCACCGATGACATGGACATCATGGGCATCTGTGCCGACGGTACGGAGGTACCGGTGTTCGTGAACGGCCAGTGGAACTGGGAGTAGGCGGGTCGGTTCCGCACGGCGCGGTGTCAAATGACGGGAGGTATCCATCCGGCGCGTGGTACAATGCCATTCGCGGGCCGTTAGCTCAGCTGGCAGAGCAGGGGACTTTTAATCCCAAGGTCTAGGGTTCGAACCCCTAACGGCCCACCCTTTGCATGATGAAAGCCCCGGCAACGGGGCTTTTTCGTATCACGGGACGGCAAGTTGATCAGGGGCCTGCCGTCCGCGTTCCGCGGGAGGTGGACTATGACGCGCGAGGAGGCGCTGGGCGTGCTCGGACTCGGTGCCGATGCCGGGCGTGACGAGATTTCCGCTGCGTATCGCGAGCTCGCGCAGATGCTCCATCCCGACAAGTACGGCGACAACAAGCGGCTTCGCGCTCGCGCCGAGCAACAGATGCGCGCCCTCAACGAGGCACGCGACGTGCTGCTCAAAGGTGTACGGGCCGGGTCACGCGGGTCCGCACGCCCTTCCGGCAGCGCGCGCCGGAGCTCCGCGACATCCGCGGCGTCGATCGCGTTCGAGGCGACGGCGCGGGCCAATGCGGCCGAGACGGCACGCCTGAGCGTCGTGGCGGAGTTGCGCACCATGCGCGAGCGCCGTCGATCCATGCTGGTGATGGCGGCGGTCGCCGCCGTGGTCGCGCTGTTCTTCTCGCGTCTGCGCGGAGGGCTCGGTACGACCGTTTTTTCCATCGGCTCCATGGTGGCGGTGTGGGGCGTGGTCGACGCTGCGTTGCTCTCGAGCCAGATCGAGGCGCTGCGGACGCGCTCTCGCGAGCTGCTCCAGACGCGCGATGCCGCGCGCAAGATCGCCGAGGAAGCTTCCCAGCTCGGGTCGTGATGCTTGCCGCGCCCCTTTCCACCTGCATGTTCCATGGGTTCGCGCTCCCTTGGCGCGCATGTCGATACGGTGCGCTACAATGATTCGCTAGCCTGACAGAGGGGAGACCGGGACATGTCCGACAACAACCACCAGGCCGGCACCGTGTCGCCGGAACTCGATGCCATGACCTGCGACATGATCGGTCTGTTCCTCGATGCCCTCGCCGAGGGGGACGATCCCGGCGTCGTCATGTGCGTGGAGGACGCTGCCGGTACCCGCTATCAGGCGGCTTTCTCCGACGATGGCGAGGAGGCGTGCCTTGCCGCCGCGCAGACGTTCGTCGCCGAACACGCGGCGCGCGGCATCTCCGATGAGGGCGTGGGCAAGCTCGTGCGTTACGCTATCGCCTATACGGGGTGCGTCAATATCGACGGCGAGTACGCCAACGCGGTGCTCGTGAGCTTTTTCGAGCGCGGCCTGCCGAGCGGGTATTCCGCCTATGTCCTCTACGACAACGTGGGCGCAGGCGATGAGTTTATGTGGAGCGACCCTGAACCTGCAGGTGAGGAGCCCTCGCTCTTCTAAGGTCCGCTACTATAGAGACGTTTTTCCAAACCGATTACCGAGAATATCGCGCGTCTGCCGATTGGGTATGGCGTGCGCCGCAATGGGGAAGAGGGATACATGCGCGTCGATAACCTGAGGAACATCGCCATCATCGCCCACGTCGACCACGGCAAGACCACGCTCGTCGACAAGCTGCTGCGCGCCACGGATGCGTTCCGCGCGAACCAGCAGGTCGAGGAACGCGTGCTCGACTCCAACGACCAGGAGCGCGAGCGCGGCATCACGATCCTCGCCAAGAACATCTCCATCGAGTACAAGGGCGTCAAGATCAACGTCATCGACACGCCTGGCCACGCCGACTTCGGCGGCGAGGTCGAGCGCGTGCTGCGCATGGCCGACGGAGCGCTGCTGCTCGTCGACGCCTTCGAGGGCCCCATGCCCCAGACGCGCTTCGTGCTGCGCCATGCCATCGACACCGGTCTGCGCATCATGATCGTCATCAACAAGATCGACCGTCCCGGTGCCGAGCCCGAGCGCGCCTACAACGACTGTCTCGACCTCATGGCCGACCTGGGCGCCACCGACGACCAGCTCGAGTTCGCCATGGAGCACGTGGTGTACGCGAGCGCGGTGAACGGCTTCGCCCGCCTCGACCCCGAGGATGGCAACGACGACATGTACCCGCTGCTCGACATGATCTTGGACGACATGCCCGCGCCCGACGTCGACGTGGACGGCCCGCTCGCCATGCAGTGCGTGACCGTCGACCACTCCAGCTACGTGGGCCGCATCGGTATCGGTCGCGTGTACTCCGGCACCATCCACGCCGGAGACCGCATCCTCGTGGTCAAAAACGACGGCGAGCGCGCGATCGCCACGGTCAAGCAGCTGTTCACCTTCGACTACCTGGGTCGCACCGAGTGCACCGAGGTCGGCGCCGGCGACATCGCGGCCGTGGTGGGCGTGGACTCCACCGACATCGGCGACGTGTACACCGACCCCGAAAACCCCGTCGAGCTCGATCCGATCGAGATCGACCCGCCGACCCTGTCCGTCGTGTTCGAGGCTTCGACCTCGCCGCTCGTCGGTCGCGACGGTGATATCGTGGGTGCGCGCCAGCTCAAGGAGCGCCTGTTCAACGAGCGCGAGAACAATGTGACCATGCGCATCGAGGAGCTGCCCGACAAGAGCGGCGTCGAGGTGTCCGGCCGCGGCATCCTGCATCTGTCGGTGCTCATGGAGACCATGCGCCGCGAGGGCTTCGAGTTCCAGGTCGGTCGTCCGCGCGTGCTGTTCAAGAAGGATGAGGACGGCAACCGCGTGGAGCCCATCGAGCAGGCGGTCGTCGAGTGCCCTGACGAGTATGCGGGCAAGGTTATCGAGGTGTTCGGTAACGCCGGCGGTACCATGACCAACATGGAGGCCGGCTCGACCGTCACGCATATCGAGTTCCGCATCCCGACGCGCGGCATCATGGGTCTCAAGAACCGCATCATGAACGTGAGCCATGGCGAGGGTGTGTTCTACCATACCTTCCTCGAGTACGGTCCCTATGCCGGCGAGCTGGGCACCCGCAACAACGGTGCCATGATCTCCATGACGACCGAGAAGGCCGTGGCATATGCGCTGGGTACGCTGCAGGAGCGCGGTGCCCTGTTCGTCGAGCCCGGTACCGAGTGCTATGAGGGCATGATCGTGGGCGAGCGCTCCAAGCCCGGCGATATGGTGGTCAACATCGCGCGTACCAAGAACCTGGGCAACCAGCGTTCCTCGACCGCCGACATCTCGGTGCAGCTGGTGCCGCCGCGCACCTTCTCGCTCGAGGAGGCGCTCGAGTACATCGCCGACGACGAGCTCGTCGAGATCACGCCCAAGCACATCCGCCTGCGCAAGCGCCTGCTCAACGCGACCGACCGCAAGAAGGCCGCCGCCCGCGCCATGAACGGCAAGTAAGGGCCGGTTTTTCGAGACGTGCGGATTCGCCGCCGCATCGCGCGATGCGGCGGCGTTTCGTATTGGGCGACAAGTTTGCACCTGGCGCCATCTTGTCGCGACAAGATGGCGCCAGGTGCAAACTTGTCGCCCGGTTGCTTTAAAGGTCGAGTTTTCGGTGCGCACGGGCCTTGCGGTGGCGGTTGAGCCGGTCGAGCGCGGCCTTGCGACGCTCGCGATGGCGACGGCGCTCGATGTCGGCCTGCACGCGCTCACGACGGCCTTCGAGTTCCTCGGGGGAGCGGGTCGTCGTCTCGGGACGTGTGGCGCGCGGCTTGCGGCGGGATCGATGGATAGCCTCGGCGATATCCATGTCAGCCGGGCTCTTGATGTCGTAGGCGAGCGAGATGAAGCGCAGAAGCATCGTGGTGGCGACGCACACGATGACGGCGATGATGTGGTCGATGCCCATGTCGGCAAGCACCACGTACGCGATGGCGCCGACGATCGCCGCGACGGCATAGAGGTTGCTGCGCTGGAAGATGCCGGGTGTGCGGCCGAGGCAGATGTCACGCAGCATGCCGCCGCCGACGGCGGTGAAGAAGCCCATGGTGACGCAGATGATGGGTTCGAAATCGTAGACATAGGCCTTGTCGGCGCCGGTGGCGGCGAACAGGCCGACCGAGAAGATGTCGAGCACCGCGATGAGTCGGTCCTGCTTTTCGATGAGCGAGGGGACCATGAACGTCACGGCGGCGGTGATGACCGCAGCGGGCATGGCAAGCGGTTGATCGAGGATGTAGACGCTGCCGACTTGCAGGATGACATCACGGATGAGACCGCCGCCCAGGCTGCAGAACACAGCAAGCGCGATGGCGCCGATAAGGTCGAGCTTCTGCTCGCGCGCGGTGAGCGCTCCGGTGACCGAGGCGATGACGACGGCCGCCATCTCGAAGCCGATGGGGATGGGGACCATCTGGTAGTCGGCGCCGCCCCCGGAGAACAGACTTGCAACGATAGGGACGGTGATGGCGAGCAGAGCGGGCATGGGCATCTTTCCGGAATGCGAACGTGGATAGGCGCATCGCTATCTTACACGCTTTGTGTCAGAGGGGATGACGATATTCGGCGGTCGAATCGGGGCGCAGCGGGCGGCCAGCTATGTCCCGATGATGTGTCTCGCTCGGGGCGGAGAGAGAGGGATGTCGGCCGCCGCTTCGCGGCGACCTCCCGCTGCGGAGGCCTGCGGCCTCCTTGCGCGCTTCGCTGGAAAATGCTCTACGCATTTTCGCAGCTTCGCGCCCTGCGGGTTCGAATCCCTCTCGCTCCTGGTCGAAGCGGGCTCCGGCCTTAAGTCATTGCGTTGTCGTAAGGGTAACTGGCGGAGAGAGAGGGATTCGAGATTGCGCTTCGCGCAATCGTCCGCTCGGCGCAAGCGCCTCGCGTGCTCGCGGCGCACAGCCATAGGCTGTGCTTTCCCCGCTCGCACCTTCCCAGGGTTCGAATCCCCCTCGCTCCTGGTCGAAGCGGGCTCCGGGCCTTACGTCATTGCGTTGTCGTAAGGGTAACTGGCGGAGAGAGAGGGATTCGAACCCTCGGAACGCTCGCGCGCTCAACGGTTTTCAAGACCGCCGCATTCAACCGCTCTGCCATCTCTCCGTGAGATGTAATAATAGCATCGAATCCGTGCAAGCAGAGGATGAGGTCGACGTGGACGCAAACGAGTTGGACGAGCTGTACATGCGAGAGGCGCTCGCGGAGGCGCACATTGCGGCGGAGATGGGCGAGGTGCCCATCGGGGCCGTTGTCGTGTGCGATGGCAAGATTATCGCCCGTGCCCATAACCTGCGCGAACACGACGAGGATCCCTCGGCCCATGCGGAGTTTTCGGCGATGGTCGCCGCCGCCCGCACGCTCGGCCGCTGGCGCCTGACGGGTTGCACGGTCTACGTGACGCTCGAGCCGTGCACCATGTGCGCGGGGCTCATGGTCAACGCCCGCATCGATCGGTGCGTGTATGGAGCTGCCGATCCCAAGGCCGGCGCGGTGGGGTCACTCTATAACTTGAGCCGTGATGCGCGGCTCAACCATACGTTCGGGGTGCGCGGCGGCGTGCTCGAGCGGGAATGCGCAGATACCCTGCGAGCCTTTTTCGCCGCCGCCCGTGCCCGCGAGCTGCCGCGCGAGATTCCCGACGATGTGCTCCATGCGGCGCGTCGGACACCTGCGCCCGCCCCCGCCCCAGCGCCGCACATCCTGCTCGCCATCGATTCCTTCAAGGAGTGCGCTTCGAGCGCCGATATCGAATCGTGGGTCGAGCGGGGCATCCGCCGTGTCGTTCCGGATGCATGTGTGGCCAGCGTGCCGGTCGCCGACGGCGGTGAGGGCACGCTCGAAGCCGTCTATGCGGCGATGGGCGGCCGCTTCGTGTCGCGTGAGGTGACAGGTCCGCTCGGCGAACGCGTCGCCGCACGCTACCTGTTGACCGACGATGCCCGCGCCGTCATCGAGATGGCGGAAGCGGCGGGTATCGAGTATTCGCCCTGCACGCACGATGCCGCGTTGCGTGCCACGACGCGCGGCGTGGGCGAGCTTGTGCTCGATGCCGTCGCGCACGGTGCGCGCACGGTCTACTTTGCCATCGGGGGTAGCGCGACGAACGACGGCGGTGCGGGTTTTTTGCAGGCACTCGGTGCGCGCGTGCTCGACGGGTCAGGTCACGATGTCGAGCCGGGGCTGGCCGGTCTACGGGATGTGGCGTCAATCGACGTGGACCCGGCGTTCGAGGCGCTGCGCGGCTGCGAGCTCGTCGTGCTTTCCGACGTGGATAATCCGCTGGTCGGCAAGCGCGGGGCGCTACGCGTGTTCGGTCCGCAGAAGGGGCTGGACCTCGATGCGGATCCCGCCTGCGAGGAATGGATGCTCGTGTACGGCCGGGCGCTCGACGAGACGCGTGCCGCAAGCGGGTGCGCCGCCCGGCGGGCGACGCCGGGCACGAAGCGCTTCCGTTCCGTGCTGGGCGTGCCGGGCGCCGGGGCGGCGGGCGGCCTGGGGGCGGCATTGCTCGCGCTGGATGCCCGGTTGGCGTCGGGTGCCGATACCGTGCTCGACCTCGTGGGATTCGATGCGCTGCTCGCGCGGGCGGATCTGGTCGTGACGGGTGAGGGCATGATCGATGGGCAGACCGCCGGCGGCAAGGTTCCCATTCGTGTGGCCCAGTGGGCAAAGCGCGCGCACAAGCCGGTATTCGCGCTGGTCGGGGGTCGCGAGGATGACCTCGATGCCGTGTATCGGGCGGGAATCGACGTCGTGCTGCCCATTCTGCGCAAACCCATGACGCTCGCCTGTGCCCTGTCGCGCGAGGAGGCGGAGCTCAATCTCGCGTGCGCCGGTGAGGCGCTCGCTCGCATCGCGCTTGCGCGGTAGCCGCCGAGGCGGTATACGGGACGGGCGTGCCGCGTGGTACGATGCCTACCGTGTACCGTTGGACGATGGGAGCGCGTATGGCAGGGCATGTCACCTATAACTTCGACGAGGTCATCGATCGTCGGCATGATCGGTGGAGCTATTCGGAAAAATGGAGCGCTTCGCCCGAGACCGCCGCGCACTGCGGCGTGTCCGCGATCGCCGATGATCATATCGCGCTGTTCACTGCCGACATGGACTTCCGCTGTGCCCAGCCCATCCTGGACGCGCTCCATGCGACTGTCGACCACGGCATCTTCGGGTATTCGGGGCTGGAGGGAAACGACCGGTACTTCGACGCGCTGCATGATTGGTTCTTGCGTCGCGACAGCTGGGATATCGATACCTCGCTCGTGGCGTACTGTGCCGGGACCGTGTCCGCGCTCAACACCTGCGTGCGGGTCTTCACCGAGCCGGGCGATGCCGTCATCATCCAGCGTCCGGTCTACCCGCCGTTCACGCGCGCGGTCGAGGTGGGTGGACGCGTCGTGCTCGACAACCACCTTGTGCGCCATACCGCGGACGACGAACAGGGCGACCTGTACTACACGATGGATTTCAAGGGGCTGGAGGAGTTGGCCGCGCGGCCAGATGCCCGCATGCTCATCCTGTGCAATCCGCACAATCCGGTCGGGCGCGTGTGGAGCGCAGACGAGTTGGCTCGCATGGCCGAGATCTGCATGCGGCATAACGTGCTCATCGTGGCCGACGAGATTCACGGCGACCTGATGGCGCCCGGCGTGTCGATGCACCACATGGCGCAGGTGGCGCCGGATGCGCGCGTGGTCACGTGCACGGCGACGAACAAGACGTTCAATCTGGCGGGTCTCCCCGCGACGAACATGGTGTTCTCGAGCGCTGCGGATAAGGAGGCCTTCGAGGCCGCGCGCGGGTTTGCGGGGCCGTCGCCGTTTGCCATCAGCGCCGCGATCGCCGCTTACGAGGAGGGCGAGGACTGGCTCGAGCAGTGCCTGGCGTATCTGGACGGCAACATCCGTACGGTCATCGGGTATTTCGCCGAGCACCTGCCCGACGTGGGGGTTCGTGCGCCTGAAGGCACCTACATCCTGTGGTTCGATTTCACCGAACGCTGCCGCGCACTCGGTATCGACGGTGCCGAGCTGCATCGCCGTATCTACGAGGAAGCGCGCGTGCTGCTGCAGGATGGCGTGAACTTCGACCCCGAGGGCGGCGAATTCTTCCAGCGCATGGTGGTGCCGAGCCCGCGTCGCGTACTGCTCGACGCCTGCGAGCGCATCGCCCGCGTCCTTTCCTAGCAGCAAAGGGGTTGGTTGGGGACGTGTTCCTTCCAACCCATTATGGGTTGGAAGGAACACGTCCCCAACCAACCCCTCCCAAAAATGCACGGGGTCTGCTAGTATGGAGCAACAGCGCTTGCGCGTTCGATGGGTTCGGGTGACGATATGTTCCGAACCTGGTCAGGTCCGGGAGGAAGCAGCCATAAGGAGCCTCTGCCGGGCACCCGTTCCCATCGAGTGCACAGGCGCTTTTTGCTGCGCTGACATCAGGTGAATAACGTTTGACCTGATTCAACATGGGTTCGTATCTTCAATACCGGATGAAATGACCTGCGCTTTACCTGGGCACCATGAGAGTGTCGTATGATAGACACTCGGTCTGTACGCGCTGTTACGAGGGGTTCTGATGCTCGAGCTGCTCAAGCGTTTCTCCGGCGGTTTTCGTCGTTATTTCATCATCGGTCCTGCGTGCAAGCTGCTCGAGGTGTTCTTCGATCTGCTGACGCCGCTGGTCATCGCCCGCATGATCGACGAGGGCGTCGGTTCGCGCGACGCCGGTATCGTGTTGCGCTACGGCGCGCTGCTGATCGGCATGGCGATCATCGGCATGGGCTTCACCCTGATCTGCCAAAAGATGGCGGCGCTCGCGTCGCAAGGCATGGGCACGGCGATCCGCTCGTCGCTGTTCGCCCGCATCAACGAGTTCTCCTACGCCGAGCTCGACCGGTTCGGTACCCCGTCGCTCATCACGCGCATCACCAACGACGTCAACCAGGTGCAGCTCGCCATCGCCCTCGGCGTGCGCCAGCTCATCCGTTGGCCGTTCCTCGCCGTGGGGTCCATGATCGCCGCACTGCTCATCGATCTGAAGCTCGGCCTGGTGTTCCTCATCTCGACACCGTTGATCGGCTTGGTGTTCTGGCTGGTCATGGCCAGATGCGTGCCGTACTTCAAGCAGATGCAGGCACGGCTCGACCGCATCGGCCTCATCACGCGTGAGGGCCTGTCGGGCGTGCGTGTCGTGCGCGCCTTCGTGCGCGAGGACCACGAGCGCGAGCGCTTCCGCAAAGCCGCCTTCGACCAGGCCGCCGTCGCCATCGCGGTGGGCAAGCTCTCGAGCGTGCTCAATCCCGTGACCTTCCTCGTCATGAACCTCGGCGTGTGCGCCATCCTGTGGATGGGCGGCATCCAGGTCGATACCGGCGCGCTCACGCAAGGTGAGGTCATGGCGTTCGTGAACTACATGACGCAGACTCTGCTCTCTATCGTCTACGTGGCGAATCTCGTCGTGGTGTTCACCAAGGCGAGCGCCTCGGCCTCGCGTGTCAACGAGGTGCTCGAGTGCGAGCCGAGCATCACCGACCAGGGCAACGACCCCGTCGCGCTGTCCACGGTATCGGATGTTTCACGTGGGACGGCCGCGCCCGCACTGTGCATGGACGAGGCTTGCTTCGCCTTCGGCGATGCGGAGGTCAACACGCTCGACCGGGTGACCCTCACGCTGGGGCTCGGCCAGACGCTCGGCATCATCGGCGGTACGGGTTCGGGCAAGTCGACGCTCGTGTCGCTCATCCCGCGCCTGTACGACACGCGCTTCGGATCGGTCGACGTCATGGGCACCGATGTGCGCCGCTGGCCGCTCGAGCAGCTTCGCCATGTGGTGGGCATCGTGCCGCAGCGCGCCTCGCTGCTTTCGGGCACGATCCGCTCCAACCTGCTGTGGCGTGACGCCGAGGCGACCGACGAGGAGCTATGGGCAGCGCTGGAGGTCGCGCAGGCGGCCGACTTCGTGCGCAAGTTGCCGAAGGGTCTGGATGCCCCCGTCGAGGCGGGTGGCAAGAACTTCTCGGGCGGTCAACGCCAGCGCCTCACCATCGCCCGCGCGCTGGTGGGTGAGCCGCTGCTGCTGATTTTGGACGACTCGGCCTCGGCGCTCGACTTCAAGACCGATGCCGCTTTGCGTCACGCGATCCGAGAGCGTTCTGCCGCGGGTTCGGCGGCCGGCGGCCTGCCGCTCACGACCGTGATCGTGAGTCAACGCGTCTCATCGGTGCGCGACGCGGATCTAATCTGCGTCATGTCGCATGGCGGCGTCGCCGGCCTCGGCACGCACGATGAACTGCTGGCGACCTGCCCGCTCTACGAGGAGATCTGCCTGTCGCAGCTCAAGCGCGAGGAGCTGGGCGCCACCGCGTCGACGTCCGTCAGCGCCCCCACGCCGACAGCCGACGCCTCGCACGATCTGCCCAACCAGTCCGCAGAAGGGGAGGGCGCCCGATGAACCCGTATGCTTCCGCCGGTTCGGTCTCGACGGTGACCGCCAGCGTTTCCGGCAACGACAACCTCAACGGCGACAACAACGACTCCGGAATCCCGCGCCAGAACATCAGCGGTGAGCGCCTTTCGACCGCGGAGGTCACGCGCCGACTGCTGTCCTACGTGCGCCCGCATGCCGGGTCGTTTTCCATCTCATTCATCTCGGCGGCGATCTCGGTGGTGCTGCAGCTGTACACGCCGATTCTGATCGGCCGCGGTATCGACCTCATCATCGATGCCGGGCGTGTGGACTTTGCGGCACTCGCGCCGCTGGTACAGACGCTTGCGCTCGTCGTCGTGGGTGCGGCGGCCTTCCAGTGGCTGCAGGGGTACTGCGTGAACCGCCTGTGCTACGAGACGGTGCGCGATATGCGCATCCAGGCGAGCGAGAAACTCGGTCGCATGCCGCTGTCGTTCATCGACGCGCATCCGCATGGCGATCTGATCTCGCGCGTGGTCAACGACGTCGACCAGGTGGGTGACGGCCTGCTCCAGGGCTTCACGCAGCTGTTCACCGGCGTCGTCACCATCGTGGGCACGCTCGTGTTCATGCTCACCATCTCCGTGCCCATGGCGATCGTCGTGGTGCTCGTGACGCCGCTGTCCGTGCTCGCCGCGTCGCTCATCGCCAAGTTCTCTAACCGCAGCTTCGGTGACCAGCAGCGCATTCAGGGTCAGCTGGGCGGTTACATCGAAGAATACGTGGGCAACCAGAAGCTCGTCGAGGCGTTCGCGCATGGGGCCGAGGCACGTTGCGGATTCGACGGCATCAACGACGAACTGTATACCGCGGGCGAGCGCGCGCAGTTTTTGAGCTCGCTGTCCAATCCCGGTACGCGCTTCATCAACAACATCATCTACGCGGTCGTGGCGATTATCGGCTGCGTCGGTGTGATCACGGGCTTTCCCGCCTCGCTCACGGTGGGCGAGGTCCAGACGTTTTTGAGTTACGCCAACCAGTACACCAAGCCGTTCAACGAGATCACGAGCGTCATCACGCAGATCCAGACGGCCTATGCCTCGGCGCGCCGCCTGTTTGCGCTGCTCGATGCGGCCGAGGAGGTGCCCGACACCCCCGACTCGCTCGAGCTGACTGGCGCGCGTGGCGATGTGACGCTGTCACACGTGGACTTCTCCTACGTCAAGGATCGCAAACTGCTGCAGGATATCTGCATCGACGCGCGCTCCGGCATGCGCTTCGCGCTCGTTGGTCCCACGGGTTGCGGCAAGACGACCCTCATCAACCTGCTGCTTCGCTTTTACGATGTGGACGCCGGCACGATCGAGCTCGACGGTGTGGATACGCAGGGCATCACGCGTGCGAGCCTGCGTCGGAGCTTTGGCATGGTGCTGCAGGATACCTGGCTGTTCGAGGGCACAGTGCACGACAACATCGCCTACGGCAAGCCCGATGCCACGCGCGAGGAGGTCGTGGAGGCAGCGCGCCGAGCCCATGCCGATAAGTTCATCGCCGCACTGCCCGACGGGTACGATACCGTGATCGGCGAGGACGGGGGATCGTTTTCCGCCGGTCAGAAGCAGCTGCTGTGCATCGCCCGCGTCATGCTCACCGATCCGGCGATTCTGCTGCTCGACGAGGCGACATCGAGTATCGACACCCGTACCGAGCTGCAGGTGCAGGCGGCGTTCGACGAGCTGATGGCCGGGCGCACGAGCTTCGTGGTGGCGCATCGCCTGAGTACGATCCGCAACTCGGATTGTATCCTGTATATGCGCGACGGTGTGATCGAGGAGCGCGGCACGCACGACGAGCTGCTCGCGTTGGGCGGTGCCTATGCGGAGCTGTACAACTCGCAGTTCGCCGAAGCCTAACCGGCACGCGGGAAATAAGTGCCTGTCCCCATTTTCCCGCTACAGGACTTCGACGTCGTTGGTGGCGCATGCCTGCAGGAATTCCTCGGGCAGGTTGCCGTCGCTCACGACGATGTCTATCTGATCGAGCCCGCAGACCGAGAAGGTACTGCGCACCCCGACCTTGCTGGAGTCCATGAGGGCGATGACCTCGTCGGCGTGCTCGATGCAGGCGCGCTTGAGGCTCGCCTCGTCGCTGGAACCGCAGGCGAAGCCGGTCTTGGGCGAGTAGCCCGTCACGCCCATGAAGTACTGGTCGAATGCCAGCCCCTTGATGGCATCCACGCTGCTGCTGCCGTTGACACTCATGCTGTAACGATTGAACTTGCCGCCGACCAGGTAGGTCGTGGGGCGCTCGAGGTGCGCGAGCTCGGCGGCGCAGGTGAGACCCGAGGTGAAGATCAGCATGTCCTTGTCGGGGAGTGCGCCGGCGAACGCCGTGCTCGTGCTTCCGGAGTCCAAAAAGACCGTGGTGTTGGGCTGGATGAGCGACAGAGCCTTGCGCGCGATGAGGTTCTTGGCGTCGATGTTCTTGGCGGTTCTGGTGCTGAGCATACCGTCGGTGCCGATGATCTGCTCGACGGAGCGCGCGCCGCCGTGGATGCGGATGATGCGGCCCTCGGCGTCGAGTGCCTTGAGGTCGGTGCGCAGCGTCATCTCCGAGACATTCGGGAAGGCCTCCTTGAGCTGTCGGAACGAAACCGTTCCACGCGCATTGACCAGCTCGACGATGGCGTCGCGACGCTCTTCCATGGAAAACTCCTTGCGTAGATGGCTCGGGTACCACCGGATTTCTCGCCAGTATGATAGCAGCTTTTCGAAACGACAGCCTGGATTATGGCAGCCTGGCACGGCGACAGGGGTCTGCTGTGGAGCCGGTTTTGCAGAATCGCGTTTACGGTTCGGTTTTGGGCTTGGATTCGAGTATATGGGTGGCGAACTACAACAAACCTGCAGGTAACAAGGTTGCCATTTATTCGTCTACTCGATAGGACCCGCTAAAACCGAACCGTAAACGTCCTTTTGTATTCCGGAGTTTTGCTCGGGGGTAAAACGCATGCGCCCAGCCGCCCGGCGCGACCGTTTTGCAGTTTTGCCCGATATGAAGCGCGGCGGACGATGGGGTTGCATGCCATCGTCCGCCGCGAATGCCGGAGGGTCAACGTGTGGGGTCGCCGTTACTCGGTCTCGGCCCAGTTCTCGAGCAGGTAGCGCTCGGCGGCGGGGCACCACAGACCGCGGTTGGCCTCGACGATATCGGCCAGCCCGGCGTAGCGCTCATCCACGGCGGCGCGGTCGCGCAGCTCGTCGAGGGCGGTCAGCGGCATGTTGATGTGCGTGTAGATGAGCTTCTTGCCACCGGGGATCTTGGGCAGGTTGAGCGTCGTCTCGGCGGCGGCGTCCAGGCCGCCCACGTGCGTCACCATGACGGAGGGGTCGACGCGGTCGGCCGCGGTGAGTTCGAGCGACTCGACCATGTCAGCGGTGTTGCCGCCCGTGGTGCCCATGACGTGGTGGCTGCCGTAATGCACCTCGTAGAAGTTGATCGGCGCGCTGAACTCCTTGTCGGTGGGGCCGGCGAAGAAGTTCAGGCAGCCGTCGCGGCCCATGATGGCAGACGACAACGTGACCACCGGCGCGACCGGGGCATAGCACAAAACGTCGTCGAACCCTTCGCCGCCGGCGATGGCGCGCAGCTCGGCCACGGGGTCGGCCATCGTGCCGTTGTTGGCAAATACGAGCTCGATGCCCGTCTGCTTCTTGATCTCCGCAGGCGGGAAGAGCTCGGCGGCGCGGTCCAAGCGGTCCTGGTTGATGTCGGCCACGCACACAAGGCTGGGACGACGGTCGCAGTGCAGGGCATAGGTGAGCGCGCCGAGGCCCATCGGGCCGGCACCGGCGACGATGGCGAGCTTGCCACCCTCGCGGATGCCCATCTCGTGCGTGTAGACACCCATCTGCGTGTGGTACGCGGCGTGGAACGCGCCGATCGAGCAGCTCATGGGTTCGGCAAGCGACGCCTGATAGTAGGCCTCGCCGGTGTACTCGAGCAGGCAGCCGCACTCCATGACCTCGGCGGGCAGGATGCAGTAGGTGGCGTCGCCGCCGCAGAACTCATAGGAGTATCCGGGGCTCCACATGGTGCCCTTGTAGTTGAGGGCGGGCTGGATCGTGAACTTCATGCCGGGCTTGAAGCGGTCGGCCCACTTGGCGCCCACCTCCACGATGTCGCCGGCGAACTCGTGGCCCATGATCGCGGGGTGCTCGGCCACGTCCTCGTGGACGCGCTTGTGATCGACGCCGAGGGTGGCGCACTTGTAGGTGGACATGCAGATGCTGTCGGAGACGACGCGTACGAGCACCTCGTCATCCTTGATCTGCGGGAGCTCGAACTCCTCGAGACGCAGATCGTTGGCTGCGTGAAGACGCACGGCCTTGGCTTTCATAGTGACTCCTTTCTCTTGCGTCCCAGATGGGGCGCGGTGGTACCTGATCGGGTGGCATCTGACCGAATCGGACTGCGTCACACCGCACCGGACTGCGCCAGGCGGGTGCGCGAGCTAGAGCACCTCGACGCTGACCTGCGGCAACAGTGCATCGATATCCTCGCGGTGCGCTGGTTCGGTGCCGGGGCGCATGACGGTGGCGGCACCCGTCGCCATGGCGAGTCGTGCCGCCTCGACGGGTTCCATGCCGGCATCGAGCGCGTAGGCGAGCGCCGCCACGACGGAGTCGCCGGCGCCGACCGTCGAGACGACCTCGACCGTAGGTTGGTGCAGGCGCCAAGCGCCGGCGCCAGTCGCATACACCGCACCGTTTCCACCCATTGACACCATGACCTGCGGGATACCCTGAGCGAGCAACTCGCGCGCCGCCTCGACGATCTTGTCGACCGTGTCGAGCTCGCGTCCCAACATGCGTCCGAGCTCCACCTCGTTGGGCTTCACGAGCTCGGGCTTGGCGGCCAAGCCCTCCTTGAGCACCTCGCCGTCGGCATCGAGGAACACCCGTGCCCCGGCCTTGCGGCACGCACGGGTCCAGGTGGCATAGGTGTTGGCGGGGGCACCCGCCGGCAGGCTGCCCGAGAGCACGACGATGTCACCGGGGGAGACCTGCAGTGCGAGGATGGCGAGGGCGTCGTCGAGCAGCGTCTGGGTGACCAAGGCGCCGGGCTCGTTGACATCGGTATAGGTGCCGCGTGCGAGGTCGACGATCTTGGTGTTGGTGCGCGTCGAGCCGCTTCCTTCGAACACCTGCTTGGCGATGCCGAGCGCATCGAGTGCCGCGGCGATCTGCGCGCCGGTGGCGCCACCGACGATGGCAAAGGCGGTGCTCGTGCCGCCGAGGCTGCGGATGGTCTTGGAGACGTTGATGCCCTTGCCGCCCGGATCTTGGCGGACCTCCGTGGCGCGGTTCACCGCGTCGAGAGTGAAGTGGTCGACGTAGACCGTTTTGTCGATGGCCGGGTTGAGCGTGACGGTGTAGATCATGGCGGGTTCCTTTCCGTCGGACGCGCGGCACATCGTCGGCCGCGATCGGTGGCGCGATGGTCCGAAGAACAATTCAGACTTTCGTACCAAAAGCTGAAACCATAGTAATTCGGCAAAAATGATTGTCAATACAACAGAAATATTCTTTGAAAATGACAACCAAAACTGACGTTCACCGACCAAAACATACCGTTCACACCAGAATATCGGCAGTAACCTGCCAACTGTTAAAACAACAACATAAGATGCCAGCTATCGAATCGATGGCAACAATCGAAAGGGAGGACACGATGGCGATCAAAGACAAGGTGTCGTCATTCGGAAAGTTCCTGAGCGGTATGGTGATGCCGAACATCGGCGCCTTCATCGCATGGGGCTTTTTGACGGCGCTGTTCATCGAGACGGGGTGGCTGCCAAACGAGCAGTTCGCCAGCATCACGGGTCCGATGCTGAGCTATCTCATCCCGGTGCTCATCGCGGCGCAGGGCGGCTTCCTCACAGGTGGTGACCGCGGGCGCATCGTCGGCGCCATCGCCGTGATCGGCTGCATCGCCGGTGCGCCGGACACCACGATGCTCATGGGCGCCATGGTCATGGGCCCGTTCGCGGGATGGGTCATCAAGATGTTCGACAAGCTCATGGAGGGTAAGACCCCCGCGGGCTTCGAGATGCTGATCGACAACTTCTCCGTCGGCATCATCGGCATGCTGCTCGCCATGCTCGGCTACGTGCTCGTCGGCCCGGTCATGACCGCGATTCTCGCCGTGCTCATGGGCGGTGTGACGATTCTCGTCCAGTACGGCCTCATGCCGCTGCTCGCCATCTTCATCGAGCCGGCCAAGGTGCTGTTCCTCAACAACGCGCTCAACCACGGCATCTTCACGCCGATCGGCATCGCGCAGGCCGAGGAGACGGGCCGCTCGATCATGTACATGCTCGAGGCCAACCCCGGCCCCGGTCTTGGTGTGTTGCTTGCGTATTGCTTCTTCTGCAAGGACGCCAAGACCCGCCAGTCCGCCCCCGGTGCGGTGATCATCCACTTCTTCGGCGGCATCCACGAGATCTATTTCCCCTACGTGCTCATGAATCCCAAGGTCATCATCGCGCCGATCGTGGGCAACATGTGCGCCATCGCGTGGTTCAGCTTCACGGGTACCGGTCTGACCTCGGCCGCCTCGCCCGGCTCGATCATCGCGTTCCTGTCCATGACCCCGCCTGAGTTCCTGATCACCAACATCATCGGCGTGGCCATCGCCGCGGGCGTGTCGTTCGTGATCGCCGTGCCGCTCGTGCGCTCCATGGCGGCGGCCGATCTCGATGCCGCGAGCGAGCAGATGCGCGAGATGAAGGGCGCGACCGAGGCCGCCGTCATCTCCGATACGCAGGGCGGCAAGATCGTGTTCGCGTGCGACGCCGGCATGGGTTCGTCGGCCATGGGTGCCACGCGCTTCCGTAACCGCATCAAGGCCGAGCGCCCCGACCTCACCGTGGAGCACTCGAGCGTGGACACCGTGCCCGCCGACGCCGCGATCGTCGTATGTCAGCGCGTGCTGTCCGAGCGTGCCCGCAAAAGCGCCCCGACGGCGCAGATCGTGACGATCGATAACTTCCTGGACGACCCGGCCCTCGATGCGCTCTACAAAGCGCTGACCGAGCTCGCGAGCGCCCACGAGCTCAAGGGCGATGCCGTCGCGGCGCCCGCACTCAAGGAAGAGCCTGCTAAGGACGAGACGGCGCTCATGCTGAGCGTGACCGCCGACGATATCCAGGTTGGCTGCACGAGCCTGCCGCGCGAGGAAGCCATCCGCGCCTCCGGCGAGCTGCTTGTCCAGAAGGGTTGCGTCGATGCGGACTACATCGACGCCATGGTCGAGCGCGACAAGCTGACCAGCGTGTACATGGGCATGGGCGTGGCGATCCCGCACGGGACCAACGAGGCCAAGGACGCCGTGCACCGGACCGGTGTGGTGCTGCAGCAGTATCCCGAGGGCGTGGACTTCGACGGTGAGAAGGCCTATCTGCTGTTCGGTATCGCCGGCAAGGGCAATGAGCATCTGGAGGTCCTGGCGGCCGTCTGCAAGGCCATCGAGGACGAGGCCGTGCTCGAGAAGATGAAGACCACCGACGATGTGGACTGGATCGTCTCGGTGCTCAACCAGGCCAAGTAGCGAACGGCCGGGTTGTAGATAGGGAGCGGATATCCCGTTTCCGCATGCGGCGGGGGCATGGAGCAGGGCCATGCCCCCGCCGCGTCGTGCACACGGTGCCTATTGCGCCCTGTGGCACCCCGTCCGTGCTCGAAATACGCCGCAGCTGCTAAGATACAGCGGGAAAGCAAGGAGGCAGATGTGGCGAAGTACGATCTGATCGCGTTCGATTTGGACGGCACCGTGTTTCCGGAGCCCTCGGCCAAAAGCATTCGCCCGCGCGTCGTGGCGGCGCTGCGGGCGGCGCACGATGCAGGCGTCATCACGGCGGTGGCGAGCGGCCGCACGGTCGGTATGCTCGGTCCGACGCTGACGGGTGCGCCGTGGGTCGATTGGCTCATCACGGTCAACGGGGCCTGCGTGTCTCCGGCGCGCGGCGGCGATGCCATCAGTGAGCGCATGATGCCGCGCGAGCAGGTCCGCGCGGTCGTGTCGTGTATTCGCTCAGTTGCGCCCGGCGCGGGCGACAAGGGGTGGAGTCTGTTCGCACCCGGGCACGCTTGCTTTGATCGCGGTCTGAACGATCGGTTCCGCGCGCGTCTGCCGGAAGGGCCCGAGCGCGAGAGCTTCAGCTTCGTGGAGAGCGTGCTCGCCGAGGGCGGCAAGGTCGAGGAGATCGACGGCATCGACACCATTCTGGGCGAGCTTACGACCGACATCTACAAGATCGGCTGTATGTTCGACACCGTCGAGCTGTTCGATGAGACGTGTCGCGAGCTGACTGCGAGTGCGCGCACCGGAGGTCTGGAGTTGGCGTCGGTCGGCCCGACGGAGCTCGAGATCACGAAGGCCGGAGTCAACAAGGGGTCGGCGCTCGGTATCCTCTGCCGCCATCTGGACATCGACGAGCGCCGCGCTGTGGCGTTCGGCGATTCCGGCAACGATGTGACGTTCGCGGACAGCGCGTGCACGTTCGTGGCGATGGGCAATGCGACACCCGAGATCAAGGCGGTCGCCGACGATATCTGCCCCTCGGTCAAACAGGACGGCGTGGCGGTTTGGCTCGAGGATCATCTGGGCTTGGTGTGATAAACGCGGCCACGTCTTTGCCGTCCGCGTCGCGATGGGTAGAAGAGCGGTGCGACAACATCGGATAGGTGGAGGCATGCCATGGAAACCAAGCAGAATGACATCGCGATTCTGTACAACAGCAACAGCGGCAATACGCGCATGGTCGCCGAGGCGCTCGAGCGGGCGCTCGCCGATGACGGCGCTCGGATTGCCAGCGTCAAGATCGCCGCGGAATCGGTCGCGCAGGCAACCGAGGCCGCGGCGGCCGCGGATACCGTGCTCGTCGGCTTTTGGTGCGACAAGGGATCGTGCACCGACGAGGTCGCCCAGGTGCTCGGCGGGCTGGCCGGCAAGCGGGTGTTCTTGTTCGGTACGGCGGGCTTCGGTGGGGCGCCGGCGTATTTCGAGCGGATCTTGGCGGCGGTTCGCGCCAAGCTGCCGGAAGACGCCACGTATCTCGGTGGCGCGATGTGCCAGGGCAAGATGGGACAGGGCGTCCTCGCGCGTTACGAGGCGATGCTTGCCGAGAAGCCCGGCGACGCGCGCATCACCTCGATGATCGACAATTTCCATGCCGCGCTCGGCCACCCCGACGAGGTCGATCTCGCGGCAATCGTCAAGGCTGCTCGCGCTGCGCTCTAAGCTTCCCTGTGCCACAACGCAAACGGGGCGGGTCGCTTCCAATCGACACCTGTCGGCCGGAAGCGACCCGCCCCGTCTCGTGCGGCGATGTCCCGCCGTTACTTGATCTTGGTCGTGCCCGGTGCCAAGTTGGGGTCCGTCTCGTTTGCCGCCGACTGATAGCGCTTGGTGTAGACGTCCTTGCCGTCGTAGAACAGCTCGTAGTACTGCATCGTCGCGTAGTCGCTATGCGCGCGTTCGACCGCCTGCTGCGCGGCGTCGCCATCATCGGGCAGAGTGCTGCCGGTCAGGTACCAACGGCCATCGGCGTCCTCATAGCCCGAGGAGTTGATGGCGGGCATCGCTTCGCGCAGCACGACCTGAGCCTTCTGGTAGTCGTTCATCGGCGCACCGATGAGATCCATGAGCACGGCGCCCAGGTAGTTGGTCGAGAGGTCGTCCTCCTCGCTCACCTGCTCGTTACCCGCGACGTCGTAGTTCGCCCAGATCACGTAGTCGGTCTGCCACAGGCGCACCTGGTGGGTTGCCTCGTCCTCGTCGGTGAACCACAGGTCGTTGTAGGTTGAGGGGAAGAACGGCTGGTGGTCGCCGAAGAACACCACGACCACCTTGCGGTCGAGCTGGCGCAGCTGGTCGATGAAGTACTCGAGGGCGCGATCGGACTCCTGGATGAGTGACACGTACTCATTGACCTCGGCGTCGTACATGCCGTCGATCGAGAGGTTCAGCTGCTTGTCTTGCGGCACCATGCCGGTGTCGTAGCCGGAGTGGTTCTGCATCGTCACGTCGAAGATGAACTGCGGGTTGCTGTTGGTTTCCAGCAGCTCGAGGATCTTGTCATAGGTCTCGCGGTCGGTCACCATGCCGCGTAGGGTCTCGGCGTCCTCGAAGTCCTCGATCGCCAGGAACTGGTCGAACCCGAAGTCCTCGTAGACGTTCTCGCGGTTCCAGTTGGTCTTATGGTTGGGGTGCATGGCGGTCGTGTCGTAGCCGAGCACCTTGAACTGCGAGGCGAGGTTGTCGGTTTCGGTGAGGTCGTAGATCGTGTAGGGATAGACGCCCGACCCGAGGTTGGCCATGGAGTTGCCGGTCAAAAACTCGAACTCGGTGTTGGCGGTGCCGCCGCCGTAGGCCGAGACGTAGAGCGTGCCGCGCGCCAGGCAGTCCGAGATGCTCTTGAAGTACTCGGGGCCCTCGTAGTCGGCGTGGAGCTTCTGGTAGATGGAGAGGTCCGAGAACGTCTCGTTCATGACGGCGATGACGGTGGGCTGTTCCTCATCGAACTGCGTTTCTGCCGCGGTGCGGTCCTTTTCCGTACCACGCGTGGCGTCGAACTCGGCGGCGTAGTCGTCGAGCAGCTGCTGGGCATCGTCGGTCGAGTAGTCGGCGGGGCGCGGCGGCTTGACGGTCTGGGCTCCCGAGATGAACGCCGGCAGGAAGCCCTGGCGGTAGTAGCTCTCGAGCGGGCGCCACGTGTAGACCTGGATGCCGAGCGTGTGGTAGTAGTCGACAAGCGTCACGTGCGCGGCCACGCCGCCCAGGCACAGCAGCGCGATACCGAGGTTGACAAGCAGTGCGCGGCGGGTGCGTGGGCGCGGTGAGGGTGCGATGAGGGCGGCGATCTGCAGCGCGAGCATCGACAGCGCGGCGAACGCGAGGCCGACCAGGCAGAACGCGGAGAGCGTGTAGGTATAGCCGGTGCCCGCGACGGCGGCGGCGGTCGAGATGGCGGTCATATCGCCAGGTGTGATGGGCATGGACTTGAACGTGATGACGAAGTACTCCGCCATGCCGAGGATGAAGAAGGCGAGCGCGAAGAACGCCGACAGCCCGGCGCGGCGCTGCGTGAGGAAGAACATGCCGGCGAGCAGGCCCGTGATCAGCGCGATCTCGAGCAGTAGGCACAGCGGGTACATCCACAGCAGGTTGTGGTTGGAGGGAAGCTCGAGCCCGAGCGTGGCGAGGATGCCGGCGAGCACGAGCATGACGGTCATCGCCACGGCGGGATGCGCAAAGCGGCCCTCCTGCCCGACGAGGGCGGTGAGTCGCCGCTGCACGGTAGCGCGGTTGAAGCTCGTCCATGCGCAGCCGCATGCGGCGACGTTGAACACGAACGCGGGGAGAATGCCGTCCTGGACCAGGCCGATGCCCGACCAAATGGCGATGAACAGCTGCAGCAGGGCGAACACCGCGCCCCAGACCATGGACACAGCGCCGAGCGACGTGTCGCGCTGGCGCGCCGAGCGCGCGGCGAGCGCGCCGCATGCGATGGTGCACACCAGGCCTACGCAGGTGATGATGGTGACAAGCATGTATCGGTCTCCTTTTGCCCCGTCGTTTCCGTGCCGACTGCGGGTTTGGATGAATCCTTACGGACGCGTAACATCGTCTTGATGTCGCGAGAGCATATGGTACCGTGCGGTTGTCAAGATTCCGTCGAATCGAGGGGCTTTCGTGCAAAATACCGAGAATCATAAGATGACCGGGAGCACGTTGGCACCACAGGGCGTGTCGAAAGGATGATGGCGATGGATGCACGGGAACATGGCGGCGGTTCGTGGGATCGCGCGACGCTCGGCCTGATCGATCGCAGGAGCTCCACGCGGCGCTTCGATGCGGATCGCGGGGTGGACGACGCGCAGCGCGAGGCGGTGCTCCATGCGGCGTCGCGCGCTCCGTCGGCCGGCGCGATGATGATGTACTCGATCATCGATATCCGCGAACAGGCGACGCTCGACCGCCTGGCGGTGCTTTGCGACAATCAGCCCATGATCGCGCAGGCGCCGTGGGCGCTCGTGTTCGTGGTCGATTATTGCAAGTGGATCGACCTGTTCGAGCATATCGGATGTTTTGCCGAGGAGTACGTATCGCGAGCGGGCAGGCGTCCGCGCCGCACGCCGGGGCTCGGCGAGTTTGCCATCGCGGCGCAGGATGCGGTCATCGCGGCGCAAAACGCGGTGATCGCCGCGGAGGCGGTCGGGCTCGGCAGCTGCTACATCGGCGACATCGTGGAGAACGCCGAGGACGTGCGCGACCTGCTCGACCTTCCCGCGCATACGGTTCCGTTGTCCATGCTCATCCTGGGCGTGCCGGCAAAGGAGCGCCCCGCGACGCCGCATCCCACGGTGAATCTCGTGATGTCCGAGCGCTATCGCCGAGCGGACGCTTCGACGCTCGATGCGCAGGTCGCCGAGATGGACGCGATGTTCCGGCCGCACGCGACGACTGCGGGCGAGCGTGTGCTCGACATCTACGAGCGCAAGCACACCTCGGATTTCATGGCCGAGATGGGCCGTTCCATGGAGCTGTGGCTCAAAAACTGGACGTAGGGAGACAAGACGGAGCCAGGTGCAAACCTGCCGCCTGTCGTGCGGGAAAAGAGGGACAGGCACCTTTTCCCACTGGAGCCAGGTTTGCACCTGGCCCCGTCTCGTCGCGTCGTTCCGCGAACGAAAAACCCGCCGCTCCGGTGATGCCGGGGCGGCGGGTTACGTTCGATCGAACGGCGCGCTATTTCTTGTTCGGGTACACGCGCGTCAGGTGGTCGACGGCCTTGAACTTGGTGAACAGCGGCACGTACTCGTAGATGACGTTGGAGTTCTCCAGGCCGTACCACTGGACCGGCGAACCGGCGTGGCGACGGATCGCGTACTTGAGGGCGATGGCGGAGCGCTCGCGCGGATCGACGTCGGACTCGGGTGCCAGCGTCTTGTACACCATGCAGAAGCGGAACGAGCCGATGGGGCCCGGCGTCTTGTATACGGAGTAATCGCTCTTCTGCGGCGGCAGCTCGCCGGAGGCGGACAGCTCCCCCACAATCTGGCGCAGGTAGGCGTTGACGCGCTGGTTGACCTTATAACCCAGGTACAGATGCACGCGGAAGAAGTAATCCGTGCCGAAGTTCTCGACGGAATACTCGAACGTATGCGGCTGGTCGGTGACCTTGACGTTCACGAACCAATACGCGTTGGCGCGCTTGGGGTGCTTGTCGAAGATCGAGTACAGGATGTCGCGATCCAGGTAGTTGGTGCGCCCGTTGTTGGTGAGGTACACCAGGTTATCGCACAGCTTGTCATAGGTGGAGTCGTGGCGCAGGCGGTCGAGCTGGGCGAGGTAGTCGCGCACGGGCAGCAGGTTGGCTTGGCGACGCTCGACGGCGCTGCCGTAGTACCAGCTCACCATGATGCTGGCGATGAGCAGGGCGAGGATGATGGTGAAGTAGCCACCGTGGAAGAACTTGGTGAGCGACGAGATGAAGAAGAAGCCCTCGAGCGCGACGAAGAACACCACGAAGATCCACGGTGCGAGCTTGACCTTACGGATGACGTGCAGGTAGTAGAACAGCAACAGCGTCGTGCACAGCATCGTGATCGTGATGGCCAGGCCGTAGGCGGCTTCCATGTGCGCGGAGGACTGGAACAGCAGAACGACGATGATGCAGCCGGCCCACATGACGTAGTTGACCATGGGGATATAGAGCTGGCCGCGGGTCTCGGCGGGGTAGAACACCTGCATGTGGGGCATGAGGTCGAGTCGACTCGCCTCGGACACCAGCGAGAAGGCACCGGTGATGAGCGCCTGAGATGCGATGATGGCCGCGCAGGTGGACAGCACCACGCCGAAGGGACGCACGGCATCGGGCAGCATCTGGAAGAACGGGTTCAGATCCTCGATGCTCAGCAGATCGGCGTTGCCGGCGTTGGCGAGCAGCCACGCGCCCTGGCCGAGGTAGGACAAAACCAGGCAGATCTTGACGAACGGCCAAGTGGCGTAGATGTTGCCGCGGCCGACGTGGCCCATGTCGGAATAGAGCGCCTCGGCGCCGGTGGTAGCAAGGAAGCAGCTGCCCAGGATCATGATGCCCGCGTGGTTGTGGGGCGAGAACAGGAACATGATGCCGCGGATGGGGTTGAACGCCTTGATGACCACGGGGTTGCCCAGCACGTGGAGCAGGCCGGAGACGCCGAGGAACAAAAACCAGAACGTCATGACCGGGCCGAAGGCGCGGCCGATCTTGGACGTTCCGGCGCGCTGCACGAGGAACAGGAGGCACACGATGATGAGCGTGATGATGACGACGTTGGTCTGGTTGTCACCCATGATCGCGTGGACCTCGGGGATGGTGCGCAAACCCTCGATGGCGGTGGTGATCGTCACCGCGGGCGTGAGGACGCCGTCGGCCAGCAGCGCGGAGCCGCCGAGCATGGCGGGCACGATGAGCCATTTGGCGCCGCGGCGCACGATGCTGTAGAGTGCGAAGATGCCGCCTTCGCCGTGGTTGTCGGCGCGCAGCGAGACCAGCACGTACTTGATGGTGGTCAGCAGCGTGACCGTCCAGATGACGAGCGAGAGCGCGCCGAGGATGAACTCCTCGTTGACGGACATGATGCCGCCGTTGCCGGCGAGCAGCGCCTTGGTGACGTACATGGGCGACGTTCCGATGTCGCCGTACACGACGCCGAACGTGACGAGCATCGCGCCGATGCTGATGGGAATGGTGCCCGATGCATGCGAGGATGAGCTCTCCTCGGATTGCTCAAGGGCGGTGTCGTTCATGGTAGACGGATCCTCCCGATTCGACTGACAGATTAAGAAGTGATTATAACAGGGCGCTACCCGGGCGGAGTGTTCTTCGGCGCGTACGGACGGTGGCGTTCCGGGGCGGCGGGACCGCGTGTCCTGGCCGCCGACGGACGCCGCTGAGCGCTTCGGTTACCGGTGGCGCACGAGATAGCAGCGGTGGATCTTGGGATTGCGCGCGTAATCCTCGGGGATGGTCTGCGCGCTGATGTCCTCGATGCGAACGCCGGCGCGCGCGAGCGCCTCGATGTCGGGCCGGAAGGTGCGCAGGTTGCACGAGAAGATGGCAAGGCCGTCGTCGGTGAGCAGGCGCACGAGGTTTCCCAGCAGCTCAACGTGATCGCGCTGGACGTCAAACGTCCGTTGACCCATCTTGGTCGAGTTGGAAAACGTCGGCGGATCGCAAAAGATCAGGTCCCACCGATGGTCGGTGCGCGCTTCGCGCTCGATCCAGGAGAGCACGTCGGCGCGGACGAAGCGGTGCGCCGGGCCGGTAAAGCCGTTGCGCTCCATGTTGCGGCGCGCCCAGTCGAGGTAGGTGTTGGAGAGGTCGACCGTCGTGGTCGCGGCCGCGCCGCCGTCGGCTGCGTAGCAGGTCGCGGTGCCGGTGTAGGCGAACAGGTTGAGGAAGCGTCGACAGCCGGCGGCGTGCTCGCGCACGATGCCGCGCGTGACGCGATGGTCGAGGAAGATGCCGGTGTCGAGGTAGTTCTCGAAATCGACCTCGAAGGTAAGGCCGCCTTCCTGGATGAGCAACGGCTCATGGCGTGCCGTTGCGGCATGCGCGCCTGTTCCGCCCATGCGGGGCGAACCTTCGGCGTGGGCACCGCCACGGGCGTATTGCGAACCGCCGCGCGAGCGCGTGCGGGATCGGGCGACGATCCGGTCGGGCTCGACGCCCAGCACTCGCGGAGCGATGGTCAGGATGTCGAGGAACCGCGCCTGCGCGCGTTCGGGGTCGACGGATTTGGGCGCGGCGTACTCGGCGATGACCGCCCAGCGCTCGCGCGTCGGAGCGCAGGTCTCGTATAGATCGATGGCAGCCGCGTGGTCCGGCAGGTCGGCGTCGTAGACGCGGTAGCAGGTGACGCCGGTGCGCGTGCCCCATTTGCGCCGCTGGCGGGCGACTTTGCGCAGGCGCGCGGCGAACTGGTCGGACTCGGGGATGAGCACGGGCACGGGCTTGCCGTCGCCCACATCGACGGTCGCGCGCGGTGTGCGGGGATTCGGGGTGAGTCCATCCGCATCCGGTCCGCCCGCCTCGCCGGCGTACGTCACGACACGGGCTGCGGCGTTGTCGAGTTTGATGTCGATGCTCGCCGTGACAGCGTTTGCCGCCGCGCGGGCGATGAGGTTGTCGCGCGTGAGCACGGTCAGGGGCCATGCGGCGCATGTCTCGTCGTCGCGCAGGTCGCCGATGAGGTCGAGTGCGCGGTTCATGCTGCGAAACGGCAGGTCGGCGGCGTTGATGACGATGGCGCCCGCGGGCGCGGCGCCGCTGGCGGCTGCGGCGCGTGTGCACCCGCGGAGCTTGGCGGCGATCGCGTCGACGTCGGGTTGGACGAACATGACGCGGTCGGACAGGCCCGCAGCCTTGAGCATCCTGCGGGCGAGCGCTGTGGCCTGTCCGTCAAAGCCACAGCTCACGATGTGCGCGGGATAGCGGCTCGCATGTTCGGCTCGGCGGTCGGCCTCGTCGAGCAGGGCGTTCCACGCGGTCTCGTCGCAGGCGGTCCACGAGTAGAAGCCCCAATAGTCGCGCAGCAGGCCGGGCGCGCGGTCGGCGGCGATCGATGCCGCCTCGAGCACGATGCCCGGTCCGCCGCAGATGTCGAGCAGCACGGGGCGTGACGGCTGCGTGTCCGAGGGTGTGGGGCCGTCGTTCGGTCCACCCGGCGCATGCCATCCCGCCTGCGCGAGAGCGAGCGCCGCGTAATCCGCGCGCAGCGGGCGGACGCCGCCGGTGCCCCCGGCCTTCGGATGACGGCGGAACAGCGGCTCGGAGGACAGGTCGAGGTGGATGCTGGCGCGCTCGCCGTTCAGCGAGACGGCGATGCGCGCGTCGGGCTGTTCGGTATCGACCGCCGCGCGGGTGCCGGCTCGCTCGGCAAGGCGGTCGCAGATCGCATCTTTGACGCGCAGGGCGGTGAAGCGCGTGTTGCGTAGGCGGTCGTTCGCGCCCCGCGCGGTGACGGCGATGGTGGAGCCGCGGCGCAGGGTGCGCTCCCACGGGATGGCGTAGGTTCCCTCATAGAGATCGTCGGCATCCTCGCAGGTAAAGCGTGTTAGAACCACGAAGATGCGGCTCGCCAGCCGCGACCACAGGCAGATCCTCATGGCGTCGGCTGCCTCGCCGCTAAACGAGACGCGACCCTTGAGCTTGCGGACCTGGCGCGCGCCGAGGGAGCGGAGCTCGTCGGCGAGAGCGGACTCGAACCCCTCCGGGCAGCTGGCGTAGAATTCCATGGGCGACCTCTCGAATCGTCGGAAAAAGCGCCCGTCTCCATGTTCACGGGGCCGCTTCATTATATGATGCGGAGTCGCGGCGCCGCGATCGCCGCATGCGTTGTACACGAAAGGATGGCTTTCAACCGTGCAGATTCCAACCCGCACCGATACGCTCGCGATTATCTTCTTCGACGTGGACGGCACGCTCATCTGGCATGATCCGGCGAGCAACGCGGCCGAGAACGTGGCGCATGCGCGGCCGACGCCGGGTGTGGTCGAGGCGTTCGCCCGCATGCGCGAGCGCGGGCATGTGCCGATCATCTGCACCGGCCGGCCGCTGTGCCTGCTGCAGCGCGAGCTGCTCGACCTGCGGCCAGCGGGATTGGTGCTGTCGGCGGGTGCCGCCCTGCAGATCGGCGGCACGATGGTTCGCGAGCGCGTGATCGAGGTGCCGTTGCTGGAGCAGACGGTGCGTCGCTTTGCCGAGCTGGGTATCGAGGTGATCTTCGAGGGGTCCCACACGGTGGCGGCGTTTTTGCCAAACGGGGGCGACTACACCGACATCCCCGGGACCGTCGTCTGCCACACCCTCGACGAACTGCGCGAAAAGACGCCGATGCGCTTTAGCAAGTTCTCTTATACCAACGAGATGCTGCCGCGGCTCGCGCGGATGGGCGACTTCATCGCCGCGCACTATGGCCAATACGACCTCGGGCTCGGGACCGGTGAGTGCACGCTGCTTGGCGTGGACAAGGGAGCCGGCGTGCTCGACGCGCTCGACGCGCTAGGGCTCGACGGCGCTCGGACCTTTGCGTTCGGCGATTCCGAGAACGATCTGCCGATGCTGCGGGCGGTCGAGACGCCGGTTGCCATGGGCAACGCCCTTGCCAGCGTGAAAGCTGCCGCGGCATACGTGACCGATTCCGCCGAGCACGACGGCGTCGTCACCGGTCTCGAGCATTTTGGCCTGATTTAGCCCGCGCCGCCGCGGGAAGGGTGCCGCGGTCGGGCGCGCCGCCGGCGGTAGCGCCGCGGACAGGGGCCCGTGGCACGTGCTATCGCTCTTCGGAGCGCCGCGGTTGCCCGTCCCGCGACGCGGCGGTCGCCTGCCCCGGATCGTGCGGCAGCACGGGCTGTCCGTGTTGTCCTTTTATTGAGGCAATCTTGCGAGCAGATGGGCGAGCAGATGGCCAGAACGGACATCTTGAGCAGCTTGGGCTCAGTTCAAAACCACCTGAAATTGCAAAGTGAGCGTTTAAATTGGAAACCGCTCTGTATTCGCGGCAGCCGCGATTCCTGTACCAGCGGTTTTGTCCTTCGGGTACGCGTGTCTACTCGGCAATCCCGAATTTAAACACTCACTTCGCAATTGAAGTCCTCGCGGGAGGGCGCGTAGTGCGGAGCGGGCGCCCGCGGCGCCCTGTAGGCGGGCGCAGCACGGGATGTGCCGAAAAACGGCCTCCCCGGGATTCCGGGGAGGCCGTTGCCATACGAAGCGCGCGAGCGTCCAGGCGAAAGCAGCTTACTCGAGCTCGAACGCGCCGGTGTAGAGCTGGTAGTACGTACCGCGTTTGGCGATCAGCTCGTCGTGGCTGCCGCGCTCGATGATGCGGCCGTGGTCGAGCACGATGATCGCATCGGAATTGCGCACGGTGGAAAGACGGTGCGCAATCACGAACGTGGTGCGCCCGTTCATGAGCGCGTCCATGCCGCGCTGCACGATGGCCTCGGTGCGCGTGTCGATCGACGAGGTCGCCTCGTCCAAGATCATGACCGGCGGGTCGGCGACCGCGGCGCGCGAGATCGACAAAAGCTGACGCTGGCCCTGAGACAGGTTGGAGCCGTTGTCGGAAAGCATCGTCTGGTAGCCCTCGGGCAGGCGCTCGATGAAGCCGTGCGCGCCGGCGAGCTTGGCCGCGGCGATGCACTCCTCGTCGGTGGCGTCCAGGCGTCCGTAGCGGATGTTGTCCATGACGGTACCGGTGAACAGGTTCACGTCCTGCAGTACCATACCGAGCGAGCGACGCAGGTCGTCCTTGCGGATCTTCTCGATGTTGATGCCGTCGTAGCGGATCTTGCCCTTGTTGATGTCGTAGAAGCGGTTGATCAGGTTCGTGATCGTGGTCTTGCCGGCGCCGGTCGCGCCCACGAAGGCGATCTTCTGGCCGGGCTTGGCCCACACGCTCACGTCGTGCAACACGGTGTGGCCGGGCTTGTAGCCGAAGTCCACATCGACCAGGCGCACGTCGCCCTTGAGCGGCACGAGTTCCACGGTGCCGTCCTGGTGCGGGTGCTTCCAGGCCCAGCGGCCGGTGTGCTTACCGGCGGCCTCGACGAGCCGGCCGTTCTCCATCTTGGTGTTGACCAGCGTGACGTAGCCCCCGTCCTGCTCGGTCTCCTCGTCCATGAGCTCGAAGATGCGTTCGGCACCCGCGAGGCCCATGACCACGGCGTTGATCTGCTGCGAGATCTGGCCGATCTGACCGGCGAACTGCTTGGTCATGTTGAGGAACGGCACGGTCACGGCGACGGAGAACGCCAGGCCGGACACGGACACGTTGGGCACGCCGGTGGCGATGAAGATACCGCCCACGAGCGCCACGATGACGTACATGAGGTTGCCGAGGTTCATGAGGATCGGGCCGAGCGTGTTGGTGTACATGTTCGCGGCGCGGGCGGCGCGGAACAGGCGCTCGTTGCGGACGTCGAAGTCCTCCTGGGCGGCATCCTCATGGCAGAACACCTTGACGACGCGCTGGCCGTTCATGATCTCCTCGACATGGCCCTCGACCACCGAGATCTCGTGCTGCTGCGCCACGAAGTTGCGGGCGGAGCGGCCGCCGAGCTGCTTGGTCATGTAGGCCATGAAGCCCACGCCGGCGATGACCACGAGCGCCATCCAGACGCTGTAGTACATCATGACGCAGATGACCGAGCAGCAGGTGATGACCGTCAGGCAGATGTTGGGCATGGACTGCGAGATCATCTGGCGCAGCGTGTCGATATCGTTGGTGTAGTAGCTCATGATGTCGCCGCGCTGGTGCTGGTCGAAGTAGCTGATCGGCAGGTCCTGCATGTGGTCGAACAGCTTCTCGCGGAACTTCTCGAGCGAGCCCTGGGTGATGATGGCCATGAGGCGCGTCTGGGTGAAGTTGGCGATGAGCATGACGGCGTACACGCAGATGAGCGTAATGGTGAGCGACGTGATGCTGCCCGAGACCGACGCCCAGTCGCCGGACTGCCAGGTGGCGGTCACGATCGCGAGGGCGCGCTGGATGAAGGTCGCCGGCATGGCCGACAGGATGGCCTGCACGACGATGCAGACGGCCACGATCGGCAGGAGCTTGGGATAGAACGAGAACAGGGTGCGGATGAGGCGTCCGAGCGTGCGGCCGCGTCCCGGGCGGCGATTCCCGTCGTCGGTCTGGCGGCCGGCGACGTTTTGGCGCTTGGCCTCGTATTCCTTGCGGGCTTCGGCGTTAATGCTCATCGGCGACACCTCCCTTCACGGTTTCGGCATCCGTGGCGGGTGCCTCCGCGGGCGTTTCGGCCTCGGCGGGCACCGCTGCCTCGACGGCGTCGGTCGCCTCGGCCGCGCTCATGGCGTCATCATCATCGGTGCGGTTCTGCTGGATGTAGGTATCGTGGTAGATGTCGCAGGTCTTCATGAGCTCGTCGTGCGTGCCCAGACCGGCGATGTGGCCGTTGTCGAGCACGAGGATGCGGTCGGCATGCTCCACCGAGCTCGTGCGCTGCGCGATGATGATCTTGGTGGTCTCGGGCAGATACTGCGCCAGGCCCTCGCGGATGAGCGCGTCGGTCTTGGTGTCGACGGCGGAGGTGGAGTCGTCGAGGATCAGGACCTTGGGGTGCTTGAGCAGCGCGCGGGCGATGCACAGGCGCTGCTTCTGGCCGCCGGACACGTTGGTGCCGCCCTGCTCGATGTAGGTGTCGTACTTCTGCGGGAAGCCCTGGATGAACTCGTCGGCCTGTGCGAGCTTGCAGACCTCCACGAGCTCGTCGTAGGAGGCGTCCGGATCGCCCCAGCGCAGGTTCTCCTTGATGGTGCCCGAGAACAGCACGTTCTTCTGCAGCACGACGGCCACGTTGTTGCGGAGGAACTCGAGGTCGTAGTCGCGCACGTCCACGCCGCCGACCTTGACGGAGCCTTCGGTCACGTCGTACAGGCGGCTGATCAGGTTGATCAGCGACGTCTTGGCCGAACCGGTGCCGCCCATGATGCCCAGCGTCTCGCCGCTGGCGATGTGCAGGTCGATCTCGGCGAGCGCGCGGTGCTCGGCCTTCTCGGAGTACTTGAACGTCACGTGGTCGAAGTCGATGGAGCCGTCCTTCATCTCGGTGACGGGGTTCGCCGGGTTCTTGATGGTGGGCTCGGTCTCGATGACCTCGACGATACGCTCGGCGGACTCCTGCGCCATGGTGATCATGGCGAAGACCATCGACACCATCATGAGCGCCATGAGGATCATGAAGCCGTAGGTGGTCAGTGCGGAGAACTGGCCGACGTTGAGCATGGTGCCGCGGCTCGAGATGATCAGGTAGGAGCCGAACTGGATGATGACCGTGAACACCGTGAACACGGCGAGGTTCATCATGGGCGAGTTGAGGGCGAGGATCTTCTCGGCGCGGGTGAAGTCGGCGCAGACGTCCTGCGCGGCGCGGCCGAACTTGGCCTTCTCGTAGTCCTGGCGCACGTAGCTCTTGACCACGCGGATGCCGGTGACGTTCTCCTCGATGGACTCGTTGAGCGCGTCGTACTTGCGGAACACGGAACGGAAGATCGGGTGCACGGTGCGCACGACCTTGAACAGGCCGAAGCCCAGGATGGGCACGACGATCACGAACACGATGGCCATGGGGCCGCCCATGACGAAGGCCATGACGATGCCGCAGATGAGGATCAGCGGGCAGCGGATGGCGGTGCGGATGATCATCATGTAGGCGAGCTGGACGTTGGTGATGTCCGTGGTGAGGCGTGTGACCAGCGAGGAGCTGGAGAACTGATCGATGTTGGCGAAGCTGAAGCGCTGCACCGCGGCGAAGACGTCGTGGCGCAGGTTCTTGGCAAAGCCGCAGCTCGCCTGGCTGCAGGTGAGGCCGGCGCCGATGCCGAAGCACAGCGACGCGAGCGCCATGGCAACGAGCAGACCGGCGTACGGCAGCATCTCGGGAACGGATGCGCCCTGCTGGATGACGTTGATGAGCTGCGCGGTGACGAACGGGATGGCAACCTCCATCACCACCTCGCCCGACACGATGATGGGGGTGGCGATCGCCGCCCGCCTATACTCGCGTATGCTCTTCATGAGCGTGTTAATCATGCAATCCCTCCCAATGCGTGCGTATCCTGTCGAGCATGTCGACGAGTTGGTCCTGCTCGGTGTCGCTCAGGCAGGCGAAGGCCTCGAGGCGGAAGGTCCGGCGGGCCTCCTGCTCGCGCGCGGCCTCCTCGATGCCCTTGTCCGTGAGACGGACGGAGAGCTGACGACGGTCCTCAGGGTTGCGCGTGCGTTCGATGAGCCCGGCGCCCTCGATCTTGGCGAGGATCTCGGACAGCGAGCCGGGTTTGAGCTCGAAGTACGCGCCGAGCTCCTGCTGCGACATCTGGCCGCCGGACTTGGCGATCAGGCAGATGATGGCTGCCCGACCGGACCTGCCTCCGCTATGGAAATGCAGGTACTGCCCGCAAAAGCCGATATCCCACAGCAGACGGCGGGCGCGCGCCTCCTCGGGGGAGTCCCACGGCTGCGCCTCGTCCGGAGCGGCGTGGCCCTCGACTTCGTGCGGCCGCGCCGGGTCTTCGTCGGCAGACATGCTCATGCATCGCTCCTTTCTTCCGTATTGACCTTGTGTAGTTGAACGAAAGAAGCGTACTACCGTGGGTAACAAAGTCAAGGTACCGAATAATTAGGTGCATGAAATTTTCGTTTGCCGAACGATTTCGCGGTTCGAGGGCATGTGGTGCCGTATTCACGTCCGCTTTGTCAGGTTTGCTTCGTGTCCTTGATATGCAGGGGTTCCCGAAAACCGCTGAACTTGTTTAGGGGACGGTTAATCGCGTGCGCTTTCGAGTACATCGACCTTTTCTTGCAAGAAAATCGCAGATAGGCGCGTCGCTTGTTTTGCGCGCTGCCCAAGGATCCTCCAAAACCGTCCCGTAAACGAACTGCGGTCTACGGAGAGGAGAGACGGGCCGATTATGATCAGGCAGCATGGCATTCTGGCGGGTGTGCTGTCCTCAGTTTCGCAGGTCGGTCTCCACCCGCAGCATGTTGACGACGTTTTGCTGCTCGACCGAGTTGAGCGGGCTCTCCATGGCGTCGAACTCCTCGGGGCTGTACAGGCGGGTGTACCAGGCCTGCGAATCGAAGTAGCCCTGCAGCGAGGTGCTGTTGAAGCCGCGGCCGTAGCGCGCGTAGATCTCGTTGCGGGCGATTTCGAGGTCGTCGGGGCTCATGGCGTACAGCTCGGAATCGGTATAGAGATGCGTGCCGGAGTCGGGGCATACGAAGTAGTTGTTGGGCGCCGAGGTCGATTGCGGTGCGGGGGCGGACTGCTGCGGCCGGCTTTCCTGCGGGTCGGACTGGACGATGATGGTGTTCTGGACGACGGGGGTCTCATCCTCGGCGTCGCTGCTCTGTTCGACGCCCTCGGATTCGGTCGAGCCATCTTTCGCGCCATCGGATTGAGCTGAGGCGTCCTCGTCCTCGTCCTCGTCCGTATCGTCGGCTTCGTTGTCATCGGCGTCCGTCTTGTCCGCATCCTTTTCGGAGTCGGTTTCGTCCGCGGTGTTTGCCTGCACCTCCGGCGCGCCGATGCCGAACGGGTGGAACGTCATGATCGCGAGGGCGCTGCCGCATAGCACGACGGCGCACACTATCACAGCCACGAGCGCGGAGAGGGGCACGGTTTTGCGGCGGGGTACCGCGGCGCCGTCGTCTACCGGAGGCGTCGGATCCGATGCGGCGACGGTCGCGGCGGGCAGCGACGTGGCATCTCCGGGCTGGTCGATCTTTGTGGTCACATCGGCTTGCTCGGCAGGCGCCGGCGATTGATCGATGAGCTTGGCGCCGCAGGTCGGGCAAAATGCGGCCTGGTCGTCGACGGGGGCTCCGCAAGTGGTGCAAAAACGTGCCATGGTGGGCTCCAATCGTATGTCGAGAGTCGTTCGGGCGTGATGGGTTGCTGGTCGGGATATTCCGTATATGAATGGCGTGCGCGCGCGGGATGTCTTCGGGCGTTACAGGGGTGTGAGCACGGCGCCGGCGAAATCGGGGTAGTCGGGATTGGCGAACACTCCGGCCCCGGCTTCGCTTGCCGAGATCGCGTAGCCCTTCGACGTGGTACCGAGGTAGGAGGTCGAAGCGGTATGGGGCTCATTGCCCACATAGACCGCCGCACCGCCTTCGGAGCCATTGCCCGAAGTGCGGCTGAACCAGTAGGTCATGAATCCGCCCTCCCCATGGCCTGCGTCGGTAACCTCGAGCGTGCCGCTGCCCTCCGGCATGTCGATGTAAAAGTATTCGCAGGTGAAAGCATGCTCGGGCTCTGATTCCGGTTCCTGCGTGGTTTGCGTGGGCTCGGTGGCGCCTGCGGCATCCGATGCGTCGGGGGATTCGGGCGAGGCGGCGCCGTCGGTTTCGGTCGTGCGATCGGCGTCTTCGGGCGTCTCGGGTTCCGCCGCATCGTCGGAGCTGTCGGTCTCGTGTCGCTCGTCATCGGCATGTTCGCCCGCATCCTTCTCGGGCGCCGCATTGTCCCGCTGAGCGGTTTGCTGCATCTGTGCGGGAGCGATGACCTGCGTGTAGATGCCGTACGTCGCACCTGCGGCAACGGCGCAGAACAGCGCCGAGCCGATGATGAACGTGGAGAGGGGGATGCGTTTGCCCATGCGTCGCATCCTTTCGCGTGGTGGTTTTCCCGACGTTCCCCATTGTAGTCGAGCGCCGGTCGGGGCTTTCGACAAAGTGGTCGGTTCCCCAGTGGGTTCAAACGTGAGAGGGCATCGTCCCGTTTACGGTTCGGTTTTCGGTGCACGCTCCGAGTACAAAGTGCTTTTGTCGCACAAAACCAGCAGGTAGACGAGTCGTCGATTTGAATGTCACTCGGAGGCCCCCTTCAAAACGAACCGTAAACGAGAGTGTTGATTTTGGAGGGGCGGCGCCGATCGTGGCGGGGTGCCGCAGGCCTTTTGTCGCCTTTTGTCAGAAACACTAGTCGAGAATGGGTTGAAACGAACACGTCCCCATTCATCCCATTGTCAGGAAAGATGCTCGAGCAGAGCGGTGCAGCCGGCGAGAACGTCGCGGTAGGTGGCATCGAAGTTGCCGGTATACCACGGGTCGGCGACATCGCCGGGCCGATCGGTCCAATCGAGCAGGCGGCTCACCTTGCCCTCGGGGTCGCTGCCCAGGATACGTTTGAGGCCGCGGCGGTTCTCGGCATCCATATAGATGATGTGGTCCCATCGATCGTACTCGGGTCGCGTGATGATGCGCGCGCGGTGCGGCACCAACGGGATGCCCACCTCGCGCAGCTTGGTCTCGGTGCCCCAATGCGGCGGGTTACCGATCTCCTCGTAACTCGTTGCCGCGGAATCGATCTCGAACTCACCCTCGCGGCCGGCACGGCGCACGAGTTCGGTCATGACGGACTCGGCCATGGTCGAACGGCAGATGTTGCCGTGGCAGATGAACAGGATGCGGTGCATGGCCGGTGTCCTCCTTGGGGTCGCGTGCTGCAGATCGAGCGCTTCTATTTGACCACATTTCCCGCAGCCGTGCCGTTCGGGGTGTGATGGGGGGAATCGAGACGGAGTGACCGCGCCTCCGTGTTCCGGCGTGCGTGGGAATCCTGTGCCGCCGTGCATGCCTTGCGGAGACTCGCGTGGCGCTGCTGCCGTACAATGAAAACGTTCCGCAAGCGGAAAGGAGACCGACGATGATCTGCCCATCGTGTCATACGGAGATTCCCGACGGGTCGGCGTTTTGCACCGAATGCGGCGCCGCGATTCCGACCGAAGACACCCTGCTCGACGTGGCCCCTCAGCCTGCGACCTGCCCTTCCTGCGGCGCCCCGCTTCGCGAGAACGCGGCGTTTTGCACCGAATGCGGCGCGCGTGTGGACGCGCCGGCTCCGGCGGTGGCAGATGCCGACGAGACGCAGCTACTCGATCGCACGGCGTGCGAGCAGCCGGCACCAGAACAGGAGGCGTTCACCGGAGCCGTTGCGGACCACGAGGAGGGTTTGCCGGATGACGGCACCCCCGACGAGCTCGACCCCGCCAGCGGGCTCGACGTGACCGTGCCCGATATGGCGCGTGTCGCCGCCATCGCCGGTGTCGGCGCAGATGCGGACGCAGCCGAGGTTCTCGACGCCGCGCCGGCCGTCGATGATACCGCTGTCGCCCCCATCGTGCCCGACCCCGCCGTTCCGAGCGCGGGCGATGCGCCTCGCAAGAGCAAGGGTAAGGGCAAGGTGATCGGCATCGCCGTCGGCGTCATCGCCGCTATCGCGCTGGCCGGCTTCGGCGTGTGGAAGTACCTCGACGACCAGCATCAGCAGGAGCTCGCGGAGCAGCAGGCTGCCGAGGAGGCGGCGCACGAGTTCCACGATGTGACCGTCTCCGTCGCTGCCGACGGTTGGGATACCGAGCAAGGTTCCTCCCGCCTGCCGATGCACATCGAGGGTGAGGACCTGGACGGCACCGCGATCGACGAGGTCCAGTACGTCGATTCGGACGGTGAGGGTATCGAGCTGCGTCAGGGCGAGTACGTGTTGGGTATCGCCGCGTCGCCGATCGCCGCGGACGGAACCGTCTTCGCCACACCCGACACGACGATGGAGCTCTCGATCGCCACCGATGACCCGGACGAGGATATCGATGTCTCATCGTACGGTACGTTCGAACTCGAGCCGGTCGATGCGCTCGACGTGACCGACGAGCAGATCGAGGCGGCGTACAAGCTCGCGCTCGATGATGCCGACGAGAACGATGATGCTCCGGACGCCGACGAGCTGAGGGCGGCTGCGGTCGCTCGCCGCGATGAGGCTGTGGCGCAGAAGGAAGCCGAGGAGGCTGCCGCCGCCGAAGCCGCGGCCGAGGAGGCTGCCCGCGAGGCGCGCCATGTCGTCGCGGCGGGTTATGAGTTCTACCTGCCCGAATACTGGGATGGTCGCGTGACGGTCGACGTGCAGGGCAATACCGTGACGGTGTACTCCAAAGCGTATCCGCGGCTCGACGTCTGCACGATCCAGGTGCAGCGCGGGACCACGAACGCATGGGGCGACGTTGCCAGCTCGTGTATGGGCGATGTCGCGCTCGGTCAGGGGCATTACGCGAGCGTGTGGGCGAACCGCTGGGGCTACATCATCGGTCACTATTATTGGATGGCCTCGTCGGATCCGAGCACGTACTACAGCATCGAGGAGGCCGAGGAGATCGTCGACCTGCAGACCGGCGGTGCGGTTTCGTACATGGAGATCCGCGACGACATGGAGGACGATGACTGGAGCGAGAAGCTCACGCTGGTCGACGATTACCTGCGCGCCAATATCGTCAACACGATCGTTCCGCTGTAGCGAATGGGACGGCTGCGCGCTTGGGGCGCCCGCCGATCGTGCGCGTATGGAGCACTGCATCTGTCGAGCGTGCACTTTTGGAACGGAATCGACCCGAAAACGTTCCATAGGTGCACGCTGGAAAACGCCGTCGCGTTCCGCATGCGCATAGTCGGTGCGGCGTGCGGATGCATCTCCGGTTGGGAGCATCTCGGGATCGCTTGGACGCCCATTCACCGCCGCGTTCGCACGTTGACGCACTTCAGGGCGTCGATGGCGCACCCGAGCATGCCGTCATCGGTGCGATTCCGGGGTGTGTCTTGCTAGAATTGCACTTTTCAGGGGTTTTGGAGGCCGATTTTCGCGCATCGGCGGTGAAGCGCGAAAAAGCGGGTTGACGAGCTGCGGAAATGATAATCAGTCTAACTGACAGAACGGACAAACCCCTGAAAAGTGCATTTTTAGCAAGATGACATACGGCGACGTTCGTCAAGCCATTCGTTTTGGAGCGTTGCCGGCGGCGGAGTCTAGCTTCTCGCCGCCTTCTCGCGGGCGTCGACACGCTTCAGGGCCTCGATGGCGCATTCGAGCATGCCGTCGTCGGCGCGACGCGTGGTGAGGCGCTGCATCTGCAGGCCAGGCCATAGCGCGATCTTGACCAGCGGGTTTTCGGGATGCTTGCCGGCCCAGGTGACGGTGACCTCGTAGGAGAGTCCCGCCACGATGGGCAGCATGACCAACCGCGACGCGAATACGAACAGCGAGCGCACGATGCCGGTCAGCCCGAGGGCCTCGGCCCAGGCGCCGACCGGAACCACGGCGTGCAGGATCAGCGCCACGCAGACCGTCATGACCAGAAACGCCGTGCCGCAGCGTACGTGCAGGCGTGAAAATCGCGCGGCGTTTTCGGGCGTGAGCGGTAGGCCGTGTTCGAAGCAGTGGATGCTTTGGTGCTCGGCGCCATGGTATCCGTACAAGCGTGCCATGTCGGGCATGAAGCCCACGCCGCCGATGTAGGCGACGAGCACGACGATACGCAAGCACGCCTCGACTACGTTCCAGTGCAGGGAGTTATCCGCGGTAAGTTCGCCGACGATCAGGTTGGTGAGCACGAGCGGCAGCCCCATGAACAGCGCGACGCCGAGCACGAGCCCGAAGATGACGGCGAGGATCATGCCGCCGCCCATGCCCTGGGATTCGGTGTTCGGGGAGGCGGGACCGTCGCCGGCCGCGCCGTCGGGCTGGCCGTCGATGCTGTCGGGATCGGCGCTGCCCGCATCGGTGGCCTCGCCTTTCTCATCCTCGAACGCATGCGCCGCGGCGATGTCCATCGCGCGATAGGCGAGCACCATCGACTCGCCGAACGAGACGCATCCACGCAGGATTGGCCAGCGCATCCACGTGGGGCGCGCGCTGCGGTCGGGCAGGTCATGCTCCTCCACGTACATGCTGCCATCCTCGCAGCGTACGGCGACCGCCCAGTTGAGTTTGCCCCGCATCATGACGCCTTCGAGCGTAGCCGATCCGCCGATGTGCGTGCAGAATAGCTCTCCCTCTTCGGCGATGCCGTCGCCGTCGCGATGTGTCATGCGGGTTCCTTTCGTGGGGTACGATGCGGGTGCGTTGGACGGGCTCGCTTGCGGATGCGAGCGGCGCACGGATCGCCGTCTATGCGCGGCCTCTTGTTCGCCGCTTGTGAGTCCGCACCATAGAATGCATGTACGATGCGCCGTCGCGCCGAAATCCAGTCGCCACGAAGTGCGCATCACAGAATCTCCACATAAGAATATATAGGGGGGTCACATCAACACGGATACAACTCTGCGCAATCCATGTCCGCACGTTCCGCGGGAAAGACCTCGACACGTTGTGGTCTAGTGCCAACCAGTAGAGTCAACCCCCCTTCCTATCATCCAAAGATACACATCTAGCTGGGCGAATCGTCGATTTTGCCAAGGGGTCAACCTAGAATTAATCCGTCTAACTTTCCCGCATTCTGCCCGTACTTGAAGGTTAGGGTTCGGCGATGCGCGGTGTCGGCATATGCATATGTGCCGGTCAATCGCGCACGTAACTTGTACCGGCGGTTGAGGGAAAGCGACGCGGAGATAGAACGGCACCAAGTCGGAGAGGTTGCTGGAAATGAGATTAAACGTGCTCCCTAAGACGGGTCGGAGCCGCACGGACAATGCCGCAGGCGCACGGAGTCCGCGGGCCAAGCGTACAGGCAAACGCCTGGCGATCGTCGGCGCGATGGCTCTCGCGCTCGTCGGCGGTTTTGCGGGCTACACCTACGCGGACGACACCGTGCCGGATCTCTTCAGCGATCCGGCGGGGGCGGTGCAGGCAACTTTCATGAAGGTGACGCGTCAGTCTCGGGCCATGGCAAGTTGGGTGGTCGATGACCCGACTTTTAACAACTGGTATGACGGCGATCAGGGTATTGCGACTGATCAGCAGACGCAGTCGACCAAGAACACGGGTCGCGCATCGTCGGTGTAAACAACCTATTGGCACACAACAGCTAGCCGTCATTCGATTCTTTCGCGGGGCCGGTGATGCGGCCGGCCCCATGTCCATTCGGTGCATAGCCCATCCGACCGGGGGCTTTGCATATGGCCGCCGGTGATGCGGCCGCCGGGATGCTCCTCGAGCACGTACGACCTTCGAGGCCCCGGCAATCCCAACAAGGCCCTGCTCCAACTCCCGACCATTGGAGCAGGGCCGATTCTATGCCCGCGGCGTGCTGTAGACGATGGCGCCTTGAGATGTTTGGCGCTATCGACCGGCAAGCGCTTGAGTGGTCGAGCAACAGGCTGCCCTCGTGGGGCTGGGTGTATCGCCGTTGGAGGTGAAGCATGGGAGCGCGTGCGTTTACGGAAGAGGAGCGCGCCTACCTCCTGTCTCTGCCTGCTGTGGTGTCGGTCAAGGGAAATCGGATTACCTATTCTCGGGCGTTTCGACGCCAGTGTATGGAGCGTTATCGGGTCGGTGAGTCGCCGTCCGCGCTATTCAGCGAGGCGGGGCTCGATCCGGAGCTGATCGGGTACAAGCAAATTGAACGTGCGTTTGCACGCTGGCGTCGGTGTGGGCGGAAGGAATCCGATGAGCCTGGCGACAGAGCGGCGAGTGACGAGATACTCGGGCAGCGCGATTTATATCGACAGATTGCTGCGCTGCAGACCAAGGTCGCTGTACTCGAAAGATTGGTCGACCAGCAGGGTGTGCTCGAGCGACAAGGAGGGATACCCAAAGCGAAGAGATTCGCGTTGATCGAGGAGCTGCGCGCTGAGCACCACCGATTGTCCGTATCGAGTGCATGCGAGACACTTGGCGTGTCGGTTGGCGGGTACTATCGCTGGCGCTCTGCACAGGGAAAGGCGGATTCCACGGAGGCCGACGCATGACGATGAATCGGTATCGGGAAGTGTTCCTCCGATTGAATTCCTGAGGGCATTCCGGTGGCGCGGGAACCGATTCCGCTCGATATCAGCGCTTGGAAGCGGAGGGCCGCCGTATCGCCGCCCGTCTGAATTGTTGCATCCTCCGGGGGAGATGAAATCTAGGGGCGGTATAGTAGAGCATGTGTAAGCACGGAGGCGAGGAGGTCGCAATGTCCACTGTCACCACCATCGCGCGTGGCGAGCTGCGCGCGTCGATCGATAGCATGGGCGCCCAGCTCACCAGTCTGAATTTGAATGGACGCGAGTACCTCTGGCAAGCCGATCCGGCATTTTGGGGCAAACATGCGCCGGTGCTCTTTCCCATCGTGGGCAACCTGCGCGACAACGCGGCGGAATCGGCGGCGGGCCCGTGCCGTATGGAGCGCCATGGCCTGGCGCGCATCGCGGAACACGAGCTGGTCGGCGTGAACGAGGACGGCTCGGCGGTGACGTACGAGTTTCGCAGTTCGGAGGCGACGCGCGCGGCGTACCCATACGATTTCAAGCTCAACATGACCTATGCGCTCACCGGGCCGGCGTCGCTCACGCAGACGTTTACCGTCACCAACACCGGCAGCGTCGACCTGCCGTTCTCGGTGGGCGGGCATCCCGCGTTCAACATCCCGGCGCCGGGTGGCGCCGAGGTGGGTGAGGCGTTCGAGGACTACGAGTTCCGCTTCGCACACGTCTGGACCGCGGCCTGCCCCAAGATCGTGGCCGGTGGTCTGGCCGATCCGACCGATACCTTCCCGACGGTCGAGGATTCCGACGTGCTGCCGCTTTCGCGTTCGCTGTTCGACTATGACACGATGATCTGGGACCACGTGCCGGGCAATACCGTGTCGCTCGTGGGCTCGCGCAGCGGGCATGGCGTGCGCGTGGACTTCCCGGGTTTCGATTTTCTGGGCGTGTGGTCGGCGCCGGGCGCGCCGTTCGTGGCGCTCGAGCCTTGGACCGGGCATGCGACCTACACGACTGAGGACGATGTGCTCGAGCACAAGGAGAACATCACGCTGCTCGCTCCCGGTGCCACCGACGAGCGCTCCTTCACCATCACCTTGCTGTAGCGGATGTCCCAAAAGGGGCCAGGAGAAAATTGGGACATTGTGCACCTGCGGAACGTTTCGGCCGCGAAAACGTTCCGT
>CAZRPL010000001.1:3196-87867 GCA_964602045.1 uncultured Collinsella sp. | reverse complement strand
TGTAGCGGATGTCCCAAAAGGGGCCAGGAGAAAATCGGGACATCTTCTCGGCACCGGCGTCGACCGTGCGCGTTCGGAACGCGCCGCTGGCCCATTGTGCACCTGCGGAACGTTTCGGCCGCGAAAACGTTCCGTACCTGCACGCTCGGACAGCCGGCGTTCCATATCTGCATGCTCACGGCGGTGGGCAGGCGAGCCATCGCGTCCCGCCCCGTCCCGCTTGCAGCGGATATTCGGTTACGTGCGTGTTTCCTGCATGTTTTTGGCCGCATTCCGTATACCAACGCGGTATGCTGGCAACTTGTACGCGTAACTTTCTCGCATTCGGTTGCAAGGGGGAGGGGAATGGGTCCCCTCCGGTTGCGTCGTACGGAAGGGGTTTACACAACATACCGGAAGGAACCATCATGACCAAGAACCTCTCTACGGATGCGCAGTTCGAGTCGAGCCGCCTGACCCGTCGCAATTTCCTCAAGCTCTCCGGCCTTTCGGCCTTTAGCGTGGGAGGCATGATGTTCCTCGCCGGCTGCGGCCCCGCCGCCCAGGATTCCGGCACCGACGACACCGATGCCGCCGACGATGCCTCCGACACCGCCGAGGCAACGCTGGGCGACGGCGTCACCCTGCGCGTCGGCATGGAGGCCGCCTACGCTCCCTACAACTGGCAGGTTTCCGAGGCCTCCGACTACACCATCCCCATCGACAACGTCGACGGCGCCTATGCCGACGGTTACGACGTGCAGGTCGCCAAGATCATCGCCGACGGTCTGGGCATGGAGGCCGTCGCCGTCAAGCTCGACTTCTCCGCGCTCATCGACTCGCTCAACAACGGCCAGATCGACATCGTCTGCGCCGGCATGTCCGTGTCGCCGGAGCGCCAGGAGTCCGCGGACTTCACCGATTCCTACATCGACGACGACATCGTCATGATCACCAAGAAGGGCTCCGCCTACGCCGACGCCACCACGTTCGCCGACCTTGCGGGCGCGTCCGTCTTGGGCCAGGCCGCCACGATGTTCGACGACGTCATCGAGCAGATCCCCGACATCAACCACATGACGCCGGCCGAGACCGTGCCGCTCGTGGTCGAGAACCTCTCCAGCGGTACCTGCGACATCATCACCTACTCCATGCTGTCGGTGCCCAAGCTGCTCGAGACCTATCCCGATTTCGTCCAGCTCGAGATGACCGACAAGTTCGAGGGCTCCGTCATGCCCGACAACGCGGCCATCGCCAAGGGCAACGACGCCATGCTCGAGCAGATCAACGAGATCATCGCCGGCATTTCGCAGGACGATCGCCAGACCATGTGGAACGAGTGCATGGATCGCCAGCCCGCCTAATGCGGGAGAGGGGCGGTTGGTGCTCCTGTCGCGGCGCGGCTGACGCGCGCTCGCGCTCGCATGCGACTCCGCCCACCATCGACGTTCGGGGCGCGTACCCAGGCCACGCGGCCGGTGCGCGCCTTACCCATCTCAGGACAAAGGAGCAACCATGGGTACCAAAGAGCGTGGCCGTCTGGCCTCGTTCGTCCTCGATGACCATCGCTATGTGCTGCTCGGCACGAGCGCGGTGGCCGGCATCGGCATGCTGCTATCCAGTCAGCCGCGCCCGGCGCTGAGCTTTCTGGCCCGCGCCTTCACGGTCGAGCTCGTGATGTACTATCTGCTCGTGGCATGGCTCGTCGTGAGCGCCGTCGCGCTCGTGTTCAAGCTCACGCATTGGAAGACTTACGCCGAGCGTGCACCGTTCACCAAGCCCGCTGTCGCTCGCGCGCTGCGCATCGGCTCCTATGTGGTGTGGGCTATGACGCTCGTGCTGATCGTGGACCGCCTTGTGCTCGGCGTCGCGTCGGACTGGCAGGTGGCGGTCGCCGCCGAGACCCGCCCGCTCGACGACCAGCTGCAAAGCATCCTCTATATTCTCTGGAACGGCCGCGGAACGTTTGCCGCCGGCCTTGCCACTACCATCGAGCTCGCCGTGTTCGGCACGATCATCGGCTTTGTCCTGGCGCTGCTACTCGTGTTTTGCCGCATCCAGACCATCGACCCGGCCGACAACGACTTTGTGCGTTTCCTCAAGGTCGTGGGCTGCGGTTTTGCCAAGGCCTACAGCACCGTGGTCCGCGGTACGCCGATGATGGTGCAGGCGTTCATCATCTATTCGGGCATCTTCGCGCTCATTCGCACGACGGGCATGTCCACCACCGAGATCAACGCGGTGTGGAATCCGTTTTGGGGCGGTCTCGTCACCATTTCGCTCAACTCGACCGCCTACATGATGGAGGTCTTGCGCGGCGGTATCGAGTCGGTCGACCGCGGCCAGGCCGAGGCGGCGCGCTCGCTTGGTCTGTCGCAGTGGCAGGCCATGAGCAAGGTCGTGTTCCCGCAGGGCATCAAGTTCGCGATCCCCGGCCTGTCCAACGAGCTCATCATCAACATCAAGGATTCGTCCGTGCTGTCGGTCATCGGTACGTTCGACCTTATGTTCGCGAGTACGACGGTCGCCGGCATCTACTACCAGAACCTGCAGTCCAACATGATCGTCGCCGTGGTGTATCTCATGCTGACGCTCGTGGCCTCGTGGCTGCTCGGGCGCTTCGCGCGTCACTTCGACGTCGCGCCCGAGCCGTTCGGCAGCACGTCGGATCAGACCATTTTGGGAGAGGAGTAGGCCATGGCGACGGTACATGCATCCGGATCGCACGAGCCCATGGTGCGCATCGAGGGCCTGCGCAAGTCGTTCGGCAACCTCGAGGTCTTGCGCGACATCAATCTCGACGTCATGCCCGGCCAGGTCGTGACGATCATCGGCGCGTCCGGTTCCGGTAAGTCGACGCTGCTGCGCTGCATCAACCTGCTCGAGACGCCCGATGCCGGCCACGTGTGGTTCCACGGTGCCGATCTGGCAGCCGACCATGTGGATGTCAATCGTCTGCGCGAGAAGATCGGCATGGTGTTCCAGGGCTTCAACCTGTTCAACAACATGAACGTGTTGGATAACTGCACGTTGGCTCCCGTGACCTTGAAGAAGATGAAGAAGGACGAGGCCGAGCGCGTGGCAGTGGAGCATCTGGCCGACGTGGGGCTGGCCGATTTCGCCCGCGCGAACGTGGCCAACCTCTCCGGCGGTCAAAAGCAGCGCGTGGCCATCGCGCGCGCCCTGTGCATGCAGCCCGACCTCATGCTGTTCGACGAACCGACCTCCGCACTCGACCCCGAGATCGTGGGCGAGGTGCTCGAGGTCATGCGTCGCCTTGCGGCCGACGGCATGACGATGGTCGTGGTCACGCACGAGATGGCCTTTGCCAAGACGGTCTCGGATCGCGTGGTGTTCATGGACAAGGGCGTCATCGCCGAGGATGGTACGCCGACCGAGATCTTCGGCGCGCCCAAGCACGCCCGCACCCGCGAGTTCCTCGCCCGATACCTCGAAGATTAGCTGCCGGCGCGACAAATTGGTGCCAGGTGCGATTTTGTCGCCTCGGCAGGCAGGTTACGTGTGGCCGAAACGGTCCGTCCCCCGGTCGGGACGGACCGTTTTTCTGTCGAACGGGGCTACCGTGCGGCGCCGCACCCGGTTTCGTCGCCGCACGTCGGGAAGGCTGAACAAATCGCCCATCCCAGTTCCCGGCCGCCCCGCAACGGGGCGTTTTAAAAGCGCGAGCTGCCCCCTTTTACCACATACGGCCCGCCCCCAGGGCGGCACCGTCGTAGCGCTGTGAACATTTTGCGCAGGTAGAGATAGTGCGCGGCGCTCTGAGCCCGCCGCCGCTTGCCCTTGCGCGCCAGCCGGGTATGATAGATGCCCGAGAGAAAGGATTCGCGCGTGTACCTCAGATTCGACATGTTCTAGCTGGGCTCGCACAACGCTCGCTTGCCGAGCGACCCGTAATCCCACCCCATGTTCATGCGCGGACACATGCCCGCCGACCGTAAAGGAATCCACCATGCGCGACAAGCTGGAAAAACTCATCATCGCCTACGAGGAGCTCGAGAAGAAGCTCTCCGATCCCTCGGTGGCATCCAATATCAAGGAATTCACGCGTCTCAACAAGGAGTATGCGCACCAGACCCCGCTGGTGACCGCCGCGCGCGAGTACATCGGCGCCCTCGACGACATCGACGCCGCCAAGGAGATGCAGCGCGAGACCACCGATCCGGACGAGAAGGCCCTGCTGCAGGAGGACATCGCCGGCAACGAGGCAAAGCTCCCGAAGCTCGAGGAAGACATCAAGTTCATGCTCATCCCGGGCGACCCCAATGACGAGAAGAACACCATCGTCGAGATCCGCTCCGCCGCCGGTGGCGACGAGGCGGCCATCTTCGCAGGCGATCTATTCAAGATGTATCAGCGCTTCTGCGATCACCAGGGCTGGAAGCTCGAGGTGCTCGATTCCAGCCCCAGCGAAGCCGGCGGCTTCAAGTCCATCGAGTTCAAGGTCAACGGCGACAAGGTCTACTCCGTCATGAAGTACGAGTCCGGCGTGCACCGCGTGCAGCGCGTTCCCAAGACCGAGAGCCAGGGCCGCATCCAGACCTCCACGGCCACGGTCGCCGTGCTGCCCGAGGCCGACGAGATCGACGTCCAGATCAACCAGGCCGACCTGCGCATCGACACGTACTGCGCGTCTGGCCCCGGCGGCCAGTGCGTCAACACCACGTACTCGGCGGTGCGTATCACCCACCTGCCCACGAACACCGTGGTGCAGTCGCAAGAGCAGCGCTCCCAGATCCAGAACCGCGAGGTCTGCATGCAGATGCTGCGCGCCCGTCTGTACGAGATGGAGCTCGAGAAGCAGCAGGCGGAGCTGGGCGCCGAGCGCTCCGCGCAGATCGGTCATGGCAACCGTTCGGAGAAGATCCGCACGTACAATCAGCCGCAGGACCGCGTGACCGACCACCGCATCGGCTTCAATTCCACCTACAACGGTGTGCTGCTGGGCGATCAGCTCAGCGCCGTGATCGAGGCGCTCGCCGCCGCGGATCGCGCCGAGAAACTCGCGCAGGCAGTTGACTGATCGCCGCTGCGAAGCGGTATCCCACGATAGGCGAAAGGGACACGATGGCTAACAAGACCCCGCGCATCAAGCGCGAACCCGCTCCGGAGGCTCCCAAGTCCAAGGCCCAGCAGCGGGCAGATCGCAAGGAACAGCGCAGTAAGATCGTCAAGATCGTGCTGGTCGCCCTCGGTTGCCTTGCCATGCTGCTGTCGGTGACGACCATGGCATGCTCCGGCTTCTTGAACCAGGCGACGCAAGATGAGGGCTACCATCTCACCGGCGGCGTCGCGGCGACGGTCAAGGGCGTCAACATCACCGAGGACACCGTCACCAACCAGATCATGAGCCTGCGCGAGGCGTACGGCTACGACAGCGACGAGGACTGGGCACAGTACCTTGCCGACAGCGGTCTTACGCCCGAGAGCTACCGCGAGCAGGTGATTGACAGCTACGCGCAGCAGTATCTGCTGACCGCGGCGCAAAACGAGTACAACATCACGGTCTCCGACGAGGAGATCCAGGAGGCGTGGGACGAGGCGGTCTCGGCCTACGACAGCGAGGACGCCTTCATCGAGCAACTCTCGACGTTCGGTTACACCGAGGAGAGCTATAAGGAGAGCTTGGGCAACAGCTTGGCGCAGGAGAAGCTGCGCGACGAGGTGGCGCCGGTCGATGAGCCGACCGACGACGATATCGTGGCGTACTTCAACGAGAACTCCAGCTCGCTGAACGATGCGCGTCGCTCGTCCAACCTGCTGATCAAGGTCGATAGCGATGCGTCCGACGACGAGAAGGCCGAGGCGAAGGCGACCGCCGAGGACGTGCTGGCCAAGATCAGCGCCGGTGACCTGACGTTCGAGGAGGCCGTCGAGGAGTACTCCGACGATACCGCTTCGGCGTCCGACGACGGCGATGTGGGTTGGGATAAGCTCACGACCTTCGTGACCGAATACCAGGACGCCCTGTCGCAGCTCGGCGAGGGCGATGTGAGCGGCGTGGTCGAGACGAGCTACGGCTACCACATCATCAAGTGCACCGAGCTGTTCCATGTGGACGGCGAGGTGTCGAAGGCCGACGAGATTCCCGAGGAGATCCGTGACGCGATCTCGGATGCGATCGTGTCGGAGGAACAGGGTGCCGCCTATACCGAGTGGTGGGAGAACTACCAGGAGCAGGCGGACCTCGAGATCAACCCCATGCCCGAGGACGTGCCCTACAACGTGGACATGAACCTCGCGACGGCCGGTTCCGGCTCCTCCGAGTAGGTACGAGTTTGAAATCGAGGTAACGTGGGCGGGCGTCGACACGGCGGGTGCCGTGGCGGCGCCGTTCCCAAAAGGAGGAAGCATGACGAGCGAACAGCTGCACGACGAGATGGTCAAGGCGATGAAGGCCAAGGACAAAGTGCGCCTTTCGATCCTGCGCCAGGTGATCGGCGAGGTGAAGAACGTCGAGGTCAACGAGCGCCGCGACGCCACCGAACAGGATGTGGACCAGCAGATCCGCCGTCTGATCAAGCAGACGGGCGAGACGCTCGAGATGTCAATCAAGGCCGGCACCAACCAGGAGCGCACCGATACGCTCACCGAGCAGGTTAAGATCCTGGAGAGCCTGCTGCCCGAGCAGGTGAGCGGCGAGGCGCTCGTGGCGCTGATCGAGCGGACGATCGCCGAGGTCGGTGCGACGAGCAAGAAGGACATGGGCCGCGTGATGGCCGCGCTGAACAGCGCGACCGGCGGCAACTTCGACAAGCCCGCCGCCGCGCGCGAAGTCGGCGCCCGTCTGGCCTAAGGGATGCGGCGGGCAGGCCGCCTCATTCCACGCCTCGGCTGGATAGGATGGACGCCCGCCCTGTTCAAAATGGAGCACGGCGACCGTGTCACCTTGTTCCATCGGCTTTCGGGTACGTAACAGGAGTGTTTCCAAATCGTACCTGCAAATGCTCCATTCAAGCGGTGTGTATAATGTGTTCTCACCAGGGATGGAGTATCCGCAATCGACGCCCTGATGCGCATTTTTATTGAATAATGCGTCCAGTGCGTCGATTGTCACATATACAAAGAGTTATATCGCGCACCATATGTGATTCAACCATATTGCATACGCGCACGAGTCGAACAACATCGCCCGGTCACGCACTCGCCCCGCGAGGAGGACATATTCCGCATACGACCGGCACGCAAAGGAGAGGAATCGCGTCCATGGCCGACATGATCGAGATCAAGAACCTCAACAAGTACTTCGGCGATCTGCACGTCCTCAAGGACATCAACCTGACCGTCAAGGAGGGCGAGAAGGTCGTCGTCATCGGTCCGTCCGGTTCGGGCAAGTCCACGCTCATCCGCTGCGTCGACTTCCTCGAGGAGCCCACGAGCGGCGACGTCATCATCGACGGCACGCCCCTCACCAAGAAGAACCACCTGGAGATGGCTCGCAAGTACTCCTCCATGGTGTTCCAGCAGTTCAACCTGTATCCCAACATGACGGTGCTCGGCAACCTCACGCTGGCCCCCATCAAGCTCCAGAAGAAGAGCAAAGAGGAGGCCAACAAGATCGCCATGGCCGCGCTCGAGCGCGTCGGCCTGGCCCAGAAGGCCGGCGAGTATCCGCAGAACCTCTCCGGTGGCCAGCAGCAGCGCGTCGCCATCGCGCGCGCCATGTGCACCAAGCAGCCGATCATCCTGTTCGACGAGCCCACCTCGGCGCTCGATCCCGAGATGATCCAGGAGGTGCTCGACGTCATGATCGAGCTCGCGCAGGACAACATCACCATGATCTGCGTGACGCACGAGATGAACTTCGCCAAGCAGGTGGCCGATCGCGTCCTGTTCATGGACGACGGCCAGATCCTGGAGGAGGGCACGCCCGAGCACTTCTTCACCAATCCGCAGAATCCGCGCTGCCAGGACTTCCTCAACAAGATCCTGCACTAAGCGCTTGATTCACCGGTGGGTCGTTTTCGGCCCACCCGACGGGCACACGCCCGTCTCGGCGTCAACCTCACGCCGACTAGCTTGCCCCGGTGTCCTGCCGCGGGCTCCGTACCAAGAAAGGGGTACCGATTATGAAGATGTCACGTCGTCAGTTCCTGCAGATTTGCGGTCTCGGTGTCGCTTCGGTCGCCGGCGCGAGCGCGCTTGCCGGCTGCGGTGGCGGCTCCGATAGCGGCAACGGCTCCAGCTCCGATGCCACCTCCAAGCTCCAGACCATCAAGGATCGCGGCAAGCTCGCCGCCGGCGTCAAGGCCGACGTGCTCGGCTACGGCTACCTCAACACCGAGACCAACGAGTACGAGGGTCTCGAGATCGACCTATGCTACCAGGTCGCTGCTGCGGTGCTCGGCGTGTCCTACGACGAGGCCAAGGAGCAGAAGCTCGTCGAGTTCACGACCGTGACCCCCAAGACGCGTGGCCCGCTCATCGACAACGACACCCTCGACATCGTGTGCGCCACCTACACGATCACCGACGAGCGTCTCGAGGACTGGGACTTCTCCGATCCGTATCGCACCGACCACGTCGGCATCATGATCATGAAGTCCTCCGGCATGTCCTCCATGGCCGACCTCGACGGCAAGATCATCGGCGTGTCCCAGGGTTCCACCACCAGGGACGCCATCCTCACCATGCTCGAGGATGAGGGCATCGACGCCACGCCCGAGTTCAAGGAGTACGCGGATTACCCGTCGATCAACTCCGCCCTCGAGAGCGGCAACATCGACGCGTTCGCCATGGACCGCTCCACGCTGAACACCTACATGAACGATCAGAAGGAGCTGCTGCAGCCCGAGATCGAGTTCGGCGAGCAGAACTACGGCATCGCCACCAAGAAGGGTTCCGACCTGTCCGAGGTCGTCAACGAGACCGTCAACGAGCTGCTCGACAACGGCTGGCTCGACGAGGAAGCCGAGACCTGGAACCTCCTGTAAGGGCTATCGAATCCCGTGCGCGTCGACCTTGAGCAGGCGGCGCGCACGGTCCGTCGCCCGGGCGGCACGTTCCGCTCGGGCGATTTGCACGTATTGGAAAAGGGAAGGAGCGCTATGCTCGAAGGCCTCTTCGATCCCAGGCGCTGGGAAATCACCATGAGCGAGATGCCGAGCCTGTGGGAGGGCTTCGGCTTCACGCTGCAGGTGGTTGTCGCCGGCTTGCTGCTCAGCTTGGTGCTCGGCACCATCCTGGGCGTCTTCTCCACGACGCATTCGCGCGTGCTGCGCCTGATCAGCCGTATCTACGTGGAGTTCTTCCAGAACACCCCGCTGCCCGTGCAGGTGTTCTTCTACTACATGGCCGGTCCCCGCGTGCTGCAGATGATCACGGGGGCCGACGGTCCGGTGCGCATCTCGGCGTTCGCCATCGGCGCGCTCGGCGTGGGCCTGTACCATGCCGCGTACATCTCCGAGGTTATCCGTACCGGTATCGAGAGCGTGCCGCGCGGTCAGATGGAGGCGGCGCTGTCGCAGGGCTTCACGCGTACGCAGTCCTACGCCTACATCATCCTGCCGCAGACGTTCAAGGTCATCCTGCCTCCGCTGTGCAACCAGGCGCTGAACCTCGTCAAGAACACTTCGGTGCTCGCGCTCATCGCCGGCGGCGACCTCATGTACAACGCGGACAACTTCGTGTCCACCTACGGCTACCTGCAGGGTTACATCATGGCCTGCGTGCTGTACTTCATCATCTGCTTCCCGCTTGCACTGCTGGTCCAGTGGCTCGAGCGCCGCTCCAAGCGTCGCCCGCGCGCCAAGGACATTCCCGGCATCACCCCCGAGCCCGCGAAGGAGGCGTAGAGCATGGAAATCTTCACCCCGGCAAACGTCTCGTTCATCATGATGGGCTTTCTGAAGACCATCGAGATCTCGGTGCTCGCCATCATCTGCTCGGTGATCCTGGGTACGGTGTTGGCACTCGTCAAGCAGTTCTGCACCGGCAAGCTCAGTATCTTCAAGTGGCTGGTGAGCGCGTATATCGAGCTGTTCCGCTGCACGCCCAACCTGCTGTGGATCCTGTTCATCTACTTCACGGTCAAGGGCGACGACGTCTTCATCTCGGTGCTGGCGTTCACGATCTTCACGTCCGCCGTCATGGCCGAGATCATCCGCGGCGGCCTGAACTCCATTCCAAAAAGCCAGTTCGAGGCGGCCAAGTCGCAGGGCTTCGGCTTCTTCTCCTCAATGCGCCTTATCATCCTGCCGCAGACGTTCCGCACGATCATCCCCGCGCTGTTCAGCCAGTGCACCACGGTCATCAAGGACTCGTCGTATCTGGCCGGCATCAACGTGATGGAGTTCATGTTCAGCGCGAAGGTCGTTATGGGCTACACGAGCGACCTCTCGCAGGTGCTGCTGCTGTACGGCTTCGTGTTCGCGCTATACTTCATCTTGAACTTCGGCATCTCGCTGATCGTGCGTTTCTACCAGCGTCGTCTGGTGTCCGCGTAGCCGCGTCGGGATATTGTTGCCGAGTCGCGGGGCCGTCGTCGGGACGGTTTTGCATTCGGCGGATTGGATGGCACCCATGTCCAAGAAGAACGACAAGAAGACGGACGTCTCCAAGCTCTTGGCGCAGGATATGTACGCCAACGACGCGCTTGGCGCTCCCACCGAGGAGGGCGATCCGGAGTATCCGGTGGTCATCACCATCGCGCGCGAGTACGGTACGGACGCGCACGAGATCGGCATCGCGCTGCAGGAGCGTCTGGGGATTCCCCTGTACGACAACGAGCTGTTGATTCGCGCCGCCCGCCGTTCGGATACGGTGGTCGAGAAGGTCGCGCCCTACGACGAGGCGGTCGCTGCCGAGATGATGGCGTTTCTGCCGGATCGCTTCGACGCCCGCACCATGGCGGATAAGCTGTTCGAGAACCTGCGCCAGGTGATCTTGGATGTGGGCACGAATGAGTCGTGCATCATCATCGGTCGTCTGTCCGATTACATCTTGCGCGATAATCCGAACCTCATCAACGTGTTCGTGACGGCGCCGTTGGCCGAGCGTGTCGAGATCGTCCGTGCCCGTCGTGGTGTGTCCGAGCAGCAGGCGCTCAAGCTGATCAAGAAGATGCAGCGTAACCGCGAGCTGTTCTACAAGCGCTACTCGGCTGGCAAGACCAAGCTGCGTCTGAACAAGGATCTTGTGGTGAATCGCGCGCTGTTCGGTGTGGAGGGCTGCTGCGAGATCATCTCGAAGGCCTACGAGGTCAAAATGCGCGAGCTGGGCAGGATGTAGCCTGCAACTTCGTATAGCATGCAAGAGACGCCCGCCTCGACGCGAGTTCGCGTCGAGGCGGGTTTCGTTTTGCCTTGGCTTGGTGAAAGCGGGCAGGACGTCTTCCCCTTCACGGGGCGGTGTTCAAAAAGGTCTGACTCGTTTTCACGCACCAGGATTTCACGCTGACATGAGGTTCACGACGAGGATGGCGACTTGCGGCATGAGGGCCGAGGCGTAGATCACGCGGAAGATCTGCAGCACGGCGATTTTCGCCAGGTCGGCACCCAGGTCGCCGGCGATAAGCGCCATGTCGCTCGCGCCGCCGGGCGAGGAGGCGAACAGCGCGCTTCTCATGTCGAGCATGCCCGTCTTGGTCGCGATGACCGAGAACGTGTAGTTCACGACCATGTACATCGCCATCATGAGGATAACCGGACCGATGATCGTGTTGAGATGCGAGATGGTCTCGGGCGTCACGGACGAACCGACGAGGCTGCCTGCCAGCACCTGGGCGACGCGCTTGATCGTCATGGGCATGGCGCAGGCGTCGGTGAAGATGTTGAGTGCCGATACGACGATTAGGGAGCATACGAGCGATCCCGCGGGAATGCCGCTTGCATAGCCGGCTGCGCCGCAGATCAGGGCGACAACGAGCGTGAAGACGGTCTTGCGCTGTTGGGTGGTGATGAAGCGGTCGAGGAACGTGGGATTGGCCGTCTGCGTCATGTCGAGCGAGGGGCCGGTATCCTCATCGTCGTCGATGTTACGCGTCATGAAGCCAACCCAGCTCGGCAGAAACGCCAGTACGGTGGCCAGCCGCAGCGTCTGCATGATGGCGACGGTGCTCGCGTCGGCATCGAGGTCCATAGCGATCAGCGAGACATCGGCGATGCCACCGGCGACGCACGAGAGCAGACCGGTCATGAGATCCCACCCGAAGACTGCATGGAAGACGATGCCGAGCGTGATCGTATTGATGGTGAGCAGAGTGAGCAGGAGAATCAACGGCTTGACCATGTGAGGGACGTTGCGGACGTCGCGCTTGGAGATGGACAGGCCGATGAAGGCGCCGGAGATGCCCTGCGAGACGGCCTTGATCGGGGCGGGCATCTCGGCGAACCCGGTGAAGGCGCTGACGATGCCCACGGCCAACATGGAGCCGATCATAGCCGGGACGGGGATGCCGATACGGCGTGCGACAAGGAATCCGACGATGGCGACGGCCAGCGTCACGAGAATATGCATCAGTTCCACGGGACCTCGCGAACCTCGCTGTGCGTATAAATACTTGATATGTCAATTATTCTATGGGCAGCAGCGGTTGTTTGCCGAGCGGCGGCAGAAAAAGTACACAGCGGGCACAATCGCGTGGAATCAGGTCGGACCTTTACCGCATGGGGCGGCATACGCACCGCCCCATGCGGTAAAGGTCCGACCTGATTCCCCGTCCGGCCCGATTGGGCGTTAGTAGTGGATGACGTTGCCAGCCTTGCGAATGCGCGCGAGGACGGGTGCGGCCTCGTCACTGGTGAAGTAGTCGTAGGTGGTTGCGGGGACGAGTGCGCGGACGGTTTCCATATCGCCCTCCTGTAGCGCACGGCGCACGGTCGAGGCGCTGATCGGCGCGCCGTCGCGCTCGATGCGCGGTACGACGACGACCTCCACACCGATGCGCGGCAATTCCTCGCACATGACGCGGTTGTACACGCCGGTCACCTGGCTTGTGGGCTCCTCGCCCACGAAGCGACGGGTCACGCCCAGCTCGGTGGCGATCCGCCCGAACACGGCGATGTCGAGTCGCGCGTGACCCTCGTTCACCGCGACGTCGTCCTTGAGGAAGTAGCTCGGGAACGTCGACGATGAGATGATGTAAGGGCCGGATTCGTGCACCACGACGTTATCTAGGTCTGCCACGCCCTCGCAGATCAGGCGCTTTCGCACGGCGAACGGCACGAGGCTCGCGTCCTCGCTCACCACGAACAGGTGCAGCGTGTCGACCGCCGCCGCGGCGACCTCGACCAGATGGCGATGGCCCAGCGTGAAGGGATTGGCGTTCATGACCACCGCGCCCGCCGTTCCCGGGCGACGCGTTGCGGCAAGACGGCGTAGGTAGCCCGCAAACCCATCGGCGCGGTTCTCCAAAAACACGAGCGTCCCGTCGACGCGTGCGATCTCCTTGAAGCCCAGGTCGCAGAAGAACTTGGCGGAATCGACCTTCGTGTACACGAACAGGTGGACGTTGCCGCGCTCGTACTGCACGTCGATCAGGTGCGTGATGAGCTTGTTCATGAGGCCCTCGCCCTGATAGCGGCTATCGACGGCAAGGCAGCGCAGTGTGTTGCCGAAGCAGCTGCCCGTGGCGATCACGTTCAGGTCGTCATCTTGGATCGCGCAGGTGTAGTCGAGGTTGCCGTCGCGCTGGATGCCCTCCTTCTCGAGCAGCGCATCCACTTGCCCCATGGTATAGCGATCGGTGGGCCAGACCTTGGAAACGGTGAAGTCGAGCATGGGTTCCTCCGTGTGCGATCGGGTAGCTTACGCGTTGTCGGTGTGGCCGTACTGCGCCTTGATAATCTCGATGAGAGCTTGGACCTGGGGCAGGCGTTCCGACTCCTTTTGGCAGTCGATGTACATGCGGCGGATGAACGGCTCGCCGTTGGCGAAGGTGCAGGGGCGGATGCAGCCGTCGAAGTCCGCAAGTACGATCTCGGGGAGCAGGGCCCAGCCGATACCGCGCTTGACGAGCTCCTGGCAGGTCATGAGATCGGTGACGTTGATGCGGTTGGCGTCGTTGGCGAGGTTGTTCTCGTGCAGCCAGCGCGTCATGAGCGCCGTTTGCGCCAGGTCGGTGGTGTGGTTGATGTAGGTGAGCTCAGAGAGGGGGACCTGCTCGAGCTCGTGGGTGCATACCGCGCACAGGCGCTCCTGGGCCAGCAGGTACTGCATGCCGTCCCAAGGCAGCTCGCCGCGCAGGACGGCCAGGTCGAGCGCGCCGCTCTGCAGGCGACCGTGCAGATCGCTGCTCTTGCCGATAGAGATGTCGAGGTGGACGAGCGGATAGCGCTCGTGGTACTCGGCGATGACGTCGGCGAGGTGGACGAACGCGTAATTGGTCGAAAAGCCGGCGCGCAGCGTGCCGCAAACCTCTCCCTGCGTGGCCCCGAGCTCGCGGCGCAGCAGGTCGAGCTCGTGACGCACCTGTGCGGTGCGGCCGAGGACGAGTTCGCCTTCGGGGGTGAAACGGACGCCCTTGCGCGTGCGGATGATAATCTCGCAGCCGAGCTCGCGCTCGATGGCCTTGATGCGCTTGGAAAGGGCGGACTGGGTCAGATAGAGACGGTCGGCGGCATGGGTGATATTGCCGCACTCTTTGAGCATGTGCAGGAGGGCGAAATCTTTTTCGTCCACGGAGAACCTCCAACGTCCGACGTGTAGGTGTTTCTGAGATGTTTTTAAGCTAGGAGGGATAAAACATTCCGGTCATTCATAGGTGATAGTAGCGGGCCGGTGTGAAGAGCTTATGCGCCCCTTGGCGGAAAGCAGGTCTAAATTAGGCCAAATAGCAGGAAGAACAACGAAAGAACAAGAGCATGGGGAGGGACGGCGGCGCGAAAGCGACGGCGTAACGACTGTCTGACGATTAGCAGAAGGAATGGATAGCTGCAACATAAGGGAATGAATCTTTTGCCAGATAGGCTCTGCCCCGCTGTAAGGGCGGACGTGCCGAGCTGCCGCGCAGTGAGCCGGATAACGTGTGCTGAACTGGGATATCACGACATGCGGTAGATGGACCCAACGGGGAGTCAGCCACGTGGGGATGCGTTTCCGCCGCGGGTGCAAAGACGCGTCGCCAGTACGGGCAAGAAGAGTACAGACATTCTAAAAAGTACTATAAGACTATCGATAGGATTGCTGAAATTCAGTAAACATATGGACCTCGAATCCCGTTGGCCGTGCGACAGCCATTGGCCGATAGCACCTGCCCACGGAGAATGATAGGGCGCATAGGACTGATTGGAGTGTGGAAACGAGGAAATGAGTATCAAATGTGCTGCCAGAGGGCCCAATACCATGAAAAGACGTAATGGAAAAACATGAATCCGAGGAATACCTTGTGTGAAATACAACAGAAAAACAAGCAAACGGATGTAAATCAGGGACGAGCGGCATAAAAACACCTGAGAAACATCTGAAGTTTAAAACATTACAACATCGACTATAAATTCATGAATAACAAGAAAATAAGTAATCGAAGAATCTTCTATGATGGGACTGCGTAAGATTCGATAGACCGACGGGAGCGCGGGTAATCGCCCGTGGCACCGCCGGGCGCAACAGAGAGGAGCGCGGATGGTTATCGAAAAGACCGCAATGGCCGGCACGCTCGAGTCGAGCGATGCTCAGGTGACCGTATCGCCCGCCGAAACGCTGGAGATCGTCGTTGAGAGCAGCGTCATCAACCAGTACGGCCGTCAGATCAAGGCCACCGTCGAGGAGACCCTCGACCGCCTGGGCGTCACGACCGGTCTGGTGTCCGTCGTGGACAAGGGCGCGCTGGACTGCACGCTCAAGGCCCGCGTCGAGTGCGCGGTATTCCGCAGCTGCGATGCTTCGATGTCCAACATCCCCTGGGGAGGTGCGATTCAGTAATGGCTAAGATCACTCGTCCGAAGCCCAACAAGGACCGCCTGCGCCGCACCATGATGTTCATGAACGCGCAGCGCCCGGGCCTCATCAAGGATGCCTACATCTACGGCTGCGACTCCATCATGCTCGACCTCGAGGACGCGGTCGCCGTCAACCAGAAGGACGCCGCCCGCTTCTCGCTGTATCACGCCCTGACCACGATCGACTACGGTGACACCGAGGTCATCGTCCGCATCAACGGCACCGATACCGAGTACTGGCAGGAGGACGTGCGCGTCTGCGTCGCCGGTGGCGCCGACGGCATCCGTATCCCCAAGTGCGAGACCGCCGCTCAGGTCCAGGAAGTCGAGGCTGCCGTCGAGGCCGCCGAGAAGGAGTTCGGCGTCGAGGTCGGCCGCACCCTGCTCATGGCAGCGCTCGAGAGCCCGCTGGGCATCATGAACGCCTACGAGATCTGCACCGCGTCCGACCGTATGCTCGGCTGCGCCATCTCCGGCGGTGACTTCCGCACCTCCATGCACGTGCAGATCGAGCCCGACGGCATCGAGATCAACACCGCCCGCTCCATGATGCTGCTGGCCGCCCGCGCCGCCGGCGTGCAGTGCCTCGACACCATGTATCCCAATCTGGATGACGAGGAAGGCTATCGCCAGGAGGTCGACCTCATCGTCCGCATGGGCTTCGACGGCAAGTCGCTCATCAACCCCAAGCAGATCGCGTACGTGCACGAGCGCCTCGCGCCCACGCCCAAGCAGATCGCCCATTCCGAGAAGATCGTGCGCAGCTGCCGCGAGCAGGCTGACGCGGGCGTCGGCGTGTACGTTGTCGACGGCAAGATGGTCGATCCCCCGTTCTTCAAGGAGGCCGAGCGCATCATCGAGCTCGCCAAGAAGTGCGGCGTTTACCACGGCGATCTGTAAGAGAGGAGCCAAGATATGATTAACGCAGTCGGAAGGGATATCCCCGACTACCTGCTCGAGAACGGCAAGGAAGTCTATCAGGGCCGTAACGCCATGGACGGCCAGCTCATCAAACGCGACGCGCCGACCACCGTGATGTGCGAGAAGCCCGTTGCCGACAAGCTGTGCGAGTCCATCCGCGAGGCCTGCGAGAAGTGCGGCGCCCATGACGGTATGACCATCAGCTTCCATCATGCGTTCCGCAACGGCGACTACACCGCCTCCATGGTGTGCAAGGTGCTCGTCGAGGAGATGGGCATCAAGGATCTGCGCGTGGCCGCCACCTCGCTGGGCGACGCCCATAACCTGCTTGCCGACTACATCGAGCAGGGTATCATCGTCCAGGTCCAGGCCTCCGGTGTCCGTGGCCGTATCGGCGACGTCATCTCCGCCGGTAAGCTCAAGGAGCCCGCGATCATCCGCTCCCACGGCGGCCGTCCCCGCGCCCTCATGGCCGGCGAGCTGCATGTCGACATCGCGTTCCTCGCTGCCGCATCCTGCGACAAGGTGGGCAACGCCTCCGGCAACGGCGGCAAGAACAACTGCGGTTCGATGGGCTACGCCATTCCCGACTCCAAGTACGCCGACCGCGTCGTCGTGCTGACCGATACCCTGGCTCCGTTCCCCAACGTGCCGGCGTCCATCAAGTGCGAGGACGTCGACTGCGTCGTCGTCGTCGACGAGATCGGCGATCCCAAGCGCATCGGCACCAAGGAAGCCCGTGTCACCCAGGATCCGCGCAACCTCATGATGGCTGAGCGCGCTGCCGACATCATCGCCTGCACCCCGTGGTTCGTTGACGGCTTCTCCTATCAGACCGGCGCCGGCGGCCCGTCCCTTGCCGTGACCCGCTTCCTCGAGGAGCGCATGGACGCCAAGGATATCAAGATGGGCGTTGCCTTCGGTGGCATCACCGGCAACATGTGCGACCTGCAGGATCGCGGCTACGTCCGCAAGATCGTGGACACCCAGGACTTCGACACGAAGGCCATCGCCCACCTGCATGATTGCCCCGATCACATCGAGATGACCGTGAGCGACTACGCGAACCCCGCCAACAAGGGCGCGTACGTCAACTACCTCGACTACATGATCCTCGCGGCTCTCGAGGTCGATACCAAGTTCCACGTCAACGTCATCACCGGTTCCGACGGTGTCGTGCGTGGCGCGCCCGGTGGTCACCCCGATACTGCCGCCGGCTCCAAGTGCTGCATCATCGTCACGCCGCTCGTGCGTGGCCGCATGCCGACCATCTGCAAGGACGTCACCACGGTGACGACCCCCGGCGAGTGCGTCGACGTCGTTGTGACCGACTACGGCACCGCCGTAAATCCGGCCCGTCAGGACATCATCGACTGCATGGACGCCGCGGGCATCCCGCACGTGTCCATCGAGTGGCTGCAGGAGAAGGCCTACTCCATCGTGGGAGAGCCCGATCCGCTGCAGTGGGAGGACAAGGTCGTCGCCATCGTCGAGGCGCGCGACGGCAGCATCCTCGACGTCATCCGTCAGGTTAAGCCCTATTCGTTCGACGAGTAACGGCTTGCATCGGCTGACACGGCCATAGACGTGCCAACGGGCCCGGCGGCGTTGCCGCCGGGCCCGTTTTTGCGCCGTAGGGTCCCAAAAGGTGCCAGGAGAAAAAAGGTGCATCCGAAGTGAGTGTTTTGTATAGAGCCTGTTGAGTAGACCGTACATGTTGGCAACAAAACCACAGGTCAGAAAAATGCCAGGACAGCGGTATGGAAAGCGTTTCCAAAACGAAACACCCACTTCGGAAATGGGCATAATCTAGCGAATATAACGTATATATAATATAGCGGCTAATGCACCTTGGCGGGTGTGGTTTCGTACGCGAGCGCGTCCACGCCGAAGAGTCCCTCGAGCAACCCGAGGAAAATGCCGAGCGAGAGCAGGTCTGCCGCCCCGCCGGGGCTCACATTGCGGCGCGTAAGCGTCTCATCATAGGCGGCAAGGGCATCGACGAGCTCGGAATAGGGGAGCGCGGTGGCATCCAGTCGGTGGCAAAACGCGCGATGATCGACGAGTGCGTCGGGTCCGCCGCGATGGACGACGTTGGTGTCCTCGAGGACCGCCATGATCTTAACAAGACAGCGAAGCAGTTCCTCGCGTGCGGACGGGGCTTGTGCGATGCGGGGCGCTGCCTCGTGCAGATAGGGGAGGACCGTGGAGCGCAGCAGCGGATAGCCCTGCGCCGCCTCGCCGCGTACGCCCTGCATGCCGCGTTCGAGCATCAAGCGCTCGCCGTGGGTCAGGTCCGTATCGCCCACCTGCGCGCGCTGTCGCAGCTCGCGGACATCGTGGTCGAGCAGTCCTTCCGCCATGCGGGCGACGAGCCGGAACATGGCCGTGGTGTCCTCCGGAGCAAAGGGTAGGGCATGTCCGCGCGATACCAGCGCGCCGGTCGCGCCCAGGATGAGCGCGAAGGTGAAGTTCGCGCCTTTATGCGTATTGACGCCGTCGGTGGCGGCGAACATGGCGGCCTCCGCGCGGATGCCGATGGCGCGCATCTCGGCGGCAAGTTCGATGGGCGTGGCGTCGCCGCGCGCCATGCCGGCTTCGACGTACTCCGCAAACAGGGGTTCCAGCGCGCGTGCGCTGACAAGAAACGTGGAGATATCCATGTCGTTGTGGGCACCGTTGGAGACGGCGTCGACCAAACCCGGCTTGGGCGTAAGACGCGCCTCGGCGGCAAGCGAGGCGCGTGCGAGCGATGCGATATGCGCGGCGGTTGCCGAAGGAGAGGGCGAGTCGTCAGTGAACGCCAACGGTCGTCATCTCTTCGTTGACCAGGTTGTAGGAATTCTTGAGGTGCGCGCGGACGACCTGCTCGATCTTCTTCTCGGGTCCGAAGCGCATGGCAAGATAGATACCCCAATGCTCCTCGAGCGCTTGGTTGCGACGGTCCTCGGGCCGTGCGGAGACGTTGCGGAAGTAGCGGGTGTAGGCCTGCAGCGGCTCGATGATGCTTTGCAGGCGCGGGCTGTCGGCCTTGCTGAAGACGAGGCGGTTGAAGTCGTCCCAATTCTTGACCACGCCGTCGATATCGTTGGCAGCGTTTAAGCGCTGCCCCTCCTCGAGCAGGGCGCGCATCTCCTCGAAGTCGCCCTCGGTCATATTGCGGGCGGCCTTGGTGGTCGCCAGCGTCTCCAGGACGACACGGATCTCGAAAACCTCCTCGGCGTCGCGTTTGCTGATGCCGCGGACGATCACACCGCTGCCAGCCTTGCGCTCAACCAACCGTTCAGCGGCGAGCTGATCGAGGGCGGCGCGGATGGGCGTGCGGCTGATGTGCAGCGACTGGGCGAGCTGCTTTTCGTTGATCGTCGTGTCGGCGGGAATACGGCCCAAGGTGATTGCTTGCTTGAAGGCCGCGAACAGCACGTCTTTGAGCGGCGCGTTCTTGGAAAGGTCGAGGAACTCGCACAGGGTCAGCATCAACGACTCGGTGTCCATGCAGTACCTCCTGACTTATCGCATGCCCCTCTTGATGGTGCAATTGTAATGGATGCCTTTACATCGCGTTTTGAAGATATGCCTCAAATGTGCCATACGTCATTCCAATTTGGAACAAAGACGACGGTTTATGTAAACCCGACAAAGAGGACAGCGGTAGTGCATGCTCATGAAAAAACCCGCGGGCACCGAAGTGTCCGCGGGTTTTTGGAAAGAGGGAGCCAAACTTGGTTCCCGCGCAGGGCTAGGCGAACTAGGCCTGCGGGACGTACAGCGGGATGGCGCCCGTGGCCATGATCGTGACGACGAAGATCACGAAGATGCACGCAGCCCACTTGCCCGCGGCGCGCTGCCACTCGCCCAGATCCTGGCCGGTAAGACGCAGGAGCAGGTAGATGAAGGCGGTCAGCGGGGACAGCAGGTGGAAGGCCTGGCCCATGAGGGAGGCGAGAGCCATCTGCAGGTTGGTGAAGCCGTACGCATAGCCGGCCTCGGCGATGGCGGGCATAACGCCGAAGTAGAAACCATCGTTGGAGATGAAGAACGTACCGGGCGCGGAGATGAGGCAGACGATGAGGCCCCAGAAGCCGGCGAGCTGCTGCGGGATGATCGTGATCAGCGACTGCGCGACCGCGTCGGACATGGACAGACCGAGCTCGGAGTCACCCTGGAACAGGCCCATGAAGATGCCGGCGCCGAAGATGAGGATGACGACCTGCACCGCGTCGCCGCCGTTGGCGCCGATGCGAGCGGACTGATCCTTGATCTTGGGGTAGTTCACGAGCAGCGCGATGATGGTGCCGAGCATGAAGAGCATCTGGTTCGGCAGCGAGATGGCCTCGATGAAGGAGCCGGCCACGAGCCAGGCGATCAGCACGACGGTCATGATGGCGTTGAAGGCCCAGTTCTGGGGACGACGGAGATCGAGGGTCTCGGGATCGTCGATAGCGCACAGCTCGTCGATCTCGGCCTGCGTGAACTCGGTGACGCCGAGGCGCTTGCGCTCCTGCTTGCCCATGAGGCGGGCGACGACCACGATGTTGAAGATCACGGAGATGATCATGCCGGGCATGAGGTAGGACAGGATGTCGCCGCCGACCTCGCAGACGGCCATCGCACGAGCGGTGGGGCCGCCCCAGGGCAGCAGGTTCATGACCGTGTTCTGAAGGATGACCAGGACGGCAAGGTTCATCTTCTTCATGCCGAGCTTCTCGTAGATGGGGAGGAACGCGGCGCAGCAAACGAGCGTCGTGGTGGTGCCGTCACCGTTGAGCGAGATGCAGGCGGCCACGACCGAGGTCGCGATGAGGACCTTCATGGGGTCGCCCTTCGCGAACTCGATCATCTTCTTGGTGATGGGGTCGAACAGGCCCGCATCGAGCATGATCGAGAAGTAGAGGATGGCGAACAGCAGCAGGATGCCGGTGTTGGCGGTCGTGCCGAGGCCGTTCATGACCCAGTCGCCGATCAGCGTCCACTTGTCGATGTTGCCGGTGACGATGAGCACGAGGAACGCGAATACCATAGGAATCGTGCACAGCGCCACGAGCGGCGAGAGTTTCTTGGTCATGACGCAGAACATGAAGACCGCGATCATGAGCCAACCGAGGATGGTTATAGCCATAACTTCACCCTTCCCTTTCCCTTTTCCCTTTTCCAACCGAACCGATAGGACATGGCCGCTTGTGGCAAGTGCAGTGCGCACAGGCAGCCGATGCTCGCGGAACAGGATAGGGCGCTTTCCTGCGAGGAATGCCGGAAGATGAGCAACCGGAACACTGAAAAAACAACTTCTATGTGGGAAAACGGCAAAACCGCAGGTCAGCGCTAGAAGCAAAAGGCTATCGACGCCATAGGGATAGACAATTGCCGTTCGCCTGTATATTTCTACCGTTCGCCGGCGGCGAGTCGGCGCTCAGCGGGCCCGTTTTTGGACGGATAGGCGGCCAAAACTAGAATGGACTTCGGGAAACATCGAGCTAGCGATAGGTGAGACAACAGAAAGACACGGCGGTGCACACGTGAACAACAAAAGTGCATGCAGTCCATTCTGTACGCCTATAAAGTAGTAAGCATGAATCGCTGGCACGATTGCGGAGGCAATCGGCGCGTGATTGCCACGGATAACCGAGGGGAAGTGAGTACATGGGCTTCTTTGATTGGTTGCGGCGCAAGGATGCCGAGCCCGAGGCGAAGGCCGCGACGGCGCCAGCCGCCGCACCGGCTCCTCCGGCGCCTGCGCAGCCGGAGGAGGAGTGGGAGAAGATCCCCGCTTTTCTGCCGGTCGATGCTTCCGAGCACCGAGCGGCCGTGATCGCGGCAACGGCGATCGCGGCGGGCGACCGACCCGAGAGCCAGCTGGTGGTGCGCCGCGTGAACGCGGTCAATCCAGAGCACCGGCTCGTCTCATGCATCGCATCGGCGCTCGCCGCCGGGGCGATGGAAACCAGCCAGTTCGTCGTTAAAAACGTCTATAAGAGAAAGTGATGGAGGAGGACCATGCTTCGCAAATTCAAGATCTCGATCGACGGGACCCAGTACATGGTGGAGATGGAGGAGATCGGCGCCCCGACGCCGACGCCCGCTGACGCCGTAGCCGCGCCTGCCCCCGCTCCCGCCGCCGCTCCGGCTCCGGCTCCCGCGCCTGCCGCCGAGCCCGCGCCTGCGCCCGCTCCCGCCGCCGCGACCGCTGCCGCCCCGGCTGGCGCCACCGTCCAGACCGCTCCCATGCCCGGCAAGATCGTCGACGTCCAGGTGAAGGTCGGCGACACCGTCAACGCGGGTGATACGGTCATGGTGCTTGAGGCCATGAAGATGGAGAACCAGATCATCGCCGAGTCCGCCGGCACCATCGCCTCCATCGCGGTTGCCAAGGGTGACATGGTGAATCCGGGCGACGAGCTGTTCAGCATCGCCTAGCGCTAGCATTTCGCGCGCACCCGCGCGGTGCACTTATATAAGGAGTGACATTGGAAGTACTGAATCAAGCCGCTGACGTGCTTACCGCCGGCGTGATCGGCCTCGGCGCCGAGCCGGGCCGCATCGTGATGATGTTCGTCGGCATCCTGCTCATGTACCTGGGCATCAAGAAGGAGTACGAGCCCACGCTGCTCGTGCCCATGGGTCTCGGCACCATCCTCGTGAACATCCCCGACTCCGGCGTGCTGCTGACCGGCGGCGAGCCCGGCCCGTTCCAGATCCTGTTCGACATGGGCATCGACACCGAGCTGTTCCCGCTGCTGCTGTTCATCGGCATCGGCGCGATGATCGACTTCGGTCCGCTGCTGGCGAACCCCTTCCTGCTGCTGTTCGGCGCTGCCGCGCAGTTCGGCATCTTCTTCGTCATCATCGTGGCCGGCCTGCTCGGCTTCAACCTGGCCGACTCCGCCTCCGCGGGCATCATCGCCGCTGCCGACGGTCCCACGTCCATCTTCGTGGCCAACTCGCTGCAGTCCAAGTATCTTGGCGCCATCATGGTCGCCGCCTACTCCTACATGGCGCTCGTGCCCATCATCCAGCCGATCGCCATCAAGGCCGTGACCACCAAGAAAGAGCGCATGATCCGCATGGTGTACAAGCCGGGTTCGGTCTCCCAGACCGCCAAGATCATCTTCCCGGTCGTCATCTGCATCGTCGCCGGCCTCATCGCGCCCGCGTCCCTGCCGCTCGTCGGCTTCCTGATGTTCGGCAACCTGCTGCGTGAGTGCGGTGTGCTCGATAACCTGTCGATGTCCGCCCAGAACGAGCTCGTGAACCTCATTTCCATCCTGCTGGGCCTGTGCGTGTCCGTCCGTATGCAGGCCGGTGAGTTCCTGCAGGTCGATACGCTCATCATCATGGGCCTGGGTCTGCTCGGCTTCGTGATGGACACCGTTGGCGGCATCATGTTCGCCAAGGTGCTCAACATCTTCCGCAAGGAGAAGATCAACCCCATGATCGGTGCGTCGGGCATCTCGGCGTTCCCCATGAGTTCCCGCGTCATCCAGCGCCTTGCCACTGAAGAGGATCCGGGTAACTTCATCCTCATGCAGGCGGCCGGTTCCAACGTGGCCGGTCAGATCGCGTCGGTCGTTGCCGGTGGCCTGATTCTCGGCATCGTCCCGGGCATGCTCTAAGAGAGGGGGATGTGAACGATGATTACCACTGAGATTCTGAGCGAGTCCCTGATCATTCTGGCCCTCGGCTGGGGCGGCATCTTCGTCGTCATGATCATCATCTACCTCGTGTCCATGGCGCTCATGCGCTTGTTCCCCGCGGACAAGGACAACTAGGTTCAGCACTACGTCGAGGGTGCGGCCGGGCCGGTGTCCGTCGCACCCTCGAGCTTCAGACACGATGGATGGGCATTCCATCGTGTGGGCAAGAAGGGAGGAGCCTTGAGCGAATCGATCGACGCGCTGGTCGCGATGGTGTTCGACGGGCCCGAGGCGGCCCTCCCCGACATGCTCGACGCGCGCGAGCGTCGCGCTGCCTGCCAGCGCGAGCTGCTCGCGGATGCGCGCGATGACGAATCGCTGCTGTGCATCACCCTGTCCATCCCCGGTCCGCACAAGACTTCGCCGGTGCTCGAGCACGTGTTCGACGTGCTGGTTGCCCAGGCTGAGGCCGCTCTCGACGGGGCTGCGGTGCGCGAGCGCCGTACGCTCGGCGGGGTATCGGGTCCGGAGCTGTTGATGCTGGTGGCGCTGCCCGCCCGCGAGACCAAGCGCCGTGTGGTGCAGGTCGAGCAGACGCACCCGCTGGGTCGCCTGGCCGACCTCGATGTGCTCGGGCGAACGGGCGATACGCTGTTTTCGGTCCAGCGAACCGAACTGGGGCTGCCGCCCCGCAGGTGCCTGATCTGCGACGGCGAGGCCAAGGCGTGTGCTCGTTCGCGCGCGCACACCGTGTACGAAATGCAGGAAACGATTGCCCAGATGATTGAGCAAGGGGGTTATATCTAACCATGAGCAAGCAGATCAAGTTCACCGAGACCGCCCTGCGCGACGGTCAGCAGAGCCAGATCGCGACCCGCATGCCCATCGAGGACATGCTGCCGATCCTGGAGACGATGGATCAGGCGGGCTACTACTCCATGGAGGTCTGGGGCGGCGCCACGTTCGACTCCTGCCTGCGTTACCTCAACGAGGATCCGTGGGAGCGCCTGCGCACCTTCCGCGCCCATGTGAAGAACACCAAGCTGCAGATGCTGCTGCGTGGCCAGAACCTGCTCGGCTACCGCAACTACGCCGACGACGTCGTCGAGAGCATGGTCAAGAAGTCCGTGGAGAACGGCATCGACGTCATCCGCATCTTCGACGCGCTGAACGACGTCCGCAACCTGCAGACCTCCATCCGCGCCGCCAAGGAGGCCGGCGGCGAGGTCCAGGCTGCCATCTGCTACACTACGAGCGACGTCCACACGATCCCGTACTTCGTGAACCTCGCCAAGGAGATGGCCAAGGCCGGCGCCGACACCATCTGCATCAAGGATATGGCGGGCGTGCTCGAGCCCGGTGTCGCCACCGAGCTCGTGGGCGAGATCAAGGCCGCCGTCGACCTGCCGCTCGAGGTCCACACGCACTGCACCGCCGGTATCGCCGAGATGACGCTGCTGAACTCCGTCAAGGCCGGCGCCGATATCATCGATACCGCCATCTCCGCCTTCGCCGGCGGCACCTCGCAGCCCTGCACCGAGTCCATGGCCATCGCGCTCGAGGGTATGGGCTACGAGACCGGCCTGAAGATGGACAAGCTTGAGGAGATCGCTCAGCACTTCGCGCCCGTGCGCACCAAGTTCAAGGAGAATGGCACCCTCAATCCCAAGGTCATGGAGGTCGAGCCCAAGGCGCTGCTGTACAAGGTACCCGGCGGCATGCTCTCCAACCTGATCTCCAACCTCAAGGACCTTGGTGTGTCCGACAAGTACAACGAGGTTCTCGCCGAGGTTCCGCGCGTCCGCGCCGATCTTGGCTATCCGCCGCTGGTGACCCCGCTGTCCCAGATGGTCGGCTCCCAGGCCATGATGAACGTCGTGACCGGCGAGCGCTACAAGGTCGTTCCCAAGGAGATCAAGGACTACGTCCACGGTCAGTACGGTAAGTCCCCGGCGCCGATCGATCCCGAGGTCCAGAAGATGATCATCGGTGACGACGAGCCCATCACCTGCCGTCCGGCCGACCTGATCGAGCCCGCGCTGCCCGCCATCCGCGAGGAGATCAAGCAGTACGCCAAGAGTGAGGAGGACGTGCTCGATTACGCCCTGTTCCCCGATCAGGCGCGCGACTTCCTCGGCCGTCGTGAGGATCCCTTCTACGACGTTCCCGTCCAAGAGGTCGAGGTTTCCATCGAGGCGTAAAAATACCCCAGGGGTTTTTTGACATCGTGCGGGCGGCATCCGGTTCACGCCGGGTGCCGCCCGTCTGTTCTGCACTGGGAAAATGGGGACAGGCACTTTTTTCCCACCGACGGTGGGAAAAGTGCCTGTCCCCATTTTCCCAAGAAAGCGCCCGCCGACCGTTGGGCCGACGGGCGCGGTACCATCCAGAAAGACCGGTTCAGGCTACTCGCCCAGGATCGTCTTCTTGATCGATGCAGCGGCCTTCTTACCGGCACCCATGGCGAGAATGACGGTCGCGGCACCGGTCACGATGTCGCCGCCTGCCCAGACCTTGGGGTTGCTCGTGCGGCCGTCCTCATCGGTCTCGATGAGACCCCAGCGGTTGAGCTCGACATCGGCGCAAAGCTTGGCGAACGGGTTCGCGCGCGTACCGATGGCGGTGATGGCCACGTCGCAGGGGATGGCGAACTCGGAGTCCATGATGGGCACCGGGCGACGACGGCCGGAGGCATCGGGCTCGCCGAGCTCCATGCGCTGCAGCTCGATGGTGGACACGAAGCCGTCAGGACCGGCGAAGAAGCGCAGCGGGTTGCACAGCTCGAGGATCTCGACGCCCTCCTCCTTAGCATGGTGGATCTCGGCGCGACGTGCGGGCATCTCGGCCTCGGTGCGGCGGTAGGCGAGCGTCACGTGCTCGGCGCCCAAGCGAAGCGCCGTACGCGCGGCATCCATGGCCACGTTGCCGCCGCCGAACACGACGACGTTCTTGCCGCGGCGAATCGGCGTGTCGTACTCGGGGAAGTCGTAGGCGCGCATGAGGTTGGTGCGCGTGAGGTACTCGTTAGCGCAGTACACGCCCGGCAGATTCTCGCCCTTGACGTGCAGGAAGCGCGGCAGGCCGGCGCCGACGGCGAGGTACAGGGCGTCGAAGCCCTCCTCGAACAGCTCGTCGGCGTCGAACAGGCGACCGGCCACCGAGTTGTACTCGAAGTGGACGCCCAGCTGTTCCAGACCCTTGATCTCGCGCTTGACGATGGCCTTGGGCAGACGGAACTCGGGGATGCCGTAGGTCAGCACGCCGCCGCCGGTGAAGAACGCCTCGAATACGGTGACGTCGAAGCCCTCGCGCGCGAGCTCGCCGGCGCAGGCGATGCCGGAGGGGCCGGAGCCCACGATGGCGACTTTGTGGCCGTTGGCCGGCTTGCACTCAGGCGCCTCGCCGACCTCGTCGGCCATGTCGCCGAGCATGCGCTCGAGCTGACCGATGGCGACCGGGTCGCCCTTCTTGCCGAGGATGCACTTGCCCTCGCACTGGTTCTCCTGTGGGCACACGCGGCCGCAGACGGAGGGCAGCAGGTTATCGGCCTTGATGGTGGCCAGGGCGCCCGCCCAGTCCTCCTCGCGGATCTTCTCGATGAACTGCGGGATGTGCACGCCGACCGGGCAGCCCTCCATGCACAGGGGCTTTTTGCAGTCGAGGCAACGGTTGGCCTCGGCGATGGCGTCGGCCTTGGTGTAGCCGGTGTCGACCGGACGGAAATCGCGAGCGCGCTCCTCAGCGGGCTCCTCATTCGCAGGAGTGCGGGGCGCGCCGATGTTGGGGCGATACTTTACTTCTGGCATGCGCAATCCTCCTCATAGCGCTTGATGGATGCGGCCTCTTCGGCGCGATAGCTGGCCTGACGATGGGCGAGGTCGTCCCAGTCGACGAGGTCGGCATTGAAGTCGGGGCCGTCGACGCAGGCGAACATGGTCTCGCCGCCAACCTCGACGCGGCAGCAGCCGCACATGCCGGTACCGTCGACCATAATGGGGTTCAGGCTTGCGACGATGGGGATCTTATGCTCGCGGCAGGTGCGCGCGGAGAACTTCATCATCGGGACGGGGCCGACGGCGAAGGCGGAATCGATCGTGTCGGTCTCGCACAGGCGCGAAAGCGGCAGGGTGACGACACCCTTCTCGCCCATGGAGCCGTCGTCGGTGGTGACGAAGAGCTCCTCGAGGGGCAGGGCTGCGAACTGCTCGAACAGGATGAGCAGGTCCTTGTTGCGGGCGCCCATGATGACGTAGACCTTCTTGCCCTGCTCGCACAGCATGCGGGCGACGGGGTAGGCGATGGCGAGGCCGACGCCGCCACCGATGACGGCTACGCGGTCGCCCTCGATCTCGGTCGGCTGGCCGAGCGGGCCGGTGATGTCCTGGATGTAGTCGCCTTCCTGGAGCTTGGAGAGGCACTCGGTGGTCTTGCCGACCACCATGAAGATGAACTCGACCCAGCCCTCCTCAGGGTTCCAGTTGGCGAAGGTGAACGGCACGCGCTCGCCCGTCTCGTTGATGCGCACCATGAGGAACTGGCCGGCATGAGCCTTCTTGGCCATCCTCGGGGCGTGGACGCGGAACTCGAAGACCTTCTCCGAGAACTGCGTCTTCTTAAGGATCTTGTACATAAAACCCCTCTCTTATCAGGCAAGGGGCGCTTGGGTCCGTTGGACCGGCGCCCCATGTGCAACCCAGCACGCGCGGTTGGCGCATACAGTACTCAGTATACTATTGCAGGCTTTGTTGCACGCGACAGCTCGGTAGGTGGATGGACGGCGTGTGCGCGAGCGGGATGCCTTCACCGTGGTCGGTGAAGGCATCTGCGTCAGTGCTTGCCGTTGTTGGCGGCGCTGCCGTTCACGTGGTCACGGGCGAACACGACGCCGCGCGTGAGAGCGAGTGCGGCAGCCTCGGCGGCGCGGAAGGCCGTGTCGTCGAACTCCTCGGCCTCGCGGGCGCGAAGTTGTTTGAGCACGAAATCGGCGACGGCCATGCGGCCCGGAGGATCGCCGATGCCGACGCGGACGCGGCTGAAGTCCCTGCTCCCGAGCTTGTCGATAATCGAGCGCAGGCCGTTGTGCCCGGCATGTCCGCCGCCGACCTTGACGCGTACGTCGCCGGCGGGGATGTCGAGCTCGTCGTGGATGACCAGCAGCTCCTCCGGGGAGATCTTATGCGTGGCGCATAGCTTGGAGATGGGACCGCCGCTCGTGTTCATGTAGGACTGCGGCTTGACGAGCAGCACCTCGCGCTTGCCGCCCTCGGCGTCCGCGTCGTTGACCTGGATGCTCGCGACCTCTGCGCCGGATTGGTTTTTCCAATACGTGACGTTCGCCTGACGCGCCAGCGCGTCGACGGCGCAAAAGCCGGCGTTGTGGCGCGTGCGCGCGTATTCTTCGCCGGGATTGCCCAGGCCGGCGACCATGCGGATCTTTTTAGGCTGAGCCGCTGCCATGCGGCCTCCTTTCGACTGCGTTTTCACGCTCATCATGGTGACGAGGCCGCGCCCGATTGTCAATTTCGGTGGCGACGGCCCTCAAGGTAGGCAATTTGTTCAGATATGAAGGTTTATGCTCGTATGGTACATGCAAAAAATTATAAAAACATAACTTATTGGATTAATCGTAAGAATGTGTGTGCTGGGAGCATGTATTAAGAACACTCTAAATAGGCCAAAACGACAGCCTGCAAGGACATCTGAGGGGCCGAAACCTTCATATCTGAACTATTGTCCGGAGCGCGATTATAGACAGGAAGTTGCATGCCTGGAAGCGCTTGGATGGGGCCGCGCGGTCGGGGCGAGACGGCGGCGAAAACGAAACGGGGGCTCGCGGCGAATGTCGCGAGCCCCCGTGCGGATAACGCTATGCGAAGCGGTGCTGCTTTACAACGCGAAATCGCCACCCACGAGTTTGGAGACGGACTGCTCAACGTAGACGGCTTCGATGGCATCGGCGAACTCGTCTGCAACGGTGATGGTCTTGATCTTGCCGCCGACCTCGACGGGGATGGAGTCCGTGACGACGCACTCCACGATAGGCGCGTCGTTCAGGCGCTCGATGGCCGGACCGGAGAAGATGCCATGCGTGGCACACACGTAGATATCGCCGGCGCCCATCTTCTTGAGCTCGCGCACGCTGGCGCACAGGGTTCCCGCGGTATCGATCATGTCGTCGTTGATGATGCAGGTCTTGCCCTCGATGTCGCCGATAATGCCCATGACCTCGGCGGCGTTATGGCGCGGGCGGCCCTTGTGCGCGATGGCGAGGCTGCAGCCGAGCATGTCGGAGAGCTTCTTGGCGGCCTTGGCGCGGCCCACGTCGGGGGACACGACGACGAGCTTATCGGTGTCGAAACCCTTGGCGTTGTAGTAGTCGCCGAACAGCGGCAGCGCGGACAGATGATTCACCGGGATATCGAAGAAGCCCTGGATCTGGCCCTGGTGCAGGTCGAGCGTGATGATGCGGTCGACGCCGGCGCGCTCGATGAGATTGGCGACCAGGCGCGCGGTGATCGGCTCGCGCGGGGCGGCTTTGCGGTCCTGGCGGGCGTAGGCGTAGTGCGTGATGACGGCGGTGATGGTACGGGCGGAGGCTCGCTTGGCGGCATCGGTGGCCACGAGCAGCTCCATGAGCATGTCGTTGACGTTCGGTCCGGCGATGGACTGGACCAGGAACACGTCGGCGCCACGAACCGACTCGTCGAAGCGGGCGTAGATCTCGCCGTTCGCGAATTTCTCAAGGGCGAGACCCGAGAGTTCGACGCCCAGGATGTCGGCGATCTTCTGCGCGAGCGGTCGGTTGCATGAGCCCGAATACAGGCGCAGCGTCTTGAACATCTGCTGGGTCAGTTTTTGGTCCTGTGCTGGCATTTGCCGATTCTCCTTAGCTCTTGGACTCCCATGCCCTTCCTGTCGGTTACAGCCGTGCGCGCCTACGCTCGGTGTAGCCTTCTATGATGCGCTGCTCGGACCGCTCGAGGGCGAGCGCTCCGTCAGGAACATCCTTGGTGATGGTGCCGCCGGCGCCGGTGATCGCGTCGGAGCCGATATTCACGGGCGCGACCATCATGGTATCGGAACCGATGAACGTGCGGTCGCCGATCGTGGTCGCGTGCTTGTTCTTGCCGTCGTAGTTGCAGGTGATGGAGCCCGCGCCGATGTTGACGCCGGCGCCCATCTGCGTGTCGCCGATATAGGAGAGATGCGGGATCTTGGAGCCCTCGCCGATGGTGGACTTCTTGATCTCGACGTGCGTGCCCACGTGCGCGCCGTCGAGCAGGTGCGTGCCGGGGCGCAGGTAGCAGCGCGGGCCGCAGGTGACGCCGTTCTCGATGACGGCTTCGATGGCGACGGTCTCGTCGAGCGAACAGCCGTCGCCCACGCGCGTGTCGGTCAGGCGGGTGTTGGGGCCGAGTTGGCAATCCTCGCCCACGATGCTGCGGCCGATCAGGTGCGTCTGCGGCCACACGACGGTATCGCGGCCGATGGTGGCGTCTGGGCCGATCCAAGCCTGCGCGGGGTCGATGAACGTGACGCCCTCGGCCATGAGGCGCGCGTTGATACGGTCGCGTGCGATGGCGGTGAGCTCGGCGAGCTGGGCGCGGCTGTTGACGCCCAGACCATCGCGGTAGTCCTCGCAGTGGTAGATGGTGTTGGCGTGCCCGGCGGCCTTGAGGATCTCGAGCATGTCGGGCAGGTAGTACTCGCCCTGCGCGTTGTCGTTGGTGACGTCGCCGATGTGGGCGGCGAGCAGCGCGCCGTCGAAGGCGTAGCAGCCGGCGTTGCACTCGAGCAACGTCGCGGCCTGCTCGGGCGTGCAGTCCTTCTGCTCGATGATGCGGGCGATGGAGCCGGACTCGTCGAGCTCGATACGGCCGTAGCCGAACGGGTCGGGCGGCGTCATGGTGAGTACGGCGGCGGCGTGGCTGCCGTCGGCGACGGTCGCGGCAAAGGTGCGGATGGTGTCTGCCTGGATTAGGGGAAGGTCGCCGTTCAGGACCACGACGGGGCCCTCGTCGATGCCGGTGGCCTCGAGGGCGACGCGCACGGCGTGGGCGGTGCCCAGGCGTTCGGTCTGCTCGACGCACTCGATGCGGGCGGCGTCTTCGCCCGTGTAGGTGGTGCCCAGCAGGGCACGCACCTCATCGGCGTGGCTGCCGATGACCACGACGACGCGGCTGACGCCGGCGGCGAGTGCGGCGTCGGTGACCCAGCAGATCATCGGCTTGCCGAGAATCTTGTGCGAGACCTTGGCATGGTTGGACTTCATGCGCGTGCCCTCGCCGGCAGCCATGATGATTGCGGTGACATCCATCGGAATCTCCTCCGGTTGCGGTGCATGTTCGCGTGGCGCGGCGATTACCGCGGCGCACGTATCCCGATGATACCGCAGCGACGGGGGTCGGCGCTGTTCATCAAATACAAACCACGCGGCCGCCGGCGGGGATGGCCCGCATTGCGCAGCGGGCCGTCCGTCTTGTCCTAAAGCGAGGCGGGGCGGCGTTGCCGTTGCGCGGTAAGACGGGATGGGGCGATGTGAGAGCTGCCGCGCCGTGCCCCGCGCGTCGCGCTGCAAAGCAGGGCGGGATGGCTCAGCGGCCACTGTGTAGCGCGACGCAAGCGTCGGGTCCCTGCGGAATTTGTGGTGACCCGCCTGCCCGCATAGTGTGGGATGCATCGGGTACGGTAGGGTTGAACTGCATATTTGTTCGCTTTGGCGGGCCGCTGCATGGCAGCCCGCTTTTTCATGTCCACGCGGCCACCCGCCGCAGGGCGCAGCTGCTTGGCCGCTGTGTCCTGCGGCGGCCCGTCTCAACCCAATCGGAGGTGCCATGCACGGAGACACCATCCTGCTCATGACGTTCGTCCTCGCCCTCGTCGCCGCGTTCGCCGGCGGCATGGTGGCGCGCGCCCTGCGCCTGCCGCCCATCGTGGGTTATCTGGTCGGCGGCCTGGTCGTCGGCCCCTTCACGCCTGGGTTCTCGGGTGACTCGCACGCCATGAACCAGCTCGCCGAGGTCGGCGTCATGTTCATGATGTTCGGGACCGGTCTGCATTTTTCGTTCAAGGACCTGCTCGAGGTCAAGAACATCGCCGTGCCCGGCGCGATCGTGCAGATCGCCCTCGGCACGGTGGCGGGCTACGCGCTGGCGACCGCCTTTGGTTGGGAACCCGCCGCCGGCGTCATGCTCGGCTTGTCGGTGAGCATCGCCTCGACGGTCGTGCTGATCAAGAACCTCACCGATGCCGGTTTGTACCAGAGCCGCGGCGGGCGCATCGCCACCGGCTGGCTTATCGTCGAGGACCTCGCCACGGTGGTGATCCTCGTGGTGCTGCCGGTAGTCTTCGGCCCGGGCGAGACCTCGGCTGCCGATATCGCCGCGCAGTTGGCGATCGCCCTGCTCAAGACCGTGGCGTTCGTGGCGCTGATGCTCGTGGTGGGGTCGCGTGCACTGCCGTGGCTGCTCGCGCGCATCGCCCGCTTCTGCCCGCGCGAGCTGTTCCAGCTCGCGGTGGTGGTCATCGCGCTCGGCACCGCGCTCGCGGCGTCCGTGCTGTTCGACCTGTCCTTCGCGCTCGGCGCGTTTTTGGCCGGCGTGGTCGTGGGCACCTCCAAGCTCTCGCATCGCATCGCCGCGGAGGCCATTCCGTTCCAGGACCTGTTCTCGATCATCTTCTTCGCCTCGGTGGGTATGATGGTGAATCCGGCGACGCTCGCGGCCCATATCGGGCAGCTTATAGTGCTGGTCGCTCTTATCATGATCGGCAAATGGCTCATCAACATGGTGCTCGGCGCGCTGTTCTCGGCGGGCGTGCGCACGTCGCTCACCATCGCGGCGGGTCTGTCGCAGATCGGCGAGTTCTCGTTCATCATCGGGCAGACGGGCATGGCGCTCGGCGTGCTCTCCGCCGACCAGTACAGCCTGATCCTGGGAGGCGCGGTGGCGTCGATCGCGCTCAACTCCTTTGTGTTCAAGCTGGTGGACCCCATGACGCGCGGCATCGAGGGGAGTTCGGCTCTCAAGCGCCTGTACGAGCGGCATTCGCGTACGATCGAGCCGCCTGCCGAGGAGGGGCTGCGCGACCATGTGGTCGTGGTTGGCTACGGACATGCCGGCACGTACGTGGCCGAGGTGCTCAAGGATCTGGATGTGCCGTGCCTAGTGGTCGAGCGCGACCTGCCGATCGCGGAGGAGGCCGAGGAGGCGGGGCTGCCGGTGCTCGTGGGCGACGCGGCGAACTCCGAGATCTTGGCCCATGCGCATCTTGAGGCCGCGCGGGTGTTGGTCATCGCGCTGGCAGCGGAAGGATCGGCGGAGATGATCGCCCGCGAGGCGCGCGAGATCGCGCCCGGTCTGCGCATCGTCGCGCGTGCGGACACCCAGGACGGCGTCGAGGCGCTCGTGGCGGCGGGTGTGGACGACCTCGTGCGCCCCGAGCTCGAGGGCGGTATCGAGCTTATGCGCCATACGCTGGTCGATTTGGGCTATCGTCCGCGTCAGATCCAGAACTATGCGAACGACCTGCGCGAAAGCGGCTATGCGGCGCTGGGTGACGACGGTCGCGCGGAACGCCAGCGCGCCTTCGGGCACCTGATCGCCTCGCTGTCGGAGCTCGAGCTGCACTGGGTGACGGTGGGCGAGCGCTGCCCGATGGCCGGCTGCACGCTGGCGGGCCTCGATCTGCGCGCGCGGACCGGCGCCAACGCGGTGGCGCTGCGGCGCGCCGGCGAGCTCGAGGTGTTCCTCGATGCGACGACCGTTTTGCATGCCGGCGATGCCGTGGGCCTCATGGGTACCGCCGGGCAGCTCGAGGCCGCGGAGGCCCTACTCGGCGGGCAGTAGGACCGCGATGAGCCGCCTTCCCGCAGGTGGGGAGGCGGCTCAGGCTGCCGGCGCCGCGTGCTCCGCTAGAGATCGATGGAGAGCTCCACGGGGCAGTGATCGGAGCCGAAGATGTCGCTGCGGATGCCCGCTTCGCGCACACGATCCGCCACGGTATCGCTCACCAGGAAGTAGTCGATGCGCCAGCCCGCGTTGTTCTTGCGGGCGTTGAAGCGGTAACTCCACCAGCTGTAGGCGCCCGTTTCGTCCGGATGCAGCAGGCGGAACGTGTCGGTGTAGCCCGCGTCCAGCAGTTCGGAGAACTTGCCGCGCTCTTCATCCGAGAACCCGGCGTTGCCGCGGTTGCTGCGGGGATTCTTGAGGTCGATCTCCTCGTGCGCGACGTTGAAGTCGCCGCAGGTGACGACCGGCTTTCTCGTTTCGTCCTCAAGGCCGCGCAAAAACGCGCGGTAGGCGTCGTCCCAGGCCATACGCACGTCGATGCGCGCCAAACCGTCCTGCGCGTTGGGCGTATAGACATCGACGAACCAGAAGCGCTCGAACTCCAGCGCGCACACGCGACCCTCGGCCGCTGCGGCGGCGACCAGGTCGGTGGCGTCGCCGGCTCCTGCAAAGGGCAGGAGGCTGTCGGCGCGACGCACGGACAGCGGCTCCTCGCGGCTGAACACGGCGGTTCCCGAGTAGCCCTTGCACTCGGCGTAGCTCCAGGTCTGGTGATAACCCGGCAGCTCGAGGGCGACCTGCCCCTCCTGTAGCTTGGTTTCCTGGATCGCAAGGATGTCGGCGTCCAAGCCCTCGGCGATCTCGATGAAGCCAGGGTCCTTTTTGAGCACGGCGCGCAGGCCGTTGACGTTCCATGAGGCGAATCGATAAGTACGCGGGGCGATGGGGGCTGCCATGGTTCTCCTTGCATCCGAACTGATGGGGGCGTTCGTCTCATCCTGCTCGATATGAAACGACGTCAGACGTTTTCTCACATCGGGATGTGCTCGTGCCATCCTACTATAGTGCGTGCCGGGGCGGGTCTGCACGTCGATGCGCGCCTCCGCCCAGACCCTGAAAAACGCCAGACATACTATCGCGTTGCAACCCATCAAAAATCGGTTGAGGGGGATGGGACGATGGGGTGTCACTACGATGCATAAGCCGAGCTTTTGCGACGTATCCGCTTGCGGGAACGATTTGCATGGCGGATTGCCAAACGGGGGCTCTATAATAAACAGACCTATGAAGCGATAACGCGTCGGCACGGTGCCGAGAGTCCGTCCGACGCTTTTCACACGAAGAAGGAATAGCGGTATGTCGGTTTTGGAAGATCGTTCCGACCGCTGGTCGGACAGCTGCCTTGCGCTCGTCAAGGCCATCTCGATCATCTTGCTCATCGCGTGCCTGGTGTACCTGGCTGTCGCGGGCATGAACTACGCCGTGCTGGGCGCGGTGTTCTTCGAAGGTGAGCACGCGGGCACGATCGTCACGATCGCCTACGCGCTCGTCCTGTTCGCGATGGCGCTCGCCGCCAGCCTGCTCGGTCTGCGCGCGAGCTATGAGCCCTCACGGATCGGCCCCTTCTGCATCGCTGCCGGTGTGCTGGTGGTCGGAGTGCTCGCCGGCGTCGTGTCGGGGAACTTCGGCTATCCGGATAGTGCGTTCGGCTCGGGTATCGTGGGCGGTCTCAACCTGTTCTTCGGTGTGATCGCGCTGGTCGGTGCGGGTATCGGTATCTTCGTGATCCGTCCCGAAGTTAAGCCGGCGGCGCGCGCGGTTCGTGACGCTTCCTCCGAAGTCGAAGGTGGATCTGAGGCTTCCGAGGGGGCCTCGGCCGTCGAGGATGAAGCCGGTGCCACCGGCGAGCTTGATGTGGTCGTTGTTTCCGATGAGTCCGACGCTGCCGGGGATGCCGACGCTTCAGGTGGGGCGGCCGTGGATGGCGGACCTGTCGAGACCGAGGACCGCACGGACGACGAGGGCGCCCCCGAGAGCGATGTCGCCGAGGATGCTGCTGAGGGGGCTGTCGTTGAGGATGTCTCCGACGGCGGCGAGCCCTTTGCATCCGACGAGGCCACCGAAGCCGAAGATGAGCAGGCAGACAAGATGGATGGACCCGCCGAGCTTCAAGAGGAGACCGAGCCCGAGGTCCTCGCCGAGTCCGGTGACGTCGTCGAGCCCGATGCTGTTGGTGTATCCGAGGATTCGGCTGTAGACGAACCGGTTGCGGAGGGGGGACGGGTCGAGGAGGATCCCGAATCCGCTGTCGCCGCCGAGATGCCCAACGGGCCCGTCGACGAGGATGATTTCCACGCAGCCAGCCGTTTCGCAGGCGCTCCTGCTCCAGAACCGCGCCCCGTTGGCGACGTGCGCTCCACACCGCTGCCCCGCGTCGCACGCACGGCCATGGCCGGCGCCCAACGTCCTGTCATGACGGATCAAGCGAGCGCAGGCTCCGAGCCCTCGGTGCCACATACTGCTCGGCATGACGGGGTGGACGAGATCGAGTGGGTCGACTTCGGGGCGGATCCGTCGGCTGCCGCCGAGGCGGATGACGAGCCCGGCTTCTTCGGCAAGCACCTTCGTCGTCACTAGGCTACACTCAAAACAGCACGTGGACCTTCGCGCGGTCGCCCAAGCGGCCGCGCAGTCATATTCAGCCATTTTGTCCCACGAAAGAGGCGATTCCCATGGCAGCCGTGCATTCCATAGCCGATACCGTCGAGGCGGCGCAGACTCTGTCCGATCTGTTCGCAAACCATAAGCGCACGGTGTTCTTCGGCGGCGCCGGCGTGTCGACGGCGAGCGGTATACCGGATTTCCGCAGCGTTGACGGCCTGTATCACCAGCAGTTCGATTATCCGCCCGAGGTGATGCTCTCGCATGGGTTCTACGCGAGCCATCCTGCGGAGTTCTTCGAGTTCTATCGCAAGAAGATGATCGCGCCGACAGCCCGTCCCAATCAGGCGCACATCAAGCTCGCCGAGCTCGAGCGCTCCGGCGCGTTGCGCTCGGTGGTCACGCAGAACATCGACGGCCTGCATCAGATGGCGGGCTCGCAGCGCGTATGGGAACTGCACGGGTCGGTGCACCGCAACATCTGTCAGACGTGCGGGGCGAGCTACGATGCGGCGTGGATCCTGGCGCGCACGCACGAGGACGATCGCGGCGTGCCCGTGTGCCCCGCCTGTGGCGGACGCATCAAGCCCGATGTCGTGCTCTACGAGGAGCCGCTCGATGAACGCGTGATCACGGGCGCCGTGGAAGATATCGCGCAGGCCGACATGCTCGTTATCGGCGGTACGTCCCTCGTGGTGTATCCGGCAGCGGGCCTCACGCAGTACTTCTCGGGTGACACCCTGGTGATCATCAACCGCGATCCCACGCCGCAGGACTCCCGCGCCGACGTGTTGATCTCCTGCGACATCGCCGAGGCCTTCCGCTTCTAGATGGGAAATAGGGACAGGAGTAAATGCCCCATTCGGCGGCGGTGATTCGTCAGATCGATCCGCCGGCACGTCGCTTTTGTCTTTTCTGCCCAACGGGCGGCGCGCCTCGTCGTGACCGCGTGTGAGTGGATACAATAGATGGACTTGCACGACGTGCGTGCACGACGTTTGCCGGCGAGCGAAAGGAACCCCATGGCTCACGACTCCAAGATATGGCGCTGCGGAAAGTACGAGCTCAAGTTCGACCGTCCGCGCATCATGGGCGTGCTCAACGTCACGCCGGATTCGTTCAGCGACGGGGCGGAGGGCAATCTCGACGTCGACGCCGCCGTGGCGCGCGGCGTGGCCATGCTCGACGCCGGAGCGGACATCATCGACGTGGGCGGCGAGTCCACGCGCCCGGGCTTCACCCCGGTGACCCCCGACGAGGAGGCGCGTCGCGTCCTGCCCGTCGTGCGTGCGCTCGCGCAGCGCGGCGCCATCGTCTCCATCGACACGCGCCATGTGGAGGTTGCCAAGGCCGCGGTACGCGTGGGCGCCTCCATCGTCAACGATGTGACCGGTTTCACCGATCCCAAGATGGTCGAGTTCGTCAAGAGCGTCAAATGCGGCGTGATCGTCGTCCATGCCGGCGAGCTGACCGAGCCCGTGCGTGCTCACAAGGCGGTGCAGCTCGATACGTCGGCCGCCGCATTCGTGGCCGAAAAAGCCCGTGCCGCCGCAGCTGCCGCCGCTGCCGGTGCCACCGGCAAGCGCCGTGGCCGTACGCAGAGCGGCTTGCGCTTGGGCGGGGGCCTCGTGCAACCGCAGCTTCCGTTCGGCGACCTGCCCAACGGGTCGGCCGCCGCCGAGGTCGCCGCGTCCGCCGAAGCTGCCGCGTCTGCCGACGAGGCGGCGACCCCGGAGGCGGTCGCCGCGAAGCTGGCCGACGCGCACATCGAGGCGTCCGCGGCCACCGTTGCCGCCGATGCCTCCGGCGCTGCGGACGCCAGCGCCGCGACTCCCGCGGTCACGCAGGAGGATAATCTCGCCGCCATCATGGCCCGTTCCGCCAAGCGCGAGGACGCCTACGTGAGCACGTCGCAGCTCCGCCGCTTCACCCTGCCCGACTCGGCTCCCATCATGCGCCGCGTCATGGGCTTTTTGTCAGACCAGGCTCGTGCGCTCGTCCATGCGGGCGTTGCACGCGAGCGCATCTGTATCGATCCGGGTGCCGGGTTTGGCAAGACTACCAACGAGGATATCGTTATCCAGCGCGAGACGGCCAAGATGGCCTCGCTGGGTTATCCCCTCATGTGCGCGGTGTCGCGCAAGCGCTTTGTGGGCACCATCTCCGGCGTTGCGGAGGCAGCCGAGCGCGACGCGGCGACCTTCGGCGTGTGCCTGGGTGCCATCCAGGCGGGGGCCGATATCGTCCGCGTGCACGATGTCGCCGGATTCGCGCAGTTCCTGAACGGTTTTTGGGCCGTCGCGCGCCCGCAGCCACGCCGCGCGTTCGTGGCGCTCGGCTCCAATCTGGGCAACCGTCTGGACAATCTCCGCGCCGCCAAGGACCTGATCGCCGAGATCCCGCTCACCTGCGTGTCCAATTGCTCGCGCATCTACGAGAGCGAACCTGCCTACGAGGAGCGCCAGGAGCCGTTCGCCAACGCGGTGATCGAGGTCCGCACCGAGCTCGCCCCGCTCATCCTGCTCGACGAGCTCATGAAGATCGAAGATAAACTCGGTCGCAACCGTACCAAGAGCGCCCGCCCCAACGGGCCGCGCACGCTCGACTGCGACCTGCTGTGGATGGAGGGCGAGGTCCACGGCGGCAACAAGCTGCGGCTTCCCCACCCCAAGTTGGGTGAGCGCGATTTCGTGCTCGTGCCGCTCGAGGACCTGATGCACGATCCGGCGCGCTTCTTCCGCTACGAGGGTGTGGACGTGCGCGAGCCGGAGGAGCGTGTGGGGCATGTGACCGGTGAGCTGGGGGCGCTGTAGTCATGGGGAAAGACGCTGCGATGAGTGTTGACGCCGCGGGTGTCGCCGCGGACGCCGATGCGCCGATGAAGTTCATGCCTGAGGTCACCTCGACCAACGACGTCGCCGTGGACGCCGCGCGCGAGGGGGCGCCACACGGCTGGGCGGTGAGCGCCGGAGCCCAGACGGCGGGGCGCGGTCGCCGCGGGCATGCGTGGGCGTCGCCCGAGGGGAGCCTTTACCTGTCGGTCGTTCTGCGACCGAACGTCCCCATGCAGAATCTGATCGCCGTGCCGGCGGTATGCGCTATGGGCACCATGGATGCCCTGCACGCGATCGGGTTGGCGGGACGTGTGGGCATCAAGTGGCCGAACGACATCGTCGCGCGCATGGATGCGCAGGGCGGCTCGTTCGACCGCAAGCTCGCAGGCATCCTCGTCGAGGCAAAATCCAGCGTCGAGGGCCCGTTCGCCGTGGTCGGCATGGGTGTGAACGTGCAACCCGTGCGCGTTGAGCAGCATGTGTCCGCCGAATCCATGTCGCCGCAGGCGCTGGGTCCCATCTCGCTCGCCGAGTTAGTGGGCGAGGGTGATGAGCTGCCCAGCCTGCCGGATTTTGCCGCGCGTCTTCGCGATGCGGTCGTCGCCCGCATCGACGCATGGGCCGAGGCGGTGCGCGCCGGCGGCGGCGCCGCAGGACCGCTGACGCCGATTCTGGCGGAGTATTTCGATATGGTTCCGATGCTGGGACACCAGGTTGCGGTGCTGTCGCCGACCGGTCACCTCATGAACACCGGTGTGTTCGCCGGGCTGGACATGTGGGGCCGTGCGTGCGTCATGACGCCCGCAGGTGAGCAGACCTATCCTTCGGAGGCCGTGAGCCTGCGCGAGCTGTAGCCGCTCGGGCGCAGGACAATGGGGACAGGCGCGTTTTCCCACGTGGGAAAACGCGCCTGTCCCCATTGTCCTGCGCGGGTTGTCCGCTACTGTGCGCTGCGCTGGATCCGGCGGTAAATCTCGTTGATGCCGCGCAGGGTGAGCTGGCCGTCGATCACATCGAAGACATCGGTCGATTCGGCCACGATGCCGGCGAGGCCGCCAGTCGCGATCACGCGCGCATCGGGCGCCTCCAGCTCCGCCCTGATGCGGGCGACCAGGCCTTCCGCCATGGCAGCGGTTCCCGTGACCATGCCGTTTTGGACCGCCTCGACCGTGTTGCGGCCAATGGCGTGCGCCGGTGCTTCGAGCGGCACGCTGGCGAGGCGGGCGGCGCGGGCGATGAGCGCATCCATGGAGATGCGGATGCCCGGTGCGATGGCGCCGCCGATGTAGAAGCCGTCCGCGTCGACGACGTCGATGTTGGTGGCGGTTCCGAAATCGACCACGATGGATGGTGAACCGTAGAACGTCGCCGCGGCGACGGCGTTGGCGATGCGGTCCGCGCCGACCTCGGCGGGGTTCTGCGCGCGGACGGGGGTGACGTCCGCCGTGTCGCGCCCGACGATGACCAGCTCGGCATCAAGCTGTTCGGCGACGCCGGTCCATTCGCGCGTGAGCTGCGGGACCACGCCGGCGAACACGATGGCGTCCACGCAGGCGAGGTCCAGCCCGTACATGCGGAAGTACCCCTGCAGGCGGACGTTGATCTCGTCTTTGGTAAAGGTGCCGTCGGTTGGCATGCGCCAGGAGCGTATGAGCTCGTCGCCGTCGAACAGGCCGAGGGCGGTCTGCGTGTTGCCCATATCAACTGCGAGGATCATGGTCGCGCTCCTTGGTACGGTGGGTTTTCCGATCGAATGCCGGCGCCGACACCGGCCTGTCTACCATTGTAAACATGCGAGCGGATCGTCGATTGTGTCTCAAATGTGGAAATGCTTGTCGGATCGTTGTCGGGCTTGCGTTTGGTGCGTGCGGTTCGTAATATATCTTCTTGCGCAAAGGCGCACCAGACATTGCGGGGTGGAGCAGTCTGGTAGCTCGCCGGGCTCATAACCCGGAGGTCGTAGGTTCAAATCCTGCCCCCGCGACCAAGAATGCTTTAAGCTCGGTTTATCCGGGCTTTTTTCTTATCTCGTGTCTGGCTCTTTCCCGTGATCGGCTGAGTCGGTTTGGCGGGAGGATGCCATGGTCGAGTTGAGCGCGCGAAAGGCGGTATCCAGCTATGAACGTCACGGTATTGCTCGAAAACTCGACCCCGTCGAGCAGGCTCGTCGCCAAGCATGGCCTGAGCCTCTTCCTCGAGGCGGCCGGGTCGCGTCTGCTGTTCGACCTGGGACCCGACGCCAATTTCATAGCCAACGCCCGAGCGCTCGGCGTGAACGTCGTTTCGGCGGATGCCGTGATCATCTCGCACGGCCACGATGACCACGGTGGCGGCTTGCGTGCCTACCTGGATATGACGCGCGGCGTGCGCGACGAGGTCTCCGTGTACGTCCATGCGCACGCGTTCGACCGGCATGTTTCCGGCACGGCCGAGCAGCATCGCGATATCAGCCTCGACCAGACGCTGGCCGACGAGGAACGCATCGTGAACGTCGAGGGCACGTGGGCGCTCGGCCGGGGCCTGTTGCTGTTTTCCACGATGGAACGCCCGCATCCGCAGCCCGAGGGCAACAGGCGCCTGTTGGAGGAGCGCGACGGCGAGTTCGTGCCCGACGCGTTCGCCCACGAGCAGAGCTTGCTGGTGACCGAGGGCGATCGGCACATCTTGGTGTCGGGCTGCTCGCACGCGGGGATCCTGAACATCATGGATACCGCGGAGCAGCTGGCGGGCGCGCCGCTCGACGCGGTCGTGGGCGGATTCCATACGACGAGCCCCTCGGCGGGCGATGTCGAGTCCGAGCAGGTCGTGCGCGATCTGGCGCACGAACTTGCCGCACGGCGGGCACGCTATTACACCTGCCACTGCACGGGGCTCGAGACCTTCAGCCTGCTTCGCGATGAGCTGGGAGACCGAATCCAATATCTGCATACCGGCAGCGTCGTCGCCGTGTAGCGCCGCGTCCGCTGGGCGTCGATGTCCACGAGGCCGATGCCGTCTAGCAGCAGTCGAGCCGAGTTCCTATGCGTTCGCCGCCGGCAGCTGGTGCTGCGCTTCCTCGACATAGAGCCGTGCGTTGGCGCGGGTATGTTCGAGCTCCTCTGCCGTGACCTGCCGCACGATGCGCGCAGGGCTGCCCAGTACGACCGACCCGTCGGGTACGGCCATCCCCTGTGTCACGAGCGCGCCGGCGCCCACGATGCATCCCGTGCCGATGCGCGCGCCGTTGAGCACGATGGTGCCCATGCCGATCAGCGTGTCGTCGCCGACCGTGCAGCCGTGGAGGATCGCGCCATGGCCGACGGTCACCCGGCATCCGATGCGCACCGGGCACCCGAAATCCTCATGCACGATGCAGCCGTCTTGGATATTGGTGTCGGCGCCCACCTCGATGGCGTCGACGTCGCCGCGCAGGACGGCGTTGTACCAGATGCTGACGTTCTCGTCGAGCGTCACGCGCCCGCGCACCACGGCTCCTTCGGCGATGCGCACGGTGGGATGGACGGTCGGAGAGGGGGTTGCACAATTCATGATCAGTTCTCGCAAATATGCATAACGGAAGGGCAAAGATAGCGAAATATCGATGGCATATGCTCTGAATAATAGCATTACGGTTGCTTCCACGATATCGACGTGGCGCTCATGATGCACGGGTCGCCGACGACCTGCACCGACGTCCTTTGCCTTGCCGACCAGACGTTCAAGGTGCATTTCCATGGGTATCGCGCCCATGCCGCCCTCGCGCCCGACCAGGGACGCAGCGCTTTCGACGCCCTGCTCGTGGCGTTCAACGGCATCGAGTTTTTGCGCGAGCGCGTGACCGATGACACGCGCATGCACTACACCGTGAGTGCCCTGCCCGGTCCGTCGAACGTCGTACCTGCCGAGGCGGAGGGTGTGTTCTCGCTCCGTTCGTTCTCCAAGGAGAATCTCGAGGGCGTCATCGCGCGGTTCAAGGACATCATCAAGGGCACCGCGCTCATCGCGGGCGTCGATTACGACGTCGAGCTCAAGCACGATTTCTACAACAAGATTCCCGTTCTCAAACTCAATGAGCTGCTCATGAAGAACGCCGAGCTCGCAGGCGCCCCGCGCCTGTCCGCCCCGCGCGAGAAAACTGGATCGACCGACTTCGGCAACGTCATGTACGAGGTTCCCGGTTCGTGCATCCGCGTGGCGTTCGTGCCGGTGGGCACTTCGTCGCATTCGCAGGAGTTCGTGGACGCCGGCAAGAGCGAGGATGCACACAACGCCGTGGTGTACGGTGCGAAGACACTTGCCGGCGCGGCGTATGAACTGATCTGCGATGCGGCGCTCATGCAAGCGGTCAAGGACGAGTTCGCCGAGAACAAGAAGGTGAACGCGTAGCGCGTGGCGCGCTTGCGCCAAAGCCGCATAGGATGCGGCGGATGCGATGGCATAGCTTGAAACGGGCTGGCGGGTCGTTACGCGACCTGCCAGCCCGTTATTACTATTGAGGGACGGCTTTCGCCGAGCGCGAGAAGACGATGCACCGCGGACCGAACGGCTGCGCGGGGCCTATTGGAGGACGTTGGGCGCCGTGCGGGCGGTCATCTTGCTCCGCGTCGAGCCGATATGCAGATAGCGGTACGAATAGGGGTGCTTTATGCAACCTTCGTGCGCACCGGCTGTGCGCTGTCCGTTCATTTCCGGACGGATGGTCATGAGCGAACGATTACTGACCGGCGCTCGAGCAGGCGCCTGCCCGAAGCGGCCCTTAAACGTACCTAGAGGCGCACCGGCGTCGGCCCCTCGTCTGCGAAGACGGCCATGACCTCGCTCATAGACGCGTCTAGGGGTTTATTATGCAGTCTTTCCGCCCGGCGGGATCCTTTTGCGTACCGCAGCCGTGCCGTTGTATAGGCTTCAAAGCTGTCGAGATCATACAGTAATCGTTCGCTCGCGACCATCTTCGCGAATGCAAGCGTCTGCATGTTCGCAAGGAGGTCCGATCACGAGAGAACCGCTGCGAGCATGTCCGCCGGATTGCTTTTTTGGAGTTGGTCACGACAAGCAAAACCCAAACGGATCATCGCGAAATGTGCGGCTACCGCCACAACCCCTTGCGCTTGAAGATCCACGCTGCGATGAGGCACGCGGCGGCGGCGAGCAGCGTGGGGAACAGCCAACTGTCCACGAACGGCACGCCCTCGAACGGCAGCCCGACGTTCATGCCGTAGAAGCCGAACACGATATTGGGGATCGCCATGACGATCGTGATGACCGTCAGCACCTTCATGACGATATTCAGGTTGTTGGAGATGACGCTCGCGTAGGCGTCCATGGTGCCCGACAGGATGTTGTTGTAGATGTTGCACATCTCCTGTGCCTGATGGACCTCGATCATGACGTCCTCCATGAGCTCCTGATCGTCCTCGTAGAGGGTGATCATATGCCCGTGCATGATCTTGTTGAGCGTGATCTCGGCGCTTTTGAGCGAGGTGGAGAAGTACACGAGCGATTTCTCGAGCGAGAGCATCTGCAGCAGCTCCTCGTTGCGCATGGAGCCGTAGAGACGCTGCTCGGTCTTGGTGGACAGGCGGTCGATGCGGCGCAGACATACCAGATAGCTCTGCGAGATGCGCAGCAGCATCTGGAGCAAAAAGCGCGTGCGCATGCGCGTGTTGACCTGTCGCACGCGGCCGTTGGCCATGTCCTGCACGATGGGGCTTTCCTGCAGGCTCACCGTGACGATGATGTTGCGGTTGCGCAAAAAGATGATGGAGATGGGCAGCGTGGTGTACTGCAGCATCGAGGGGTCCTGCATGTCCTCGACGTCTTCGGCGCTCGGGTAGTCCACGATCACGAGGGTCTGGTTGACGTCCTCGTCGTAGTCGATGTGCGAGGTCTCCTCCTCGTCGAGGGCGGAGCGGACGAATTCGGGCACGATGCCGACTTCGCGTTCGAGCCACGTCGCCTCCTCGGGTGTCGGATTGACGACGTTGATCCAGCAGCCGGGTTCCGGCGTCTCGATCCTGTTGGTGGTGGTGCCGTCGGCTGTGGTCATGAAGCATTCGACCATGGTGCCCCCTTTCGCGTCCGAAGTATCGCGTTTGAGATAAGCCGGCTAAGGTGCGGCCGCGCTCACGATACCGCATGCGGCGACGCGGTCGGGCGCTGGCGGGCGAGTATCAGCAACTCCTTACGGGTCCTCCACAGGGCGCGCACGTCGGGACGGCTCGTGGCATGGTGGGTGTGCTATCGGGAGCGTGTGCATGCAACGGGCTCCGTTGCGCCTTCCGGAGTAAACGGGCGGAACCGATCGCCCGACATATGTGAGGCCCTATCCGTTCATACCGCCGTGACGGTAGGGGCGTACAACCGGATCGACATGCGCGGCGCCCGCAGCGCGGAATTGCGCGATTGTGCGTTCCGGCAGTTTGCCGTCGCGGAGCCGGGCGAGATCTTCGGGCGTGGCCTCGACCTGCAGCGAGTCGCCGATCAGGCGCGCGCGGACCTGGCGCAGCCCGAGCTCGTGCAGATGATCCTCGCAGATGCGGATAAGCTCGAGCTTGGATGTGGTGAGCGGCTTTCCGCAGGGAATACGGGTCGCCAGACAGGCGCCGGCGGGCATGTCCCACACCGCATAGCCCCATGCGCGCAGCAGCTCGCGTTCCTCATCCTTGTGCCAGCCGGTTTCCATAAGCGGGGAGCGTACGCCCAGTTCACGGATGGCGCGCATACCAGGGCGAAAGTCCTCGGCGTCGTCGGCGTTGCTGCCCTCGAGCACCGTCGGATAGCCGCGACGCCGGGCTTCCCCGACGATCTGTGAAAACCCGTGCAGCTTGCAGTGGTAGCAGCGGTCGACGGGGTTGGCGGCGATAGCGGGCTCGGCAAGCGGGTTCGTGTCGATGACGGCGACGGGCAGCTCGAAGCGCTCGGCGTCGCACGCGAACGAGCGGCGCTCCGGCGAGGCGATAAACATGCTGGACAGATGCACGAGCAGGGTGTCGTCGGGGATGGTCTGCGCGCAGACGGCGGCTAAAAAGGTGCTATCCACGCCGCCGGAGTACCCGACGGCGACGCGTCCATAGGAGCTGAGCAGCTCCCGCAGAGCTGTGAGCTTATCGTCCACGATGGCCTCCCTCGATGTACCGTCGGCGCGCGGCTGACGTCCGATGCCTGCATGCGCTGCGGACCGCATGGTGGTTACAGGAATGTACCCAGGTTGAGACCGGTGGCGTCGGAGGCCTGGACCATCATCTGGCCGGTCGTGCTGCCGCGGGTGAGTATGAAGGGGCGCACGAGCTCCTGATGGTTCTCGGCGAGCAGCTCGGCGCGGTCGGCGCCGGTGCGCGCCGCCTCGATCTGCTCGATCAGTTGCCGGACGCCGCGGCGTCCCAGCTCGTAGCCGGTGGGGGAGCAGGTGGTGAGGCCGATCGAGCCGCTCCAGGCGAGCGGGTTGCCGTCGCAGCCGGCGACGGCGATATCGTCGGGAACGTGCAGCCCGGCAGCGCGGATGCCCTCGATCGCGCCGGTCGCGAGCACGTCGGTGAGGCCTATGACGACGTCGGGGCGTTCGGCGGCGTCTTTTTGCGCAAGGTGGCGGCCGATCATGAAACCGTCGGGGGCCTGTGTGATCTCGCCATGGTCGATGATGTCGAGCTCGATCTCGGGGTAGCGCTCCATGATGGTCAGGATGCCCTGCAGGCGCCGCACGGTCTGCGGCGTCATGGTCCGCCCGATGACGGCGATGCGTTGTGGGCCGAGCGAGACGGCATGCTCGGCGATGAGGGAGCCTTGCGCCGTGCAGTCGACCGACACGAAGTAGCCCGGTCGGTCGCTTTGGACATCGAGTACCGACAGGGGTATGCGTGACGATTGCAGCGTGATGTTGGAGACGTCGGCCGATGATGCCTGGACGAGCACGCCCGACATCTGCGTGCCGGCGAAGTAGCGGGTGTAATTGGATTCGAGGGTCGCGTCGCCGTTCGCGGTGGCGATGAGCAGACCGTAGCCCTGCCGCTGCGCCTCGGTGCTCGCGCCGCTGGCGATCTGCAGGCTGAGGCCGTGGTTGAGCTGGGGGAGCACGAGGCCGAACGTCCGGTTGCTGCCGCCGGCGAGCAGGCGCGCGCTCTGGTTGGGCGCATAGCCCAGGCGCTGGATGGCGTCGTTGACGAGGGCGAGGGTCTCGGGCCGGACTTTTTCGGGATGGTTGAGGGCGTTCGAGACCGTGCCGAGCGCGACGCCGGCCTCGCGTGCGACGTCGCCGATCGTCACCTTTGCCATGCGGAACTCCTGTCGTCGTGTGCTTTGTGACAGATTGTACCATCGCGTGCCGCACGATTAGAGCGCTTCAATACGCGTCGGGAGCCCAGGATGTCCCAATTTCCTCCTGGCCCCTTTTGGGACATCCGAGACACTCGCGAAACACTGTTTCGGCCGTGTTGCACAGCTGTGGGCATCATGTGGTATCCCAATTTAAATACCAGTGAGGCTGGGAAAGAGGCCCGCCTCAAGTACAATGGGCACTCGACACGTGAGTTTCACCTGAGGTCGGCGGTCGAGAGGATATACCCATATGTGCGGTATTGTCGGATATACCGGAACGGATACAGCAAAGGACATCCTGCTAGCAGGACTCAAACGACTGGAATACCGTGGATACGACTCCGCGGGTGTCGCCCTTGAGCGCACGGATTCCGCAGGCGAAATCCACCTCGACGTGATCCGTCGGGTGGGTAAGGTCGCCGGGCTTGAGTCCGAGCTCGAGCACGTGGACGACGAGAGCACGTGCGGCATCGGACACACGCGGTGGGCGACGCACGGCAGGCCGTCGGTTGCCAATGCGCATCCCCATGCGTGCTGCGGCGGCAATATCGCCGTCGTGCATAACGGCATCATCGAGAACTTCGCGGAGCTGCGCGACGAGCTGACCGCACGCGGTCACGTGTTCGGCAGCGAGACCGATACCGAGGTCCTCGCGCACCTGGTCGAGGAAGCATGCGCGCAGACCCATGAGCTCGTGGCCGCGGTCCGCAAGGCCTGCGGGCGCGTCGTCGGCGCGTACGGGCTCGCGGCGGTGTGCGCCGACGAGCCAGGCGTCATCGCGGTCGCGCGTAAGGACAGCCCGATCGTCATCGGGCGCGGCGAGCACGGCAGCTACGTCGCTTCCGATATCATCGCGCTCATCGATGCGACGCGCGACGTCGTGGTGCTCGAGGACGGGCAGTTCGCGCGCCTGGCGCCGGAAGGTATCACCTATACCGATGCGCAGGGCGAGCCGATCGAGCCCGAGGTCACGCATATCGACTGGGATATCGATATGGCGGAGAAGGGCGGTTACCCCGACTTCATGCTCAAGGAGATCTGCGAGCAGCCGCGCGTGGTGCGCGACACGCTCGTGGGACGCCTTGCCCCGAGCGGCGAGCTCGATATCGACGAGCTGGGTTTGACGTTCGAGGAGCTCGACCTGATCGACCGCGTGTACGTGATCGCCTGCGGTACGAGCTATCATGCCGGCCTGGTCGCCAAGAACCTGATCGAGGGCTGGGCGCGCATTCCATGCGAGGTGGAAGCGGCGAGCGAGTTCCGCTACCGCAACCCCATCATCACCCCGTCCACGCTCGTGGTGGCGGTGTCGCAGTCGGGCGAGACGGCAGACACGCTGGCCGCCATCCGCGATGCGCGCATCAAGGGCGCCAAGGTGTTCGGCATCACCAATGTGGTGGGCAGCCCCGTGGCGCGCGAGTCCGACGGTGTGATCTACACCAAGGCCAACAAGGAGATCGCCGTCGCCTCGACGAAGAGCTTCATCGGCCAGATCGTGAGCCTGACGCTGCTGGCGATGCTGCTCGGTCAGGTGAAGGGCAAGCTCACCACCGGCCAGGTCCGCATGCTGTTCCGCGAACTGGGCGACACTGCGGCGCAGATCCAGTACATCCTGGATTCGCAGCGCGAGGCTGTGCACGAGGCGGCGCTCGCCTGCAAGGACGCGCCGTCGGCGCTGTTCGTGGGGCGCGGCATGGGCGCGGCAATCAGCTACGAGGGCGCGCTCAAGCTCAAGGAGGTCAGCTACCTGCATGCCGAGGCCTATGCCGCAGGTGAGATGAAGCACGGGCCGATCGCGCTGATCGATCCGGGCTTCCCGGTTATCGCCGTGACGACTAAGAGTCCGGTCTACGACAAGGTCGTGTCGAACCTCAAGGAGTGCGAGGCGCGCGGCGCCAAGATCATCGCGCTGGCGACGGAAGGCGACGAGGATATCAAGCAGATCGCCGACCACGTGATTTACATCCCGCCGGTGCGCGATGCGTTCTCGGCGATCACAGCGAGCGTGCCGCTGCAGCTGCTCGCGCGCGACGTCGCCGTCATGCGCGGATGCGATGTCGACCAGCCGCGCAACCTCGCCAAGAGCGTGACGGTGGAGTAGGCGCGGATCACGGCGGCAACGTGCCTCGGGCCGCCGCACCAAAGTTGCTAACCAGGAGCTTCCTGGCATGTGCATAAGGGCGCGGGAGGATTGCAACCCCTCCCGCGCCCGCGTTTTGCGTGCGGGGTGTGTCATGTCCCAAAAGGGGCCAGGAGAAAATTGGGACATTCCACGGTCGAGGGATGAAGCGCGGCGCGATCGGCCGCGCCGCGGCGCATGCGCGCGCGGACGGCGAGGATGATACGGGGGCGTGCCGGTGTCGCCGCGCTGCCACGCCGTCGCGGGGCTAGATGAGGGCGCGGACGCTGTCGCGTTCGACGAAGGTGGTGCTCATGTGCGTGACGCAGGTGTACTTGGTGGGATGGTCGACCTGCTCGATGAGGCGGCGCACGGCGATGCGACCCAGATCGGTGCGGGGCACGTGCACGGTGGTGAGCCCGGGGTGCACGATGCCGGCGAACTCGACGTCGTCGAAGCCGACGAGCGAGACGTCGCCGGGGATGTCGTAGCCGCACTCGGTGAGCGCTTTCATGGCACCGACGGCCAGCGCGTCGTTCTCGGCGAAGAACGCGGTGGGCATCTCGGGATCGGTCTTGAGCCACGCGAGCATGTCGCGATAGGCGCTGTCCATCTTGTCGGTGCCGAGCGACACGCGGAACTTGGCCTGCGGCGTGGTGCCGGCTTCGGCCAGCGCACGCTCGTAGCCGCGTTCGCGCAGCGGGAAGTTGCGGATGCGCAGTTTTCCGGCGAGGTAGCCGATCTGCCGATGGCCCTTTCGCACGAGGTAGCGCACCGCGCGATAGGCAGACCCCTCGTTGGAGAACAGGATGGATTCGAAGAAGTGGTTGTCGCTCTGGCCGTCGACGAGCACGAGCGGCACCGGGGCGTTGGCGAACAGGTCGTAGTCGAGCTGCGTCATCTCGGTGCCGAGCAGGATGATGCCGGCGGTGGGGTCGGACATGATGGCGCCGAGCTCGCGCTCGCGGGTCTCGCTGTCGGAGAGCTCGATGGTCGTGTAGGACACGGTGAGGCCGTGGACGCGCGCCTCCTCCTCGATGCCGTTGACCACGGCGAGGCGGAAGGAGCCCTCGTCGAGCATGCGACCGGAGTTACGGCCCATGACGAACTGGACCTGACGGAGCTTGCCGTTGCGGCGATAGCCGAGATCGGCGGCGACGCGGCGGATGTGGACGGCGGTCTCGTCGCTCACGCCGCGCTTATTATTAAGCGCATTGGAGACCGTGGCAGGGGAGTAGCCCGTTAGGCGGCTGATCTCGCGGACACTGACTTTTCCGGTAGGCATGGCGCCCTCCCGTAACTAAACATTTGCTAAACAATGACACTGTACTCCTGTTTTCCTTAAAAGAAGTTGCGAGCGGCAAAACATCCCGTGAACGGTAGGTGAACAGATGCGAAACGCTTGAAGCTGTCGTTGAGACAAAATGCTTGCTCAGGGGCAGAAAGAATATGGCAAGGTAAATGCCACTGTGGTGCTAGGAATATCCCTAACCGCTCACCAACGTTTTATTACCGTTCGCAGGTTGCGCATGCACAAGCGCGCGGCGTCGGCATATAAATGTTTTGTCGATGTTTGGCGAAGCGTTTAGTTAGTGTTTAGCACACAGCCGAAACGGACGCCAAACGTGTTATCGAGGGCGCGTCAGCGCCCGCAAGGCACACGGGCCAGTCGGCCTACAAAGTTCCGGGATGCGGGAGAGCGTTCCGGGAGGAATGGAAGGGGTATTCCATGAAAGAGGTTTCGAGGCGCAACTTCGTCAAGCTCAGCGCTGCCACGGCCGGTCTCGGCCTGACGGCCGGTGCGCTTGCCGGCTGCAGCGGCGGCGAGAGCGGTACCGGGTCCACCGGTGGTGGCTCGGGCGAGACCATCAAGATCGGCGTCTCCATCTGGAGCTCCACCGACGCGCTCGGCTCCCTGTCCAAGAACATCCTGGACAAGGCCGCCGGCATCCTGGGCATCGAGCTGTCCTACGTCGACCAGGGTCACGTCTCCGAGCAGGTCACCGCTTCCATCGAGACCCTGTGCGCCGCTGGCTGCCAGGGCATCGTCGTCTGCAACTCCGCCGACTCCGAGATGCAGGCCGCTATCTCCACCTGCGATCAGAACCAGGTCTACCTGGCCCAGTTCTACCGCATCATCAGCGAGGAGAACAGCCCCGAGGTCTACGCCACCGCTCAGAACTCCCAGTACTACGTCGGCGCCGTCCATGAGGACGAGGTCGGCAACGGCGAGAAGCTCATCGAGCTGCTCACCATGGACAACCCCGACGCCTACGAGGGCATCCAGAAGGGCGCCCGCAACATCTGCCTCGAGGGTTGGACGGTCGGCGACGCCACGTTCCAGCAGCGCTGGATCGGCTACCAGAACGGTGTCGAGCTGGTCGGCTCCATCGGCCAGCTCGCCAACATGGGCCTCACCGGCACCATCCGCGTCGCCTCCACCGACTTCCTCGAGGACCTCAAGGAGCAGCTCGAGACCGGTGGTATGTACTGCGAGTCCGGTGGTCACTTCTGCGACCCGCTGTACGCGCTGCTGCTCGTCTACAACGCCATCCGCGGCAAGGAGGGCTACGTCCCCGTCCAGGGCGAGTTCGGCAAGGACATCCAGTTCCCGTACGTGTTCGTGTCCTCCGTCGAGGAGTACGAGAACTACGAGAAGTACTTCGTCGACGACGACCCGTACAACGACGACGAGATCGCCGCTCTGGCCGAGCTGAGCTATGACGAGCTCAATGAGGCCGCGACCTCCCTGTCTATCGAGGACGTTATGGAGCGTCACGCGTAAATCCTCGTTTAGCCATCCTGGAGACGGGGGCAAGTTCCCTTGCCGGGGCTTGCCCCCGTCTCCATCGGTATCCATCACCATTGGAAGGAGAGGTGGATGGACGCAATCAAGAAACTCCAGCAGAGCCAGTGGTTCGGCGTGGGCTTCCTCGTCGTGCTGACGCTCATCTGCTGGGCCATCTTCAAGGTGCTGCGCCCCGAGACGTTCGGTTCCCCCGCGCAGATCATGACCTACCTGCAGAGCGCGCTGATCTACGCGGTCGGCGGCTGCGGCATGTACTTCATCGTCACCCAGGGTCTGTGGGACTTCTCGATCGGCTCGGTGCTGGTCCTGTCCTGCCTGCTGTCGATCGGCTTCAGTCAGATGTTCGGCGTCGTGGGCCTCGTCGTGGCCCCGATCGTGTGCGGCATCATGCTCGGCTTCTTCAACGGCCTGGCTTACACGGTCCTACGCATCCCGTCGCTGATCGTCACCGTCGGCCTGTCGCTGATCTACGAGAGCTTCAGCGTGTTCGCGTCCAACTGGGCCGGTACCCGTCTGGACGCCCAGTACAACATGTTCGGCTCCTACCCGTATAACGTGATCCTCGCGCTCATCGCGTTCTTCCTGTGCGGGTTCATCCTCAAGTACACCAAGGTCGGCACCTACATCAACGCCATCGGCACCAACGAGCTCACCGCCAAGAACATGGGCGTGAACGTCGACAAGTACAAGTTCATCGCGTTCATCCTGTGCGCCGGCTTCGTCGGCATCATGGCCGTCCTGTACATCGGCTACGGCACCGCCCAGACCCCGATGACCGGCATGCTCTCCCAGTTGCTGAACTTCACGCCGCTCATGGGCGCGTTCTTCGGCCTGGCCTTCAAGAAGTACGGCCACCCGGTCGTCGCCATCGTGATCGGCGAGCTGATCATCTCCATGATGTTCGCCGGCTTCGTGGCCCTCGGCATGCCCACCACTATCAATAACGTCGTCACCGGCGCTACGCTGCTGATCGTCGTGACCCTGACCGTCAAGCGCGTCAAGGGCGCTGTCGTCAAGTAAAGGAGGGATGCACCATGTCAGATAAGCTGTTGCTTCACGCTGAGAAGATCGATAAGAAGTTCGGCCCCACGCACGCCGTCAAAGAGGTGTCCCTCGACTTCAACGCCGGCGAGATCCACGCCCTGATCGGCGAGAACGGCTCCGGCAAGTCCACGTTCACCAACATGCTCACGGGCATCCTGCCCATCGGCAGCGGCACGTTCACCCTGGACGGCGAGCAGATCGCTCCCAAAAACCAGGTCGACGGTAACCACCACGGCGTGGCGGTCATCGTCCAGGAGCTGGGCACCCTGAACGGCCTCACGGTCGCCGAGAACCTGTTCCTGGGCGACGAGGACCGCTTCATGAAGTACGGCATCAAGAACACCGCCGCCATGAACAAGAAGGCCCAGGAGCTGCTCGACGGCTTCGGCCTGTCCAAGATCCGTGCCACCGCGCCCATCGAGAACTACAACTTCGAGGAGCGCAAGATCATCGAGATCCTGAAATCCACGTGGTTCGATCCCAAGATCCTCGTCGTCGACGAGACCACCACGGCGCTGTCCCAGGACGGCCGCGAGAAGCTATTCGAGGTCATGCTCGACGTGCGCGCCAAGGGCCACTGCGTGATCTTCATCAGCCACGACATGGCCGAGGTCCTGCGCATGTCCGACCGCATCTCCATCCTGCGCGACGGTGATTACATCACCACCATCAACGCCAAGGATGTCGACGAGGACAAGCTCAAGACCCTCATGGTCGGCCGCGAGATGGACGATCACTACTATCGTACCGACTATCCAGACTACACGCTCGAGCCGCAGGGCGAGATCGCGATCATGATGCAGAACGTCTCCGTCCCCGGCTCGCTGAACGACGTTTCCCTCGAGCTCCACAAGGGCGAGATCCTGGGCATCGGCGGCCTGTCCGAGTGCGGCATGCACGAGGTCGGCAAGGCCATGTTCGGCGCCTCCTATGACCGCGAGGGCATCGTGCAGTTGGGCGACGGCACGCCGATCAACGACATCAACGCCGCCATCGACCACTCCATCGCCTACGCCTCCAAGGACCGCGATAACGAGAGCCTGCTCATCAACGACACCATCCAGGACAATATCACGCTGCCCTCGATGCGCGATATGGGCCTCATCCTCAAGCAGAAGGACCTCAAGGCCTTCGCCCAGAAGTACGCCGACATCATGTCGACCAAGATGGTCGGTGTCGACCAGTACGTGTCCGCCCTGTCCGGCGGCAACAAGCAGAAGGTCGTCCTTGCCCGCTGGTTGGGCAAGCAGTCCGACATCCTGCTGCTCGACTCCCCGACGCGTGGCATCGACATCGGCGTCAAGGCCGACATCTACGCGCTGCTCGAGGAGATGCGCAACCAGGGTAAGGCGATCCTCATCATCTCCGAGGAGATCATGGAGCTCATCGGTATGTGCGACCGCATTCTGGTCATGAAGGACGGCAAGATCAACGGGCAGCTGTTCCGCAGCCCCGACCTTACCGAGCAAGACATCATCGCGAAGATGATTTAAGGAGGCGAAACAGATGGCTTCTACTAATACGAAGGCTGCGGCCGAGACCCAGGGGAAGAAATTCGACTGGCATCAGATCAAGAGCTTCCTGCCCATCATCAGCTTCGTGGCGATCGTGGCGATCTTCGCCATCCTGACGGGCGGTGCGCTGGTCACGCCGCGCAACATCACCCTGATCATCTCCGGTGGCTTCACGCTCATGATCGCGACCGTCGGTGTGTACATGATCATGTCCATGGGCTGCCTGGACTTCTCCCAGGGCTCCATGATGGGCCTGTCCTGCGCCGTGGTCTGCTTCCTGTCGCAGTACAACCCGATCCTCGCGATCCTGGGCGGAATGGCCACCGGCGCGCTGATCGGCCTCATCAACGCCCTGTTCCACGTGAAGGGTCAGGTCCAGTCGTTCGTGGTCACGATGTGCATGATGTTCCTGCTCCGCGGCGTCATCGCCTACATCACCACCGCGAGCCCGGTCTACGCCGCCACCTACCTGACGGCGCTCGCCACCAACACGCCGCTGCTGATCGGCATCGTCGTCGCGGTGCTCGTCGTCGCCTACCTGGTGCTGCACTTCACCGCCTTGGGTTCCAACCTTAAGGCCATCGGCGCCTCCGAGAGCGGCGCCCGCTTCGCCGGCATCAACGTCCAGCGCACGAAGATCATCATCTACGTGGTCGCCGGCGCCATCACCGGTTTCGCGGCGCTCATCAACGCGATCCGCATCGGCTCGGTCACCTCGCAGGCCGGCAACATGCTCGAGACCCAGATCCTCATCGCCCTGGTTCTCGGCGGCATGCCCATCAACGGCGGCGCCCGCTCCCGCTTCTCCAGCGTGGTCACCGGCGTGCTGTCCTACCTCGTGCTGCAGCGCGGCCTGGTCATGCTCGGCTTCACGACCGAGATCCAGCAGCTGATCCTCGGTATCGTGTTCGTCATCATGGTCGCGGTCTTCTCCGAGCGCGCGGCCAACCAGGTCATTAAATAGCGACTCGCGGGGGTCGGACGTCCGACCCCCGCTTTGCGCGCGGGCAGCCGGCTATACGTCCGACTGTCCGTTGGGGTTGCGAGCGCGTCTTACGCCCTGTCCCGTTCATCTCTAGAGCAAGGAGAACAACGCTATGCTCGAGATCAAGAAGTACAAGTTCTATTTCTGCCCGTGCACCCAGGACCTGTACGGCGACGAGGTGCTCCAGCACGTCGCCGAGCACTCCGCCGAGGTCGTGGCTGCACTCAACGCCTCCGATAAGGTCCCGTTCGAGGTCGTGCTCAAGCCCAACCTGCTGACCGCCGACGTCATCCAGGCCACGTTCAACGAGGCCAACAACGACCCCGAGTGCGCCGGTATCATCACCTGGGCCCACACCTTCTCGCCCTCCAAGAACTACATCGCCGGCCTGCGCGATCTCCGCAAGCCGCTGTGCCAGTTCGCGACGCAGTACAACGAGGAGATCCCGTACGACACCATCGACATGGACTTCATGAACGAGAATCAGGCAGCCCATGGCGAGCGTGAGTTCGGCCACATCTTCGCCCGTATGCGCTGGGACCACAAGGTCGTCTTCGGCTACTGGAAGGACGAGGCGGCGCTCGCCGAGCTCGGCCAGTGGCAGCGCGTCGCGGTCGGCATCAACGAGAGCCGCAACATCCGCGTGTGCCGCTTCGCCGACACCATGCGCAACGTCGCGGTGACCGACGGCGACAAGATCGAGGCCCAGCAGGTCTTCGGCTGGACTGTCGACGCCTGGCCCATCAACGACCTCACCCCCTATGTGGACGCCGTCACCCCGGCCGAGGTCAAGGCCCTCGCCGACGAGTACTACGACACCTACGAGCTCGTGCTCGACGGCCGTGACCCCGAGGAGTTCCGTCGTCACGTCGAGGTCCAGGCCCAGCAGGAGATCGGCATCGAGCGCTTCCTCACCGATCACAACTACAACGCCTTCTCCGATCACTTCGGCGATCTGGGCGGCCTCAAGCAGCTGCCGTCGCTGGCCATCCAACGCCTCATGCAGAAGGGCTACGGCTTCGGCCCCGAGGGCGACTGGAAGACCCCTGCCATGGTGCGCCTGATGAAGGTCATGACCGCCGGCGATCCCAACGCCAAGGGTTCCGCCCTCATGGAGGACTACACCTACAACCTGGTCCCGGGCAAGGAGGGCATCCTCGAGTCCCACATGTCCGAGGTCGATCCGTCCGTGGCCGAGGGTCCCATCGCCATCCGCGCCACGCCGCTGTCCATGGGCGATCGCGAGGATCCGGCGCGCCTGATCTTCACCGCCAAGACCGGCCCCGCCATCGCCACCTCCCTCATCGACCTTGGCAATCGCTTCCGCCTGATCATCCAGGACGTCGACTGCAAGAAGGTCGAGAAGCCCATGCCGATGCTGCCCACCGGCACCGTGTTCTGGACCCCGCGCCCCAACCTCAAGATCGGTACCGAGGCCTGGATCTACGCGGGCGGCGCGCACCACACCGCGTTCTCCTATGACCTCACCGCCGACCAGATGGTCGACTGGGCCGACGCCATGGGCATCGAGAGCGTGGTCATCGACGCCAACACCAACATCCGCGACTTCAAGCGCGATCTCAAGCTCGGCGAGGTGTACTACCGCTAATCGCAAGCTCGTACCGGCCGACAACATGGTGCCAGGTACAAACTTGTCAGGTATCATCGGCCGCGTCCCGCCCCGTCGGGGCGCGGCCTCCTTCTTTACAAGGAGAGGCTCATGGCCATGACGAAAGAACAGATCATCGCCGACATCGAGTCCGGTGCGACCGCGCTGGGCATCGAGTACGGTTCGACCCGCATCAAGGCGGTGCTCGTGGCATCGGACAACGAGCCGATCGCCATCGGCGCCTTCGACTGGGAGAACTCGCTGGTCGACGGCTATTGGACCTACAGCGACGAGGAGATCTTCGCCGGTCTCGCCGCCGCGTACGCGAGCATGAAGGCCGATGTCGCCGAGAAGTACGGCGTCACCCTCAAGAAAGTCGGTGCGCTGGGCATTTCCGCCATGATGCACGGCTACCTGTCGTTCGACGCCGAGGGCAACCTGCTCGTGCCGTTCCGCACCTGGCGCAACACCACCACGACGCAGGCCGCCCACGAGCTGTCCGACCTGTTCGCGTTCCACACCCCCGAGCGTTGGAGCGTGTCCCACATCTATCAGGCCGTGCTGAACGGCGAGGAGCATGTGGACAAGATCGACTTCTTCACGACGCTCGCCGGCTACGCGCACTGGAAGCTCACCGGCGAGAAGGTGCTGTCCATCGGTGACGCGTCCGGTATGTTCCCCATCGATTCCGAGACCCACGACTACGATGCCGCCATGGTGGCAAAGTTCGACGAGCTCGTGGCGAGCAAGGGCGTTGCCTGGAAGGTCGAGGACCTGCTGCCCAAGATCATGGTCGCCGGCGAGTGCGCCGGTCACCTGACCGCGGAGGGCGCCAAGCTCCTCGATGCCGATGGCGACCTCGAGCCCGGCTGCCCCGTCTGCCCGCCCGAGGGCGACGCCGGCACCGGCATGATCGCCACCAACTCCATCGCGCCGCGCACCGGTAACGTATCGGCCGGTACCTCCGTGTTCTCGATGATCGTGCTCGAGCACGGCCTGAAGGACGCCACCATCCCCGAGATCGACCTCGTGACCACGCCGGTCGGTGACCCGGTGGCCATGGTGCACTGCAACAACTGCACCTCCGACATCAACGGCTGGGTTAACCTGCTGTGCGACTTCGCATCGCTCATGGGCGCCGACGTGAACAAGGGCGAGGCCTTCACCAAGCTGTTCACCGCCGCGCTCGACGGTGACAAGGACGCCGGCGGTCTCGTGTCCATCCCGTTCATCTCGGGCGAGACCGTCATGGGCGTGCAGACCGGCTATCCGATGGTGCTGCGCGGCCAGAACTCCACGTTCAGCATCGCCAACTTCATGCGCATGAACATCATGGCCGCCTTCGGCGCGCTCGCGGCCGGTAACGAGGCGCTGCGTGCCGAGGACGTCAAGATCGACAAGCTCTACGGCCACGGCGGCATCTTCAAGACGCCGGTCGTCGCCCAGAGCCTGCTCGCCGCGGCGCTCGAGGCCCCGGTGACCGTCATGGCCACCGCCGGCGAGGGCGGTGCCTGGGGTCAGGCCGTCGCCGCCGCCTACATGGCGTGGCACGAGGACGGCGAGTCGCTCGCCGACTACCTCAACAACAAGGTGTTCGCCGACATGGAGGGTACGACCATCGAGCCCGATCCGGCCGACGTCGAGGGCTACCGTGCATTCCTCGCCACCTTCAAGAAGGCCAACGAGGCCGAGAAGGCCGCCGAGAAGGCGTTTGCCTAACGCTTCCGCTTCCGACAAGATGGTGTCAGGTACAACCTCGTCGCCTCGTCGCCATCTTGTCGGATGCTCGTTTTCGTTGTTCTGGAAAGGAGTCCGCTTATGATGCTCAAGGAGCTGCGCGAGAAGGTCTACGAGGCCAACATGGATCTTCCCAAGCACGGGCTGGTCGTATTCACGTGGGGCAACGCCTCCGAGCTCGACCGCGAGAGCGGCCTGTTCGTGATCAAGCCCTCCGGCGTGGACTACGAGGATCTGTCACCCGAGTCCATGGTCGTGTGCGACATGGACGGCAAGGTGGTCGAGGGCGACCTCAACCCGTCGTCGGATACCGCCACCCACGCCTACATCTACCGTGAGTGGGGCGACAAGGTCGGCGGCGTGGTGCACACGCATTCCGCCTGGGCCGTGTCCTGGGCGCAGGCCGGCCGCGACGTGCCCGCCTACGGCACGACGCACGCCGACTACTTCTACGGCCCGATTCCGTGCATGCGCGGCCTGACCGAGGCCGAGATCGAGGAGGCCTACGAGCTCAACACCGGCAAGGTCATCGTCGAGGGCTTCACCGAGCGCGATATCGACCCGGTCGCCGTGCCCGCGGTGCTCGTGCGCAACCATGGCCCCTTCAGCTGGGGCAAGGACGCCGCGCAGGCCGTCTATCACGCCGTGGTGCTCGACGAGGTCTGCAAGATGGCCGCTCGCACCGAGCTGCTGCAGGCGGGTGTCGGCCCTGCCCCGCAGTACCTGCAGGACAAGCACTACCTGCGCAAGCACGGTCCCAACGCCTACTACGGCCAGGGCGGTGCGCACTAGGACTTGAGCGCGCGCATCATCTGCACGTTTCGGAACCCCGCCTTCGCGCGGGGTTCTTTTTTCGTCCATGACCCAATTTTCTCCTGGCCCCTTTTGGGACATGTCCCAAAAGGGGCCAGGAGAAAATCGGGACATCATTGCCAGGCGCGGATGAGGGCGCGGTAGCGGGCGGCGTAGCGGCTGCCGCGCTGCCAGATGAGGGCGAAGTCGTGCTCGATGGACACGTCGTCAGGCGTGATGTCGTACAGCTCTCCGCGGCGCAGCTCGTCCTCGACGGCGACGCGATACAAGAACGAGATGCCCGCGCCCGCACGCACGCAGGCTTTGATGGCGGGGATGCTCGCCACCTCGATGACGCCGGAAAAGTCGTCGACCGAACGATTGCGTACGGCGAGGTAGCGCTCCAGGATCTCGCGCGTGCCGGAACCCGGTTCGCGCAGGATGAGGCGCTGATCGAGGAGGTCCTCGAGCCGTGCTGCCGCAAGCGGCTCGCCCGCGACGGCGATGTAGGGCTCATGGGAGAAGACGGCGCTGTCGAACGCCGTGCGGTCAAAGGATCCCTCGACGAGCGCGAAATCGATGTCGCCCTGGTCGATGAGGGCGACGAGCTCGGTCGTGTTGCCCGTGCGCATGAGGATGCGCTCGTCGGGATGGCGGGCAAGGTGCTCGGCCAGCAGGCGCGGGGCGACGTAGTCGGCAACGGTGCGCGTGCAGCCGAAGCGCAGCGGCGGGCGCGTTTCGGGAGCCATGAGCGTATCGAGCTCGGCATGCAGGCGCGCGTCGTCGTTTTCCATCGCGTCGAGCGCGCGGTAGAGCAGCTCACCGGCCGGTGTCGGCTCGATTCCGCGACCCGCTTTGGCGAACAGCGGACAGCCGTAGTGCTGTTCCAGCTGCCGGATGTGCTGAGAGACCGCCGGCTGCGTGATGTGGAGTGCGGCGGCGGCGCGGGTGTAGCTACGCTGCCGGCAGACCTCGAGGAACGTATGCGCACGGTAATCCAGCATCGTGACCCCCTCCTGGAAGCCGCCTTCGTGCCTGTCCATCAGAAATACTTATGAAAGTATAAGCAAATGGACGGTATTCATTATAGATACAGGTCATAGCATGGTATCGACCAAATCGATACAGATGAAAGGCGTGTGCATGGAACTGCTCAAGGATTTCAAAGGTATGTGGCGCGGCGTGCTGTTCGCGCTGGTCATCGCGGTGCCGGCTTGGCTGCTCGGCAAGCAGTTCGAGGTGATCGGCGGTCCGGTGTTCGCCATCCTCATCGGTATGGTGCTCGCGCTCGTGGTGCCCGAGTCCGCCGGCGCTCCGCTGCAAAAGGGCGTCAAGTTCACCTCGAAGAAGATCCTGCAGTACGCGGTGATCCTGCTCGGTTTCGGCCTCAATTTGGCGCAGATCGCGCAGGTCGGCGCGACGTCGTTGCCCATTATCGTGTCGACCATCGCCACGTCGCTCATCGTGGCCTTCATCTTGTGCCGCGCGCTCAAGATTCCCAGCAAGATCTCGACGCTCATCGGTGTGGGCTCCTCCATCTGCGGCGGGTCGGCCATCGCGGCCACGGCGCCGGTGATCGACGCCGACGACGAGGAGATCGCCCAGGCCATCAGCGTGATCTTCCTGTTCAACGTCATCGCGGCGCTCGTGTTCCCCACGCTCGGCGGCATGCTCGGCTTGACCGACGACGGCTTCGGCCTGTTCGCCGGCACGGCGGTGAACGACACCTCGTCGGTGACGGCCGCCGCGGCCGCGTGGGACGGCATGCATCCGGGTGCCAACACGCTCGACGCCGCCACGATCGTCAAGCTCACGCGCACACTCGCCATCATCCCCATCACGCTTGCGCTCGCGTTTTGGCAGGTGCGCCAGGCCAAGCGCGCCGCGGCGGCGGGCGAGGGGAGCGGCCAGGCCGCGGGTACCTTCGACCTTAAGAAGATCTTCCCGTTCTTCATCGTCTTCTTCGTGCTCGCGAGCGTGATCACCACGGTGTTCGCTCTGCCCGCGGACGTCACGGCGCCTATCAAGGAGCTCTCCAAGTTCTTCATCATCATGGCGATGGCGGCGATCGGCTTCAACACGAACATCGTCAAGCTCGTGCGCACCGGCGGCAAGCCGATCCTCATGGGCCTCGCCTGCTGGATCGCGATCGCCTGCGTCAGCCTCGGCATGCAGCACGCGCTCGGCATCTGGTAGCCGGCGACCACGGCCGAATGTCCCAAAAGGGGCCAGGAGAAAATTGGGACACGCGCTGGGGCGCAGCGGCGGTGGCCGCTGCGCCCCATTCTTCTGTGCACGTGCGGAATGCGGCGGAATCGACTGTGCGCCTACGGAACGTTTCGGGCCAAAAACGTTCCGTAGGTGCACGCTCGGCGAAGGCAGCGGTCCGCAGCTGCACATTCGGCGGGCGAAGGAAGGTGTCGGTGTTCCAAAAGGGGACTGGGAGAACAGTGGGACATGCGACTCCGCCCCATCCCAACCGCGGGGTGCGCAACGACGCGAAGGCGCGCGGTATGCTTCGGGTGGGGAGAGGTGGCCAGTCGGCCGCACCCGACGTTCCGAGCTGGGAGGCGAGGTGCCGTATGCGCAGCGGTGAGGGTTGGTATCTGAACGACGACGGAACCCTGGTGATCGATGGCTTTGTCCCGTTGGCGGGGACGGACGCAGCCCCCTGGCAGCCGTATGCCGATCAAATCAAGGCGGCAGCCGTGCGGCGCGGCGCGCAGATGGAGCGCTTCGGCGGATTGTTCGCGGGCTGTCATCATCTGACTGCCATCGACGGCGTGGGAAACCTGACATGTCCCGAGGACAACGCGGATGCCGAGGACGCGGGCGACATGTTCGCGGGCTGCTCTGCGCTGCGTCGTATCGACCTGTCGGCGTTTGACGCATCGCGCCTGCGCAGCGCATGGGGCATGTTTCAAGATTGTCGCGAGCTGCGCGAAATCGTCCTCCCCGCGCGGGGCTTCCCAGAGCTGCGCGAGGCGGGCGGCATGTTTCGCGCGTGCCGTCGCCTGCGTTCGTTCGATTTCGCGGCACTGGGTGCCCCGAACCTCGAGGACGCATCCGATTTCTTCCGGATGTGCACGGGGCTCGGCGAGGTCTCATTCACCGGCGCTCGGACCGGTCGCCTCGTCACGACGGAGCGGATGTTCTACGGCTGCCGCGCCCTGGAGCACATCGCGGGCGCGAGCATCCTGCAGACCGGCCGCATCGAAAGCCTTTCCGGCATGTTCCGCTTTTGCGCGCGCCTGCAGCATTTCGACTGCGCGCCGTGGGACACCGCGAGCGTTCGCGAGGCGAAGTTCCTGTTCGACGGCTGCCTTTCCCTCTCGCAACTTGACGTGTCCGCATGGCGCATGCCCCGCCTGCAGACGGCGCGTGGCATGTTCGCCCGGATGCCGATCGAGCGTATGGATCTTGCGAGCTGGTGTGCCCATGAGCTCATCGACGCGAGCTATATGTTTGATGGCTGCGCCTCGCTGCGGGAGGTGTCGCTCGGCACCATGGACCTTTCCGGCATCCTACGCGCGCAGAACATGTTCGCCGGTTGCGCCAAGCTCGAGCGCATCGTGTGCGAGGGGCGAGGCATGGCGAGCGTCCGGAACGCGGCAAGGCTGTTTAGCGGCTGCAAGAGCCTGACGCGCATTCCCGACGGATTCGTCGATTTGGAGCGGGTCGAGGACGCCCATCGCGCCTGCGAGGGCTGTCCGACGCTTTCGTCGTAGCGCCCGTCTCTAGGCCTATATTGTGCGTAGTTCTTCGAGGAGCAGGTCGATCAACCTCTCATCTTGGATAAGATCGATACCGAAGCATTTTCCCCGCGTCTTTGAGCGATGCGCCAACGTGATATGCGATGACGCCGTCGAGGATGAGGAACCGATCGTGAAATGCCCTGGTGTGGTGGATGGTAAGCTGTGGATACTGAGCATTGAGCGCGTCGATGTCATCCTGTGTGAGCCGGTTGCCCGCCGTGTAGACGATCGCCGCGACGCCTTCCTGCTTCGTCGCGAGAATATTCAGGGTGTGAGCGTCGACGTACCCGTCTACACGCGTAATCTCCTGCTTGGCTCGGCTCACGAGGTCGGCAAGCAGGCTGAACGCGTCGAACATCTGTCCTGCGAAGAAGATCCTCTGGGGCTTCTCAACCTTCCCCTCAAGAAGGCGGAACACCCGGTCGAAGCGTTCGTCGGTCGATCGACGGAGCTCCTCCTGACTCGATTCGATACCGCGCAGCCGTTCAAGTAGATTGGCGTTCTCAGCGAGGAAGTGGCGCATGGCGACGAATTCATCCATGATTTTGATGCTCGTCTCGATTGCGACGTCACTGCGCGGTATCGCCGACAGCATGGCGACGCCCTGCTCTGTGAAGGCGTACGGGAGGTACCTCCTGCCTCCCCATGTGCTTGAGGTCACGGATTGTGACCTCAAGAGGGCGAACTCCTCTTCGGTGAGACGGAAGCGGAAACGCTCGTGAAAGCGTTGCGCGTTGCGCTTGACCGCTTGGTTGAACACCTTGGTCTCGACGCGTGCAGGCGGGCGAGGTCGCTATCCAACATGACCTGCTCGCCTCGGAGGGTGTGTATGAGCTGCCTGATTTCGGCAGAGGATGTCTCGACAGCTATCCCGCTTGTCCCCATTGCGGTCGGTTTGTCGTTCTGCTCGCTCATGGCGCCTCGCTTCAACAATCCTTCTACCTTGTGTCACGGGATCGCAGCATCGGCTTATGCCTTCCCTCGTCGGGGTCTTATGTCTCCCGTCGCGGCGCCCGCGCCGCCTGTGTTGCGCAACAGGGGTGCCGCCCGGCTATACCGTAACCTTGCCAGCCACGACGGGAGGAGCACCTATGAGCACCTTGCATCCACAGATTAACGCAACCTTCGGAGCCTATCGCGAGCGCGCGGTCCTCGTGGCCACGTCGATGGGATTCGTCTTGGCGTTCGCGCTGGTTGCGATCACGGGCCTGCACCTGAGCATCATCAGGGACGGTCTGCAGGACACGGCCATGCGCGCCGCGATGGCGCTCGGTGCGGTGACGGCGGCATGCGTCCTGTGGTGGGCGCACCGCCATTCGAATGCGACCGTGCGGTCGCTCGACATGGTCTTGCTGGCGGATGCGACCATGCTGCTCGGGCCGCTGGTGCCCGTGCAGCTGGGCATCGGCGTCGTTCCCGCGCCATGGCTGTCGCTCGCTCTCGCGATCGACGCCGCCCTGGTTGCCGTGGCCTGCGGATCGCTGAGAAGCGCCCTGTTCGAGATCCGCCTCTCGGAGGCGATCGTGCGCGAGGCGCGCGCAGCGGGCTTTTGCGCCGCGCTACAGCGATCCGCCGTCGCGTGGCGTCCCGTCATGGCGGCCTCGCTCGTGCTCCATGCCGCGCTGGTTCCCTGCTTTGCGGGACGGGGCGCGATCGGCATGGCGCTCATCTGGTGCGTCGTGCTGCTCGTCAGCCTCTGGCCGGCGCTTTCCCGCGGTGCTCGCCGCGCCGGCGTCGCGGCGCTCGTCGCGATTGCGGCCGCCGCGCTGTTCGTGCACGCCGCGGCGCTCGAGCGCTGGCTCAATGCCGCCGTCGACCCGTATGCTGACGGCTACATGTGGCACGCCTTCGCCCACGTGCTGCGCGGGTCGGCGTTTGGCCGCGGCACGGGATTCAGTGAGGCCCTGCTGCTGGTCCCCGTCCACGATGACGACATGGTGCTCGCCGAGGTGGCGGACGTCTTCGGCACGCTCGGTCTTTCGACCGTCCTGCTCGCCGCGTTGGGCGGCATCTGCTGGGCGGCGTGGAGCGTGCGCATGGTTCCTGCCGGTCGGCGCTCCGTGGCTGCGGGGTTGCTTGCGGCGATCGCCGCGCCCCTGCTGCTCAACACCTGCGACGCGTTCCATGTCCTGCCGTTCTTCGCGGTGCCGTTCCCGCTGCTCTCGGTCTCGTCTGCCGCATGGATCGCTGCGCCGTTCGCGATGACGCTGCTCGCGCTCGTGATCGGCGACGCGCTGCCCTCCGGCGACGCGCGGCCTTCCCGTGACGCGTTGCCGCCCCGTGCCGGCGCGCGTTCACGGAATGGCGCGTCGGAGCCGTCTGAGGAGCGCTAGGAAGGGGGGTATTATTTTTCCACAGGGATCGACATGGGAGGATGAGGCCATGGATACCATCACCGGCAATCTGCTCGACTTCTGCGCCATTACCAAGGCCGCCCGCGAGGCGGTCAACCGGGCCACGGGGAGGATCGACGCGGATGATTGCCTCAAGGCGGGTTGGAAGCGGGCGTTTGCCGACAACGCCTACAAGCGCATGCGTGACATCGTCCGCTTCCAGATGCTCGTCTGCAACCAGGCGGGCAAGGAGGTCGTGCTCACGGTCAAGCTCAAGGAGAGCGACCCCAGCAAAAAGCCGGTGCGAGCGAACCCCAAACCGTACTTTACCTACGGTGTGGATTCCGAGGACGGTTCCCAGCGTCCCTATAAGAGCCTATGGGAGTTTACCTACATATCAAACGATGCCTATATGCAGCTCATGGACCTCGCCCTGCCCGAGCCGTGGTCGTTTACCGACCGCGAGGGCGGCCACGAGATCCTCACGTGGTATCTCAACGGTACGTTCTTGCACCTGCTCGACGAGGACAAGATCCGCTACGGGCAGGATGACAAGGGCAAGTTCGCCGTCTTCTGCACGGGCCTGGTCAACCGGAACTTCGAGGACATCTACTGCTTCTGCGAGCCGAACGACAACCCTAAAAACGACTGGGTCGTCCGGTCGTTTTGCACCAAGGGATCGGGCAATGCCGGCAAGCGCCTCGTCCGCGCGTTCGGTACCGACATGCCCCAGCGTGCCGTGTACTACCGCACCCTGACCGACGTCGTGTACGACGGCTCCTTCGACCTCGTGCCGGACTTCGAGCACCTGATGCTGCGGTGGAACCGCGTCGAGCCCTCCGCCCTGCGCGTGCTGTTTGCGGGATCGCTCGAGGCGGTGCCCCTCATCGACGAGGCGGCGCGCGAGACCGACCCCGAAAAGCGCCAGAGGATCCTCGAGCCCCTGGCGGGCATCGTGGACGGCGACGAGCGCTTGCGCCGCTCGCTGTGGCGGGCACTGAACGACGCATGCGAGCTCGCGCAGACGCGGGCGCGCTACATGTTCTCCAGCGCCATCCCGTCGTGGAACCCGCGCTACAGCAAGGGAGGCCAGGTCTTTTTCTGCTTGCCGCTGAGTCTGGTCGACGTCGACCGCGTGGATGCGGTGCTGGTCGCCCGCAGGATCGAGGTCCAGCGCGACGGGGCGCCGTACTGCTACTACGAGGGCGAGACGCTCTACTCGCTGCAGATGGCCTACAAGCACGCGCGGACTCTTCAGCGCGTCGACGGCCTTTTGGGCTGGATCGAGTCGGCGTTCCCGCAGGTGACCGTCGAGGGCTCGATCACCCCGGCCGGTGGGGACTCGGCCTTTTCGAGCGCGATCGCGCCGTCCATGACGCCGCAGCTGGCCCACGATAACGAGCAGGACGATCCCTCATCGCGCCTGGCGCGTCTGCTCCCCGAGGACCCGGCGATGGGGACCTACGTGGTGCGACCTGGCGACGAGATCGGTGTGGTGCGCCGCGACGCCGACCCCGCGCCCGATATCGTGCTGCCCTTGATACGCACGTTCTGGCACGTGTCGCAGCGGCACGGGACGTTCTCGTGCGCCGACGGTACTTGGAGCTACGAGCAGCACAATGCGAACGGCACCAAGGTTCGCCATCTCGACGGGTCTACCCAAAAGGTGCCCGCGGGGTCCAAGGTAGAGCTGGCTTCCGGCGACGAGCTGTCGTTCGCCGAGTCGGCATGGATGAAGTTCATGGTGTAGCGCAGGCGGGAAAATAGGGACAGGCACCTTTTTCCCACATGGGAAAATAGGGACGGGCATTTTTCCCACAGGTGAGCAGGGGGAGAGAAGCATGGGTGAGCGCATCCGGTTGGAGTCCGTGGGGTACAACCCCCTGGCCGTCGAGAGGGACGGCTCGAGGACCATCGACCCGCTGACCGCGACCCGGATCGGCGAGGGCGGCTACGCCACGACCTATCGCGTGCCGGCTCAGCCCGGCCTGCCGGTCGGCGGCGTCCTCAAGGTGTTCAAGCTCTTCCCGGAGCCGTGCCGCGCGGGCGAGCGCCTCCGCCGCAAGGTGAAGTGGAACGCCCTGTACGACGAGTACAACATGCTCTGCGCGCTCGACGGGCTCGACGGCCATGTGCCGCAGGCCTACGCGTATGGGTTTTTCGTGGTCGACGACGGGGCGGGTGGCCTCACGTACAGCCCCGCCTTCCTCATGGAGGAGATCGGCAGCCCCGCCGAGCCGCTCAAGGATGTCGTGCGTGAGCGCACCGATGCGTTCGATGCCGGTCAGGTCGCGGTGTTTGGCTTGCGGGCGCTCGACGCGCTCGACCTGCTCGCCGAGCGGGGCGAGGCGGCCGATCAGGTCGCCCATGCCGACCTGTCGCCCGCGAACGTGTTCGTGCGACGCTCGCCCGACGGCAAGGCCTTCGAGTGGGTCTACCTGATCGACTTCGGCCAGGCAAAATACGCCGCCCGGGGCGTGACGCCCTCGTTCATGCGGGGCGTGCACCCGCGCATGGGGACGGTCGAGTACTGCGCCCCGGAGCTGATCCCCCAGCTCACGCTGCGCGAACGAGACTCGGACGCCTGCCGCGAGCACAACGAGCTGTACGGGACGCGTAGCGACGCCACGGTCGACCTCTGGTCGCTCGGCGCCTTGATGTACCTGCTCGCGCTGCGCAAGGAGCCGAGGTACTCGGTGGAGTTCGCCGAGCGTGGCGGCGCATCGGGCTTCTGGCGCGGCGACACGCTGCTCGACGACCAGGAGGCATTCCGCGTTCTGATCGAGGAGAAGCGCCGCGGCCTGAGCCTCCCGGGCTACATGAACGAGGAGGGCGAGCTGCTGCTGAGCCAGGCGATCGAGCTCTGCACCGCGTGGGACCCGCGCGAGCGCGACCGCCTTCACATCCGCCGCCTGCTCAAACGGGTGGCGGAGGGCGCGGGCGACGACGCGCGCTTCATGCGCATGACGTACGTGCCCGCGGTCACGCCCGCGCTCGAGGACGACGCCGAGCAGGGTGCCCGCGTCGAGCCCGGCACCGTGTTTGCCGGTGTGTACAAGCTGATCGCCCCCGACGGCGTGCCGTTTTCGGACACGGAGGCCGACCTGCTCGTGTTCGGCGACAATGAACAGGCCGTGGACATCTGCGAGTATCGCTACCGCGGCGTGACGTATACCGCGGAGCACGTGGGACCGCGCTACGACATGAGCCGCGCCGGATGGGGCGTGAAGGAGTGGCAGTGCGATTCGCCTTGGCAGAGCATCAAGGTCGTCGACTTTTTGACCGAGGTCCGTCCCGCGACGACGCGCGCGTGGTTCGCGGGCTGTGCGCGTCTTACCGAGCTGCTACACATCGAACGGCTGAACACCTCCGCGGTGACGGACATGCAGTTCATGTTCCACGACTGTTCGTCGCTCGAGTACGTGGACGTGTTCGGTTTCGATACCTCGCAGGTCGAGCGCATGAACGCCATGTTCCACGGCTGCTCGGCGCTGCAGGGACTCAACGTGGGCGGCTTTGATACGTCGAAGGTCGTCACCATGGCCAGCATGTTCGACGGGTGCTCGTCGCTCGTCGTGTTGGATGTCGGGCGCTTTAAGACGGACAAGGTCCAGTCGTTCAGCTTCATGTTCAACGAGTGCTCCTCGGTGCGGCGGCTCGACGTCTCGCATTTTAAGACCGGGGCCGCGACCAACTTGGGATCGATGTTCCGGCGGTGCCGTTCGCTCGAGACCGTCGACGTCTCGCGCTTCGACACCTCGTCGGCGACGAGCCTCAACGGCATGTTCATGGGGTGCGAGTCGCTGCGCGACGTCGATGTCTCCGGGTTCCGGACGGGTTCCGTCACGAATTTCGGCTCCCTGTTCAGCGGGTGCAAGGTGCTGGCGCACGTGGATGTTTCGGGCTTCGATACCTCGTCGGTCACGTTCTTGAACCATATGTTCTACGAGTGCGCCGAGCTTGCGTCCATTGACGTTTCCGGCTTCGACACGTCGAGGGCCACGACGTTCAAGTCTATGTTCTGCGGCTGCATCGCGCTTACGGCGCTCGACGTCTCGGGGTTCGATACGTCCTCGGCAACGGATATGGCGTGGATGTTTTCCAAGTGCTCGGCGCTCACCACGATCGACGTCTCGGGCTTCAGGACGGGCTCCGTCACCGACTTCCAGTCCATGTTCGACGGCTGCGCGGAGCTCTTGGCGCTCGACACCTCGCGCTTCGACACCTCCGCGGCGACGAGGCTCAACCACATGTTCTACGGCTGCGGCAAGCTCGAGGCGCTTGATGTCTCCGGCTTCAGGACAGCGCGCGTCGAGTCCTTCAAGTCCATGTTCTGCGGCTGCGCCTCGCTCACGGCGCTCGACGTCTCGGGGTTCGATTGCTCGAGCGCGACCGACCTGAGCTTCATGTTCAAGGACTGCGCGGAGCTGGGGAGCATCGGGGGCGCGCTGCGCTCCGTACGCGACGATGCAGACGCGGGCAGCATGTACACCGGCTGCCCGAAGCTCGCTGCCCCAACAAATGTGTGGGCGGCGATGTACAAGCTCCGCCGGCCAGACGGGTCCGCGTACTCCGACAAGGAGATGGACCTGCTCGTGTTCGGGCAGGGCGAGCGGGGCTGCGCGCTCAACTGGTGTACCATGGGCGGCGAGCGTCTCGGCGCGGTACGCGTCGGCGACCCGATCGACATGTCGAACAAGGGATGGAACGTCAAAGACGGCAAGTCCGAATCGCCCTGGCAGGACGTGGAGACGGTCCTTTTCGCAGGTGAGATTTCGCCGCGGACCATGTGTGCATGGTTCGCGTGCTGCACGCGGCTGAAGAGCGTGGTCGGGATCGAGCGGTTGGACACCTCGCAGGTTACGGACATGCGGCTCGCGTTCTACCGCTGCGAGTCGCTCGCCGAGCTCGACGTCTCGGGGTTCGATACGTCCTCGGCAACGGATATGGCGTGGATGTTTTCCAAGTGCTCGGCGCTCACCGCGATCGACGTCTCCGGCTTCAGGACGGGCTCCGTCACCGACTTCCGGTCCATGTTCGCGGATTGCTCGTCACTCAAGACGCTCGACATCTCGGGCTTCGACACCTCGGCGGCGACGAGGCTCAACCACATGTTCCACCGCTGCGGCAAGCTCGCGGCCCTCGACGTCTCCGGCTTCAGGACGGGCTCCGTCACCGACTTCCAGTCCATGTTCGATGGCTGCTCGTCACTCAAGACGCTCGACGTCTCCGGCTTCGACACCTCGGCGGCTGAGCATTTCGAGCACATGTTCGACGAATGCTCTGCGCTCGTCTCCCTTGACGTCTCGCGTTTTGACACGTCGCGGGCGGTGTCGTTCAACTGCATGTTCGCGGACTGCCACGCGCTCACGCTTCTCGATGTCTCGGGCTTCGCTACGTTCCGCGCCACGGACATGCGCCACATGTTCTTTAACGATGGAAATCTAAGGCGGCTCGACGTCTCGCGCTTTAGGACGCTACATGTCGAGTCGTTCAAATCGATGTTCAACGGCTGCTCCTCCCTCCGGTCGCTCGACGTCTCGCGCTTCGACACCTCGGCTGCCACCGACATGGGCTGGATGTTCAAGGGCTGCTCGTCGATTGCCGAGCTCGACACCTCGCGGTTCGACACCTCCGCGGCGACGAGGCTCGACTACATGTTCTACGGCTGCAGCAAGCTCGCCGCGCTCGACGTTTCGCGCTTCGACACCTCGCGCGTCACGTCGTTCAAGTGCATGTTCTATGGCTGCACCAACCTTGCGCGCCTGGACGTTTCCGGCTTTACCACATCAAACGCAACTGATCTGAGCTGGATGCTCGCGGATTGCACGTCGCTTGTGGACCTCAGGGGTTGGCCGCTTCCCGTACCCGAGGGCGCCGATACCTCGAACATCGCCCGTGGCCTTCCCGATCTCGCGGTCGCCCGTCGCAAGCGCGAGGAGGAGCGCAAGAAGATCGAGGAAGCCGTGCGCATGCGGACGCGCGATCGCCACGGGGTCGACCGCTACTACACCGACTGATCGCCTGCGACCGCAGGCCGCCTCAGGAAAGGAACGCACTATGACCGAAGCGCTCAAGACGTTCGTCAAGGCGTTTTGCAGGGAGTTCTCGGGCGTTCCCGAGTGCCAGGTGCTCGCCTCGTACGATAACGCCGTCAAGTCCAAGTACGACGCGAGCCGCGTTTACCGCCTGTCGCCCCAAGACGAGCTCGCCCGGGCGCAGCGGAGCTTTTCGGCGACGTCGGAGTATACGTCGTTTGCGCACCTGGTCCGCGACCGCACGGCGCGCGGCTCGCGCGTGGCCAAGCTGCTGGACGAGAACGCGCGCGACGTCGCACGTGACCTCGAAGCGACGGGCCGGATCTTTTTGAACATCAACCTGTGGGACGAGCTCAAGGTGAACTTCGTTCGGACCGACGCGTTCCGCGCGGCGTTCAACGAGGCGCTCCGAGCCGATGGCCTCGCCTACGACCTGACAGGTTTTTGGCAGGCTGTCGACGACGAGGCGAGGCGGCTGGACATGGTGCTCGCCGATAACGTCGAGGTTATCGAGGGCGTGCAGCGCGGGGTGATCGCGGCGTGCGTGTACGCGAGCCTAGCCGGCGCGCGCGACAACCGCCAGGAGATGGGCTTTGCCCTGCGCGAGACGCCGGTGGTTGCCGGGGGAACCGCGCTCGCCGCGGCGGATTCCTCGCCGCGGGAGGCCCAGCTGGTGCCCGTCGTGATGGCCGGCCCCGATCCGCTCGATTACGCGACGCAGCTCGATGACGGCGCGCGGGCGGCGACCGTGTACCGTTTTTCGGAGGCGCAGGGCGCTCGCATCGGCCGTGAGGATCGCGCGTGGTGCGCCGGCCGCGGGCGCTGTCCGATCGTCACCCGCGCGGCGTACGCCTCGCGGCATCATTGCGAGATCACGTTCGTCGGCGGGCGCTGGACGATCGCCGACGTGGGCACCGACGGGCAGGGGAGCAGGTACGGCACGCTGGTGACGCCGGCCGATCTGGAGGCGCTGCCGGTGCTGCTGCAGGGTAACAGCTGCGAGCTGCACCACGGCGACCTCATCTGCGTTTTTCCGCGCCGTGTACTGCCCGGTGACTACTGTGCCGCCAACTTTTCGTGGGCATCCCGCACCTGCGACGAAAACTACCGTTTCGAAGTGCTCGGATAGACGTGGGCGCGCGGTTGCACAACGCTAAGGATCCCCATGGGAAGAATCGGGTTGTACAGCCCGTCGAATCGAAAGGATATGACCATGCATAACCACGAAGACAGGCAGTTGAACGGCACCGGGTTCGAGCCGGGTGCCGAGGCGAAGGCCGTGTCGGGGGCCGGGATGGGTGCCGCCGTGCCGGAGGCCGACGAGTCCGTTGCCTTGCTCGCCGCGCCCGTGACCCCCGACCTGCGCGACGAGTCGTCCGACGGCGGCGCGCTCGGATATGGCGATGCGTCCGGGCACGATAAGCCCCCGCGCACCACCGCGCCCCCATATTCCACCGTGCCCGCCGACGAGCCATCCCATGACACGAAAGCGCGGGAAACCCCTATCGGATGGCGTCCTACCGTAGATGCTCGCGCCGCGCAGGGCCTCACGTTCGTCATGGCGGTCTCAAGCGAGCGCGGCGCCCGCCTGGGCAACGAAGACAGTGCATGGTATGGAGACGGCATCGCCTGCGTCAGCGACGGGATCGGCGGCGCTCCGTTCGGCGACGTCATGGCCAAGCTGTGCTGCGGGGCGTTCGGCGAGGCATGGCGATCGGCCCTCGGCGCCGTCGGGGATGCGGCGGAGCGCTGGAGGCTCGGCGAGTGGTGCATGTACCAGGCGTTCGCCTCGGTGGACGCATTCGTGAGCAAGGCGTCGTCCTGCCTGGGCGAGGGATCCGGCGCGACGCTGGTCGCCGTCGCCGCGTGCGGCGGGGAGCTCGTGTTCGGCAGGATGGGTGATTCGACCGCCTACATCCTGTGCGACGACGGCGAGCTTGCGCACGTGTTCGGCGACGATCACGGTCGCAGCTCGTCGGCAGGCAACGCGCTGCGCACGGCGATGGGCTACCACGTGCTGCAAAACAGCGGCCAGACCTCCCTGCAGACGGCGCGCGTGCCGATGCGCGATGGGATGAAGGTTCTCCTGTGCAGCGATGGCGTGTGGGACCAGCTTTCCGCGACGCGCCTCGCCGAGCTGCTCTCCCGTACCGACGATCCGCGCACGGCGGCGCGCGGCATCGTCCTCGAGGCGACGGAGGCGGGCGGCGACCGGAGCGACAACGCGACGGCGGTCGTGATCTGCGTGCGCCGCAACGAGGAATTGGGCAGGCAGCAGACGCCATGTATCGCGGCGTGGTGACGATGGACGCCCGGGTTGCGCAACGGGGCGATCGGGTGCTGGCACACTAGCCTCGACGACCGGCAGCCAACCCAGAAAGGACGTCCCCATGAAGTACAGCAACAGCTATCGCGGTAACCGCGCCTACGCCTCCTCCGGCACCAAGCTCGACGCCGTCGAGCGCAGGTTCGTCCGTCTGTTCGACACCATCTCGTACGCCCATCCCATTATCAAGTTCCGCCTGTGGGCCGCAGGCCTGCGCGGCGGCGACTCGGTGGTCGCGCCCGCGCCGAGCGCGATCATCGACGCGATCGTGTCCAAGGCGATCGACGGGCTGGTCGACTGGGGCGGCGGCGTGACGGGTATCCAGTGCCCCGATCGCTTTGAGGTCCAGGTGCCCGCGTCCGCGTGGCGGATGTACTACGTGCACGGCACCGCGGAGATTTGCGCGCGCATCGAGGCTGCGGTCCAGGCCAAGCTGCACCGCAAGCTCGGGTGCGACCTGTCGCCGCACGTGGGCATCTGCCCGACCATGGCGCTGTTCGACGGCGAACTCATCGTGAAGGCCTCCTACTTCGATATGCCGAGCGAGCGGACGGATGCGCCGGCGGTCGAGCCGCAATGGAGCCGCAGTGCCGTTGCCCGCGACGCTGAGGCCGCGGGCGTCGCGGCGACGGCCCGCCTAGACGGGCGGACGCCGGCGTCGGCGTCGACCGTCGATGCCGCCGACGAGGTGCGGGATGTGTGCGACGAGGCAACCGAGGACGTGGTCGCCGCGGTCGCCGACGCCGAGGACGTTCGTGACGTCGAGGCGGGAGCCGCAGACGTGCCCGGCGGAGACGCGCCCGCGGTCGAGCAGGACGTCCTCGAGGCGCCGTCGCTCACGCCCTGCCTCATGACGGCGGCTCCCGTCGGCACCTTGGCGTTCGGCCGCAAGCGCTATTCGCTCCGCGACGGCATGACGATCGGCGTCAAGCGCGGTGACGGTCCCGAGCAGGCGGATATCATGCTGCCGTACTCCGAGGATTTCTACCTGGTGTCCCGCCGGCACGGGCGTCTTGCCTACGATGCGGCGCAGGGGGTGTGGCGCTTTGAGCAGCTGGGCTCCAACGGCACCACGGTGGTGCGCGACGGGCGGATCGTGGCGACGCTCGAGCGGGGCGACTCCGCGGTGCTGCGCGACGGCGACGGCCTGCTGTTTGCCGGCGCACGCCAGCAGGTGTCCTTCCTGCTGTCCTCCGAGAGTCGCACGGTCTGCCTCGGCGTGGCGTAAAGCTCCCGTGCCGCCCGGGCGGGACATGCGCCCGAGCGGCGTCCCACACCGAGTCCGCTTTGCGAGAAAGGGTGTCCGATGACGAAGACCTCTTTGGTATACGCGGCGATCTACGAGATGCAGCCGGTCGCCGGCGAGGCGCCCGCCGAGGATCGCCCCACGCTGGTCGTGTTCGGTGCCGCGCCGTGGGATTGCACGCGTTCCAGCTACGCGGAGGGAAACGTGCTGTACCGGCTCAAGCTCCTCTCCGGCCCCTTCAAGGTTCCGGCGACGGGGTATGCGCCCATCGTCGAGCCGGCAAACGACCCGGAGCTGCCCGATGCCAACAGCGTGCACTGGGAGCAGCCGTGGCGCGACGTCACGCGCGCGGTCGTCACGGCGCCCATAGCCCCGGTCAGCATGCGAGGCTGGTTCGCGTGCTGTTGGCAGCTGCAGCGTGTCGAGGGGCTCTCGCTGGTCGACACCTCGCGGGCCACGAATATGGCGCACCTGTTCACTATGTGCTCGTCGCTGCAGACGCTGGATGTCTCCCATTTCGATACGTCGCAGGTGACCGACATGAATGACATGTTCAACGGGTGCAGCGAGCTGGTCGCGCTCGACGTGTCGGGGTTCGATACCGCGCGCGTCCGCGATTTCTCGTCGATGTTCGCGAGCTGCTCTAAGCTGACGTGGCTCGACATGTTGGGATTCGACACCTCGTCTGCCGCTACCATGGCGAACATGTTCAACCGGTGCCACGGGCTCAGGGCGCTCGACCTGTCACGGTTCCAAACGGCCGGCGTGCGACGCATGTGCGGGATGTTCTCCAATTGCGTGGAGCTGGAATGGGTCGACCTGTCGAGCTTCGACACCTCGGGCGTGCGCGACTTCTTCCTCATGTTTGCCGGCTGCAGGGGCTTGACGAGCCTGGATTTATCCTCGTTTGATTTCTCGTCCGTCAGGAACATGAACTCGATGTTCCGCGACTGCGCGAAGCTGCGGCACCTGGCGCTGCCCGATACGCCGATCCGCTGGGCGGACACGGTCAAGATGCGACGCGTCCTTGAGGGCTGCGACGCCCTGGACGGGGAGTCGCGCGCCGCCGTGGCCCGCATCGGCCTCGAGGCATAGGCCCTGTCCCAAAAGGGGCCAGGAGAAAATTGGGACATGTGGCGGGCGATGGGGCATGGCGAACGGGGTGCCATGCCCCGCGTTCGGGTTACTCCCGCCTGCCGAAGGCTTCCCACAATACCGCGACGATGCCGCAGATCATGCCACCCACCGGCCATACAACCCAAAACCACATGGCCGCGGTGCCCTCGGGTTCGAAGGCATCGGGATGGGGTACGGTGAGCGCCGGGCCAAACAGGAGTCCCAAGCCGATGATCGTCGCCACGATCATGATGGTCGCACAGATAGCGCTCAGCTTCTCATCCTTTCGCTTGTGCGTGAGCATCGCCTCGCGACGCGCGTCGTCGACCTGCGCGTTCATGATGTCCTCGACCTCGAGCTCCTCTGCAGCGCTCTTGTTGTATTCGGCGATGTCCGTGCGGCCGAGCAGCATGCCGTAGTGCACGATGTTCCACGCGCCGAGGGCTATGAAGAACAGTAGGAAGAACAGACCGACGTTCTCGACGGTCTGTTCGAGCATGAGAAAGCAACCGATGCCGACGAAGATGAGCGCGATGCCGGCGATGAGCCCGCCGGAAAACGCCTTGCGTGCTTGCGCCCTGTCGTCGTCGGTGTAGAAATCCTCGACGTAGGGATGCGCCTTTTGGAATGCGGCATGCTCCATGCCCGCGGGGATGAGAAACGCCAGGCCCGCCAAGACGCCCAGCAGGATGATGAGGACGAAGACACCGTCGTGCCAGGTGGTCGACGCGAACTCGGGCATGCCGTCGAAGAACAGCGCGATCGCGATAGCGAGCAGGATCGCCGAGATGCCCGTGGGCACCTTCCAGGCCATCATGCGCTGGTGCTCGTCGTAGCCGCAGATGTCCGTCGGTGGTCCCGCCGGAACGGTTGCGACAGGGGTTTCGGGCTCGCGTCCAGTCAGATCACCCTGCACGAGGTCATCGAGGGCGCAGTCGAAAATCGAGCACATCTTGAGGAGCTTGTCCATCTCCGGATAGCTTTTCTGCGCTTCCCATTTCGTTACTGATTGACGGGAGACGCCGAGCAGCATGGCGAGCTGCTCTTGGGTCATGTTGCGCGTGGCACGCAGATGCTGAAGGTTGTCGCGGAAACTCATGGTGTGCCTTTCCGTTGAAGGAGAATCGTTCGCCGGCACCTTCAGTATGCGGGCGCATCGGACCCCATTCTACCAACCGCAGGGCTGCAATCGGGACGATTTCACGGCAACCGAAAGGCGCCTGTCGGGTGCGAAGCGCAGGTAGATGGCTTTATGGAGTGCCCCAAAAGGGGCCAGCGTCCCAAAAGGGGCCAGGAGATTATTGGGACATGCGGCGGACGGGCTGTCGCATCTCCATCGCCTGTGTGCCAAACGTGCAGAACGGCCGCTGCTCCTATGTAATGTGCCGCCCACCAATTTCATCGTATAGAACGGCGCGCTTGCGGGTTTACTGAATACCAGTAATGCCACCGCGCCGCGAGGCGCCCGACAGCTAGGAGACCATTATGGGACTGAAAGCTGACGAGACGATATCCTTGAGCTTCGAGGAGCTCCTCAACTACCTGCGTTCCAAGACCCGCGTGTTTATGGACGTCGATGACGACCAGTACTACATCACGCACACCGACGGCTATTGGCGCGTTCAAGACTGCTCGAAGCTGAACGACAAGGGGCGTTTCACCGACTGCTCCGAGCTGGTCACCACGCTCTCCGAGATGGTGGAGATCCCGTGGCGCGATGGCAAGAGCCTGCACGACCTGTGCGACTCCGCCACGTTCTACGAGTCGATCCAAGAGGGCTGGGAAAAGTAAAGGTTCCCCAAACCGACCAGGGTCTTCCCCCGGCGCCCGTCGATGCTTCCGTTCGCATCGGCGGGCGTTTTTCGTGCGTCGGTGCGACCCGAATCGAGGCGCCGTACGAATCGTGCGCACAGTATAGGACGTGCATCGCTGCCGCCAGCGAGATCGGCGTCGAATCTCGTTGACGATAATCCGGTATCGGACTACAATGCCCCGAGGAAATCCGAAATCGGACGGAACGTTTGTCCACAAGGAGCGACGACATGGAACACGACGCGATGCCCGCCACCCATGATGCGGCGCCCACGGACCCGCGGGAGCTCGACTGCCTGTACAAGGAGGCGGACCGCATCTATTACGGGTTCGCGCGACGATGCGGCCTTTCCACCTGCGCGTACTGGATGATGTACGACATCGAGCGCGCGGGCGGCGCGATGGCGCTGCGCAGCCTGACCGACTCGTGGGCGTTCAGCAAGCAGACCATCAACTCGGCGATCAAATCGCTCGAGGCAAAAGGCCTGATCGAGCTCGCGTTCGAGCGGGGGAGCCGCAAGAACAAGGTGGCATCCTTCACCGACGAGGGCCGTGCATTTGCCGCGCGCTATATCGTGCCCGCTCAGCAGGCGGAGCGCCGCGCGTTCTGCGCGCTCCCCCCCGAGGACCGCATCGCGTTGCTCGCCCTCGCGCGCGAGTACACCCAGGCGCTCGCCGAGGAGTTCGAGCGCACCGAGTTCACGACGGACGCGTGAGCGTGCCGCACGCGGAGGCGCGCGATGGACGGGAACGATACGAACGGAAAGGAACCGCCGCATGAAGCTGCTCATGCGATTCTTGAAGCCCTATAAGAAGCTCGTGGCGATCACGCTCGTGGTGCTGCTGCTCGACAATACCGGCACGCTGCTCGTACCGACGATGCTCGCCAACATGGTCAACACGGGTATCGCCAGCGGAGATCTGGACCACATCGTGAGCGGCGGCCTGCTCATGCTCGGTGCCTCCATGCTCGCGAGCGGCGGCGCGCTCACCGGCGCGTATCTGGCCGCGCGCCTGTCCTCCAACGTCGGGCGCGACATCCGCAACGCCATCTACGACAGTTCGCTGGCGTTTTCGGGCAGCGATTTCGAGCGGTTCGGCACCGGCTCGATGATCACGCGCACCCTAAACGACATCAACGTGATCCAGCAATCCATCATCGCGACGATCCAGATGGTGCTGCCGCTGCCGTTTTTGTGCGTGGTCGGCATCGCCATGGCGTGCATGATCGACTGGCAGATGGGTCTTTTGCTCGCGGCGGTCACGGCGGTCGTGCTCGTGATCGCAGCGGTGACCATCGCCAACGCCGCGCCGATCTTCATGCGCCTGCAAAAGCTCATCGACCGCATGAACATCGTGCTGCGCGAGAGCATCATCGGCGTGCGCGTCATCCGCGCCTTCACCAAGGAGCGTCACGAGGAACGCCGTTTGGATGAGGTGTTCTCGGACTATGCGTCGTCGGCCATCAAGGTGAACATGATGTTCGCCGGCGTGGACGCGGCGAGCTTCTTCCTCATGAACATCACCGAGGTCGCGGTGTTGTGGCTTGGCGGCGACCGCGTCGGCGTGCACGCCATGGAGATCGCGAGCATCTCGGCGGTGCTCGAGTACGCCATGCTCATCCTGTTCTACATCATGGCCGCGCAGATGGTCGCGCTCACCCTGCCACGTGCCATCGCCTGCCTGAACCGCGCCGGCGAGGTCATCGATCTTGTGCCCGAGATCCAGGACGGCAAGGCTGCCGCGGATGCGGCGGCGGATGACGGCGACGCGGAGGAGTCCGACATCGTGGCGTCGTTCGACCACGCGACGTTCCGTTTTTCCGATGCGGACGAGGACACCCTGCACGACCTCGACTTCGCATGCCGGCGCGGACAGACGACCGCGATCATCGGTTCGACGGGATCGGGCAAGTCGACCGTGGCCAAGCTGCTGCTGCGCTTCCACGACGTGACGGAGGGCTCGGTGAGCTTTTGCGGGCGCGACATCCGCGACATGACCCAAAGCGAGCTGCACGAGCGCATCGCCTACGTGCCGCAGAAGGCGTGGCTGTTCAGCGGCACCGTGGCGAGTAACCTGCGCTTTGGCAACGAGGAGGCCTCCGACGCCCAGATGCGCCATGCGATCGAGGTCGCGCAGGCGGAGTTCGTCTACGAGCAGCCCGGGCGCCTCGAGGCGCGCGTGGCCCAGGGCGGCACGAACTTCTCGGGTGGCCAGCGCCAGCGCCTGTCCATCGCGCGTGCCCTCATGAAGCGCGCTGACCTGTACATCTTCGATGACAGCTTCTCGGCACTCGACTTCAAGACCGACGCGGCCCTGCGGCGGGCGCTCAAGCCCGAGACGCGCCATGCGGCGGTGCTCATCATCGCGCAGCGCATCTCGACGATCCTGCATGCCGATCAGATCATCGTGCTCAAGGACGGCACCGTTGCCGGCAAGGGCACGCACGAGGAGCTCATGGAGAGCTGCGAGGTGTACCGCGCCATCGCGGAATCGCAGATGAAGGGAGGTGAGCGCCATGGCGCGTAAAGAAGAGCTCAACCAGGACGAGCGCGAGCAGGGCAACGCTCCGCTCGACGAGCAGCTTGCCACGACCGCCGCGGCATCCGACGAGGACGCCCCCGAGGTCCCGCGTGACACCTGGGGTACCGTGCGCCGGCTTTGGGCCGAATCGCGCGGCCAGCATTGGCGCTTCGCCGTCGTGATCGTCTCCATCATGTTCTACACCGGCTTCAGCGTCGCGGCGCCGGCGTACAGTGCGCACGTCATCGACCTGTTGTGGACCGAGATCCAGGCCGCCTTCGCGCAGGGCCGCGACTTTGCGGTCTCCTGGGAGCACGGTGGTCGCGATATCGCCATCTACCTGGGTATCTGGACGATTGCGTTCGCGTTTTACTCCGCGCAGACCTTCACCATGGCGAGCTTCGCCGAGCGGTTGAACCTCATGCTGCGCAACCGCATCGCGCGCAAGCTCAATCGCCTGCCGCTCGCGTTTTTCGATTCGCACAAGCCCGGCGAGGTGGTGAGCCGCGCGACCAACGACCTCGACAAGATGTCCGAGGTGTTGCAGACCGGTCTGCTCCGTTTGCTCATGTCCATCGGCAGCGTGTGCGGCGCCATCGTGATGATGTTCGTGTACAGCCCGTTGTTGGCCTGCATCTTCCTCGTGTTCTCGGCGCTCGCGATCCTGCTCACCAAGATCGCCGCCAAGCGCACGCTTGCGCTTGCTGCCGAGCGCCAGTCGTGGGTCGGCCACCTGACCGGCGCGGTCGAGGAGGCCTACAGCGGCCGCGTGATCATCCGCGCGTTCAACCGCGAGCGCGCGAGCTCGGCCGACATCCATCGGCTGTCGCAGGAGTTGGCAGACGCGAGCAGGCGCGCGGACTTTCTGACCAACGCCGCCGCGCCCGCGATCCGCTTCGTGGGACGCCTGTGCCAGGTGGTCATCGCGGTCATCGGCTGCAGCATGCTCATCGCCGGCCGCCTGACCGTCGGCACGTTCCAGGCGTTCTTCCAGTACATCATGCAGGCGTCCGAGCCTCTCACGCAGATGTCCATGACCATCAATACGCTGCAGAGCGCGCTGGCGAGTGTGGGGCGCGTGTTCGACGTGCTCGACGAGCCCGAGATCGAGCCCGATCCGGCGCCGGAACTCGCGGCTCATGTGGAGCAGCCGGTTTGCGGCCGCGTGGCGTTCGAACACGTCCGCTTTGGTTACGATCCGCAGCGTCCGCTCATGCGCGACGTGTCGTTCACGGCCGAGCCGGGCCGTAAGATCGCCATCGTCGGCGCGACGGGTGCGGGCAAGACGACGCTGATCAACCTGCTCATGCGCTTCTACGAGATCGACGGCGGCCGCATCGCGCTCGACGGCGTGGACACGCATGCCATGAGCCGCGCCGAGCTGCGGCAGAACTTCGGCATGGTGCTGCAGGACGCATGGCTGTTCGAGGGGACGATCGCCGAGAACATCGCGTACGGCCGCCCCGACGCCACGCGCGAGGAGATCGTACGCGCCGCCAAGATGGCACATGTCGACTTTTTCGTGCGCACGATGCCCGACGGCTACGATACGCGGGTCGAAAACGACGCCGAGAACATCAGCCAGGGCCAACGGCAGTTGCTCACGATCGCGCGCGTGATCCTGACCGACCCCAAGATCCTCATCCTGGACGAGGCGACCTCGAGCGTGGACACGCGCACCGAGCATGCCATCGTGCACGCGATGGAGAACCTTATGGCCGGCCGCACGAGTTTCGTGATCGCACATCGCCTGTCGACCATCGTGGACGCCGACCTCATCTTGGTCATGAGTGCGGGCACGATCATCGAGCAGGGTACGCACGCCGAGCTGCTCGCCGAGGGCGGCGCCTACGCGACGCTGTACAACTCGCAGTTCATGTAGAGGATGCAACCCGAGCGCCCGATGTGGGAA
>CAZRPL010000001.1:0-3096 GCA_964602045.1 uncultured Collinsella sp. | reverse complement strand
TCCTCGTCTTTGAGTTCGAACTTGCCTTCGTTGGGCGGGCGCAGGGTGGTGAGCCCCGAGTAGTCGACCTCCGCCGAGCTCGGCTTCATCTCGCCGGGTGCGTACCAGTCGAGCGCGCAGTCGATCCACGCGTTCCAGAACGGCCATTCATGGGAGCCGATCTCGGGTTCCCAGTAGGTCACGTCAAAGCCGGCGTCTTCGAGCAGGCGCACGACCTCGCGGTTGTTCTCGCACAGGTTGTCGTGCTCACCGCACGCGCCGTAAAACTTAGGTTTAGGCAGGTCGGGATCCTGCTTGAAACGGTCGATGAGCGCGACGTAATCCTTCTCGCTGCCGATGACCGTGTCCAGGTCGCCGAACCAGCGCTCGTAGGAGCGACGCTTGCGCGGGCTGTGCGACTCGACCGCCTCCAGCACGCGGTCGCGCATGAACGCACCGGACAGCGCGACGATGCTGCCAAAGCGGTCGGGGCGCAAAAGGCCGTTGATGAGGGCGGTATAGGCGCCGATCGAGATACCCGCCAAGCAGGTGTCCTCGCGTTTGCGCGACAGCGGGAACAGGTGGCGTGTCACGTCCACGAGCTCCTCGCTGATGAACTTGCCGTGCCATTCGTTGATCTCGGGTTTATCGAGATACAACCCGTCTTCGCCCGACGGCATGATGACCACGACGTCGCGCGCCTCGGCCGTCTCGACCACATGGGTCTTGTCGATCCAGTCGTAGTCGCGCCCGAACAGGCCGTGCAGCAGGTACATGGTGCGGTATGGGCCCTGGCGGCGCTTGGCGCGCTTGGCGCCGTCCATCTTGTCGACAGGAACGACAGCGGTCAGTATGACGTTGCGCTGGAGATAGTTGGAGTAGAAGTCGACCTTGAGCAATGCCATAGCGAATCTCTCCCTCGAGAAGCCGCGTTCGTGTTTCGGTCGTAGGGGGTTATACCCCATCCATGATACGTGCTGCGCGTCCGCCGTGTGCGCTTGTCGGCGTGATTAACGCGTCGGAAGCCAATCGAGCGCCTGCGGGAGCGCCTCGTTCCAAAAGTCCCAGTCGTGCCCGCCGGCGAACTCGCGCTGCTCGACCTCGATACCGGTACCGCGCAGACGCGCCGCGAGCACGCGGTTGGGCTGTGCGAGCGGGTCGGAGCTGCCCCATGCCATGAACACGCGCGGACGCGGGCGGTCGCAGTACACGACGTCCGCCGCCAGGCGCGCGGGGTCCTTGTCGGAGTCGATCACGTGGTCGAGGTTGCCGAAGATGGACTCGAGGAAGGGGCGCGACAGGAAGAACGGCTCGTCGCGGATGAGCGCGTCGAAGTTATCGATGATCATGGCGCTGGACAGGGCGATGATCGCGCCGAAGTTCTCGGCGTACTTGAAGCCGTTGCGCAGCGCGCCGTACGCGCCCATGGAGATGCCGCCGATGAACATGTCCTCGCGACGATCGGACAGCGGGAACATCCGGCGCACGACATGGGGGAGCTCCAGGCCCACGAAGCGGCCGAAGTAGTTGTGCGTCTCGGGGTTGTCCACGTAAAAAGCGTTGTAGCCCGACGGCATCACGACGGCGATGTTGCGCTCGGCGGCCCATTTGGCGATGCGGGTCTCCGAGATGATGTCGGTGTGGTTGCCGTTGATGCCGTGCAGTAGGATGAGGGTCCTCATGGGGGCCTTCTGCCGCGGGTAGGGCGCGGCGTCCCAGTTGTGGGGGTCGCGACGCAGGTTGGCGTCGACCGCCCAGGCGTCGTCGGGGTTGTCGAGGGGCAGGATGACGTCGAGCGTCGTCGTGCGCATGAGCGAGGAGGAATAGTAATCGACACTGATGCTGGCCATGGAGGCTCCTTAGGATTGCGAAATCATACCCTGTCAGTATACCGATGCGCGGCGGAGGGTGGGGCGGTGCGCCGGCAGGACGTGCTCCGGGGCCGCGCCAAACCGGCGCGCCCATCGGGGGCTTCGGCGGATCGTCCTTCGCGTTCGACGGTCGGTAGCTGTGGGTTTCCGGTGTGAAGGGGAATCTGGCGCCGGTCATGCGGGTATCATGGTCCGGCACCGGAAATGACACAGAAAGGCGCTCATGGAAGACGCATTCTTTTCGTTTATCAGCCAGTTCGGCTACCTTGCCGTGTTCGGCCTTATCTTGCTCGAGAACGTGTTCCCGCCCATCCCCAGCGAGCTCATCCTGCCGCTGTCGGGCTTTCTCGTCATTCAGACCAGCATGGAGTTGCCGCTGGTGATCGTGTCCGCGACCGCGGGGTCGGTCGTCGGCGCGTTCGTGCTCTACGGCATCGGCCGCCTGCTGTCGCAGGACCGTCTCGAGAGCTTCTTCGACACGCGCCCCATGCGCCTGCTCGGCTTTAGGTCCGATGACGTTTCCAAGGCCATCGGCTGGTTCGATCGCCGCGGTCAGATCACGGTGCTGCTGTGCCGCTGCATCCCGGTCGTGCGCAGCTTGATCTCGATTCCCGCCGGTACCGCCAAGATGAACGTCGTGCGCTTCAGCCTGTACACGCTTATCGGCTCGGCGGTATGGAACAGCATCCTGTGCAGTCTGGGTTATGCTGCCGGCGGCGCGTGGGAGACCGTGACGGCGCAGGTCGAGGGCTTTTCGGGCATCATAAAGATCGTGCTGATCGTGATCGCGGTCATCGTCGTGGCGTTTTGGGTCGTCAAGCGCATTCTTCCGGCGATTCGCGAGGGCAAAGGCCGGGAGTGACGCTTCTTCCCGATCGCACTGCGCTACGCGCGGCCGTGTAGAACACCAAGCCGGTATTTTTGGCGGTTGCTCGCCGGTTTGACGGGCTTCAAAATCGTTCGTTCTCGCTGCGAGTTGCAAAATCGGGCTTTTTCCAGTTTTGTGTTCGTGCAGCGTGTCCTTTTTGGCATGTAGAACACCTGTCAGTGGCACGATTGGACGTCCCATGGCGTTCGAAGATCGTCATCTGCGGTAAATCTGGCCGAAATGTCTGTCTTCATGGGTTGGCTATCAGTCCGCTCTGGCCGTAGGATGTCTTTTTGCCAAAATCGAAAACTAGAAAGTGGGCTATTTTGGCACACGTTCGCCGGACGAACGTTTTTCATCCCGCGAAAGAAGAGCCGA